>NZ_UGQM01000001.1:5474212-6148425 GCF_900454025.1 Mycolicibacterium gilvum | reverse complement strand
CTACCCCCTCGAAGGTCCCTGGTGGGGACCGCCACAAAGAACGGAAACGAACTGTCCACAAGGTTATCCACAGGTTGTGGAAAGAGGAAACTCGCCGCCGTTTGGTTGTCTACCGACGGGAACACCTCGCTGCCGGAGCTCATCACGATGTCCGTGGGCTCGCGGCGAGGTCCGGGTGTCCTCGCTTCGTTGTCTCGCACCGATCCGGCGTGGAATCGGCACCTGCCAGAAGCTAACAGTTTTCTCTCCGAGTGCCAACAGTTCTACAACAATCCGGGACCCCAAATCCGCGACAGCGCAATCGTTCCAGACGGACGTGACGGTTGTGGTTTCTGTGATGTTCCTGACGTGCGGCGGAACCACCCGGAGCGCGGGTTGTGAGGCACCGTGAGCAGGTTTGACCCAACCAATTCTCGTCAGTACCCTCGAGCAGTCGCCCGCACGTGGCGATACGGCTGCGACCGGCCCCGGCCGGGGACCGCGCCGGCTAAGAAGCGCAAGACCGATCGAGCTTAACAACGGCCGACTGTGTCGCGCCTGCCATGAGCAGTCATGGCGGGTGTGGATATGGCGGCCACACGCAACAAGGAGTGACAGCCGTGGCCAAGGGCAAGCGGACTTTTCAGCCGAACAACCGTCGCCGCGCGAAGGTGCACGGCTTCCGTCTGCGGATGCGTACCCGCGCCGGTCGTGCGATCGTCACGGCTCGTCGCGCAAAGGGCCGTCGTTCACTGACTGCGTGACCCGGTCAGGTCTGACGCGGTGCTTCCGGCGCAGTACCGGATGACCCGGTCGACCGAGTTCGGTGCCACAGTCAGTCGAGGGACGCGGGCGGCCCAGCCCGACCTCGTGTTGTACACGCTTCGTTCCGACGAGACCGGTGCGCCCGGACCCAGGGTCGGATTGATCGTCTCCAAAGCCGTCGGCAATGCCGTGGTGCGCCACCGTGTCTCCCGCCGACTTCGTCACGCGGCACGGGGGATTCTGGAACGGCTCGATTCTCGCGATCGTGTGGTGATCCGTGCGCTGCCGCGCAGCCGCGATGCGGGAACACAGCGCTTCGAACAGGAACTGCACACCGCGCTGGATCGGATCCACGCCCGCACCATCACCGCACGAAACGGGGCGCCGTCATGAGTGGTCGCTCGGCGGTGGTCCGTGCCGTCGTCTACGTCATCCAGCTCTACCGCCACACCATTTCGCCATTGCGACTTCCCACCTGTCGGTTCACTCCGACATGCAGCCAGTACGCCGTCGACGCGCTGACCGAGTTCGGGTTCTTCCGGGGCAGCTGGCTCGCCCTGATCCGACTCCTCAAGTGCGGCCCATGGCATCGCGGAGGGTGGGATCCCATCCCGGAACGGACCAGTCACAGTGACGCAACAGCCGACGGAGCATCGTGCGCCGCCGAAGTCTGCGACACTGCCGATCACCGGGTAGCCCCGGTTCAGCAAGGGAAGAGTCACACGAGTGTCGTTTAACTGGATGAGCCTGGACTTCATCTACTACCCGGTCTCGGCGATCATGTGGGTCTGGTACAAGGCGTTCGCCTTCCTCCTCGGCCCCACCAACTTCTTCGCCTGGGCCCTGTCGGTGATGTTCCTGGTGTTCACGCTGCGCGCCATCCTCTACAAGCCGTTCGTCAAGCAGATCCGGACGACGCGGCAGATGCAGGAACTCCAGCCGCAGATCAAGGCGCTGCAGAAGAAGTACGGCAAGGACCGGCAGCGGATGGCCCTGGAGATGCAGAAGCTCCAGCGCGAACACGGCTTCAACCCGATTCTGGGATGCCTGCCGATGCTGGCCCAGGTGCCTGTGTTCCTCGGGCTCTATCACACGCTGATGTCCTTCAACCGGACCCAGACCGGCATCGGTCGTCTGGGCTTGTCGGTGGAGGAGAACAGGCAGCTGGGCAACTACTTCTTCAGTGCCACGGACGTCCAGCACTTCCTGGACGCGAACCTGTTCGGCGCACCGCTGGGTGCCACGATGATCCAGCAGCACGGCCTGGACGCGTTCACCGAGTTCAACCGGACGTCGGTGATCATCGTCGGCGTCCCGATCATGATCCTGGCCGGCATCGCGACCTACTTCAACAGCCGCGCGTCGGTGGCACGCCAGAGTCCGGAAGCCGCCGCGAACCCTCAGACCGCGATGATGAACAAGCTCGCGCTGTATGTGTTCCCGCTCGGCGTCGTCGTCGGCGGTCCGTTCCTGCCGCTGGCCATCATCATGTACTGGCTCGCCAACAACATCTGGACCTTCGGTCAGCAGCACTACGTGTTCGGCAAGATCGAGAAGGAAGAAGAGCAGAAGAAGCTCGAGGCGATCGAACGCAGGGCAGCCAATGCCCCCGCACCCGGAGCCAAGCCCAGCCGGAAGAAGAAGGCGACGACCGACTCGGAGTCCGTCGAATCGACCACCGAGATCGAGGATGCCGAGCCCGTAGCGGAGTCCGCGTCCGGAGATTCCGCGAGCGCGAAGAAGACGACGCCGACGGCGGGATCAACTCCCCGAAACCCGAACAAGTCCGCAGCGCAGGGGGGGACGGCGAACCGTACCCCCAAACCTGGCGCGCGGCCCAAGAAGAAGAAACGTTGACGCGCGGGCGACCGCGAACAAAGGAGAGGTGGCTATTTCCATGACTGAGATCGACAGCGGCGCCGAAAGCACCGCAGCGGGAACGACCGATGTGTTGGCAGCGGCCGACGAGCCCGGCACCACCGAGGGAGTTGGGACGAGCACCGAGGGAGCCGAGGTGAGCACCGACGGTGCCGAGGCGCCGGTGGAGGACCTTGAGGACAGGCTGGTTGCCGAAGGCGAGATCGCCGGCGACTATCTGGAGGAACTGCTGGATCTGCTGGACTTCGACGGGGACATCGATCTCGACGTCGAGGGCGACCGCGCCGTCGTGAGCATCGATGGCGGCGGAGATCTGAACAAGCTCGTCGGCCGCAAGGGCGAGGTGCTCGACGCGCTCCAGGAGCTGACGCGGTTGGCCGTGCACCAGAAGACGGGTGAGCGGAGCCGCCTCATGCTGGACATCGCGCAGTGGCGTCGGCGTCGGCGTGATGAACTGGCCGCGCTGGGAGACAAGGTCGCCCGGCGGGTGCTGGAGACGGGCGACCGGGAGGAGCTCTCGCCGATGACACCGTTCGAACGCAAGATCGTGCACGATGCGGTGGCCGCGGTGGACGGAGTCCACAGCGAGAGCGAGGGCGTCGAGCCGTCGCGGCGCGTGGTCATCCTCGCCGACTGAGAGTTACATCGATGTAGTTCTTCGTCGATCAGAGCGAGTCCTGTCAGGTGGTTTCACCGCGGTCAGTCGGAGGATGTTTCACGTGAAACACGCGGAGATACCGCCGCCCCCCGACGCCGCCGCCGAGGTCTTCGGTCCGGCGCTGGGCGCGGCGCGGCGGTAGGCGGAGATCCTGGCAGGGGCGGGCGTCGAGCGGGGACTGCTGGGTCCCCGCGAGGTGGACCGAATCTGGGACCGGCACATCCTGAATTGCGCCGTGATCGGGGAGTTGGTCGAGGCGGGGGAGCGGGTAGCGGACGTCGGTAGTGGGGCCGGGCTTCCCGGGATACCGTTGGCACTGGCTCGTCCCGATGTTCACGTCGTTCTGATCGAACCTCTTCTTCGGCGTAGTGACTTCCTCCGTGAAGCGATCGAGGACGTCGGGATTGAGTGCTCGGTGGTGCGGGGTCGAGCTGAAGACCGCAGTGTGCGCGAGGAGGTGGGTCCGACGGACGTGGTGGTGTCACGGGCCGTCGCGTCGCTGGACAAGCTCGCGAAGTGGAGCAGCCCTCTCCTTCGGCCAGGTGGACGCATGTTGGCGATCAAGGGCGAGCGTGCCGCAGAAGAGATCGAAGAACACCGTCGAGCGCTGGCGGCACTGGGGGTGTCCGAACTGAAGGTAGAGAGATGTGGCGCGCGATTCGTGGATCCGCCCGCGACCGTGGTCGTAGGGTTTCAAGCGACGGCGCCGGAGAAGCGACCGCGTTCCGGAAGGAGGCAGCGCTGATGTCAGGCTCCAGCGATCCGGGAGTTGCGGAGGAGTCGAGTACCGCGCCGGCCGACTCTGTTTCACGTGAAACCGAGGGTTCACGCGAAACCGATGTTTCACGTGAAACGTGGAACGCCCAAGACGTTGACACACCGATCGGCGCCGAGGCCGCTCGCGCTGTTCGGCTGATGCAGGCCGCCGTCCAAGGCCAGCTTCCGCGGCCGAGTCGTCAGCGGGTGTTCACCATCGCCAACCAGAAGGGCGGCGTCGGCAAGACGACGACGGCGGTGAATATCGCGGCCGCGCTCGCGCTGCAGGGCCTGCGCGTCCTCGTCATCGATCTCGACCCGCAGGGGAATGCCAGCACCGCGCTCGGCATCGAGCACCGCCCGGGGACACCGTCGTCCTATGAGGTCCTCATCGGGGAGATCGGCGTCGAGTCGGCGCTGCAGCAAAGTCCGCACAACGAGCGGCTGTATTGCATCCCCGCGACGATCGACCTGGCGGGTGCCGAGATCGAATTGGTCAGCATGGTCGCACGCGAAGGACGGCTACGGACCGCGCTGGCCGAGTTGAAGCATCACGACTTCGACTACGTGTTCATCGACTGCCCACCGTCGCTGGGATTGCTGACGATCAACGCGCTCGTTGCGGCGCCCGAAGTCCTGATCCCGATCCAGTGCGAGTACTACGCGCTGGAGGGCGTGGGCCAGTTGCTGCGCAACATCGAGATGGTCAAGGCGCACCTCAATCCCGAACTCGACGTCAGCACCGTGGTCCTGACGATGCACGACGGTCGGACCAAACTCGCCGACCAGGTGGCCAACGACGTCCGGGAGCATTTCGGGAACAAGGTGCTGCGGACGGTCATCCCGCGCAGCGTCAAGGTGTCCGAGGCCCCTGGTTACGGAATGACGATCATCAGTTACGACCCCGGTTCACGGGGGGCGATGAGCTATCTGGATGCAAGTCGTGAGTTGGCGCTTCGGGGCGGGACCGCCCAGGACGAGGGAGGACGGGACCGATGAACAAGCAGGCCGGCAAGCGTAGTGGACTCGGTCGTGGACTCGCGTCGCTGATCCCGACCGGACCGGTCGAAAGCGGCGAGTCCGCGACGCTGGGTCCCAAGATGGGCGGTGCGGCCGCCGACGTACTCCTGGGAGGTGCGCCTGCGCCGGCGCAGACCGACACCAATCCTGCCGGTGCGGTTTACCGCGAGATCGCCCCGTCGCAGATCGATCCGAACCCCCGCCAGCCGCGCCAGGTCTTCGACGAAGAGGCACTCGCCGAGCTGGTGCACTCCATCCGCGAGTTCGGGCTCATGCAGCCGATCGTCGTTCGCGCGGTCCCCGTCGACGGCGACGAATCGCCCCGCTACCAATTGGTGATGGGGGAGCGGCGGTGGCGCGCCGCCCAACAGGCCGGGGTCGCGACCATCCCCGCCATCGTCCGGGAGACCGCCGACGACAACCTGCTGCGCGATGCACTCCTGGAGAACATCCACCGGGTTCAGCTCAATCCGTTGGAAGAGGCGGCCGCCTATCAGCAACTGCTCGAAGAGTTCGAGGTCACCCACGAGGAACTCGCGTCGCGGATCGGACGCTCACGTCCGCTGATCACCAATATGATCCGGCTGCTGCGCCTGCCGATTCCCGTGCAACGCCGCGTCGCGGCCGGCGTGCTGTCGGCCGGCCATGCCCGCGCGCTGCTGTCCCTCGACGGCGGACCCGAGGTCCAGGAGGAGCTCGCCGCGCGCATCGTCGCCGAGGGGCTGTCCGTCCGCGCCACCGAGGAAGCCGTCACCCTGGCCAACCGCAACGGCACGACACCGCCCGCGGCCCCACGGCGCAAGCCAATCCAGATGCCGGGCCTGCAGGACGTCGCCGAGCAGCTGTCGACGGCGTTCGACACCAGGGTCACCGTCAGCCTGGGCAAGCGCAAAGGCAAGATCGTCGTCGAGTTCGGATCGGTAGACGATTTGCAGCGAATTGTGGAGTTGATGAACGCGTCGCAGGCATGACCGACCACACCGGGGAATTACGTCACTGTGACACAGGTTTTCCGTGGCACCGCGAGCACGCCGAGCCGCCCCGGAATGGTGATGCGGCGCAGCCGAATTGGTTCACAGGTCCTGATCACCTGAGAATGCGCGACCGAATCGGGTCATCGGAACGCCGGGCTTCTATCCTGGAGGGGTTGCCGTCCGTTTCGGCGCGACGAGGAGACCGGGAAATCTAGTGGCCACGCGAATCACGCCCCTTCGGCTCGAGGCTTTCGAGCAGCTGCCGAAGCACGCGCGACGATGTGTCTACTGGGAGGTCGATCCACCGGTCGGCGGGGGCGGGGACCAGTTGGCGGACCCGGAGTTCGAGAAGGAAGCGTGGCTTTCGATGGTCATGCTCGAATGGGGCTCGTGCGGGCAGCTCGCCGTCGAATGCCGGACCGATCCCTCCGACGGCGAACCGCTGCCGGTGGCCGACGACGATCCGTGCCTCGGGTACGTGTTCTACGCACCTCCCCTTTCGGTGCCACGGGCGGTCCGGTTCCCGACCGGTCCGGTCAGCGCCGACGCCGTTCTGCTGACCACCCTGGGCATCGAGTCCGGCCAGAACAGCGACACCCTGGCGCACACACTGATCGCCGCCGTCGTCGCCGACCTGGTGCGCCGCGGCGTGCGCGCGCTCGAGGCCTTCGGCCGCACCGCCGCGGCGTCCGAACTGACCGGCCTTCCGTCGGTGCCCCAGGATGTCTTGCCCGTGACGGAGGCGCTGGGGGATTGCTCGGTGGAGCAGTGCGTCCTGGACGCCGATCTGTTGATGGACGCCGGTTTCGTGGTGGTGTCGCACCACACCTATTTCCCTCGGCTTCGCCTCGAGCTGGAACAGGGACTCGGGTGGAAGGCCGGCGTCGAGGCAGCGTTGGAGAGACTTCTGGAAAGCGCGCAGCTGGAGCAGCCCGTGGGTGCGGGGGCCGGCGTCGGCGTCTGACGGGGTGGGCGCCGCTAGCCGCGGCGTGCCTGCTCCACCGACAGTTCGTGAGCCAGCAGCTCGGCAAACGTGAAAGTGCCTGTGGGACGGTCGTTCTTGCCGAGCAGGTACAGGCGTTTGACCGCGGCGAGGATGCCCTCGGCGAGCGCGTCCCGGGATTCGGGGGAGACCAGCGTGGCCCTGTCACCCGGGTTGCTGATGTACCCGACGTCGACCTGCACGGTGGGCATACGGGTGAGCCGGAGCAGATCCCAGGTGCGGCCGTGCACTCGGCAGTCACGTAATCCGGTTCGCGCCACGACCTCTCGCTGGATGAAGTCGGCGAGGTTGCGTCCGATGGTGGACACCGAACCGTGGGAATTGCCGAAGTGGAACGAGGCGACACCGTTGGGCGCCGGACTGTCCTGGGTGGCGCACCGCAGGCTGATCATCATGTCGGCGCCCACCGTGTTGGCGGTGGCCGCGCGCTCGGCATCGGTGGGGGACGAGTTCGCCGATCGCGACAGGAACGTCTCGATGCCGATCGCCGTCATGCGACCCTCGAGGCGACTTGCCAAGTCCCACAAGATGTCCGCTTCGCTGATCGGTCCGTCGGGTCCGTTGACGATCACGCCGTGATCGGAGCCTCCACGACCCGGGTCGACGATGATGCGCTTGCCCGACAGGCGCGGTCCGGAGCTTCGGACGAGTTCCTCCTCCCGGATCGCGTGCGGCGAACCGCCGGTGACGCGAGCCCCGAGAAAGTACAAGGAGCGCAACGTCTCCGGGCCGCAGATGCCGTCGGGGTAGAGGCCGTACTCCCGCTGATACGAGGACAGCGCGTTGTGGGTCTGCAGCCCGAAATGACCGTCGACCAGACCGGTGTAGAAACCGAGATCCTGCAGCCGGGCTTGAAGTGTCGCGACATCGTCGCCGTACATCGGTGCGCCGAACTGATGGTTGAGGGTGCGCGCCCCGAGCCGGTAGGAGGCTTCCTTGAGTGCGCGGTAGGTGGCCTCACCGACGATTCCGTCGACGAGAAGCCCGCGGTGCTGCTGAAATGCGCGGACCGCATGGTCGAGTTCGTCGTCGAACAGATCTGCGGCGACGTGCTTGCCGGTGCTCAGATCCTCGTCGGGGTCGGTGGCCATGCCGAGCGCCGCGAGAGCGGCTCTGATCTCGGCGACCGCACCCCCGCGGTCACCGCGACGCAGACTCGACATAGGCCGATTGTCTCAGACAGGTTCCCGATTCGGGAAAACCCCAGGATCGGTTTCGTGTCGCTAGACGACGTCGGCGATCTCGCGCAGCAGGGCCGCTTTGCCCTTCGCGCCGACGATCCGCTTGACCGGCTGACCGTCTTTGAACAGGATCATCGTCGGAATCGAGACCACCTGGAAGTCACGGGCGGTCGCGGGGTTCTCGTCGACGTCGAGCTTGGCGACGGTCAGCGATCCGGCCTTCTCCGACGCGATCTCCTCGAGAACCGGCGCGACCATCTTGCACGGCCCGCACCAGGTGGCCCAGAAGTCGACCAGAACCGGGGTTCCGCTGGACAGAACGTCGTCGGAGAACGAGTCGTCGGTCACGGTGACCGTGCTGGAGTCGCTCACTGCTGTGCTCCTATCAAGTCGGTGTCATCGGTGGCGCTGTCATCGGTTGTGGTGGAGGTACGTTCGCCGGGCTCGGCGTGCTCGGCCAGCCAGCGCTCCGCGTCGATCGCTGCGGCACAACCACTTCCGGCCGCCGTGATCGCCTGCCGGTAGGTGTGGTCGACGAGATCGCCTGCGGCGAAGACACCTTCGACGGAGGTGTACGTGGTCCGGCCCTGTACCGAGACGTAGCCCTCGTCGTCGACGTCGACCTGACCACGCACGAGTTCCGAGCGGGGATCGTGGCCGATGGCGACGAACACGCCGGTCACATCGAGGCGGGACTCCTCGCCGGTTTCGCTGTTGCGCAGGCGGATTCCGGTCACCTTGGGATCGCCCTCGATCGACAGAACCTGCGTGTTGGTCAGGAAGGTGATCTTCTCGTTCTGCTGCGCGCGCTCCAGCATGATCTTCGACGCACGGAACTCATCGCGCCGGTGGATCAGCGTGACGCTGCGGGCGAACCGGGTCAGGAACGTCGCCTCCTCCATCGCGGAGTCACCACCGCCGACGACGACGATGTCCTGGTCGCGGAAGAAGAAGCCGTCACAGGTCGCACAGGTGCTGACACCCATGCCGAGCATCTCGTCCTCACCGGGGACGCCGAGGTGGCGGGCGGCCGCGCCCATGGCGAGGATCACCGCCCGCGCGCTGTGGGTCTCGTCGCCGACGGTGACGGTCTTGACCGGGCCGGTCAGGTCGACGGCGTCGACGTCTTCCATGCGCAGATCGGCACCGAAGCGCAGCGCCTGCTCGCGCATCTCGTCCATCAGCTCGGGGCCGGTGATGCCGTTGCGGAATCCGGGGTAGTTCTCGACCTCGGTCGTGGTCATCAACGCGCCGCCGAACTGGCTGCCCTCGAACACCAGCGGCGTGAGCTGGGCGCGGGCGGCGTAGACGGCGGCGGTGTAGCCGGCCGGTCCGGAACCGATGATGATGACGTCGTGAACGGTGTCTGAGGAGGTCATGCGAACCTTTCTGCCTGGGGCGAGAGTTCTCCCGAAGCGCAGCTGCGTCAACAGCTGCATACGTTGAACACCAGCGTAGGCCGGGGTGTTCCCGGCGGCGCACCGGGCCGTGTTCAGCGGCGGACGGTGGTTTCGGCCAGGAGGTCGGAGTCCCCGCCGCCGCATCCTGTGCCGACGGCCACGGCGTGGACGCGATCGGGGTCGTCTCCGGTGAGCGCCAGCAGGATCGCCGGCCGTCCGGAGACCTGTAGCTGCCGCCCGCCGACGACCTCGACGGTAGTCGGGTGGCCGAGGGCGGCCAGGCACGACGCGAGGCGCGCCGGGTCGGCGAGCGGCCCCAGATCTGGCGCGGCGGCGACCACTTCCCACAGGTCCTGTTTCGAGAGCGGAAACGACGGCGCGACGGTGATCTGTGAGGCGGTGGGGCCGGCCGGGAACTGCGGTGCCGGATCACCGCCGAGGGTCAGCACCGCGAGCACCACGGCCGTGATCGCCGCCCCGGCGCCGAGGACGAGGCCGGCCCGTTGAGATCCGCTCAGCACCGGACGGTCCACCGCGTGGGCGCCGGACGCGTCGCGCAGCGCGGCCGTGATGCGCGCGGTCACCGCCGGCGGGACCTCGGGCGCGGACGCGGTGTCGGATCCGAGGTAGGCCAGCTCACGACGGAGGCGGGTGACGGTCTCAGGGTCCGGGGTGCTGTCGGTACCGCCGCCCATCTCGTCGCCCCCGCCGCATCGCCGCCTGACAGATCGTTCGAGGTTATCGAACGGGTCAGTCGACGGCGGCGAAGCAGTCCAGCGCCGCGGCGAGTTTGGTCCGGGCCCGGGAACACCGCGACTTCACGGTCCCTTCGGGGACCCCGAGCATGCGGGCCGTCTCGGCCACCGAGAACCCCTGCATGTCCACGGCCACCACCGCGGCGCGCTGCTCGACGGGCAGGCACAGCAGCGCCCGCTCCACGACAATCGCGGTGTCGACGTGTCCGGTCGGGTCGAAGGCGCCCGCCGACTCGTCGTCGAGGACGTCCCATGCGCGGGTTTTGTTGCGGCGCAACCGATCCAGACAGGCGTTGACCACGATGCGGTACAACCAACTGCTGACCGCGCAGTCCTGGCGGAAGGTTCGGGCGGTGCGGTGCGCGGCGAGCATCGCGTCCTGCAGTGCATCGGCGGCGTCGTCCGGGTCCCGGCTGGTCAGATGCGCGAGTCGATAGAGCTGACGGTGGTGCCGATGGAACAGTTCCTCGAACGCGTACCTGTCGCCCGCCACGTGTGCGGCCAGCAGTTCGGCATCCGTGCGCGGCCCGGGTGGTCGCTGCGGATGTCCCCCGAATATCCCCACAGCCGAACACTAATCGGCGCCGGGGGAGGGGCCGGACACCAGTTTCCGGGTGCCCCGAAGGCCCGGGTCGGCGTCGGCCTAGGACGCGGCGTTGAGCGTGATCTCGGCGATGTCGGAGCGGCTCTGGCCGCCGACCTGTCCGAGCGTCGACACCCACACCAACACGTACGAGGTGGGCTCGGCGTCGTCGACCTCGATGGTGTTCGAGCCGGGCTTGAGCGTGGTGGGCTCGGTCAGGGCCGTGGTGTCCTCCAGCGACGACGGCGTCGCCGTCGAGGACGACCGGATCTGCACGGCGGTGCCGGTGCTGTTGAGGTTGACCGTCACCGAACCGATCCGGGCGGGTTCGGACAGCTGCAGCATCAGCCCGACGCCGTTCTTGAAGTTCGGGAACGGCACGGGATCGGTGTAGGTGTCGATGGGCCACACCGTGGTGGGGTCGCCGTCGATCGCGAGGCTTGCCGCATCGGGTGCGTCCGCCTCGCCCTCGGGTGAGAAGACGGTCGCGCGAACAGGTTCGAGCGCAGAGCCGGTGGCGGTGCTGGGGCTGTCGGTCTGCGATGAGGACGGGGCGTTGAGGCCGAGCTCGTCGCCACCGAGCCCGCTGCCGACGTCCCCGAAGATCCTGCTGAGGACGGTCGCGAGCAGGATCACCGCGACGACGACGATCACCCCGGCGACCGAGAGCCCGATGGTGAGGTTCCTTCGGCGCCGGGCAGCGGCCTCCTCGGCGTCCTCGGGATCGGCGCTCCACGAGGTGTCGGCGACCGCCGCGGGGGACGGCTCGTCGACGGGGGAGATGTGGTCGGTCCGGTCGGCGATCGCGGTGGCCTGCTGGAGCAGGTTGAGCAGCGTCGGCGCGCTGCGGATACCGCCGCCCTCCTGGACGGCGTGCGCGGCCGCGGCCGAGATCTGGAACGGGATGTCGCGGTCCATCGACCGCGGCTCCGCGGGCTGACCGGCCGCGTCGAGCTCCGCCGGCGCGAGCCCGCTGGGTTCACCGGTCTCGGGCAGCGGCCACCGGTTGATCAGCAGCGCGTACAGCGACGCGCCGATACCGCGGATGTCGTCGTCGGGGGTCGCGTCGGGCAGCGTCGCCGGGAACGCCAGCGCGACGTCGCCGTCGATGCTGACCCGGATCCTGCTCGGATGGTCGATCGACAGCGCGACCCCGTTGCTGTGCGCGACCTCGGCGGCCGCGGCCAGCGACTGGATGGCGCGGGCGCCGCCGATCGGGGACGGGTTGGTGGCCGCGACCTCGGCGAGCGAACCGCCGCGGATCCACTCGGACACCACGAGGCCGCCGGTGGCGGTCTTGAGGACGTCGAGGACGCGCGCGACACCCGGCATGTCGATCTGGCTGAGCCGCTGGGTGCGGTCGAGGATGCCCTGGACCTGCTGATCGGGCATCGTGGCGTCGGGCGCGACGAACGTCAGCGCGACCTGACGGTCCAGTGCCGTGTCGGTGGCCTGCCAGAATTGCAGATGCTCCGGGCCGCCGTGCGAGACGAGCAGGCGGTAGCGCCCGCCCGCGATGGTGGCGCCCGGGATCAGATGCGTGTCCTCGGCGGGGGTGGCCGCTTCGATCGCGGGTTCGCGCGGCGGGTCGAACGCGAGTGCCTCGCGGGTGGGGTCGTTGGAGTAGTCGGCCCGGGGGCGAAGCACCGCCTCGGTGGGCGAATCTGCCGCCGGCGTCGCGGCGGGCAGGGCGGTGGTGGCGGAGTCATCCGCGGCGGGCTCGGGCTGGTAGGAATCGGGGACGTCGGGCTGGAAGTCGTCGGCCGAGGGCCCGGACTGCCCGGACGGGCGGTCCGCCGGGTCGAGCTCAGACGGAGAATCGCTGGTGGGTTTGTCGCTCACCCCAGATCCTTTCCGCCTCCCGTCGTCGGCGATGTCGGCCGATGGCCCCCGCCGATTGCTCCGATCAGCGTACGTGAGCGCCCGCGGCGGCATCTGCGGGACGGGTGACGCGGCGGCCCCGCCCCGAACACCGAGCCGACGCCGCACGGCGGCGACCGCGGCGAGCGCGTCGGGAACCTTCGCCGCGACCAGCACGCCGACGATGATCGGGCCCATCACCAGTCCGAGCACCATGAGCCGGATCAGCGAGCCCCCGCCGCCCGAGTGCTCGGTGAGCTGTTCGAGTCCGAGGAGCTGGTCGGCGATGTGGGCGATCAGCCCGGCGGACAGGGACGCGGTGATCGTCACCAGGATCGTGCGCACGACGTCGCGGCTGACCAGGTGGCCGCCCGGCGGGTCGAGGCGTGCACGCAGGAGCAGGTAGCCGACGGTCGCGCCGGCCAGGAATCCGAGACCGTTGGCCAGCCCGAGGTAGCCGGCGACGAGCTGCGGATCGTCGGTCAGGTGCGGCGCGGCCAGCGACGCGGCGATCTTGACGATCGTGATGACGACGATCAGCACGATCGGCGTCCACGGTTCCTCGCGGGCGTAGAAGACGCGCAGTTGCAGCAGCACCATCGTGTAGGGGATGAGCGTGAAAGCCGACAGTGTGATCGCCATGCCGAGATAGCCGGCGTCGACGGCACCGAAGTTGCCGTAGGAGAACAGGGCGCTGCCGATCGCGGGGCCACCGACGGTCATCAGCGCGACGATCGGGATCAGCGTGAGCATGGTGAGCCGCGTCGCCAGGGACAGGTCGGCGAGCACGGCGCCGCCGTCGCCGGAGGCCGCGTTGCGCGACAGTCGCGGCATCACGACGGTGAGCACGGTGACGCCGACGATGCCGAACGGCAGCTGCAGGATCAGCCAGGTGTAGTTGTAAATGGCCGGTCCCGACGCCGCCGACGCGCTCGCGACCTGGTTGCCGACGATGAATCCGACCTGGCTGACCAGGACGTAGAGCACCATGGCCAGCGCCATCATCCCGAACTTCTTCAGGCGCGCGTCGATGCCCCACAGCGGCCGCAGACTGATCCGTTCGCGCCGGATCGCGACGAACAGCACCGCGGCCTGGGCGACCACGCCGAGGGTGGTGCCGATGCCGAGCACCAGCAGTTTCGCATCGCCCATCCGGACCGGGTCGAGTGAGAGTTCGCCCGGCACAAGGACATACAGCCCGAGGGTGGCGATGGCGACGACGTTGTTGACCACGGGCGCCCACGCGGGGGGCCCGAAGATGTTGCGGGTGTTCAGGATTGCCATGAACACCGAGGAGAGCCCGTAGAAGATGATCTGGGGCAGCAGCAGGAATGCGAACGCGGTCGTGAGCGGCTGATTCACCAGCGGCTCGGAGCCGAGCATCAGGTTGACCAGCAGCGGTGCCCCGACGGTCGAGATGATCGTCACCGCCAGCAGCAGCGCGGTGGCCAGCGTCAGGAGCCTTCGGATGAAGGCGGCTCCGCCGTCGGGATCGTCACGTTCGGCGCGCGCGAGCACCGGCACGAAGATCGCGGTGAACGTCGCCTCCAGGACCAGCGCCGCGATCATGTTGGGGAGCTGGTTGGCGACGGTGAACGCGCTCGAGAGCGCCGCGCCGAGGATCGCGGCGAGCAGCACGATGCGCGCGAACCCGGTCAGCCGGCTGACGAGCGTCGCGACGGCCATCCCCCAGGACCGGGAGACGACCGCGCGGTCGGACATCTCCGGACGGGCGTCAGGCATCGCGGCCTCCGGGCGCGGTCCTGGCACGGCGTCCTGCTCTGCCGGAGTCGGTCGCGTCGTCGGTGTAGGCCAGCGCGACGTCGATCGGATCGGGTCGCGTCGGGTCTGCTTCCAGGTCGGCGCGGTCGGGCTGGCCGCGGAACCGGTGCCACAGCCGGCGTCCGACGAGCAGTGCCAGCACCACGCCGCCGGTCAGCGTGATGACGAACAGCACCTTGCCGTACGCGTTGGAGTGCACCGACAGCCGCACCGGCTCGCCCAGGGGTAGCCCGTCGGCGGTGCGCAGGGCGACGTCGACGGCGACGCGCTGGGTGAAGTGGACCTCGATCGGCACCTTCAACGGCAGGAAGCCGGGGGGCAGCACGATCTCCCCCATGTCGGTGACCTCCATGCCGGGCGGCGCGTCGATGTCGAGGCGCACCCGGATCGGCACGGGCAGGTCATTGCGCAGCGCCAGCGGCAGCGGGCTGCGTTCGGTGGCCAGCGTGTAGGAGCCGCCGGGGTTGACGATCGTGACGGCGTTGAAGAGGTCCTCGACCGTGCGGCCCACGGTGGTGAGGCGCTGCTGGGCCAGGCCGTTGCGGGCATCCGGCGGGACCGAAAGGCTCAGGGCGCGAAGCAGATCCTCCCGCAGCGGCGCGGTGTACCCGTTTCCGGTCAGGCCGGTGCGTTCGTCGGTGGCCAGCGCCGCGGTCAGGCCCCAGAGGCGGCCGGTGGCTGCGGAGATGCCTGTCACGACACCGGAGTCGAAGCGTCCGCGCGGGTTGCCGAGCGCACCGGCGGGCGGACCGGACTCGCGCGCGGTGGTGCCGGCCTCGGCGATCAGAACGGGAAGTGGACGCGGGATCGCCAGCCCGGCGCGGATGCTGGTGCCGACCGCGGTCAGGACGGCCTGCGCGTCCGGTGCGGTCAGGTTCCACATCAGCGGCGGCACCAGGATCTGGGTGCGTGGCGTCGTGTCGGGATTGAGGCTGCGCCACAGCAGCGCACCGAGCGCCACCTGCCGCCGCGCGGTGTCGGAGTCCTGCTTGACGGCGATGTCGAGCGACGGATCGACATAGGACGGGGATTCGGGCGTGGGTCCGGCCCCGGCCAGCGCGGCACCGACCGCGGGGTCGAACGGGGCGGCGACCACCGAGGGCGCGTAGCGGACCGGTGCGGTGTCGGCGGTGGCGGGCGTGCCGTCGCCGGTCTCGCCCGGCCCTTGCAGTTCCGCTGCGGCGATCGCCACGGTCGGACCCTGCCCGGCCAGCAACTGGACCACCGGCTCGGTGAGCGGGCCGTCGCCGACCAGGGTCACGCCGCGGAAGGACGGCACCCCGAGGATCTGGTCGACGATCGGGCCGGCGCCGGTGGTGGCGATCGCCGACAGGCCGGGGTCGGCGACGCGGTTGAGGGCGTCGAGGTCGGCCTGGGCGTAGGTGGTGGGGGCGACGCACAGACGCCGCGCGAGCGTCTTGAGCCGGTTGAGCCATGTCACGGCCGCCTGCTGGCCGGCGCCCGGATGCGTCGGGGTGGTCGGACCGGCGTCGGCTGCGTCGTTGACGACGTAGCCGTTGGTCATCGCGTTGACGGTGACGAGCAGGTCGGGGTCGACGGCGATGCAGAGCGCGCGGGCGAGGGATCCGTCGGGGTCGACCTCGGGGCCCGTCGCGAAGTCCACGGCGGCGAGCATCGTGTCCAGCCGGCCGCCGGGTGCCAGTGACGTCGCGAGTTCGTCGTCGATGAGGCGTACCGGTGTGGTGCCGCCGGGTGCGCCCGCGGCCAGGCGGGGGCGGTCGGCGAGCGGCCAGAACATGGTCAGTCCGACGGGCCGGGTGGTGTCGGGAGGCACCGCCGATTCGAAGGCCTCCCCGGCGCCGTCGGACCCCTCGGCGGGGGGCACCCCCAGCACCGGCAGCAGGAACCGTGAGTCGTCGAGCCGCGCCGGCGAGCCGTAGTCGGGGGTGCCGTTGACGTTGACCATGAGCGGGTACACCCCGGGCGCGTCGATCCGCATCGACGGGCCGTTGTCGGAGCGCAGCGGATAGGCCAGGCGGAACGGAACCTCCTGACCGCGCGCCAATTCCGGTGCGGCCGTGATGAAGTCGGCCACCGGGAGATACTGGTCGACGTTGCCCGTCAGCTCGGTGCGCAGTTCGGTCGACGCGGTGACGGCCTCGGCACGCTCGAGGCGGATGACGACGTCGCGGACGTCGCGGTCTCCGATGTTGCTGACCGTCCCGGTGACCGTGACCGTCTGGTCGCTGGTGGTGGTCACGATGTCGGGGGTCACGGTGTCGATCTGGATCCGCAGGAACGGCATCGCGCCCGGCTGGGCGCCGGCGACGGGGGCGGCAGCCACCGGGAGGACGGCGAACAGCAGCGCAAGGACCGCGACCAGAATCCGCCCAGCCGACCCCGTCACGGGCCCTGACCGCAGCCGTTCGTCCGCCGGCCGGGTTGTTGTTGCGCGGAGGGATCGGACCTGTGCTTGCGGGTGTGGGAGTGCGTCTGGCCGCGTCGGCGCGGCGCGGAGTGGGGCAGCGGCGGAAGTGCGCCCGGCCCTTCGGTGTGGAGCTTGTCGATCAGCTCGTCGGCGACCTCGGCGAGTTTGCGTTCGTCGGCGTAGGCCAGCCGGGAGGGGAGGTCCTTCAGCGGCACCCACGCCACCTCGGTCACCTCGACGTCCTCGTCGGACAGTTCGCCGCCGAGGAATCGCATCAGATAGTGGTGCACGGTCTTGTGCACGCGCCTGCCCTCGGTCACGAACCAGTAGTCGATGCTGCCGAGCGCGGCCAGCACGCTGCCCTCGATCCCGGTCTCCTCGGCGACTTCGCGGATCGCGGTCTGCTCGGCCGTCTCACCCATCTCGATGTGGCCCTTGGGCAGCGACCACAGCATGCGGCCGCGCCGGTCGACTCGGCCGATGAGCGCGGCGACCTGGCTGTCCTTGGGGCCGTCGAGGCCGTCGATCACCAGGCCGCCGGCCGACGTCTCGTGCACGGTGCGGAGCCGCTCCTGCGGACGCCGGGTACGGGTTCTCTGCGGTTTCGGGGGTTGACCCGCCTGATCGGCGGTGCCGGCGCCGGAGCTCTGCTGGCGGGCGCCGGAGTTCTGCTGGCGGGCGCCGGGGGCCTGATCGGTTCCGGCTTCGGGCGGCCCGGCAGCGCGTCGGCCCCGGCGGCGCCCGCGGCGCCGTCGTGGTTTGGCCTGCTCGCCGTCCGACACCCCAGCGATGATAGTTGCCGGCGGCACCCGCCCCGACCGCACTCGCCGGTCGGTGACATGGCTGTGACCAGTGGGCTCGCCGGGACCAGTAGGCTCACCGGACGTGTCCGACCCCATCTCCGACGCCGAACGGCTGGCCACCGCGCAGGTTGCGCTGAACCGCCGCGGCGACGTGCTGCGCGATCTCGGTCGGGTGTTCGCCGACAACGGCCACGAGCTGTACCTGGTGGGCGGCCCGGTCCGCGACGCGCTGTTGGGCCGCTTCGATCCCGACAAGAACGATCTCGACTTCACCACCGACGCGCGTCCCGAGCAGATGCAGCGTTTCCTGCGGGGCTGGGGTGATGCGCTGTGGGACACCGGAATCGAGTTCGGGACCCTCGGTGTCGGCAAGGGCGAGGACCGGCTGGAGATCACCACGTTCCGCGCCGACACCTACGACAAGGTGTCGCGCAATCCCGAGGTGCGCTTCGGCGACAACCTGGCCGACGATCTGGTCCGTCGTGATTTCACGGTCAACGCGATGGCGGTCCGGGTCACCGCCGACGGACCGACCGAATTCCTGGACCCGCTCGACGGGCTGTCCGCGCTGCGCGACGGGGTGCTCGACACTCCTGCCGCCCCGGAGGTGTCGTTCGGCGACGACCCGCTGCGGATGCTGCGCGCGGCGCGGTTCGTCTCCCAGCTCGGCTTCACCGTCGCGCCGCGGGTGCGGCGCGCGCTGGAGGAGATGTCGTCGCAGCTCTCGCGGATCACGGCCGAACGGGTGGCCGCGGAGCTGGACAAGTTGCTGCTCGGCGCCGATCCGGTGGCGGGGCTGGATCTGATGGTCGACACCGGTCTGGGCGAGGTGGTGCTGCCCGAGGTCGGTGCGATGCGGATGGCGATCGACGAGCACCATCAGCACAAGGACGTCTATCAGCATTCGCTGACCGTGCTGCGGCAGGCGATGGATCTCGAGGGTGCCGACGGGCCGGACCTGGTGCTGCGCTGGGCGGCGCTGCTGCACGACATCGGCAAGCCCGCGACCCGCAGGCATGAACCCGACGGCGGGGTGAGCTTCCACCACCACGAGGTGGTCGGGGCCAAGATGACCCGCAAGCGGATGCGCGAGCTCAAGTACTCCAAGCAGATGATCAGCGACGTGTCGCAGTTGGTGTACCTGCACCTGCGCTTCCACGGGTACGGCGACGGCCGGTGGACGGATTCGGCGGTGCGGCGCTACGTGACCGACGCCGGGCCGCTGCTGACGCGGCTGCACAAGTTGGTGCGCGCGGACTGCACGACCCGCAACAAGCGGCGGGCGGCGCGGCTGCAGGCCAACTACGACGACCTGGAGCGCCGGATCCAGGATCTCGCGGCCCGCGAGGATCTGGCCAGGGTGCGGCCCGACATCGACGGCAACGAGATCATGAAGATCCTGGGGATCCCGCCCGGCCCGCAGGTCGGCCAGGCCTGGAACCACCTCAAGGAGCTGCGGCTGGACCGGGGTCCGCTCGACCACGACGAGGCGGTCGAGGAATTGGTCCGCTGGTGGAACGAGCGGGGCGGTCCGCGCGTCTGAACAGGTGTGGAGTACTGCCTGAGTGACCTCGACGGGACGGCGACCGTGTGGACTGCGGGTCCTGACACCGATCTCGACGGCGACGGCGTGTTCGACGCGGTCGCTCTGGACCTCGACGACGACGGTGTGATCGACGACGCGCTGCTGGACCTCGACGACGACGGCACGGCCGATCACGCGGCGCGCGACCTGGACGGTGACGGAACCCCGGAGGCGTACTTCACCGACGACGGCACCGGCGCGTGGTCGGTGAGTGCGGACCGGATCGGCGCGGCGCTGCGGTGGTTCGGCCTCGACGGCGTCGAGCACCCGGCATCGGCGGATGCGGCCGACCTCGACGGTGACGGAGCACCTGAACGCCTGGCCGACACGAATGGCGATGGCTTGGCGGACCGGGCTTTCGGAGCCGGTCAGGCCTGGGTCGACACCGACGGTGACGGCCGCTGGGATGTCCGGCTGGCCGACGCCGACGGTGACGGGGCCGCCGAGGCCGCCGAGCACCTGCGCTGACATCGTCCGCGGCGGTAACGGCGCTTTCGCCCCTGGCGACACAGCAGTGACGGATTGGTCAATTCGCCGCCCGCGGTGGGCTCCGCCGCGAAGAGGGGGGTCCCCAGGTGGACAGGTGTGCATGGTTGGGCGCGGGCGCTGTCACGCTGGGCGTGGGGGCGGCGCTGGTCGTCGGCGCCGGTGCCGCCGCGGCGGATTCGGAGGCCGGGGATGCCGGCGGTTCGGTGTCTGCGTCGTCGTCGGCGAGATCGGCGGATTCCGATGCGGACTCCGATGCGGACTCGGATTCGGCCGGGGCGCGGTCGTCAGCGAAGCCGAAGACCAGGCCGAAGGCGGACCGGGCAGACCGCGACCCCCAGCGTGACGACGACTCGGCGGCCGAACGGGAGAGCCAGGCGGTCACCGCCACCCGGGACGAGCCCGTCCGTCGGTCGTCGGCGGTGCCCAACAACGCCCCGACCGTCACGGTGCGCTCGGTCGGGTCGCCGGGCCTGTTCTCGGCGGCCGTGCGGGGACGTCTGCGGGCGAGCGACCCCGAGCGGAACACCCTCACGTTCACGGGCAGCACCACCGAGCTGGGCACCGTCGCCGTCAGCAGATCGGGCTCGTTCACCTACACCCCGACCAAGGAAGCACAGCACGCCGCCGCGGCACCCGACGGTCGCCGGACGGATTCGGTCGGCATCACCGTCGACGACGGCCTCGGTGGGGTCGTGACGACCCTCATCACGGTCCCGATCAAGCCGGCGAACGCTCGTCCGACC
Source organism: Mycolicibacterium gilvum (assembly GCF_900454025.1). Classification (NCBI taxonomy): domain Bacteria; kingdom Bacillati; phylum Actinomycetota; class Actinomycetes; order Mycobacteriales; family Mycobacteriaceae; genus Mycobacterium; species Mycolicibacterium gilvum. The sequence continues at coordinate 6,127,822 of NZ_UGQM01000001.1, read as the reverse complement.
GGCAAAGCCACTGTCGGACAGGTGAACCCGGCCACCGGCACGGCGACCGGCAGGGTCGTCGGCGCCGACAGGGACGGAGACACCCTCGCATTCGCCGGGTCCGCGGCCACCCGGCGAGGCGATGTCGTCGTCAACGGCGACGGGACGTTCGTCTACACCCCCTCCGCCGCGGCGCTGGCCGGTGCGGCCAACCCGTTCGCCCGCGCCGACCGGTTCACGGTGACCGTCACCGACGGCCACGGCGGCACCGCCACGGTGCGCGTCGCGGTGCGGATCCCGAAGCCGGGGAGCAACCAGTCGCCGCGACTCGGCAGTCCCGCGTTCGTCATCACCCGCGTCGACGCGGAGACCGGTCAGGTCACCGGCCGAATCGAGGCCACCGATCCGGAGGGCTTCGGCCTGACCTATCAGATGAACCAGGGCCTCGACCCCGGCGTCGGCGCGGTCGCGCTCGACCCGACGGGGCACGTCAGTTTCCTGCCGACGGTCGCCGCCCGCGAGGCCGCGCACCGTTCGCCCGGCGAGGACATCGCCGAGTTCAGCGCGAGGATCACCGACGGCGCGGCCGTCACCGTCGTCAGGATCGGCCTGCCGATCAGCCCGGCGGCATCATCGCCTCCGCCGGCCGCGCCGGCACCGAATGCGACCGTCGAGATGTTCGTCGCCGCCACCATCGGCCGGACGATCGCCGCACCCGACGGCAGCCTCCCCGGGGAGTGTGTGTCGCTGGTGAAGCGGTTCCTGCTCGACGTGCACGGCATCACCGCAGGCGCCTGGGGCGATGCGGTCGACTACCGCGACGGCGGGCGCGGCGGCAGCCAGATGGCCGCCCGCGGCTTCGTCTGGCGCACCGACGGGAACCTCCAAAACGGCGACATCGTGGTGTGGGGCAGCAGCGCCGGGACGTCGGTCGGGCACATCGGCATCTGGAACACCGGAAAGCTGTACGACCAGAACAACTACGGCCCGCGGGCCTCTGCCCCGCGCACGGCCAACTATTCGCCGTTCGTCCCGCCGGGAAGTCTCGGCTACTGGCGCGCGGCGTAGCGGGGTCAGTCCCGGCCGGCGCCGGGTGGGCCGGCGAAAGCCTGCGCGATGGTCAGCCACCGCTGTGCGTCGAGGCCGGTCGCGACGACGTCGAGGGCGGCGGGAGGCCGACGCTGGGTGACGAGCATGCAGAAGTGTTCGGCCGAGCCCTCGACGCGCTGGTCGGCGTCCTCGGTTCCCCAGCTCCACGTCGACCCGTCGGGTGCGCGGAGTTTCACGTGGAACGGTTCCGGCGGTGGGGTCAAGCCGTGCACGGCGAACGCGAAATCCCTTGTGCGGACGCCGATGTGGGCGATCGACCGCAGACGCGAGGTGGGGATCCGGACGGTGCCGAGGGTGTCGGCGACATCGAGTCCGTGCGCCCAGGTCTCCATGAGCCGGGCGGTCGCCATCGACGCGGCGCTCATCGGAGGCCCGAACCACGGCAGCTTGCGGCCGTCGGTGACGGCGAGGAGTGCGTCGTGCAGCGCGGCGCGGGTGGTGCGCCAATCGGCCAGCAGCTCGGCCGGGGGAAGTACCGCGAGCTCGGCGGCGGCGGTGTCGACGAATGCGGAATCGTGGGCCGACGCGGCGACCACGTCGGCGAAGCGGGCCTCGTCGGTGACCGCGAGCACCGCGACCCGGTCGGTCCACAGCAGGTGGGCGATCTGGTGGGCGATCGTCCAGCCCGGCGCGGGGGTCGACAGCGTCCACTGCTGCGGGGTGAGATCGGCGACGAGGGCGTCGAGTTCGTCGCTCTCGGCACGCAGTTCGGCGATCAGGGGGGCGGCTGCGGCCATGCGGCTCACACTAGCCCCGCCGGCCGCGCCGTCCCATCACTGCGTGCGCGGCCAGCCCGGCGAGATAGAGGCCGGTGCCCGCGACCGCGAGCGCGGGGGAGTGGCCGTCGGCGGGGATGACCGCGGCGGCGCCGGTGATCGCCACGATGAACGCCACCCAGAACAGCGAATCCTGAACCGCGAACATGTGCCCGCGCAGCGCGTCGTCGACGTCGATCTGCATCGCGGAGTCGGCGCACAACTTCACCACCTGCCCGGCCGCGCCGAGCACGAACCCGCAGACGATCATCACCGGCAACTGCAGCGTGGCGGCGCAGAGCTGCACCACGGCGGCCAGCGCCAGCGCGCCGTTGGGTGCGGCGTAGCGGCCCCACCTGGTGACCAGCGCGGGTGTCGCGATCGTGGCGACGAACTGCCCGGCACCACCGGCGATCACGAACAGCACCGTGGTGCCGAAGCCGGCGACCGTCGCGGTCTCGGTGTGCCGCACGATGACGAGCATCAGCAGCGTGTTGATGCCGAAGACCATGCGGTGCGCGGCGAGCCCGGCGAGGGTGGACGCCGCGGTCGGGACGGCGAGCACGGTTCGGGCGCCGTAGAGCCAGCCCGTCGCGACGGCGTACATCACCGACCCGTGCACGGCGCGCTTGCTGTCGTCGGGTCCGAGCAGCCGTGGCGGGAAGCGCATCGACAACCACAGCGCCAGCCCGACCGGAACGGTCACCATCAGGATCGTGATCGAGGCCCCGGAGTCACCGGCCCCGAAGAGCCACCGCGGCCCGAGCATGAAGACCGCCCCGGCGAACGCGCCGATGGAGCTGATCAGGTTGGCCACCGAGTTCATCGGGATGACCTGCTCGCGGGGTACGACGTGAGGCAGTGCCGCCGAAAGCCCGGACGAGACGAATCGGGTGAACCCGTTGGCGACCAACGCGCTCAACAGGATTGGAATGTCACCGGCCCCGGCGGCGAGCAGCACACCGACCAGCAGAACGATGGCGACGCGGCCCGTGTTGGCGCCGATCAGCACGAGCCGCCGGTCCCAGCGGTCCAGCAGGGCGCCGGCGAACGGACCGAGCAGCGAGTACGGCAGGAACAGTGCCGCGAACGCGCCGGCGATGGCCCAGGGGTCGGCTTCGCGCTCCGGGTTGAACAGCAGCGCCCCGGCGATGCCGGCCTGGAACAGGCCCTCGGCGAACTGGCTGACCGCCCGCAGTTCCAGCAGCCTGCGGAACTGCGGCAGCGCCTGCACCGCACGCCAGGACGTACGGGGCGCACGGTCGTCGGGCACGGGTGTCACGTCCTGGGGCGGGTGGGGGCGAGCGGAACCGGACCCACAGTACAAATATGCGACCGGGCTCCGCTCGTTCGCCACGATCGCGCACCGGTGGTGACATGATGGTCGGATGGCTTCGCCCGACGATCCGGAGGATTACCAGGACAGGGCCGCGCCTGCCGCACACCGGGTCCGCGCAGGCACGATGCTGCTGGCCAACACCGATCTGCTGGAGCCGACGTTCCGGCGCAGCGTCATCTACGTGGTGGAGCACAACGACGGCGGCACGCTCGGGGTGGTGCTGAACCGGGCCAGCGAGACCGCGGTCTACAACGTGTTGCCGCAGTGGGCCAAGCTGGCGGTCAAGCCGAAGACGATGTTCATCGGTGGGCCGGTCAAGCGGGACGCCGCGCTGTGCCTGGGGACGCTGCGGGTGGGGTCGGATCCGGTCGGGGTGCCGGGGCTACGGCATGTGCAGGGCCGGATCGTGATGGTCGACCTGGACGCCGACCCCGATGAGCTGGCGCCGATCCTCGAGGGGGTGCGGATCTTCGCCGGGTATTCGGGGTGGACGATCGGGCAGCTCGAGGGTGAGATCGAGCGCGACGACTGGATCGTGTTGTCCGCGTTGCCCACCGATGTGCTGGTGGAGCCGAAGGTGGATCTGTGGGCGCGGATCCTGCGTCGGCAACCGATGCCGCTGTCGCTGATGGCGACGCACCCGATCGACCTCAGCAGGAACTGAGCCGCGCTCGTCCTAGCGTCCGCAGGACAGCGTGCACGACCCGCACGCGCTCTCGGATCCGCAGCCGCCGCTCGACGCCGTCTGGCGCGCGTTCTCACGCGTCACCATCTTGGCGGCCTGCCAGCAGCCCGCGGCGACGGTGGCGACCGCACCGACGACACACACCAGCAGGATCACGGCGGCCGGCGCACCCTGCCGGGAGCCGACGGCGAGCGCGAGCAGTCCGCCTGCGGCGAGCATCACGGCCGCGGCGAGTTGGGTGGGTGCGACCGCGCGCAGCACCTGCTGGACGAAGTCGGTGGACGGCCGGCGCAGCAGCGACCAGGTGCCGACCGCCGCGGTCGCGGCGGCCGCGCACAGCGTCACGAGGGCGGCGACCAGCATCAGCACAGAATACGGTGCGACGTCAGGGCCGCCGTCCCCCGGGCGCCAGGCTTCGCCCGGGGGACGACGTTGTTATCCCTGCAACCCCAGCAGTTGTGGCGGGGGAGCCACTGCGGGGGCGCCGGGAGCTTGGGGTGCGGCCGCGGGCAGCGGCAGCGCGGGTGCGCCGGGAAGCGGCATCACAGGTGCGGGTCCGGGCACGCTGACCTTGAATCCGTTGACGATGGCCTCGGTCGCGTCGGCGGCGGCCACGACCTGGTCGACGCTGGTGGTCACCGCGAGCGACACCAGGTAGTTGTCGGGGCCCACCGTCGCGATGACGTTGCGCCGCGACGTGTTCAGCGTCATGTTGTTCTCGCGGTAGGTGCCCTCGATGACCGACGACGGCATGCCGCCGAACTCGGCCAGCGACGCGTCGGTGGTGCGCCACGCCGGCAGCTTCTGGCTTTCGACGAAGCCGTGGCTGATGGCCTCCCGCGGGTCGAACTGCCCGATCAGCTTGTACACGATGACCTGCGCGTTCGACGAGTACAGGCCGTTGCCGCCGACCCGGTCGGCGAGGACGGCGAACGCGTTGGGCACGTTCGGGTCGGGGATCAGTTCCCATCCGCGCGGCATAGGCAACACGATGTTGAGCGCCCGGAAGTCGCGGCTGTTCTGCGGTTCGAGGGTGACGCCCTTGGCGGCGAAGAACTCGGCGAGGGTGCCGGAGGTGGCCGGCACGATGGTCGGCGGCCGGGGCGCCGGCGGTACCGCGGGTGCGACGGGCGCGGCGGCGGGCAGGGCGTTGGCGGCGGCCGGGACAGCCGATGCGACGGCGGCCGGTGCGGGCACCGAAACCTGCGGGACGGAAACCTGCGGGATGGAGGCCTGCGGGATGACGGGTTGGGGGACGGTGGGCTGCGGGACTGCCGGCTGGGCGGAGGCCGTCGACGTGACGCCCAGCACACCGGCGATACCGGCGAGCGCACCGATACCTCCTGCCAGAATCCGCCAGTGACGGGCGCTTTCGCTCATCTTCGGTGCAGTCCTTTCCCACGTCGTGAGCCGGTAGGCGACGAATGTATCCACGCGTGGCGACGGCTCACCAGGGCTGGGACCGACCTGGAATCAACCCCTGATGCATCCGCAACGGAACCGAGACCAACCCGTGGCCGGGAAATCGGCGAGCAGCGTGCTTATACCCTGGTGGGGTGACTGAAACGCCGATCGCACCGCTGGACGACACTCCCCGGTTCCGCTACACCGCGGTGCTCGCCGGCGAGATCGAGCGCGCGTGGCAGCAGCAGTGGGCGGATTCGGGCACGTTCCACGTCGACAACCCGGTCGGCTCTCTCGCCCCGGCCGACGGCAGCGCGGTGCCCGCTGACAAGATGTTCGTGCAGGACATGTTCCCGTACCCGTCGGGGGAGGGCCTGCACGTCGGTCATCCGCTCGGTTACATCGCGACGGACGTCTACGCCCGCTACTACCGGATGACCGGCCGTAATGTGTTGCACGCGTTGGGTTTCGATGCTTTCGGCCTGCCCGCCGAGCAGTATGCGATCCAGACCGGCACCCATCCGCGCACGCGGACCGAGGCCAACATCGTCAACTTCCGCCGCCAGCTGGGCCGGCTCGGTCTGGGACACGACTCCCGCCGCAGCTTCGCGACCACCGACGTCGACTACTACAAGTGGACACAGTGGATCTTCCTGCAGATCTTCAACGCGTGGTTCGACACCGACCAGAACAGGGCGCGCCCGATCCGCGAGCTGATCGCCGAGTTCGAGGCCGGCACCCGACAGGTCGGGGACGGCCGTTCCTGGGCGGACCTCGACGCCGGCGCCCGCGCAGACCTGGTCGACGCCCACCGGTTGGTGTATCTGGCGGATTCCGTGGTGAATTGGTGTCCCGGGCTGGGCACCGTGCTGGCCAACGAGGAGGTCACCGCCGACGGCCGTAGCGAACGCGGCAACTTCCCCGTGTTCCGGAAACGGCTGCGGCAGTGGATGATGCGCATCACCGCGTACTCCGACCGGCTGCTCGAAGACCTCGATGTGCTGGACTGGCCGGACAAGGTCAAGACCATGCAGCGCAACTGGATCGGCCGTTCGACCGGTGCCGAGGTCCAGTTCTCCACCGCCGCAGGAGATATCGAGGTTTTCACGACCCGGCCCGACACGCTGTTCGGCGCGACGTACATGGTGCTCGCACCCGAGCACGACCTCGTCGACCGCCTGGTCGCTCCGGCGTGGCCCGACGGCACCGACGCGCGCTGGACGTTCGGCGCGGCCACCCCTGCCGAGGCGGTGGCCGCCTACCGCGCCGGTATCGCGGCCAAATCCGACCTGGAGCGCCAGGAGAACAAGACCAAGACCGGCGTCTTCCTCGGCGCCTATGCGACGAATCCGGCCAACGGGCAGCAGGTTCCGGTGTTCATCGCCGACTACGTGCTGGCCGGCTACGGCACCGGAGCGATCATGGCGGTGCCCAGCGGAGACCAGCGCGACTGGGATTTCGCGACCGAGTTCGGGCTGCCGATCGTCGAGGTCGTCGCCGGCGGTGACGTCACGGTCGAGGCGTATTCGGGCGACGGCGTGATGGTGAACTCCGGCTTCCTCGACGGGATGGACGTCGCGACGGCCAAGCAGGCGATGACCGAGCGGTTGGTCGCTGACGGTCGCGGCCGGGCCCGTGTCGAGTACAAGCTGCGGGACTGGCTCTTCGCCCGGCAGCGCTACTGGGGTGAGCCGTTCCCCGTCGTCTACGACAGCGAGGGGCGCGCCCACGGCCTGCCCGAGGGCATGCTGCCGGTGGAACTGCCTGATGTGCCGGACTATTCGCCGGTGTCGTTCGACCCCGACGACGCCGGCAGCGAACCCTCGCCCCCGCTGGGCAAGGTCACCGACTGGGTGAACGTCGACCTCGACCTCGGTGACGGCCTGAAGCCCTACACCCGCGACACCAACGTGATGCCGCAGTGGGCCGGCAGCTCCTGGTACGAGCTGCGCTACACCGACCCGTACAACTCGGAAGCCCTGTGCGCCAAGGAGAACGAGGCGTACTGGATGGGACCGCGGCCCGCCGAGCACGGGCCCGACGATCCGGGCGGGGTCGACCTGTACGTCGGCGGCGTCGAGCACGCGGTGCTGCACCTGCTGTATTCGCGGTTCTGGCACAAGGTGCTGTACGACCTCGGCCATGTCAGCTCCCGCGAGCCCTACCGGCGGCTGGTGAACCAGGGCTACATCCAGGCGTTCGCGTACACCGACTCCCGTGGGTCCTACGTGCCCGCGGCCGAGGTGATCGAGCGGGACGGGAAGTTCTTCTGGCCGGGCCCCGACGGAGAGACAGAGGTCAACCAGGAGTTCGGCAAGATCGGTAAGAGCCTGAAGAACTCGGTGTCCCCCGACGAGATCTGCGACAACTACGGCGCGGACACCCTGCGGGTCTACGAGATGTCGATGGGTCCGCTGGAGGCGTCGCGACCGTGGGCGACCAAGGACGTCGTCGGCGCCTACCGATTCCTGCAGCGGGTGTGGCGCCTGGTGGTCGACGAGAACACCGGGGAGACCCTCGCGACCGACGACGCGCTCGACGACGACACGCTGCGGTTGCTGCACCGCACGATCGCGGGCACGGCCGATGATTACGCGTCGCTGCGCAACAACACCGCCGCCGCGAAGTTGATCGAGTACACCAATCACCTGACCAAGCAGTCGGTGACCGCGCGGGCGGCGTTGGAGCCGTTGGTCCTGATGGTCGCGCCGTTGGCGCCGCACCTGGCCGAGGAGCTGTGGAAGCGGCTCGGCCATGAGGGTTCGCTCGCCCACGGCCCGTTCCCGGTGGCCGACGAGCGGTATCTGGTGGAGGACACCGTCGAGTATCCGGTGCAGGTCAACGGCAAGGTCCGCGGCCGCGTCACGGTGCCGGCGGATGCGCCCGCCGACGCGGTCGAGGCTGCCGCGCTGGCCGAGGAGAAGGTCGTCGCGTTCCTCGACGGCCGGACCCCGAAGAAGGTGATCGTCGTCGCGGGCCGGCTGGTCAACGTCGTCGTCTGACCCTGCCGGCCCTGCGAAATCACCGCGGCGCGGGGTTCGGCCGGATGATCACCTCGTGGACGTGCGCGTCGGCAGGCGCGTTGATCGCGTCGACGGTCAACCGGGCCACGGTCTGCGGACTCAGGAACCGATCCGGCTCATAGGGACGCCCCTCGTAGGCGACGAGGTCCTCCTGCATCGCGGTCGCGATGCGTCCCGGGTGCACCGAGGTGACCCGCAGCGTGGGCTCGTCGGCCCGGAGCGAGTCCGCGAAGCCGCGCAGCGCGAACTTGCTCGCCGTGTAGGACGCGAGCCCGGGGGAGGCGTTGATACCGGCGCCCGAGTTGATGAACACGACGTGGCCGCGGGCGGCGCGCAACGCCGGCAGCAGCTCGAGCGTCAGCGCGACGGCGCCGACGACGTTGACGGCCATCGTCGAGCGCCATTCGTCGACGTGGGATTCGGCGACGCGGCCGGGATAGGCGACGCCGGCGTTGTGGATCAGCACATCGAGCTCGACGATCGGTTCGACCACGGCGGCCATCGCGTCGGGATCGGCGAGGTCGACGGGCCAGGTGGTCGCGCCCAGACGCTCGGCCACCGCGTCGAGTCGCGGCGACGGCCGCCCCGCCAGGAACAGGGTGTGGGTCGGCGCCAACGCGTCGGCAAGGGCGCTGCCGAGGCCGCCGGAGGCCCCGGTGATCATCGCGGTCGGCACACTTGAGACCCTACCGATCTGCAGATCGACCCGAGTCGTCGCATCATGGGGGAACAATGCCGCACGATCCGAGCTTCGCCCCCACCCAATTGGCGGCTCGTGCTGCCTACCTTCTGCGGGGTAACGACCTCGGAACGATGACGACGGCCGCGCCGCTGCTCTATCCGCATATGTGGAGCTGGGACGCGGCGTTCGTCGCGATCGGCCTCGCGCCGCTGTCGGTGGAGCGCGCCGTCGTCGAACTCGACACGCTGCTGTCCGCGCAGTGGCGCAACGGGATGATCCCGCACATCGTGTTCGCCAACGGGGTGGACGGGTACTTCCCGGGTCCTGCCCGGTGGGCGTGTTCGGCGCTGTCCCCGGATGCGCCGCGCGGCAGGCACACCTCGGGGATCACCCAGCCTCCCGTGCATGCGATCGCGGTGCAGCGCATCCTGGATCGCGCGCGCACCCGCGGCCGTTCGACGCGGGCGGTGGCGGAGGCGTTCCTGGACCGGCGCTGGAGCGACATGGTGCGATGGCACCGCTGGCTCGCCGAGAGCCGCGACCCCGACGGGCACGGCCGCATCACGATGTACCACGGCTGGGAGTCCGGCATGGACAACTCGCCGCGCTGGGACAGCGCCTACGCCAACGTCATTCCCGGCGAGGTGCCGGAGTACCAGCGCGAGGACAACAAGATCAACACCGACGCGACGCAGCGTCCGTCCGATCTGGAATACGACCGCTACCTGTGGCTGCTGGAGGAGATGAAGACTGCCCGCTACGACGACGGGTTACTCTCCAAGACAGTCAGTTTCGCCGTCGAGGACGTGTTCGTCTCGGCGATCTTCTCGGTCGCCTGCCAGGTGCTCGCCGAGATCGGGGAGGACCACAAGCGCCCGCGCGCCGACGTCAGGGATCTCTACGCGTGGGCGGAGCGGTTCCGCACCGGCGTCATCGCCACCACCGACGAGAGAAGCGGTGCGGCAAAGGATTACGACGTCCGTGCGGAGAAGTGGATTGTCACCGAGACGGTCGCGCAGTTCGCGCCGCTGCTGTGCGGAGGGCTGCCGCACGAGCGGGAACGGGCGCTGCTGCGCCTGCTCGAGGGACCCCGCTTCTGCGGGCACCCGGACCTGGCCTACGCGCTGATCCCGTCGACGTCGCCGGTCTCGCGGGACTTCCGTCCGCGCGAGTACTGGCGCGGCCCGGTGTGGCCGGTGATGACGTGGCTGTTCGCATGGTGTTTCGCCCGCCGCGGGTGGGCGGAGCGTTCGGCGACACTGCGCCGCGAGGGGCTCCGGCAGGCCAGCGACGGTTCGTTCGCCGAGTACTACGAGCCGTTCACCGGCGAACCCCTGGGCAGCATGCAGCAGTCCTGGACCGCGGCCGCGGTCTTGGACTGGCTGGGCTGAAGCCGTCCGCTATTCGGCGATGCGCTCCAGCGGCGCGAGCGCCTTGGTCAACGCGTCGAGTTCGTCGCAGCTGAGCTTGCCCAGCAGCGAGGCCAGGTGCGCCTGCCGGATCGCAAGGGCCTCCTGGTGCTGAGCCAGACCCTCGGGGGTGATGTCGACGAGGACCGCGCGCAGGTCGGACGGGTCGCGGTCACGTTTGACGAGTCCGAGCTTCTCCAACCGGCGGATGGCGACCGTGGTGGTGGGCGTGCGCACCTTCTCATGCGCCGCCAACTCGGTCATCCGCATCGGGCCCTGGTCGATCAGGGTGAGCAGAATCGACAGCTGGGCCAGGGTCAGATCCCCGGATGTCGGCGTCCGCCCGGTGTGGCGCATGACCGACATCAGCTTGGACAGCACACGCTGCAGCTCGCCTGCGAGCTCGCTGACCTGGGCGTCGGTGGTCACCATAATTCAGGCAGTCTAACCTGTCGCACCTGCGAAGACAGCGTGGTCTGCGCGAAACCTCCGAGGTTTGTGCACGGTCAGAGCACCTGGGACAGGAACCGGCGCAGACGGTCGGTTTCGGCGGCCTCGAACAACTGCTCCGGCGGTCCCGTCTCGACCACCTGTCCGTGGTCCATGAAGACCAGCTGGTCGGCGGTGGAGCGCGCGAACCCCATCTCGTGGGTGACCACGACCATCGTCATGCCGTCGGAGGCCAGCTCCGCGATCAGCGCCAGCACCCCCTTGACGAGCTCGGGGTCCAGCGCGGAGGTGGCCTCGTCGAAGAACATCACCTGCGGTGACATCGCCAGCGCCCGCGCGATCGCGACGCGCTGCTGCTGACCGCCCGACAGCGTGGACGGGCGCACGTCGGCCTTGTTCCGCAGGCCGACGCGGTCGAGCTGCGCCATCCCGAGTTCGCGGGCCGCGTCGGCGGACATCTTCTTGAGCTTGCGCGGACCGAGGGTGACGTTGTCGAGGACGGACTTGTGCGGGAAGAGCTGGAACTGCTGGAAGACCATGCCGATGCGCTGGCGCAATGCGTTCGGGTCGTCGCGCAGCACCGATCGGCCGTCGAGCAGGATGTCGCCCCGGTCGGGCTCGTAGAGCCGATTCAGCGTGCGCAGCAGGGTCGACTTGCCCGAGCCGGACGGTCCGATCACCGCGGTGCTGGAGCCGGCGGCCACGTCGAGGTCGACACCGCGCAGCACCGCAGTGGTGCCGAAGGACAGGTGAATGTCGGTGGCGGCCAAGGAGACTGCGCTCGTCATCAGTTCATCTCCTGCGAGGTCGCGAGCACCAGCGGGTCCTTCTCGTCGGGTCGGCGGCCCCGGCGCAGCCGCACGTCGATGTAGTTCACCAGGTGCGTCAGCGGGATGGTCAGGGCCAGGTAGAACAGGCCGGCCGCCACCAGCGGTGACAGGTTTCCGGTCTGGGCGTTGAGATCCCGGCCGACCTGGAACAGCTCGCGTTGGTTGGCGATCAGCCCGAGGAAGTACACCAGCGACGAGGCCTTCAGCAGCGAGATGAACTGGTTCATCAGCGCCGGCAGCACCCGTCTCACGCCCTGCGGGACGACCACCAGCCGCATCGACGTCGAATAGCTGAAGCCGAGTGCGCGGGATGCTTCGAGCTGTCCGGGGTCGACGCTCTGGATGCCGGAGCGGAAGATCTCGCCGACGTAGGCGGCCGCCATCAGTCCGAGCGCGGCGATGCCCAGCGGGAACGGATTGTTGTTGGTGAGGTGCCCGACGACGGGCCCGACTCCGAGGCCGATCAGCAGGATGATCACGACTTCGGGCAGGCCGCGGAAGATGTCGGTGTAGACGCGGGCGGGCCAGCGCAGCCACCGTGACTTCGAGATGCCGGCGATGGCCAGCGCCATGCCGAGGATCAGTCCGATGATGCTGGCGCAGATCGTCAGGATCAGGGTGTTGGGCAGTCCGGTCTTGAACAGGTCGGGGATCGCCTGCTTGTAGAGATCCCAGTCCAGAAACGACGCCGCGAGCTGGGAGAGCGTCGATTTGGGCTGGGTGGGTGCGACGGGAGCACCGGTGTCCTGGTTCTGCGCGGCGATCGCGGTGAAGTCGGGAAGCACCGGTGTCGGCGCGGCCTTGGACCCGGGCTTCCATCCCGGCGGCAGGGCGCGCGGCACCCAGTCGGAGTAGAGGCGAGACCAGGTGCCGTCGGCGATGACGGCGTCCAGCCCGGAGTTGAGCGCGTCGATCAGCGGCTGGTTGTCACTGGCGACCGCCCAGGCGATGAAGTTGTCGAGGCTGAAGGTGTTCTCGATGATCTCGACCGGGTCGGCCGGCTGGACGGTGCCCTGCGCCTGCTGCGACGGCGACACCCATGCGTCGATCTGCCCGGTCTTCAGGCTCGCGTAGACGGTGTTGTAGTCGGGGAACTTCACCGGCTGCAGCTTCAAGGTGTCGATGACATAGGCCTCCTGCACCGTGCCCTGGACGACGCCGATGCGCTGACCGGCGACGAGCTCGTCGAAGCCGGTGATCGGTGAGCCCTTGGGGACGACGAGGGAGAAGTAGCCGAAGTCGTAGCCGTTGGTGAACCCGACGGTCTGACGGCGGGCGTCGGTGGTGGTGATCGACGAGGAGCCCACGTCGAAGCGGCGCGACGCAACCTGGGCCAGCAGTCCGGAGAACTCGGTGCCGACGAAGTTGATGCGCAGGCCGAGCCGGTCGGCGACCGCGCGCAGCAGCTCGTTGTCGAATCCGGTGAACTGTCCGGAGGAGTCGATGCAGATGCTCGGCGGCGCGTCTGACAGGGTGCCGACGGTCAGTGTTCCCGGTTCGCTGAGACCCAACGCGTCGACGTCGACGGCGTCCAGTGGCGTGACCGTCGCGGTGGTGTACTTGTCGGCCGCGGGGCCGGTGGCGGCGGCCGCCAGGTTCGTCGGTAGGGCGCTGGCGCTCTGCTCGCCCGGCGGCGAGCACTGGTCGGTCTGGGCGCCGGCCGGCGCGGCCAGGCCCATCGCCGTGACCATCCCGATGATCAGCGCAAGTGCAAAGGTCTTCACGGTGGGGCGCAGTACCCGCGTGCAGCTCATTCGAAGCAACGTAGCGCGCGGGCTACCTGCGCAGCACGCCGCGACGCACCAGTTCGGTCAGCAGGGCGCACGCCATCACGTCGGATCGCTGCGCGCAGGCGGCCCGGGCGGCGTCGGGGTCCCGGTCGCGGATCGCGGTCAGCTCGGACTCGTAGAAGGGCAGGAGCTGGTCGCGGTGCTGCAGGTAGGACTGCCAGAAGGTGTGCGGGATGAGTGTCTGCGACGCGCCGATGGCGGCCTGCAGACGCGGTCCGGCGTATTCGCCGTTGATGGTCGATCGGAATCGCCGGGCGTGGCTGTCGAACTGCCGGGAGTCGCGGCCGCTGCGCATCTGAGCGGTCGCCGCCTCAAGGTCGGCGAGGACTGTCGGCTCCGACGCGGTGGCGGCGCGTCCGGACGCGAGCCCGCAGAGCAGTCCGTAGAGCTCGTGGTGTTCCCGGACGGTCGACTCGTCGAACCTTTCGACGAAGGCTCCGCGGTGGTAACGGGTCGACAGGATCCCGTCGTGCTCGAGCTGGACCACGGCCTCCTGGACAGGCACCCGGCTCAACCCGAGCTCACTCGCAATTTCGTTGCGGTCCAAGCGATCTCCGGACCGGAGCCGACCGGTCAGCACCATGTTGACCACGTGAGTGACCACGAGGTCCTTCTCTTTCACCCCGTACTTCTTGGGCATGGCGGCGCCAGTCTCTCATGGTGGACCGGCGCCGGGAGGCGTTCGGCAGGTTCAGCCGGCGGCGGTATGGCTGTCGCGCCAGCGGCACAGAGTCTCGGCCTGGGACAGGTCGTAGTCGGGCCCGTTGACGCCGACGGTCAGCATCGACACACCGAGGGACGTGAGGGCGGCGGCGTTCTCGAGCAGCGCGTCCTCGGTGCGGCCCTTGGCCTCCGCCGAGCGTTCGATCGCGTCGGGATCGCGGCCGACGTCGGCGCAGTGGCGGGCCAGGATCTCGGACTTGCGCGGGTAGGTCTCGGTGTCGGAGAACGAATGCCAGATGTGGGCGTGCTGGGCGACCATGCGCAGCGTCTTGCGTTCGCCGCCACCGCCGATGAGCACCGGGATGTCGCGCACCGGCTGCGGGTTCAGCTTCGACAGCCTGCTCTCGATGCGCGGCAGGGCCGCCGCGAGGTCGTCGAGACGGCTGCCGACGGTGCCGAATTCGTAGCCGTACTCGTCGTAATCCTTCTGTTTCCAGCCCGATCCGATCCCGAGGATCAGCCGGCCGTCGGAGATGTGGTCGACGGTGCGGGCCATGTCGGCGAGCAGCTCGGGGTTGCGGTAGGAGTTACAGGTGACCAGCGCGCCGATCTCGACGCGTGAGGTCTGCTCCGCCCACGCCCCGAGCATCGTCCAGCATTCGAAGTGCGCACCGTCGGGGTCGCCGTAGAGCGGGAAGAAGTGGTCCCAGTTGAAGACGACGTCGACGCCGATGTCCTCGCAGCGGCGCACCGCGCCGCGCATCAGGTCGTAGCGCGGGGAATGTTGGGGTTGCAGCTGGACGCCGATGCGGATGGGGCGGCTCGTTTCGGAGGTCATGCCCGAGCGTATCCCCCGGCGAGAAGACGCAAACTCGCAGCGACACGCGTCGACGCGCCGGAGTATGCGTCTGCTCGCCAGAGATCGGGACCGGGGCGCTAGACGCCGATGTTGCCGCCGCTCTTCCACACCGCGACCACCGACGGCCGTGCGGTGCCGTTGCCACCCTCGGGCCACCGCGACTGCGGGCTGTCGATGCTGTTCTCGTCGTTCTCCCCGGGATGCTGCACGCACACGGTGACGAGGTCGTCGGTGATGACGGGTCCGCAGGTTTCCGCGCCGAGGGGGACGGTCAGGAACTGTTTGGTCTCACCGCGGTTGGGGCCGTCCAGCGCGACGGCGAACAGGCCGTCGTTGGAGTCGAGCGCGTTGCCGTCGGTCGAGATCCACAGGTTGCCGTGGCTGTCGAACGCGAGGTTGTCCGGGCAGGAGATCGGGCTGACCTTCGTCTTGTCGAATCCGCCGTAGTAGGTGTCGGCAGCGGCCGGATCGCCGCAGACCAGCAGCAGGTCCCAGGTGAACGAGGTGCCCGCGTGGTCGTCGGTGATCTCCAGGATCTGCCCACTCTTGTTGTCGTTGCGGGGATTCGACGCGTCCGCCGGGGGCTCGCCGTCGGTGCCGCGTTTGGTGTTGTTGGTCAGTGCGACGTAGACCTTGCCGGTCTTCGGGTCGGCTTCGAAATCCTCGGGGCGGTCCATCTTGGTGGCGCCGGCCTTGTCGGCGGCCATCCGGGTGAAGACGGCGGCCTCCGCGGCGGTGATGCCGTCGATCAGCGACTCGGCCTGCCCGTCTGGACCGGAGCGCAGCAGCGGGAGCCATGTCCCGGTCCCCGAGAACGATCCCGTGGCGGGAAGCTCGCCCGACCCGTCGATCTCGGCGGCGGGGATGTCGCTCGACAGCTTGGCGACGTACAGCGTTCCCTCGTCGAGGATGGCCATGTTGTTCGCCATGGCCGCGGCGGAGGTCCCCGGCTGGATCTTGCGCGTGGAGACGAACTTGTACATGTAGTCGAAGCGTTCGTCGTCGCCGGTGTAGGCCACGACGGTCCCGTCGCTGGTGACGTGGATGTTGGCGCCCTCGTGCTTGAACCGGCCCAGCGCGGAGTGTTTCACCGGCGTCGAGGCCGGGTCCCACGGATTGAGTTCCACGACGTAGCCGAACCGGTTGACCTCGTTCGGGCTTGCGGCCAGGTCGAAGCGTGGATCGAAGGTCTCCCACTGGAGCTCCGAGGGTTCCAGCGCGATGCCGTACCTGTCGTTGCGGTCGGCGTCGACCGGACCCGGTGCGGGTGAACCTTCGGGTGCGCCGAAGTAGGCGTGGAAGTTCTCTTCGCCGGAAAGCACTGTGCCCCAGGGGGTCACACCGCCGGCACAGTTCGCGATCGTGCCCAACACCGTGCGGCCGTCGGGGTCTGCCGCGGTCTTCACGAAGGGGGTTCCGGCGGCCGGACCGGTCAGCGTGAACGGGGAGTCTGCGGTGATGCGACGGTTGTACCGGCCCATCACCGGCCGCAGGCCGCCCTCAGGGGTGCGCTCGACCTCGACGACACCCATTCCCATCGCGGCGATCTCCACGTCGAACTGGTCGCGGGTGGGGGCGTCGGGGTTGTAGCCGGGAAACATGAATTGCGGTGTGGCGTATTCGAAGTTGGTGACGAGCAGGAAGCGACCCGGCTGTCCCTCGACCGGCAGCAGGCCGGCGAAGTCGTTGTTGAAGCCGAACTGTGCGCGCTGCGCGGCGCCGGTCTGCTTGGTGACGTCGAACTGGGGTGCGCCGGGCAGGACCGGGTCGCCCCAGCTGATGACGACGGCCTGCTCGTAGCCGTCGGCGGCGACGACGACATCCTCGCTGTTGGGTGCGACGGATGCGAAGTTCATGCCCGCCGGCGGCTGCGCGGCAGCGGTCGACGACGAGGTCGTCGGCGCGGGCTGGGAGGTGTTGGAGCAGGCGGCCAGCGCGGAACCGGCTCCGACGGCGAGCACGGCCATTCCGCCGGCCTGCAGGACGGAACGACGGGAGACGGCTTTGGCGATGTCGCCGAAGTACGCGTTGTCGCTGGTGTTGGGCACCGGTTTCGAGCACGCGTCGCCGCACTTGTGAACGCAGGTGACGTGCTGGCGCTTGGACTTGCCGTCATGGGTGACAAGGAGATTGAGCGGTACGAGCGCCATGGGTGCGGTTCCTTCCAACGGGGTCCCGGCCGGGGCTGGACGGCCGAACGTGCGGGAAGTTACGGCAGTCGGGCCAGCGGCGGGCAGACTTGGGGTGAACAGCAGTTGACGTACCGCCGGGCCCCAGCGTCTCACGCGGCGGCGATTGCGGGCGGAGATTCTCTACGGAATTTGCTGACAGACGGCACGGCGGTGCGGTAGCGTCCCGCGCAGGCACTGTCGAGGGGGTCAATTATGTCGCAGCCACCCGCGAAACGACCACTGAATAAACAAGATCAAAGTGTTCGGCGGGCGGCAGGCTTTCCGGTCCGGCAGTGGCTGAAGCTCGGCGCGGCCTCTGCGGGGATGGGTGCGGCATTGCTGGGCTTCTCTCTGTTGGGTCCGGCGACCGGAACCGCCGCGGCCGACGGCACGGGGGACACTTCCTCGGCGCAGTCGTCCTCCTCGGCCGGGGACAGCCCCTCCGGCAAACCGGCGGGTGGGGCCGACCGGGAAGCCGGCGCCACCACCTCCGGAAGTGCGTCGGCCGACGACTCCGACAGCGAGGCCGGCACGGCGAGCCGATCCAGGCGCGACGTCCGGCCGGCAGACGACGAGGACGCCGCCGAGCACGACGACATCGACACCGGCGACATCGACACCGGCGAGGCGGAGGACACCGAGGCCGCCCCGCAAGGAGCGACGAAGCCGAGGGCGGCACGGCTGTCGGGCGCGGCGGCGGAGCCGGCAGAAGAGGAGCAGGAACAGCAGCAGCCGGCGCCGCCGGTGAAAGCCCCGGACTGGCTGGCGCCCCGGCGCGCCCGCGGCGAGACCGTCTCTCGGATCGTCGACACCTGGACTCAGCGCAACCAGGCATGGATCAATTCGCTCAACGTCTCCGAGGCGCGCAAGGCCGAGCTGGCGGCGTCGTTCGCGCAGTTCAAGCGCACGTTCCTGAACCAGGCTCCCACGCTGAACCCGATCCAGGTCACGGGGCTGGTCAGCGGCGCGATCACCGGCAGGATCGAGGCCTCGGACGCCGACGGAGACAGGATCGTCTACCGGCTGGCCGGCAATCCCCGAGAAGGATCGGTGGTCGTCAACGCCGACGGCACCTACACCTACACCCCGGGGGCGAACTTCGATGGCGTCGACACCTTCCGGGTGGTCGCCCTCGACGCCGGGTCCAACCTGAACCTGCTCGACCCGTTGCGAGGTGTCGGGACGAGCGCGGTCGGCCTGATCAATCAGAACGCGATCACGTTCGAGTTCACCTACACCGGCGCGGATTGGACGGAGCCTCGGCAGAAGGCGCTCGAGGACGTCGCCGCTGGTCTGCTCGAATACTTCCGCGTCGATCGTCCGGTGACCCTGACCTACGCCGTGAGGCTCGAGGACCCCACGGATCCCGAGCGTGGCCTCGCGGCAGCCGGAAGCGACTACATCTCGAAACTGCCGGGTTATTGGCCGACGGTGGTCCAGCACAAGCTGCAGACCGGACGTGATGTCAACGGGGCCAAGACCGACGGCTGGATCACGTGGAACTTCGCCGACCACAAATGGGCTCTCGGAGACGTGGTGTCGGCGGCGGAGTACGACTTCACGGCCGTGGCCGTACACGAGCTCATGCACTCGTTCGGCTTCCTGTCGTCGCTGGGCAAACCCGGCTCCGCACAGGATCTCGATCTGAGTGTCTTCGACCGGTTCATCGTGACGGCGCGCGGCACGGACCCGTTCGTGCTGGGCCGATGGCAACGATCGAACGACCCGAAGCTGGAAGGTGAGGACGGGGGGCTCTACTTCGGTGGTCCGAACGCCGTCCTGGGCTACGACGGATACCTGATTCCTCTGTTCACTCCGTGGGAGTTCAAGGGCGGCAGTTCCGTTCTGCACGTCGACGATCTGACGTTCACCGGCGACAGGATGAAGGTCATGACCGCCGAAACCCCCACAGGGCCGTCACCAAGGTTGTTCAGCGCCATGGAGATCGGCATCCTCAGGGACCTCGGATACACCGTGGTGTTGCCGCAGCAGCCCCCGTACGCACCGGCGGCACTGATCGGATTCGTGTTCCTGTTTCGGACGCGCCGCAAGTAACCCCTCCGAACTCCAGTACTCCGGAACCTCGAAAGGTTGTCCATGGCAAGGTCGCGCACGAATCACGCACGCCGCAAGCAGAACTCAGCGCAGGGCAGGTCCGCCGATTTCCCGGTGAGGCAGTGGCTGAAGCTCGGCGCGGCGTCGGCGGGAATGGGAGCGGCGTTGCTGGGCTTCTCGCTGATGGGGCCCTCGACCGGGACAGCGGCAGCAGACAGTCCGACGGACACGACGAGCGCGTCGCCGCGGGCATCCTCGTCGGCGGATAGTGACGAGTCCTCGTCGACCACCGACGCAGCCTCCGATTCGACCGACGCCGGAGAAGACGCCGACGACGATGCCGACGACAGGGCCTCCTCGAAGGGCAGCAACTCCCGCCGCGACACGGCCGACACCGACACCGACACCGACACCGAAACCGAAAGCGACGCCGCCGAAATCGACACCGCCGCGGAGGGCGTGCAGGACCGCGCGGCGAAGCCGAATCTGGTGCGGGTGGCGAGTGCCCCCGTCACTGTGGAAGACGACGCGGCCGTGCAGGAAGAGGACGAGGAGCCGCCGGCCGAGGTGAAACAGCCACCGGCGCCGGCACCTCCGTGGCTGCGGGAACGCAAGACCTGGGACGACGTCGTCGCCGACGTTCTTGAGAAATGGAACGACGACACCGTCGCGTGGATCAACAACCTCAACGCCTCTGACGACGCGAAGGCCAATCTCGAAGCAGCGATGCGGTCGCTGCGCCGAACCTTCTTCAACCAGGCGCCCACCGTCGATCCGGTGCAGATCGAGGGCCTTCTGGGCGGCGCGATCTCCGGCAAGGTCGACGCCGAGGACGCCGACGGCGACGAGCTCGTCTACCGATTGGTGACGCGGCCGAAATTCGGCACTGTCGTCTTCGACGACGACGGCGGCTACACCTACACCCCGGGTGAGGGCTTTCTCGGTGTCGACACCTTCCGCGTGATGGCGATCGACGCCGGCCTGCACGTCAACCTGCTCAACCCGTTCCGAAGGATGGGCACGACGGGCGAAAACCTCATCAACCAGAACGCGATCCGCTTCGACTTCACCTATGAGGGTGACGAGTGGACCGAGGAACGCCGGGAGAAACTGGAGGAGGTCGCAGCGAGCCTGACTGCGTACTTCCGCGTGCGTGAGGCCGTCACACTGACCTTCGACGTGAACGAGGAGGACAAGCCCGGAACGCTCGCATCGGCAGGCAGCGAACGTATTTCGACTGCGGCGGGCTATTGGCGCACGGTCGTGCAGAACAAGCTGCAGACCGGTGAGGACGCCAACGGCGAAGAAGCCGACGGTGAGATCTCATGGAATTGGGGCGACGGGAACGAGTGGGCGCTGGGTGACGAGGTCTCCAGCGAGGAGTTCGACTTCACCTCGGTGGCGATTCACGAGATGATGCACGCGTTCGGCTGGGGTTCCACGCTGCAGGGGCCCGGTGAGAACCAGGGCGCGAATCGTGAGGAGTACGACCGGTTCATCGTGAGCGCAGACGGCCGATCGGTCTTCACCAACGGACAGTGGTCGTCGGTGAACGATCCGAAGCTTACGGGCGGTGACCGCGGGCTCTACTTCGGCGGCAAGAACGCCGTCGAGGCTTACGGCGGGTACCTCGTGCCGTTGCGCACCTCGACGATCTGGGGCGGCGCGAGTTCGATCAGCCATCTCAGCGATGCGACGTTCGCGGGCGACGACCAGAAGATCATGAACTCGGGAACCGACGAAGGTCCTGCGCCAAGGGTTTTCAGCGAGGTCGAGCTGGGCGTCCTGGAGGATCTCGGCTATTACGTGGTGAACCCGGAGAATCCCCCGTATGCCACGGACGAGGAGTCCGAGGAGTCCGAGGAGAACGGCGCAGAGGACGGCGCAGAGGACGGCGGCGAGGACGAAGCAGAACCGGCACGGCCGCCGGTGGCCGCACCGACCGCCTTGTCCCCGCGCCGGACCTGGGCCGAGGTCGTCGCCGACATCGTGGACGGTCTGAGCGCACGCAACCAGGAGTGGATTGACTCCCTCGATGTCAGTGACGAGCGCAAAGCGGAACTGGAGGAGTCCTTCGCGACGTTCCGTACGACCTTCCTCAATCGGGCCCCGACGGTCGATCCGGTTCAGGTCACCGGCCTTGTCGCCGGCGTGATCACCGGACAGATCAACGGGGAGGATGCCGACGGTGACGCCATCCGCTACCGCATCGTCAGCGGACCCCGCCAGGGCTCGGTCGTCCTGAACGTCGACGGAACGTGGACCTACACACCGGGAGCGGCATTCGACGGCGTCGATTCGTTCAGGGTCATGGCCATAGACTCCGGTCTGCACGTGAACCTGCTCAACCCGTTCCGCGGTATCGGGACCAGCGCCTTCAACCTGATCAACCAGAACGCGATCAGGTTCGTCTTCAACTACACCGGTGACGACTGGACCGAGGATCGCCAGGACGCGCTGGAGCAGGTAGCCCGGGACCTGCAGGAGTACTTTCGTGTCAACCGGCCCGTCACGTTGACCTACGACGTCAATCTCGAGGATCCGGAAGATCCGGAGCGGGGACTCGCCTCGGCCACGAGTCCGTACATCTCGAAGCTGCCCGGCTACTGGGACACCGTCGTGCAACACAAGCTGCAGACCGGTCGGGATGCCAACGGCGACAGAGCAGATGGCACGATCTCGTGGAACTTCGCTGACCATGAGTGGGCGCTCGACGGTGAAGTGACGGCCGATGAGTACGACTTCGTCACGACCGCGATCCATGAGCTCATGCACTCCTTCGGGTTCCTGTCGTCGTTGGGTGAGCCGGGCGAGAATCTCGGCGCGAATCGCAGCAGGTTCGACCGATTGATGGTCAACGTGCGCGGTACCAGGGTGTTCTTCCTCGCTGAGTGGGCGACCCTCAACGACTCCAAGCTGACCGGGGATGACGGGGCCCTCTACTTCGGGGGATCGAACGCGATCGAGGCCTACGACGGATATCTGATCCCGTTGTTCACACCGGGGGAGTTCGAGGGTGGCAGCTCGTTCTCACACCTCGACGATTTCACCTTCGACGGTGACGACCAGAAGATCATGAACGCCAAGACGGATACGGGCCCAGGGGTGCGGATCTTCAGCGAGATGGAGCTCGCCATCCTGCGGGATCTCGGCTATCACGTCGTGACGCCCGCGACACCGCCGTATGCCGTCGCCGACCGTCGCCGGCTCTGAGCGGCCCGAACAACCAAAAGGGGAATGGTCCTGTGTCGACTCACACACATCGTCGAGCTCGTAGGTCGGAAGCCTTCGCCGTGCGCCGGTGGTTGCACGCCGGCGCCGTGACGGCGGGCATGGGCGCTGCCCTGCTCGGGTTCGGTGTGCTCGCGGAGACGGCCACAGCGGCGGCGGACCCCGGAAGCGAGTCCGCGTCCGCCGGCGCGACCAATGCGGGACCCTCCGCCGGTGAGGATGGCGGCTCCACCGCGCCGGACGCTGCGACCGATGCGGACGCTGCGACCGACGCCGACGAAACCGACGACGAGGCGGCCGACGACGAAACCGACGACGAACCTGACGCGGAGGAGTCGGACGCCGAGCCCGTCGCGGTCAAACCCTCGACGCAGCGCGCGAGGGTCGCGGTCGACACCGACGTCGTCGAGGACTCCGACGAGGACACGGATGACGTCTCCACAGTGGAAGCTGCGGTAGCAGAACAGGTTTCGTCAACCGCGCTCCCTGGCCGGGCAGCCACCCAGCCTCCGTACGTGTCGGAGCAGAGCGCCTATGAGAAGCGGGTCGCCGAATCACTCGCGGCATGGACCCAGAGAAACCAGGAGTGGGTGGACTCGCTGGATGTCACCGATGAGCGCAAGGAGAGGATGCAGGAGTCGTTCGTGGCGATGCGAACCACGTTCTTCAACCAGGCTCCGACGATCGCTCCGGTCCAGATCACCGGCGTCATCACCGGACCGGTGACCGGAACCATCGGCGCGATCGATCCTGACGGCGACAGGCTGCGGTACGTGATCACCAGGGCGCCGGCAACGGGCACGGTGAAGATCAACGCCGACGGCACTTACACCTACACACCCGGCGCCGAGTTCGACGGTGTCGACGCGTTCCATGTGCGCGCCATCGATCTCGGCCTGCATGTCAACCTGCTGCAACTGCTGCGGCCCCTGGGCAGCGGCAGAGCCACCTCTCTGGTCAACCAGGGCGCCGTCACCTTCGACTTCGACTTCACCACCGGCTCGCAGTACTGGACGACGCCACGTCGGGAGGCCCTGCAGGACGCCGCGGACGATCTCGTCGCGTACTTCCGAGTGACCAGGCCCGTCACACTGACCTTCGAGGTCGAAGGGTCCGACAACGCAAGCTCATCGACGTTGGCGTCGGCGGGCAGCGGCACGATCAGCCGGGACCCGGGCTACTGGCGAACGGTGGTGCAGAACAAGCTGCTAGGTGGCGAGGATTCGAATGGCGAGGAGGCCGACGGCTCGATCAACTGGAACTGGGGTAAGGGCTGGGAGATCGGTGACGAGGTCCCGTCCGACAAGTTCGACTTCCGGGCCGTGGCGATCCATGAGCTGCTGCACGCGTTCGGGTTCACCTCGGGGACCGAGGAGCCCGGCGACCGCGACCGTCGCCACTGGTACATCCTGGACAGTTTCATCGTCACCCGGAACGGGACCAGCCCGATCAGTTCGGACTTCGAGTGGCTGGAGGAGTTCGACGGGTATCTCGAGGGTGAGGACGGCGGTCTGTACTGGGGCGGATCCCACGCCGAGGACGCTTACGGCGGTTACGTTCCCATCTTCACGCCCGACCCGTGGGACGAGGGGAGTTCCGGCGCGCACCTCGATGATTGGACCTTCAACGATGGGGACGAGAAGCTGATGAACGCGGCGACCAGCCGTGGCCCCAGTGTACGAACGCTCAGCGACATCGAGTTGGGCATTCTCACCGACATCGGCTATCTGGTGTACGCGAAGGCCGACTAGTTCGCCAGCACTTTCCGCAGCAGGTCGACGAGTACGCGCGGCTGATCGCTCTGCACCGAGTGCCCGGAGTTCTCCACGACGTGGACACCCTGGAATCCCGGTGCGGTCCGGGCGAATTCGGATGCGTCGTCATCGTTGACGAAGAACGAGTTCGCGCCCCGGATCAGCGTGGTCGGCGTGGCGAGTCGGGGGACGTCCTCCCAGAGCCCCTCGAAGCCCTCGCCCTTGCGGATGCTGTCGTAGCGCCAGGTCCAGGTTCCGTCATCGAGCCGCTTGGCGTTGTGGAAGACGCCGCGCCGCAACGATTCCCGATCGCGGTGCGGTGCGGCGGCGACAGTCACGTCGAGCATCGCGTCGAAGGTGGGGAACGTCCGCTCACCCTGCACGAGGGCGACGGTGCCCTTCTGGGCGTCGGTCATCTGGGTGTGCCGTTCCGGCGCGGACGGTGTCACGTCGACCATGACGAGTTGGGGGACCAGCTCGGGGGCGGTCACGGCCAGCCGCAGCGCGGTCAGCCCGCCCAGCGACATCCCGACGACGAGCCGGGCGCTCGGGGCGTGCTCGCGGATGACCGGTTCGACCGCGACGGCGTTGAGCACGGGCCCGTAATCGCCGTCCTCACGCCACGCCGAGCGGCCGTGCCCGGGAAGGTCGAGGGCCAGCGCAGGCGCACCGAGCCCGAGGATCACGGTGTCCCAGGTGTGGGCGTTCTGCCCGCCGCCGTGCAGGAAGACCACCTGCGGATCGTCGTCGCCGAATTTCAGGCCGCTGACGGGTCCGGCGTCGAGGCGGGCCACTGTCGGCAGCGGTCCCGATACCCCCGCCTGGCGTGCGTTCTCCTGAAGAAAGATGAACTCGGACAGGCTGGCCAGCTCGTCGTCGGTGTCGTCCATGGTCTGACAGTACGCAGTGGATATTCGAATGCGTCGGACGGTGCGGGTCTGACACCGTTTCGTCTGTGCCGGCACACACCACCTCTCTGACCGTCCGTTCCGCCACCGAGACCGACTGGCCGGCCATCGGGTTGATCGCCGCGACCGGTTTCGGGGTGTGGCGTCCCGACGAGACGGTGCAGGTGTGGCGGTCGATGATGCCGCCGGACAGCGTCGTCGTCGCCTGCGACGGGGACGAGGTCGTCGGTGTCGCGTTGTTCCTGGACCTGCAACTGACGGTGCCCGGCGGGGCGGTGCTGCCGATGGCCGGGGTGTCGTTCGTGGCCGTCGCCCCGACGCATCGGCGGCGCGGTGCACTGACGGCGATGTTCAACGAATTGCACAGCAGGATGGGCGATTATCCGATCGCCGGCCTGGAGGCGAGCGAGGCCGGAATCTACGGCCGGTTCGGCTACGGGCCCGCGACCGTGTGGGAGAACGTGTCGGTCGAGCGGGAGCGGGCTCAACTGCGGGCGGGAGTTCCCGACCCCGGTGGTGTGCGCATCGTGCGTCCGGCGGAGCATCGTGCGCAGCTCGAGGACATCGACGAGCGCTGGCGGCTGCAGACCCCCGGCGGGCTGCGCACCCCGGCACGGCTGTGGGACGAGATCCTCGAGGACCGTGAGAGCCTCCGCGGCGGGGGCAGCGCGCTGTACTGTCTGCTGCACGGCGACGGGTTCGCGATGTACCGGGTGCACAACAGTGAGCGCCGTAAGGATCGGGCGCAGGTCACGAAGCTGGCCGCGGCTACCCCGCAGGCCTACATCGCGTTGTGGCGCACCCTGCTGGGGTTGGACCTGATGGCCACGGTGGACATCACGACCCACCCCGGCGCCCTGCTGCCGTATCTGCTGACCGATGCCCGGCTGGTCCGCACCGTGGATGTCCAGGACGGTCTGTGGCTGCGGATGCTCGACATCCCCGCCGTTCTGCAGGCGCGCACGTATGACGCGGATCTGTCTGTGGCGCTGGATGTCTCAGACCCGGTGCTCGACGGCGGGGGGCGGTTCGCGGTGGAGATCCGGGGCGGCCGTGCCTCGTGTGTGGCCACCGACGCGCCCGCCGACGTGCACACCGATCTGTCGGTGCTCGGCAGCCTCTATCTCGGCGCACACCGCGCGTCGGCGTTCGCCGCGGCGCACCGTCTGCGCTGCGAGGACTCGACGCAGCTGCGGGCGCTGGATGCCGCCTTCGCCACGGACATCCCCGCCGAGCTCGGTTACGGCTTCTGAACAGAAGCGCCGAAATTGCATTCCAGCAGGCCTCTTCTCGAACTTCGGCTGCTGGAATGCAATTTCGGCGACAAGTGTGAAGGGGTCAGCCCTCGATGAACTTCTCCAGCTGCACGCGGGCGATGTCGTCGGCGAGCTGCTTGGGCGGGCTCTTCATCAGGTAGGCGGACGCGGCCTCGATCGGGCCGCCGATGCCGCGGTCCTTGGCGATCTTCGCGGCGCGCACCGCGTCGATGATGACGCCGGCCGAGTTGGGGGAGTCCCAGACCTCGAGCTTGTACTCCAGGTTCAGCGGCACGTCGCCGAAGGCGCGGCCTTCCAGGCGCACGTAGGCCCACTTGCGGTCGTCGAGCCACGCGACGTGATCGGACGGGCCGATGTGGACGTTCTTGTCCTCGACCTTGCCGGCCAGCGAGCCGGACAGGTTGGAGGTGACGGCCTGGGTCTTGGACACCTTCTTGGATTCGAGGCGGGTGCGCTCGAGCATGTTCAGGAAGTCCATGTTGCCGCCGACGTTGAGCTGGTAGGTGCGGTCGAGCGTGACGCCGCGGTCCTCGAACAGCTTGGCCATCACGCGGTGGGTGATGGTGGCGCCGATCTGGCTCTTGATGTCGTCGCCGACGATCGGCACGCCGGCGTCCTCGAACTTCTTGGCCCACACCGGATCCGAGGCGATGAACACGGGCAGTGCGTTGACGAACGCGACGCCGGCGTCGATGGCGCACTGGGCGTAGAACTTGTCGGCCTCTTCGGATCCGACGGGCAGGTAGGACACCATGACGTCGACCTGGGCGTCCTTGAGCACCTTGACCACGTCGACGGCGTCGGCGTCGGAGATCTCGATGGTGTCGGCGTAGTACTTGCCGATGCCGTCGAGGGTCGGACCGCGCTGCACGACCACGTCGGTCGGCGGCACGTCGGCGATCTTGATGGTGTTGTTCTCCGAGGCGAAGATGGCCTCGGACAGGTCGAAGCCGACCTTCTTGGCGTCCACGTCGAACGCGGCGACGAACTTCACGTCGCGCACGTGGTAGGCGCCGAGCTTGACGTGCATCAGGCCGGGAACGCTGGCGTTTTCGTCGGCGTCCTTGTAGTACTGAACGCCCTGCACGAGCGAGGACGCGCAGTTGCCCACCCCGACGATCGCGACCCTGACGTCATTGCTTGCGGTCATGACGGCTTCTCCTCTGTCCTGTCTTCACTGCCTGGAATTCGTATTACTGGCTGCTGTGTCGAGCGTGAGCTCACGTCTGTTCAGCGCGTCCCTGCGCCGATTTCTCCGCCGCGATCAGTTCGTTGAGCCACGTCACCTCACGCTCACTGGACTCCAGCCCCAACTGATGGAGCTGGCGGGTGTAGCGATCGAATGAGCTGCTCGCCCGCGCCACTGCTTCACGCAGGCCTTCGCGACGTTCTTCCACCTGGCGGCGACGGCCCTCCAGGATCCGCATCCGGGCCTCGGCCGGCGTGCGGTTGAAGAATGCGAGGTGCACGCCGAAGCCGTCGTCGGAGTAGTTCTGCGGGCCGGTGTCGGCCACCAGCTCGGTGAAGCGTTGCTTACCGGCGTCGGTCAACTGGTACACGCGGCGCGCGCGGCGGACCTTGACGGTGCCCTCGGGTGCGGAGTCCTCGACGATCAGGCCGTCGGTCTGCATCCGGCGCAGCGCCGGGTACAGCGAGCCGTACGAGAAGGCCCGGAACGCGCCGAGTAGGCCCGTCAATCTCTTGCGCAGCTCGTAGCCGTGCATCGGGGATTCCTGGAGCAGGCCCAGGATGGCGAGTTCGAGCACCCGAGCCCTCCTTCCCCGTGATCGGATGTGCCGCTACGACGGTTCGACACCTCGCAGAATTGTATCGCGCCGATATATTGAGCACCACAGTAGTGCCGCAGCGCCGCGAAAAGGCCAGGTCAGCGGTTGGCGGGCCAGATGGCGAGCGTGCTGCCGTCGGGGTACAGCTCGATGCGGCCGTTGCCGAAGTCGCTGTTGACGACGATCTCGATGATCACCGCGTCGGGGGTGGCCGGGTCCTCCGAGGGGCTGATCCGCAGCCAGGTGTCGGTCAGATCGGCACGCGAGATCCCGACGGTCTCCGGCGCGCCCCGCAGCACACCGAGGATCTTCTCGAAGTCGAACTTCGCGAGGTCGACGAGGCGTTGGTCGGCGCTGACAGCCGTCGGCGAACCGGACGGTTCACCCCACCCGCCGCGGTAGTAATAGGTGAGGCTGCGCCGGTTGTCCTGCGGGTCGGGCCGGTCGAGGTAGGCCATGTCCGAATGGATGTCGAGTTCGTAGCCCATGGTGCTGCCGAACTTCTGCCGCATCTGTTCGAAGAGCCCGGTGAACCCGCCGAGGGACTGGAGTTGCCGCGGCGGGGTCAGGACCCGGGCCGGGATGCCGTCGTCCTTGGCTCCGGGGTCGGTCTGGAAGCTCAGCGGCGACGACGAGTTGCCGTACAGCCCCCAGCCGATCGCGATGCCGAGGACCACCAGCACCGCGGCGATCGCGGCTTTGACCCCCCAGCCGGGACGCGCGACCTGGCGGTTGATGACCCTGGTGATGACTGTCGGCTCGGCGATGGTCTTGGCGGTCTGCAGGTCGGACACCAGGTCCTGCAACTGGCCCAGGGTCGAGGCGGTGGTGGCCGACTTGACGCGCTCCCCGTGCTCGGTCATGGACAGCTGACCGTCGGCGAGGGCGGTGTCGAGGATCTGACACGTCTCGTTGCGATCGCTGTCCTTCGCGCGCGTCCACGCTGTCCGACGTCCCGAGGATGTCCGACGTCCCGAGCCTCCCGAAGCCACGGACAAGATCGTAAGAGTTCGCGCAGCGATACCGCAGGCCACACCGGCGGACACCCGGCGCGGATGCACGTCGAGCCTCGGTGCCGTAGGGGTGGACGTACTCTGGTCCTCGTGCGATTGCAGCGACAGGTGGTGGATTACGCGTTGCGGCGCCGATCCCTGCTGGCCGAGGTGTACTCGGGGCGCACCGGCGTCACCGAGGTCTGTGACGCCAATCCGTACCTTCTCAGAGCGGCGAAGTTTCACGGCAAGCCGAGTTCGGTGATGTGCCCGATCTGCCGCAAGGAGCAGTTGACCCTGGTGTCGTGGGTGTTCGGGGATCACCTCGGCGCGGTGTCCGGGTCGGCGCGTTCCGCGGAGGAACTCGTGCTGCTTGCCACCAAATACGACGAGTTCTCCGTACACGTGGTGGAGGTGTGCCGCACTTGCAGCTGGAATCATCTGGTCAAGTCCTACGTGCTCGGCGCGGTCCCGCCCCCGAAGGGGTCACGCGGGCCGCGTCGCACCCAGACCGCGCGCGGCACGGCGCGCACGGCCAGTGAATAGCGACGGGCGCCACGACCGACCGGCCGGCGACTCCCATGACGGGCGTCGCGCGGCCGAGAGCATCGGCGCCAGAAAACCAGTCCCCCCGCCGCCCAACGTGCCGCCCAACCGCCCGCCGGGCGACGGCGGCGGCAGGCATCGCCCGCCACCCCCGGCCGCGCCGCGTCGTGGGCCGGGAGTGCCGCCGGACGACCGGCACACAGCAGTCCTCCCACCGTTCCGGGACGGACCCCCGCCGCCCACCCGCGACCCGATCGACGCGGTCAAGAGCGCGCTGGATTCCCGCGACCGGCGCCGGCGTGACGGTGATCGTCGGCGCGAGGGTGACCAGCGACGCGGATCCGGTCCGCCCCCGCCTCCGCCCGGTCCGCCGCGCCACGGCGGCGGAGGACCCACCGGTGGTGACGGTCCGTCGGGGCCGCCGCGCAGCCTGCGCGAGCAGATCAACTGGACGTGGGTCCGTCGCGGATCGCTGATCGCGGCCGTGGTGCTCATCGTGTTGCCGCTGCTGACCTTCGGGATGGCGTACATGATCGTCGACGTCCCCAAACCCGGGGACATCCGGACCGCGCAGGTCTCGACGATCCTGGCCAGCGACGGCAGCGAGATCGCGAAGATCGTTCCGCCGGAAGGCAACCGGATCGACGTCAACATCGACCAAATCCCGGTGCACGTGCGCGACGCGGTGATGGCGGCCGAGGACCGCGACTTCTACTCCAATCCGGGTTTTTCGTTCACCGGGTTCCTGCGGGCGTTCAAGAACAACATCTTCGGCGGCGACCTGCAGGGCGGGTCGACGATCACGCAGCAGTACGTGAAGAACGCGTTGGTCGGTGACGCCCGCTCCGGTGTCGGCGGCGTCATCCGCAAGGCCAAGGAACTCGTCATCTCGACCAAGATGTCGAGCGAGTGGTCCAAGGACCAGGTGCTGCAGTCCTACCTGAACATCATCTATTTCGGGCGTGGTGCCTACGGTGTCGCCGCGGCGGCCAAGGCGTACTTCGGCAAGCCGATCGAAGAGGTCACGGTGTCGGAGGGCGCGCTGCTGGCGGCGCTGATCCAGCGCCCGTCGGTGCTCGACCCGGCCGTCGATCCCGACGCGTCGGCCGTGCGCTGGAGCTGGGTGCTCGACGGCATGGTGGAGATCGGCGCCCTCTCGGAGCAGGACCGCGCCGCGCAGATCTTCCCGCCGACGATCCCCCCGGATCAGGCCAGCACGCAGAACCAGACCACCGGACCCAACGGCCTGATCGAACGTCAGGTGGTGAGTGAGTTGATGGAGATCTTCGACATCAACGAGCAGACGCTGAACACCGAGGGTCTGCAGATCACCACGACGATCGACCCGAAGGCGCAGTCCGCCGCGCAGGATGCGGTCGAGGATTATCTCGACGGCCAGGACCCCGACATGCGGTCGGCGGTGGTGTCGATCGATCCGAAGACCGGCGGCATCAAGGCGTACTACGGCGGCTCCGACGCGGCCGGGTTCGACTTCGCGCAGGCGGGTCTGCCGACGGGGTCGTCGTTCAAGGTCTTCGCGCTGATCGCCGCGCTCGAGCAGGGGATGGGACTGGGCTACCAGGTCGACAGCTCTCCGCTGGAGGTCAACGGCATCAAGATCAGCAATGTCGAGGGCAGCAGCTGCGGATCCTGCAACATCGCCGAGGCGCTGAAGCGGTCGCTGAACACGAGCTACTACCGGCTGATGCTGAAGCTGAAGAACGGTCCGCAGGACGTCGCCGACGCTGCGCATCAGGCCGGTATCGCCGAGAGCATCCCGGGCATCGAGCACACGTTGTCCGAGGACGGTCAGGGCGGCCCGCCCAACAACGGCATCGTGCTGGGCCAGTACCAGTCCCGCGTGCTGGACATGGCGTCGGCGTACGCGACGATCGCCGCGTCCGGCGTCTACCACAAGCCACACTTCGTGCAGAAGGTCGTGAACTCCGACGGGCAGGTGCTGTTCGACGCCACCCAGGAGGACAACAGCGGCGAGCAGCGCATCGACCAGGACGTCGCCGAGAACGTGATCGCGGCGATGCAGCCGATCGCCGGCTACTCCGGGCGGGCGCTGGCGGGCGGGCGTCCGTCGGCCGCGAAGACCGGCACCAACCAGCTCGGCGACACCGGTGAGAACCGTGACGCGTGGATGGTCGGCTTCACCCCGTCGTTGTCGACGGCGGTGTGGGTGGGCACGGTCGACGGCACCAAGCCGCTGGTGACCTCGGGCGGCGCCTCGGTGTACGGGTCGGGTCTTCCGGGTCAGATCTGGAAGTCGACGATGGACAACGCGCTCGACGGCACCGACAACGAGACGTTCCCCAAGCCCGAGGAGATCGGCGGCTATGCCGGTGTCCCGCAGGCCCCGCCGCCTCCGCCGAGTTCGACGGCACCGCCGACCCCGTCGGAGACGGTGATCCAGCCGACGTTGGAGATCGCGCCGGGCATCACGATTCCGTGGGGTCCGCCGACGACCGTGCCCGTCGGCCCGCCCGGGGCGCCGCCGATCCCTGAGACCGCACCGCCCGCACCGCCCGCACCGCCGCCGCCGGGCGCCCCGGTCCCGCCGGGTGCGCCGCCGCCACCGGGGGCTCCGGTGCCGCCCGGCGCTCCGCCCGGTCCGCTTCCGCCCCCGTGACGTCGCCGTCGCCGCTGGGGACGGACCTGCGGAGCCTCGACAGCCGCGACATGCCCAGCCGCACCGACACCCTCGGAGCGGCACTGTCGGGCACCATCGGCGGACCCGTCGGCAGGCATGCGCTGATCGGACGCACGCGGTTCATGACGCCGCTGCGGGTCATGCTGATCATCGCGCTGGTGTTCCTCGCGCTCGGCTACTCGACCAAGGCCGCCTGCCTGCAGACCACCGGCACCGGCACCGCGGACCAGCGCGTCGGCAACTGGGAGAACCAGCGCGCGTACTACCAGCTGTGCTACTCGGACACGGTCCCGCTGTACACCGCGGAGCTGCTGAACCTGGGCAAGTTCCCGTACAAATCCAGCTGGGTCGAGACCGACGCCGAAGGCCGTCCCCGCGTCCAGTACGACGGCGAACCCGCGGTGCGGTACATGGAGTATCCGGTGCTGACCGGGCTCTACCAGTACCTGTCGATGACGGTGGCGAAGACGTACACGGCGCTGACCAAGGTGGTGTCGATCCCGGTCATCGCCGAGGTGGTGATGTTCTTCAACATCGCCGCCCTGGGTCTGGCGCTGGCGTGGCTGACGACGTTGTGGGCGACGGCGATGCTCGCGGGCCCGCGGCGGATCTGGGATGCGGCGCTGATCGCCGCGTCGCCGATCGTGATCTTCCAGATCTTCACCAACTTCGACGCTCTGGCAACAGCTTTCGCGGCCTGCGGGATGCTGGCGTGGGCGCGGCGAAGACCGGTGCTCGCCGGGGTGCTGATCGGGCTCGGGGTGGCGGCCAAGCTGTATCCGCTGCTCCTGCTGATTCCGCTGGTGCTGCTGGCGGTCCGTACCGGGCGCGTCCGGGAGGCCGGCAAGACGGTGGTGGCCGCGGTGGTCGCCTGGTTGGCGGTGAACCTGCCGATCATGGTGCTGTTCCCGCGGGGGTGGTCGGAGTTCTTCCGGCTCAACACCCGCCGCGGCGACGACATGGACTCGATCTACAACGTGGTGAAGTCCTTCACCGGATGGGGCGGGTTCGATCCCGACCTCGGGTTCTGGGAGCCGCCGGTGGTGCTCAACACCGTCACCGCGGCGCTGTTCGCGGCGTGCCTGATCGCCATCACCTACATCGTGCTGACCGCGACGCGGCGCCCGCGGGTCGCCCAGATCGCGTTCCTGGTGGTCGCGGCGTTCCTGCTGACCAACAAGGTGTGGAGTCCACAGTTCTCGTTGTGGCTGGTGCCGCTGGCGGTGCTGGCGCTGCCGCACCGGCGCATCCTGCTGGCGTGGATGACCGTCGACATGCTGGTGTGGGTGCCCCGGATGCTGTACCTGTTCGGCGAGCAGAGGATGGGTCTGCCGGAGCAGGCCTTCACCGCGACGGTGCTGCTGCGCGACATCGCGGTGATCACGTTGTGTGCGTTGGTGATTCGGCAGATCTACCGGCCCGAGCTCGATCTGGTCCGCCACGGTGGCGTCGACGATCCCGCCGGCGGGGTGTTCGACCGCGCGATCGACGCGCCGCCGCGGTGGCTTCCTGACTGGCTACGGCCGCGGCCTAGTTCTCCGACCAGTCTGGCGCCCGCCGGGCCTTGAGCCAGGCGTTCGTCGGAGGCAGCAGCACCGACACCAACGTCGCGATGGGGAGGATCAGGCCGAGAAGCGCGAAGCCGTGGGCGCCGAGAGGTCCGTACGGGGCGGCCGTGACGTACCCGAGGCTGAGCAGACTTCCGCCGAGCGTGACCGCGGACCCACCGACCACCAGGCGGCGCCCGGTGATCCTGCGCCGGGCCAACAGCACCGCCCCGGCGCCCAGCAGGACCCCGGCCACCACGTTGAGCAGGATCCCGAGGACGAGCACCGGGCCGAGACCACCGGCGATGCCGACCGACGTCTCCACCCGCGAGTCCGCCTGCAGCGCATCGAGTCCGGCCACATCGAGGATTCCGAGGACTCCTCCACTGAGGCACCACAGCGCACCGAGTCCGGCCAGGACGGCGGCGATGAACGCGGTGACGCCACTGACCGGCGGTCGCGGTGCCGGCGGGAAGGGATACGGGGCGAAGCCGGGCGGATAACTCGGCTGCTGGCCGTGCGCAGAGGTCACGGGTCTCCCTGGTCGGTGCGGATGCCCCAGCCTACCCGCGCGCGACGGGAGGGCGTCTGCGGTGATTTCGCAGATCAGGGCCGGTCCCTGTAGCCTGGGCGGGTTGCCGACGCAGGCGACCCTCCTGCCACGGACACGCCGTGGCCGATCAGACCGAAGGAGGTGATGGGTTCCTTATGCGTCCATACGAAATCATGGTCATCCTCGACCCCACACTCGACGAGCGCACTGTTGCTCCGTCGCTGGAGACGTTCCTGAACGTCATCCGCAAGGACGGCGGCAGTGTCGACAAGGTCGACATCTGGGGCAGGCGGCGCCTGGCCTACGAGATCGCCAAGCATGCCGAGGGCATCTACGCGATCATCGACGTCAAGGCCGAGCCCGCGACGGTGTCCGAGCTCGACCGCCAGCTGAACCTGAACGAGTCCGTGCTGCGGACCAAGGTGATGCGGACCGAGAAGCACTGATCACGCGAACTCGCGTGACGGGCTGTGCACGTCGGAGCAGGCCCGTAGGCTCGCCTGCGACTGCTCTCGCACCCTGCCGACATCCAGGAGGACCTTGTGGCTGGTGACACGATCATCACGGTCATCGGAAACCTGACCGCTGACCCCGAACTCCGGTTCACGCCCTCGGGCGCGGCCGTTGCGAACTTCACGGTGGCTTCGACGCCCCGCATGTTCGACCGTCAGACCAACGAGTGGAAGGACGGCGAAGCGCTGTTCCTCCGCTGCAACATCTGGCGCGAGGCTGCGGAGAACGTCGCCGAGAGCTTGGTTCGCGGCTCGCGGGTCATCGTCAGCGGTCGGCTCAAGCAGCGTTCGTTCGAAACCCGTGAGGGTGAGAAGCGCACGGTGATGGAGCTCGAGGTCGACGAGATCGGCCCGTCGTTGCGGTACGCGACGGCGAAGGTCAACAAGGCCAGCCGCAGTGGCGGCGGCGGCGGTGGATTCGGCGGAGGCGGCGGAGGCAACTCCCGCCCGGCGCCCTCCAACACCGGCCCGGCCGAGGACCCGTGGGGCAGTGCGCCCGCATCGGGCTCGTTCGGCGGCGCCGACGACGAACCGCCCTTCTAGATCAACACACTCATTTTTAGAAAGAGATAGACATGGCGAAGTCCTCCTCCACGAAGAGGCGGCCGGCTCCGGAAAAGCCGGTCAAGACCCGTAAGTGCGTGTTCTGCTCGAAAAAGGGCAAGAACCAGGTGATCGATTACAAGGACACGCAGCTGCTGCGTACCTACATCAGCGAGCGCGGCAAGATCCGTGCCCGCCGGGTCACCGGTAACTGCGTTCAGCACCAGCGTGACATCGCGATCGCTGTGAAGAATGCGCGCGAGGTCGCCCTGCTTCCCTTCAGCTCGTCGACGCGATAGGGGCGAAGAGATGAAACTGATTCTTACCGCTGAGGTCGAGCACCTCGGTGTCGCGGGCGACACCGTCGAGGTGAAGGACGGCTACGGCCGCAACTACCTGCTCCCGCGCGGGCTGGCGATCGTCGCCACCCGTGGTGCGCAGCGCCAGGCCGACGACATCCGTCGCGCGCAGGAACTCAAGGGCGTCAAGGGCCTGGAGCACGCCCGCGAGCTCAAGACGGCCATCGAGGCGCTGGAGTCCGTCGAGCTGTCGGTCAAGACCGCCGGCGACTCGGGCAAGCTGTTCGGTTCGGTGACGGCGGCCGACGTCGTCTCCGCCATCAAGAAGGCCGGCGGCCCGAACCTGGAGAAGCGGACCGTCGATCTGCCCAAGGCGCACATCAAGTCGACCGGCACCCATCCGATCACGGTGCGCCTGCACCCGGATGTGAACGCGGCGCTGTCGCTGAACGTCGTCGCGGGCTAGCGATACCGGCTCCACGGCCGGGCGTAGACCTTACAAGGTCTGCGCCCGGCCGTTGCCGTTTTCGGTGGCGAACTTTTTCGGGCGGGGCAATCCCAGCGAACCTAACCTGGCGTTAACCTGCGGGGCCCCGGGCGGAAACACAACACGCCCGACCCGTCAACCCGGCACGACACGCCGAGCAATTTCCCATCCACAGGTCCTCCACCGGCCTACCGTAGGTCTAGCTGGGAAAACGCGCTTGACGACGATGTCTATTAACAAGTTCTCCCCAAGGCCTCAACATGCTCGACCTGACGTATCCACACCCCATCCACAGGCTCATCAACAGGGGGCGGTTGCGTCCTCGCCAGCAACGTCTAGCGTTACCCGTCGCAGGGCTGGTTCGCCGTCCTTGCGGGGGGCTTTGTCGGAGGCTGGTTCTAGCATCACGGCGGTAACCTTCGAACGTCTGTTCACATTCGATCGAGGAGGAGAGACGTCGCGTGGCTGTCGTAGATGATCGGGGTCGTTCAGGGGATCGGTCCGACCTCGAGCCGCCTCCC
Organism: Mycolicibacterium gilvum; assembly: GCF_900454025.1. Taxonomy (NCBI): domain Bacteria; kingdom Bacillati; phylum Actinomycetota; class Actinomycetes; order Mycobacteriales; family Mycobacteriaceae; genus Mycobacterium; species Mycolicibacterium gilvum. The sequence continues at coordinate 6,091,002 of NZ_UGQM01000001.1, read as the reverse complement.
AGCGAGGACTTCGGCCGCCAACCCCCGCAGGACGCCGCCGCCGAGCAGGCGGTGCTGGGCGGCATGCTGCTGAGCAAGGACGCCGTCGCCGACGTGCTGGAGAAACTGCGGCCCGGGGACTTCTACAAGCCGGCCAACCAACTCGTCTACGACGCGATCCTGGACCTGTACGGGCGGGGTGAACCGGCCGACGCGGTCACCGTCGCCGCCGAACTCGACCGGCGCGGTCTGTTGCGCCGGGTGGGTGGTGCGCCGTATCTGCACACGCTGATCTCGACGGTGCCGACCGCGGCCAACGCGGGGTACTACGCGGAGATCGTCGCGGAGAAGTCGCTGCTGCGCCGTCTGGTCGAGGCGGGCACGCGCGTGGTGCAGTACGGCTACGCCGGTGCCGACGGGGCCGACGTAAACGAGATCGTGGACCGGGCCCAGGCCGAGATCTACGACGTCACCGAACGCAAGTCCTCCGAGGACTACGTGATCCTCGAAGAGATTCTGCAGCCCGCGATGGACGAGATCGACGCGATCGCCTCGCAGGGCGGCATCTCCAAGGGGGTGCCGACGGGGTTCACCGACCTCGACGAGCTGACCAACGGACTGCACCCGGGTCAGATGATCGTGGTTGCGGCGAGGCCGGGTATGGGCAAGGCTCTGGCGCTGGACACCCCGCTTCCGACGCCGACCGGTTGGACCACGATGGCCGAGGTCAAGGTCGGCGACTTCCTCATCGGTGCTGACGGCAAGCCGACGCGGGTGGTCGCGGCGACCAACGTGATGGTCGACCGGCCGTGCTTCGAGGTCGAATTCTCCGATGGCACGGTCCTCGTCGCAGATGCCGAGCATCAGTGGCTGACCGAGACGAGGGCGTCGCGGAAGTCGGCCGCGATCCGTACGACGCGTGAGATCGCCGAGACGCTGGGTTTCAATCATTCGGTCGTCAACACCGCGCCCATCCAGGGGACCGCGCAGGATCTTCTCATCTCGCCGTACACCCTGGGTGCGTGGCTCGGTGACGGAGCGTCGACGGCCGCTCAGATCACGACTGCCGACCCCGAGATCCTGATGCGCATCGAGGGCGAGGACCGCGGCCTGTCGGGGGAGCGCCTGCGCACGATCGGAGTCCTTGGCGCCAAGCACATTCCGATCGATTACCTCCGTGCGTCGGAGGAGCAGCGCCGGGCCTTGCTGGCGGGGCTTCTCGATACGGACGGCACAGTCCCCAACGGCGGTTCTGTGCAGTACACCGGGACGAATGCGCGCCTGATCGGCGATGTCGCCGAGCTGGTCGTGTCGCTCGGATACCGCTGCCAGATCGCAAAGAAGGCCGTGAACGGTCGCAGCGCCGACTCGTCCGTGGCGTACACGATCAATTTCAGCACCGACGACGTGGTCTTCGGGCTGCACCGGAAAGCGGTGCTGCACAAGGAGCGTCGGCGTAGCGCGAGCACGGTCCGCTCGGGTTCGCGGTTCATCACGGATGTGCGCCCTGTGCCGAGCGTGCCGGTGCGGTGCGTCGAGGTGGACAACGACGACCATCTGTATCTGGCCGGCCGGTCGATGATCCCGACCCACAACTCCACTCTCGGACTGGATTTCATGCGGTCCTGCTCGATCAAGCATCAGCTGCCGAGCATCGTGTTCTCTCTGGAGATGAGCAAGACCGAGATCGTCATGCGTCTGCTGTCGGCGGAGGCGAAGATCAAACTGGCCGACATGAGATCGGGCCGGATGAACGACGACGACTGGACCAAGCTGGCGCGCCGCATGAGTGAGATCAGCGAAGCGCCGCTCTACATCGACGATTCGCCGAACCTCACGATGATGGAGATCCGGGCGAAGGCGCGGCGGTTGAAGCAGAAGGCAGATCTGCGCCTCATCGTGATCGACTACCTGCAGCTGATGACTTCAGGCAAGAAGGTGGAGTCGCGTCAGCAGGAAGTCTCCGAATTCTCAAGGCAGATCAAGCTTTTGGCCAAGGAGCTGGAAGTTCCGGTGGTCGCGATGAGCCAGCTGAACCGTGGACCGGAGCAGCGCACCGACAAGAAGCCGATGCTGTCCGATCTCCGTGAATCGGGATCGATCGAGCAGGACGCGGATATGGTAATCCTGCTGCACCGGCCGGACGCGTTCGAGAGCGACGACCCCCGCGGCGGGGAAGCGGACCTGATCGTGGCCAAGCACCGCGCCGGCCCGACGCGGACGGTCACCGTCGCCCATCAGCTGCACCTGTCGCGGTTCTCGAACATGGCGAAATAGGCACCGCGGCTGTCGGTTCTCATTTGAAATGTCGCATTCTCATCTCGGATGTCATCCCAATGTCGTATATGACATGGGAGTGAGAATTGCCGCTGTATTGAAGCGCTCGCCACGCGCGCATGGCGTTTATGCCTGGGCCGTCACCGAGACGGTTGTGTCACGACGAGCGTGTCGGATCGACTTGCGAGGCTGAGCGCATGCGTCCAGAGGTGTGGCAAGTCGTTACAAGTGGCGGTCCGGTTGTGCTCGTCACGGGTGACACCGGAACCGGAAAGTCTTCGGTGCTGCAAGCGACTGTTGCGGAGTATCCGAGCTCCGTAGTGGCGGCGCCGGTGGCGGTGTGTCCTTTCGACAGCGGGTCGCTGCAGACTGCGTTGATTGACTCTTTGGCGACGGTGCTGGCGACCGCTGGTCCTGGTCAAGGGAAATGGCGTGACCTGGCTAAGCGGCTGCGGCACGCGACGAAGGAAGCGGCACTCGAAGTCGGTAGGGCACTGGCCGATGCCGTTGTAGAAGAAGTGATCGAGTTCGCCAAGACCAAACTCGGTCAGAACGCGGGGAAGGGGTTGCTGAAGTTCTGGGCGACGCTGAACAAGGACAGCGGTCCGGAGTTACGGCGGACGCTCCGTGCGCAATCGGATATCAACGTCGTCCGGCTGCTAGTGCGAATGGGAGACGAGGTGGCGGCGGTCGTGGGTCGCGACATCGTCATAACGCTGGATGAGGGGAACCGCCTCAGCGATGACGACCAGCGAGTGCTGAGCTCATTGGTGGTGAAACCCGCGCACCGCGTCCGGATAGTCGTCGCCTGGTCGTCCGCGGAAATCGACTCCACGTCTGGCTTGACCCGACTACGGAAGTTGGGCGTGCCCGAGGTGCAGGTCGCAGGCCTGGGTCGCGATGACGTTGAGCGCTGGCTCGCATCAGCTGGGTTGGATAAGTATGTGGACGACGTTTACGCCTTAACCGCAGGCTATCCGCTTCTGGTTGAGGGCTTGGTCGCGCATCTCAGAAGTGGCGGTCGAGTCGACCACTACTCGGCACCAACGCTTTTCAACGATGTACTGGCTGACGCGTTGATGCGATTACCTACAGAGGCTCACCATGCCGCACGACGACTGTCCGCATTCGCCTACCCGCTGCCCGAAGCTGAGATTCCTGGCTACCTAGGTGTCGTGACCTGACAGGTTGTTGACGGCGCGCCTGGTTGAAAAAGGGAGGACCTCCTGACGGAGTGGATGTGTCTGGCATTCACCCGTAGGAGGTCCTCGTGTCTCACGCTAACGCCCGTACCAATCTGTTCGCTCGTCGCCTCATCGTTGAGCGTGTCGCGGCCGGCTGGCCACCCGCTCACGTCGCAGAGCAGCTGGGTATTTCCCTTGCCACGGTCTACAAGTGGCTACGCCGCTACGAGGAGGGCGGCGATGCAGCTCTGGCCGATCGGTCCTCGCGACCGATCCGGATGCCGGCACGCACCAGTAAAAAGATCGAGCAGAAAGTGCTCGCCGCCCGATGCCGCCGCAAGCGCGGCGCAGTCGTCCTGGCCGCCGAACTCGGCCTGAACCCGTCTACGGTCGGGCGGATCCTGGCCCGCCACCAGGTGCCCCATCTGGCCGCGATCGACCCGATCACCGGCGAGCCGGTGCGCTCGTCGCGGCGCAGCCCCAACCGCTACGAGCACCGCACCCCGGGCTCGCTGGTCCACGTCGATGTCAAAAAGCTCGGACGCATCCCCAAAGGCGGCGGGTGGCGTCTGCACGGACGCGACGCAGCGGTCTCAGTGGCCAACCGCCACAAGACGACCCGGATCGGCTACGACTACGTCCACACCGCCATCGATAACCACACCCGGCTGGCCTACAGCGAAGTCCTCTCCGATGAGAAAGACCCGACCTGCGCAGAATTTCTGCACCGCGCGATGACATGGTTCGCCAGCCACGGCATCCGCGTACGGCGGCTGTTGACCGACAACGCGTTGGTCTACCGGCACGGCACCAACTGGGGCTGGGTGTGCACCGCCTGGGGCCTGCGGCGCCGGTTCATCAAACCGGGCTGCCCTTGGACCAACGGCAAAGTCGAACGCTTCAACCGGACGCTGCTCAACGAATGGGCCTACGCCCGACCATGGACGTCAAACAGCCTGCGCACACGAGGACTTGACCGATTCCTGCACCGATACAACACTCAACGAGGCCACTCCGCTCTGCGCGGACACCCACCCATCAGCCGGCTCGCCGGCTGACAACAACGTCTCAGGTCACGACACCTAGGCGTCGACGCGGTCGCCTGGGGTGCGACGCGCAACGCGCTGGAACGCGAACGCGTCTTCTCTGTCCAGTATCCCGATGGTGCCTGGTTCCACGAGTCGCGACGGTCGTATCTGTGGGATGTGGTCCTGACGGAACCGGAGCGTCAACAGGTCGGCCAGTCGGCGTATACAAAACTCCTTGAGCACCAGCGCCGCGTTGATGCTGCATGTCGTCTGCCAGGAGGATGGGACCAGTGTGAGCTGATTTTGCCAGGGTGATGGGACCACCTGGATTGCCAGTTATGGGACCACCGGCGCGTCGCGTCGGTGGTCCCTTCATCTGTTCGTTTGATCGCCGTGACGGTCGAAGTCACGGAGGCGGCGGGCATGGCTTTTCGGGAGGTCAGTGTGAACGAGATCAGGGAAGTGCTGCGGGTGTGGCTGGGGGTCGCCGGGCTACCGGCACCGGGCTACCGCACGATCGCCGCGCATTGCGGCGTGGACCGCAAAACTGTGCGCCGCTACGTCGAGGCTGCGCAAGCGGCTGGTCTGCACCGCAGCGACGGCGTTGAGGCCGTCGATGACGGGTTGATCGGGGCTGTCGCCGACGCGGTGCGCCCGGTACGCCCGGATGGCCACGGCGCAGCGTGGGAACAGCTGCTGGGGTTCGAGGACCAGATCACCGCGTGGGTGGCCGGCGAGGGTGAGCAGCGTCCGTTGACGATCACCAAGATCGAGACCCTGCTGGCCCGTCAGGGGTGCGTGGTGCCGTATCGCACGTTGAACCGATTCGCCGGTGAGCGTTGCGGTTTCGGCCGCAAGGACACCACGGTGCGGGTCGCCGACGGGGATCCCGGGGTGGAATGCCAGATCGATTTCGGCTACCTCGGGATGCTCACCGACGCCGATGGTGGGCGGCGCCGCAAGGTGCACGCGCTGATCTTCACCGCCGTCTACTCCCGGCACATGTTCGTGTGGCTGACCTACTCGCAGACCCTGGTGGCGGTGATCGCCGGATGTCAGGCGGCGTGGGAGTTCTTCGGAGGGGTGTTCGCGGTGCTGATCCCGGACAACCTCAAGCCGGTGATCGCCGCCGCTGATGCGGTCAATCCCCGATTCACCCAGGGGTGGCTCGACTACGCCGGTCATGTCGGGTTCCTCACCGACCCGGCTCGGGTGCGCTCCCCAAAGGACAAACCGCGAGTGGAGCGTGCGGTGCAGTACGTGCGCCGAAACTTCTGGGACGGTGAAACATTCGCCAGTATTGAGCAGGCGCAGCAGGCTGTCACCGTGTGGTGTCTTCGTACTGCCGGGACCCGCATCCACGGCACCACCTGCGCACGGCCGGTGGAGGTGTTCACCACCGAGGAGCAACCGCTGCTGCTGGCGGTGCCGGGGGCCTACGACGTGCCGGTGTTCAAAGCGGTCAAGGTGCACCGCGACTTCCACGCCGAGGTCGCCAAAGCCCTCTACTCGCTTCCTGAGCAGTGGATCGGGCACACCCTCGACGTGCGTGCTGACGGTGAGCTGGTGAAGTTCTATCACCGCGGTGTGCTGGTCAAAGTCCATCCTCGTCAGCCTGCGGGAGGCCGCAGTACCGACCGCGCTGATCTACCCGAACACAAAGTCGGTTACGCGCTGCGGGACTTAACGACGCTGATCGCCACCTGCGCCGCCTATGGCCCGAACGTCGGGATCTACGCCGAACGCATCCTCGACGATCCGCTGCCGTGGACGCGGATGCGCACCGTCTACCGACTCCAGGGCCTGGTGCGCCGTTACGGCGCGCAGCGTGTCGAGCAGGCATGTTCGGTGGCACTGGATCTCGACGTCGTCTCGGTCAACAAGATCGCCTCGATGCTCGAGCGCGCCACCGAGAACACGATCCCGGCACTGCCGCTGGCCGTCGGCCAAACCGCTACCCGGTTCTCGCGCGATCCATCCGAATTCGGCACCACCTCAACATCATTGACCGTCATCGCCAATGCCGACTCCGAGGGGACCTGCTGATATGACCACTACCAACCGCGTGGCCGCAGACCCGGTCGGCGCCGACCTGCTCCGACTGCTCAAAGCGCTCAAGCTCGGCGCCCTGGCCGACACCCTGCCCGAACGGGCCGCACTGGCCCGCCAGCACAAACTCAGCCACATCGGATTCCTCGAAACACTTCTTGCCGACGAAGTATCCCGACGCGAATCCCGATCAGCCGCCCTGCGGGCGGCCAAAGCCGGACTCGACCCGACGATGCGCTTCGACTCCTGGACCGCACAACAGGACCTGCGCTACGACCGTACCCTGCTCGGCGACCTGACCTCGCTACGATTCCTCGACGCCGGACAGTCCGCAATCATCCTCGGGCCCGTGGGCGTAGGCAAAACACATCTGGCAACAGCACTGGGGCACTTGGCCATTCGTCGCCGCCACACCGTCCTGTTCGCCCGATCCGACAAACTGTTCACCCGGCTACGCGCCGCCCGACTCGACCACACCGTCGACGCCGAGATCCGCCGACTGGCGGCCGTCGACGTCCTCATCATCGACGACTTCGCGCTGCGACCCCTCGACGCCACCGAAACCAGCGACTTCTACGAAATCGTCGTCGAACGCCACCAAACCAAGACCACCATCGTGACATCAAACCGGGAACCCGCCGAATGGCTGACCATGACCGCCGACACCCTGCTCGCCCAATCAGCCATCGACCGACTCACCGCTGCGGCCCACACCCTGGTCATCGAAGGACCGTCCTACCGCCAACGCACCCGACCCGGTCAGCTTGACCCAGAGGGACCCGACGAGCATCCTCGATAACGCGCCACGGTGGTCCCATCCCCCTGGCAATCAGGTGGTCCCATCACCCTGGCAAGCGACACCCGGGCATGGTTCTGCAAGACCGTTGCACCGCAAGTCAATTCGCCACCTGCCAGCCTCCAAGACGCATCCACTTCACCCGTCGCGGACATCAGATCACCCTGGCATTCCGACACCGCCCGGGACTCGACCTACACCGCGGTAAGGTTCACAGCGTGCGGTTTTGCTTGACTCCGTCTTGAGGCGACAAGCAAACGCCTGGAACGAGAGGTAGCAGTGGACGATTACGAAGAGATCAGGCGCGTAATTGCTTTGCACGCTCAGCTGCTCGACGAACGTCGATGGGCCGACCTTGCGGCGTTGTTCTGTGACGACGGTGTGCTGCCATGGGCGGGACAGACGTTTCGCGGGCGAAAAGCGATCGTGGAAGGGTTGCCTGCAACGCAACCCCCGACTCCCCACAGGATCAAACATTTCGTCTACGCGCCGGTAATCGACATCTACGAGAACGAGGCTAGAGCGTGGAGCGACGTGATTGTGTCACTGATACCGGAGGACGGGCCGGCAGAGATGTCGTTTGTGGGGCGATATCACGATCACCTGCGCCGAGAGGACGGCCGCTGGCGTCTGTCGAAGCACATCACTGTGAAAACCGGAGATGTACTGCCTGACGGTGAACGACTGCCCTCGAGGCTATCTGATTAACCGCGGACCCGACCTTGGCATTGGTTAGTTGCCGGTCGGGGTGATCGGGCCGTTATTGGTGATTGCGAACGCGTGGAGGCCCATCGGTGCCCTACCTCGCCCGGTCGGATCCAGTGCTCGGTGAAGAGATAGAGGCATTTTTCGCAGCCTGGTCGGGTCGCCACGTCGGTCCGGAGTTGACGTTTTTGACCCGTGCCCTCGAGAGGCCCTCACTCGCCGATGCCATCCCAGCGGGCACTCGTCGCGGATGCGGGAGTTCAATGATTCGACGTAGCTGTTCCGCCACGGGTGTCGGGGCGGGATGAAGTGCAGGTCAACCTGGCCCGGCATGCATGTTGCTGACACGGCGCTCCCGATGACGGCCCGCCGTGATTCGCGCAGCAGCAATCAACGAACCGCAAAGCCGGCATCAAGGGGCCACGCCGTTCCGGTGATGAACTTGGCTTCATCCGAGACCAGGAAGGCCACCGCGTTCGCCACGTCTTCGGGCGCCAGCACCGGAATCGGCAGGACGTTCTGCATGGCCTCCATCGCGACGTCCCCGGACTCCAGCAGTTTGCCCATCGCTTCGTTCATGACCATGCCGGTCGCCACTCCGGTGGGATGGATGGTGTTCACGCGAATGGAATGCTTGCCCAGATCGTTGGCCCACACCTGCATCAGGCCGACGAGTCCTCGCTTGGCAGCCGAGTAGGCCTGACCGCCGGTCCGGTCGGTGCCGGTGGCCTTGAGTCCGGCACTGGAGCTGGTGATGACGATCGATCCGCCACGTCCACCGTCGATCAGGGTGGGGATCGCGGCGTGCACGGTGTTCCACACCCCGATCAGGTTGACGTCGACGATGTCGCGGAACACCTGCCGGTCGTCACCCCCGCTGCCGAGCCGGATGATGCCGGCGTTGGCGATCACGATGTCCAGGCGCCCGAATTCGGCGAGGCCGTCGGACAATGCCGCCTCCACGGCGTCGCCGTCGCGGACATCGGCCTGGCGTGCCACGATGCGTCGGCCCGTATGCTCGACCAGCTTGACCGTCTCGTCCAAATCGGAAGGGGTGGCGTTGGGGTAGTCCATCGACGCGATGTCAGCGCAGATGTCCAGGGCGATGATGTCGGCGCCGTCGGCGGCCAACCGCACCGCATGCGCGCGTCCTTGCCCCCGCGCGGCGCCGGTGATGAAGGCAACCCGACCGTCCAAAACTCCCATGTCCCTCAACCCTTTTCGCTGTTGTATTGCGCGCTCTCGCCCGCCGGGAGTGAGACCCGCGGCGGGCACCGACGTGCCACCGGGGACCTCCACCAACTCATGGACATCTGCCGTCGGCCCCACGCGGTGGGATGCCGACACTATGGCAGCCGAGTGTCAACAGTCAAGAGCGCGACTCGATGATTTCGCCCCGAACCAGTCAGGCACTGCACTGAACGATACGACGGCGATTGGGACTAGTCGTAGGAGTCGTTGTGCTGTCGGCTAATAAACGATTAGCAGTTCAGTGCAGTCATGGCGACCAACTCCCTACTGTTGTACATCGACCACGGCAGGCATCCATCGTGTGGTCAATAGGACGTGGTGACAGTTGCCTGTCATACATGTGGGGAGCCGGGGTAGCGCAAGGCTGGCGACAGGACCAGAACTTGCCGTATGAAGTCCCTCGACGGTGTGATCATGAGAGCCGTTCCCCTACGACCGTCACCCGCGGCGCATTCCCCGGACACTATGACAGTCTGGTGTCACACGATTCGACCCGCGGTAGCCATCCTCGCGCCCTACCCTTTCCGACATCGGCGCTGGAATTCTCCTGCCGTGCGGTGGGATTTCGGACTCGGAAGTCGCGGCATGCTGTTGCCGACACGCTGCGGTGCGAGCTGTCGCGCTGTGGTGGCGCCGGGTACCGAATATAATTGCACAACAATATGATTAATCATCGCAGCAATTGCTGGGGGTGCGTGCGCGCACGGCCTCGCCAGCCGCGTCCGAGATGTCCATTCGCGATTGGCATGCCCCCGTGAATTCCCGGTCAACATGGCAGATGCACCTCGAGCAGGCCCGATCGAAAGGCCAGTGCTTGGCAGGACATTGACTGTGACAGTCGTCTGTCATAGTCTCGCATCACTCGAATCCTTTCCCCGAAAGGCGTGTCCGTGGCGGAGAACCTGTTCCTCGTGTTGAGCAACCCCATCGAAGGTCAAGACGACGCCTTCAATTCGTGGTACGACTCCACGCACGTGCCTGAGGTGCTCGAGGTTCCCGGTGTCGTAGCGGCGCAGCGCTACGACCTGTCCGAGATCACGGTGCCCGACGACGGGGACCTCCCCGCACAGCTGCCGCCACCGACGCACCGCTACCTGGTGATCTACGAACTCGATCGTGAGCCCGAGGCCGTGATGGGAGAGTTCCTCAAGCGGGTCATGGCGGGAACGTTGACGCTGGGTGAGACTTTGGACCTGAGCACCGTGTCGTTGACCGGCTGGACCCCCCGCGGCGAACGCCGGGTGGCGACGTGACGGCCGGGACCCGTGCAACGCGACACGCTTGATGGCGGCATCGCTCGGACCCACGCCCATGACCTTTCCCGTTCGACCCGATGAGTGAGGCCGCATCATGCCCTTGGCGTTAACCGAAGACCACAGTGAGCTCGCCGACGTCGCCAAATCACTGGTGACCGGTCGCGGGGGAACCGCAGCGGCCCGCCGCATCCTGCTCGACCCGGACGACGACGGCCGCTGGTGGCAGAACGACGCCTTGTGGAAGGAGATCGTTTCCACCGGTTGGCTGGGTTTGCACATCGACGAACGCTACGACGGCCAGGGCTATGGACTTCCCGAGCTGACCATCGTGCTCGAACAACTCGGCCGCGCCGCGATCGCGGGGCCGTTCCTGCCGACCGTGGCCGCCTCTGCAGTCATCGCCGAGGTGGGCACCGAGGACCAACGGCAACGCTGGCTCCCGAAGCTGGTGTCGGGCGACATGGTGGCCGCGATCGGCACGACGAGTAATGCCACGATGAGCGGAGCGGCGGTCGTTGCCGACGCCGTGGCGACCCTAGGGGAGCGGCGCGCCGACATCTTCCTCATCCCGGTCGGGGGGGATCTGGTGCTCATTGAGGCCGGCGACGCGGTGAGCACGACGCGCAGCGACTCCGTCGATCAGGTGATGCGTCCGATTACCGTCGTCACATTGGCCGAAGCGCCGGTGGCGGAACGTTTCCCGGGAGCGGCCCGCGGGGCCGTCCAGACGATGCGCCTGCTGGCCGCCGCCGAAGCCACCGGAGGGCTGGCCGCGTGCACCGAGATGGCCAGCATCTATGCGGCCACCCGTGAACAGTTCGGGCGACCGATCGGGTCCTTCCAGGCGATCAAGCATCATTGCGCCAACATGTTGGTGGACACCGAGCTCGCCGTGTCCGCCACCTGGGATGCGGCCCGAGCTCCGGCGTCGGAGGCCGAGTTGGCGGTGACGATGGCGGCGGGCCACGTGTTGCCTGCGTACCAACGTGTCGCATTGAAGAACATCCAGATCCACGGCGGTATCGGGTACACCTGGGAACACGACGCCCACCTCTATGTCCGGCGCGCTACGGTGCTGCTGGCGTTCGCCGGCGGGGAGGACGCGCTCCGCGATGATGTCGCAGCACTGCAGATCGGTGGTGCACGCCAAGGCACATCGCTGGGCCTACCACCGGAAGCCGAACAGTACCGGCAGGCGGTCCAGGACTTCCGGGCGGAGCTGGCCAATACCGAGCCCGCCGAGCAGCAGAAGCTGTGGGCTCGCACCGGCTATCTCGTGCCGCACTGGCCGAAACCGTACGGCCGCGCTGCCGGATCCGTCGAGCAGCTGATCATCGAGCAGGAGCTCGACGGCGTGGAGCGCCCCAGCCTGGGACTCGGCGAGTGGATGGTGCCGACGGTGCTTCAGCACGGCAGCCCCGAACAGATCGACCGGTTCATGTGGCCCAGCTTGGAGGGCGAGGTGCGATGGTGCCAGCTGTTCAGTGAACCGGGTGCCGGCTCCGACGCGGCTGCGGTGTCGACGAGAGCCGTCCCCACCGAAGGCGGCTGGATCCTCACCGGTCAGAAAGTGTGGACCAGCGACGCGGTGAACTGCCAGCTCGGGTTGGCCACGGTGCGTACCGACACGAATGTGCCCAAGCACAAAGGCATTACGGCGATGATCATCGATATGTCGGCACCGGGTGTCGAGATCCGGCCGTTGCGGGAGATCACCGGGGAAGCCTTGTTCAACGAGGTGTTCTTCAACGAGGTGTTCGTCGCTGATGATCGCGTGGTCGGCGAGGTCAACAACGGCTGGCGGGTGGCGATGGCAGCGCTTGGCAACGAGCGGGTGTCGATCGGTGGCGGTTCGGTGACCATGGTCGCTGAGGACCTGCTCGATCTGCTGGCTCGTCACCGCCGCGATGATCATCGTCTGGCCGGCGAGGTCGGCGCGCTGCTCATCGAGTCGTACGCCCTGGCGACGGTGAACCTGCGCCAAGCCGCCCGCGCGGTGTTCGAATCCGGACCCGGTATCGAAGGCAACATCGCCAAGCTGTTCGGCGCCGAGCACGCCCAGCGCGTCGCCGAACTGGCACTGCGCATTGCCGGGCCTGCCTTGTTGACCGGACCAGACGGCAACCCGGCCGCCGACGGCGATCCACTGGGCCGGCAGGCCGCCGGAACGGTGGTGCACGACTATCTGTTCAGTCGCTGCCTGACCATCGCTGGCGGCACCTCCGAGGTTGTCAGAAATCTGATCGCCGAACGAATCCTGGGCCTGCCCAGGGACCCAGCCCCCGCGCCGACCACTACGTAACCAAGATGACTGGAGAGATGAAATGACCTGTGCCGTCATCGGAATCGGCCGCACCACCTACTCGAAGAAGTCCGGCCGCACCACCCGCGGCATGGCCGTCGCCGCCTGCCGGGATGCCATCGAAGACGCCGGGCTGACACCTGCCGACATCGACGGAATCTGTACGTTCTCTGCAGGAGACTCCGAGCAGCCGATCTTTGTGGGGTGGGCGCTCGGAATCGACGAGTTGGCATGGGCCAACTCGATGTACGGCGGTGGGAACCTGGTCGCCGACCAGATCGCCACTGCCGCAGCGGTGATCGAAGCCGGGATGTGCAAGGCGGTACTGGTGTATCGCTCGCTCAACGGCCGGTCCGGTTACCGGTTCGGTCATGTCGAGGGTCCGATGCAGGTGCCGCATCACGACCAGTTCGACACCGCATCCGGTTTTATGGTGCCGCCGCAGTGGTTCGCCATGTGGGCCCGCCGCCATCAGCACGAGTACGGCTCCACCTGTGAGGATCTCGGTCACATCGCGATCACTCAGCGCAAGCATGCTGGCCCCAATGAGCATGCGCTGCGTCGTGAGCCGCTGTCGATGGACGACTACTTGGCCGCGCGTTGGATCAACGAGCCGTTCAGGGTGCTGGACTGCACGTCCGAGGTCGACGGGGCGGTGGCTATCCTGATCACCGGCGAGGACATCGCGCGCAACGCCAAGCAGGATCCAATGTGGCTGGTCGGATCGTCGAACTCCCAGGGCGGGGCGGGGTGGACGGAGTGGGATGACCCAACCGAGATGTATTCGCGCACGGCGGGTCCTAGAATCTGGGAGAAGACGGGTCTGACGCCGGCCGACATGGATCTGGCCTGCATGTACGACTGCTTCACCTACACGGTGATGGCCACCATGGAAGGCTTCGGTTTCTGCGAGAAGGGCGAGGTGGGCAAGTTCTTCTCCACCGGCCGCGCGACGTACGGCGGCGCCGTGGTGGTGAACCCACACGGCGGCTTGTTATCCGAGGGCTACATCCACGGCCTCAACCACCACTACGAAGCCGCCTTGCAGCTGCGCCACGCCGCCGGCGTACGCCAGGTCGACGACGCGCAGCTCGCTCTCGTCACTGCCGGCGGCGGTCCTTTCGGCGGTGCCAACGTCTACAGCAGGGAGAAGCCATGACATCAACAGCCGCGGCATCGCCATCGGCCACCAATCCGCAACTGATGCCACCGATCCCGGTTCCGGACCCGGACTCGGCACCGTATTGGGAGGGTCTCAAGCAGGGCAAGTTGATGCTGTGTCGCTGCGACGACACTGGCAAGTGGATTCATCCTCCGTTGGAACGCAGCCGATATACCGGCGGCCCGGTGCACTTCGAAGAAGTCAGCGGTCGGGGCACCATCTTCAGCTACATCGTGATACGCCAGGCGCTGGTGCCGGGCCGCATACCGCCCTACGTCGTCGGCCTCATCGAACTCGACGAACAGCCAGGCCTGCGTATCAACGCTGTTGTCGACGCCGACCCGGCCGACGTCCGCATCGGCCAACCAGTGCAGGCCTGCATTGCGGACCTCGGCGAGAGTGGTTACCGCATACCCGAATTCACCATCCGGCACGAGAACGACAGGACCTAGCCAGCATGACCGGCATGTGGCCTCAACGGTAGGCGCTTCGACGATTCGTCGGCGGTAGCGAAGCCTCTACTTCAGTACCGCGGGCAGCGCCGCGAACTCCTGGCAGATTAGATCGTCGAGAGCGCGCCCCGGTGCCGACACCCATCGATCAAGGACGCGCTCGACCAGCAGCATACCGATGGCCGCCAGCAGTCGGCACTCGTCGTTGGGTGTCGGCAGATGTCGCCGTTCGGCAATAACCTTCACCACTGTCGCGGCGTTCGCCTCGTGACCACCGAGTACGACCGGGCCACCGGCACCTACATGGGCCCGGACGGCAAGGTCTACACCCAGGCCAATTTGGCCATGGGCGCCTCGAAGAAGTAGACGTAGCAGTCCATGGTGGCATTTCCGGGCAGCTGAACGCCTCCGCGCTGACACTAACGAAACGTCGGACGACGAAACATCTTCCACCGCCGACGTTCTTGACTACGCCGACGCAGTCGGCGCGACGACGACGATGATGACCTCACCGAGGGCCGGACCGAGAAAGAAGCCGGCCGCTGGGTACCGCACCTGCGGCGGGGGCTCGTCGCAGGTTTGGTCACGGTGCCGGCCCTTGGCGCGTTGGCCGGGTGGTTGGGCGTGCACGCCCACGAGGCCAGGCAGTCGAAGCAGGCCAACGGGCTGTACCTGCAGGCCGCCCGGCAGGGCGCGGTGAATCTCACCACCATCGACTACCACGAAGCCGACGTTGACATCCAACGCATACTGGACTCCGCTACCGGCACCTTCTACGACGTCTTCGCCCAGCGGTCACCGCCGTTCGTCGACGTCGTCAAACAGACGCAGTCGAAGGCGGTTGGCTCGGTGGCGGAGTCCGGGCTGGAGTCGGTCACCGGAGATGAGGCGAAGGCGATCGTTGCGGTAAAAGTGATCACGCCGAATGCCGCTGCGGCATATCGCAACAGCAGCCGCGAAACATGGCGGATGCGTTTGACCATGCAGAAAGATTGGACACGACGTGAAGGTCTCGAACGTGGAGTTCGTGCAGTGATCACATTGAAGAGGCGTGGGAGCGTTGGCGTCGCCGACGCGCCACCGGATGGCTCACCTGCGCAGGAGAGCTCCGTCGACGTCGATGCCGTCGCGCCGCTGGGCGATGACGTTCCCGCAATTGATCGCACAGCCGATGTCGACGAGGGGGAACAGAAGCTGCCGGCCACCGAGACACGTCGCACCGCCTGGCGTCGGATACTGGTGTACGGCGTACTGCCCGGTCTGGCGCTGATACTGGCGATGGCGGGGGGGGGGGCTACTTCAAGTGGCAGTACTCCTCTGTGCATGACCCGCAGACCGCGGCCGCCGAATCTCTCTAGGCGGCCAAGGATTCCACCATCGCACTGCTGTCCTAGTCTCGACAAGGCTAACAACCGTTGGCTGATCTCTGGATTCGATCCGGTCTGATCTGTCGAGGGCCGGGTGGGCGTTACACCGGCGATGGAGCTGGAGTCCATTCCTCGATCAACTTGTCGACGGTGGTCAGCCGACCGAGTACGGCAATCGTGTTGTTCAGCACCTGCTCCGCGTACTCGACCGGGGTTCCTCCGACGGCGTCGCGGGGTACGACGAGCTCGAAGCCGGCTTGGGTGGCGTGCCCGGCGGTGTGGGTGATGGCCAGATTCAACGACACGCCCACCAGAACGATCGTGGTGATGCCAAGGCCCTTCAGTACCGGCAGTAGTTCCGAGTCCACCGTGGGAAACAGGCCGTGATGACGGGGGAGTACGAGATCATGCTCGCCCAACAACTCTCGAACGACGGAGGTTTCAGCTGTGCCAGGCTTCCAATGCGCTGTCGCCGGGCCGAGCGCGCGCCACAGCCAGGCGGTACCTGTCGGCTGGCCGCCAAAGTTGCCCTCATAGGTGGCATGCACCACTCGGGCACCGAACTCGCGCGCGGATTCGAGCAGGCGGCGCACGTTGCTCACAAGGTCGGCGCTGTCGGCGGCCAACGCCGGCAAGACCGATTCCGGCCCCAGCACGCCGTTCTGGCATTCGACGCAGACGACGGCGGTGGTTTCGGGGTTCCAAATGGTACGGGGCATGCTACTAGACTAGACGACTTGGGGGGACGCGGTAAAACCTTACCCGTGAACGGGATTGGTACCCGAGAAGCTTACGAGCAAGGAGAGCGGCATGCAGATCCGTGACCATGTCGACGTGGACAAACCTGCCCTGATTCTGGCCCGAGCGGGCACCGAGATCGGCTTCGCTGAACTCGAGGAACGGGCCAATCGGCTCGCTCATTTCTGGCGGGCCGCCGGCCTGCGTGAGGGCGATACCGTAGCGGTGGTCATGGAGAACAACGAACACATTCACGCGGTGATGTGGGCGGCTCGACGCAGTGGTCTGTATTACGCGCTGATCAACACCCACCTGACCTCGGCCGAGGCGGCGTACATCGTCGAGAACAGTGGCGCCAAGGCGGTGGTCGGTTCGTGTGCCATGCGCGCGGTGTGCGAAGGCCTCGGAACCCATCTTCCTGCCGGACTGCCTGACGTGTTGCTGATGGCCGACTACGACCTCGCCGGCTGGACGCGCTATCCGGAATGTGTTGCCGACCAACCGTCGACGCCGATCCCCGACGAGACCGAGGGCGACCTTCTGCAGTACTCCTCGGGTACCACCGGACGACCCAAGGGGATCCGCCGAGAGCTTCCGCATCTGCCGCCGGCGAAGGCGCACAACATATTGATGCCACTGCTTGATGCCGTTGGAATCACCGGTGACTCTGTGTACTTGAGTCCGGCGCCGTTGTACCATACCGCACCGTCGTTTTGGTCGATGGCGGTGCAGTCATTGGGCGGCACCACCGTGGTCATGGAGAAGTTCGACCCCGAGGCCGCGCTGGAGTGTATTCAGCGATACGGCGTCACGCACGGCCAGTTCGTTCCGGCAATGCTCGTTCGGATGCTCAAACTGCCTGAAGGAGTCCGACATTCGTATGACATCTCGAGCCTGAAGCGGGTAGTCCACGCCGCAGCCCCCTGCCCGATCGACATCAAGAAGCAGATGATCCAGTGGTGGGGGCCGATCATCGACGAGTACTACGCCTCGTCGGAAGCCGTGGGTGCGTCCTTCATCCGCGCGGAGGACTGGCTGAACCATCCGGGTTCGGTGGGCCGTCCGCTGGTCGGAGTGCCGCACATCCTCGACGAGGACGGCCGCGAGTTGCCGCCCGGACAGGCGGGCGAAATCTATTACGAGGGTGGCTATTCCTTCACTTACCTCAAGGATGAGGCGAAAACGTCGGCTGCGCGCAATGCACACGGCTGGGCGACGGTGGGCGACATTGGGTATCTCGATGACCACGGCTACCTATATCTCACCGACCGCAGACACCACATGATCATCTCGGGCGGCGTGAACATCTACCCGCAGGAAGCCGAGGATCTGCTGATCACTCATCCCAAGGTGCTCGACGCCGCGGTGTTCGGCATCCCGGACGACGAGATGGGGCAGTCGGTCAAGGGGGTGGTTCAGCTGGTCGATCCTGCCGACGCCACCGACGCATTCGCGACAGAGCTGCTCGACTGGCTTCGGAAGCGATTGGCGCACTACAAGTGTCCGCGCTCGATCTCGTTCGAGGCGCAGTTGCCACGCACCGATGCCGGCAAGCTCTACAAGCAGCAGCTCGTCGTCAAGTACTCCTCGACGGTGTAACCCGTCACCCCAGCCGTAGCGGGAGCCGCGCCAACCCGAAGGTGTTCGCCGGGAACACGATCTCAGGGGTGAAGCCGGGCTCGAGCGAGAATTCCGGGATGCGATGTAGCCACTCGCCGATGATCAGGTTCATTTCCATGCGGGCAAGATGCGAACCGAGGCACCGGTGCGGCCCGCCGCCGAATCCCCAGTGCCGGTGCACCTTTCCATCCATCACTACGTCGTTCGTTGAGATCGAATCGCTGTCGTCGCGGTTGATCGCACCGATGCACAGCCGAACCTGGGTGTTTGGGGGCAAGGTGATGTCGCCGATGGTGACCTCGGCGGTGGTGACCCGCGGCACCATCGGCGCGGGCGGCTCGAGTCGGACGATCTCCTCGACGAACACGCTCATCTGGCTGGGGTCGTCGCGCAGCGTGGCACGCAACTCCGGATTGCGAGCGAGTTCGAGAAGTGCGGCGGTCATGGCCGCGGTGACGGTATCCAGTCCGGCCAGCACGAACAGGTAGCTCAAGCCGATCGCCTCGGCATCGTCGAGGGCGTCGTCACCAGTGAGCAACTGCGACAAGATGTCTGGACCCGGGTTGGCGCGTCGCTCGTTGATCGCCTCGGTCAGATAGGCGAACAGTTCGAGTGCTGGTGTGAGATCGGCGCCCTCGAGCGACGGTGCATCAGCCAGCGCGATGACGGAGTCCTTCCACGCGACAAGTCGGTCGCGATCCTCCAGCGGCAGCCCGAAGAGGGTGAGGAAGACCTGCGAGGGATAGGGGATGGCGATGTCGGCCACCACTTCGCATTCGCTCTTGGCGGCGACCGCGTCGATGATGTCGATCGCCTGCTTCTGTAGCGAGGGCAACATCTGCGACAGCGTGTGCGGGCTGAAAAACGGTTGCAACATCTTGCGGAATCGGGTGTGCTCCGGCGGGTCGAACGCGATGGGGACCAGGGGCAGCGGGCTGCCGAGGACGTCGAATGCCTTCTTCGAGGAGAACAAGCCGGGGTCCCGCAGTGCGGACAGCACGTCGTCGCGGTGGGTCAGATAGAACCAGCCGTCGACGAAGACGACCCGGCCCGCATCGCGCAGAGCCGCCCACCCGGCGTTGCGGTCGGCGGCCATAGGCAGTCCGGCGAAGGCCAGCTCTGGGGCACCCAGGGTTTCCATTCGTTCTCCTCGTCGTCAGAACGCCGAGCGGTGCAAGCCACCGTCGACTTCGATCCAGCTGCCGGTGATGTATCCGGCCGGCTCGGAGCACAAATATGTGATGAGAGAAGCGATTTCGCTCGGCCGTCCCATGCGGGCCGCAGGGACGCGGGCCTGGTTCAGCATGAACTCCCGGCGCTCTTCATCGGAACTGGTCCCGAGGTGGTTCTGCAGGTAGTCGAGCGCGTTCTGCGTCTCGATCCAACCCGGTGCGACGGTGTTGACCGTAATGCCGTATCTGGCGTACTCGTCGGAGACCGTCTTGAGCATGCCGACGGTCGACGGTCGACTGGTGTTGGCGACCGCATGATGAATGTTGCCCGCCGGTTCCTTCGCGGTGGCCGAGCCGACGTGGACGAATCGCCCCCAGCCGGCCTCCTTCATCGCCGGCAGCACTGCATGAAGGAGCAGAATCTGGCTCATGGTGTGCATCTCGAAGGACTCGCGGTAGAGATTCACGTCGGTGATGTCGGCGAAGTCTCCCGGGCGCTGATACTTGGCCTGACCGACCACTATCAGCGGCGGACCGTGTGCGGCTGAGGTCTCGCGGACGGCGGCGGTGAGCTGCTCGGGATCACTGACGTCGCCGGTGACGCCGATCGCCGTGCCGCCACCATCCCGGATGGCCTCGACCGCGCCGTCGACGTCGGTTTTGGTCCGCGCGAGGACCGCCACCCGCGCACCCTCGTCGGCGAGCTGCTTGGCGACCTCGAAGCCGATTCCCTTACTGCCGCCGACGACCAGCGCCGAGCGGTCCGCTATTCCGTACTGCATCGGGTGCAGTCGCCTAGCGCTTGACGTCCATCCCGGCGTCTACCTTCAACAAGCTCCCGGTGAACGAGCGACCCGCGTCGCTGATCAAGAACAGGATCGCGTTGCTGACATCGCGTGGTTCGATCATCGGGAAGTCCGGCAGCGCGGTCGACATCGCGTTGACCAGGTGCGGGTTCTCCTCGATCACCTTGAAGAGTGCCGGATTCTCGGTGATCATCGGTGTCGAGCAATTGGTCGGTGCCACGGCGTTGACGCGAATGCGGTCGGCGGCGAGCATGAGTGCGTAGGCGCGCACCAGGCCGGTGATCGCGAGCTTCGACGTGAGATAGGCGTCGGTGCCACCGCGTCCGTCGGTGAGATCAAGCAACGCGATCATGGAACTGGTCGCAATCAGGTTGCCGCCCTGGCCGCGCTCCTTGATGTGTGGGATGGCGACCTGGAAGGTGTTCCACACCCCGATCAGCATGATGTCGAGGCCCAGTCGCAGCGCTTCGGAGGCGTCGCGCTCGTCTGCATTGGTGAGCACCACACCGGCGTTGGCGATGACGGTATCGATGTGGCCAAACCGCTCCACTCCAGCGTCGAAGACCTTCTGCAGTGCGGCCATGTCGCGGACGTCGGCCTTCTCGAACAGCATTTCCTGCCCGGTCTTCTCGACCAGGCGAGCGGTCTCCTCGAGATCGTCGTAGGTGCCAAGCTTGTAGGGCACGACGTCGAGGTCCTCGCAGATGTCGACTCCGACGATGTTGGCGCCCTGTTCGGCACACATCACCGCGTGCGAACGGCCCTGCCCGCGGGCGGCGCCAGTGATGAAGACGACCCGGCCGTCGAGTGAACCCATCGATTTTCCTCCATTGAGATCGCTGTTTTCCGCGCCCGGCGCGGCGGTGCGGGCATGCCTAAGTGACGTGCGCCATTCCGTGGATGCTACGCCGGGGAGTTGGAATCCTTCAACTATTTGGCTAATTTGATGCTGACGGAACACTCAAAGCTCTGGAAGGGATTTCAGATGTCCGACAGCCCCAACGGCGGTCCGCGCCCACCCGACGGTGACTGGCTCGGCACCCCGTTTCTCACGTTCACACGAGAGGGGGCGTTCGCGATCTGCACCTTGGATCGACCGCAGGCACGCAACGCGATGACTCCGGCCATGTACTTCGGCATCCGCTACGCAATCAGTCGGGTCAACGCGGATCCCGACCTGGCGGGACTGCTCATCACCGGCACCGGTGACGTCTTTGCGCCCGGCGGCGACCTCGGTCAAGCGGCAGAGGACAACTGGATGGACTTCGCCTCCACCATGGGCATGGACGTGACGCCCTTCGACGTGTTGCGGCAGTCTCCGAAGCCGGTCGTGTCGGCGGTCAACGGGCTGTGTCAGGGCGGCGGCCTGCAGATCGCGATGTGCAGCGATCTCGCCGTGGTCAGCGACCGGGCCACCTTCCGCGTGCCCGAGCTGT
The DNA here is from genome assembly GCF_900454025.1 of Mycolicibacterium gilvum. Lineage (NCBI taxonomy): Bacteria > Bacillati > Actinomycetota > Actinomycetes > Mycobacteriales > Mycobacteriaceae > Mycobacterium > Mycolicibacterium gilvum. The sequence continues at coordinate 6,069,422 of NZ_UGQM01000001.1, read as the reverse complement.
TCCGCGGCATCGCAGACACCTACTACAGCCAGGTGCTGGCGCGGATGATCGGCCCGGTCCGCACAAAGGACCTGATGTTCACCGGACGGACGTTGAACGCCCAAGAGGCGGTGGAGTGGGGCATGGTCGCCAGGGTGGTTCCCCACGACGAACTGCTCGACACCGCGAAAGAGCTTCTGGCACAAAGCTGCCGGACTGCTCCAGCGGCCCGCGGGGTAATCAAGGCCAGCCTGGACAACTACCTGGGCCTGTACGACCGGATCGGCATGCAGACCAGCCTGTTCGGTCCGGAGGCGCGCGAAGGCTTCCGGGCGTTCAAGCAGAAGAACTCACCGGACTGGGTGCATCCGGAACTTCAGGTCGAGGGACGGCTCTGAGCCCGGAACCGCGTGCCAGCCAAGGTGATTGCCAGTCAGGGTAACCGCGCGTCAACGAAGACGCTCTGCGGAACGCCGTCGTCCAGATCGCTTGGCACGGACCGGCCATTGCGGGCCAGCAGGTCGGCCGCGCTTACGCCGGACGCCCGCCAACCGTGGGCGGTGAGCCAATCGACAACCTCGGTGCGCTCCTCCTCGTAAAGGAGATTGCCAGACGCAGCGATGTCCTCCCGGCCCAGCTTGGCCGCGGCTTCGCGATATAGCTGGATTTGTTCCTCGCGTCGCGCAAAACTCTCCGCGCTGAAGAACTCGTTGTTGAACGCCTCCACCGCCGCCCGACTGCCGGCTGCGCTCAGACCCGTGATCCGCTCGAAGAGCACGTCCTGCGCACTGGCGGTCAGATACGGCAGCAAGCCCTCGGCGGACCAGGCGGTCGGGGTGGCGGGATCGAAGCCGGCCGCGCGCAGGGCGGCCGGCCAATCGTTGCGCAGGTCGACCGGAACGCCGACGTAAGTTGCTGCTGGTGAAACCCCGTGCGCCTCGAGCGCGGACAACTTGAAGTCCAGGACCTTCGGCTGATCGATCTCGTAGACCACACTGCCGGCAGGCCAGTCCAACCGCCAGCCATCATCGCCTGCATCCGCTCTTTGAAGCGGGGATTGATCTCGACCAGTTCGGCGGGCAGTTCCTCTGGGCGCAGATACATGGTCCAGACACCGTTTCCCGCAGCCTCGAGGGACATCTGCGCGTACGGATCTCGGATCAGCAGATTCTCGCTGTTGGTCTCAGCGGCCCGGCCGGCCGCAACACCCAGCGCGGTCGCGCCCATGCTCTCGGTGATGTCCCACGTGTCGTTTTCTGCTCTTGCCATGGTCGCCCTCCGCCGGCTTCGTCCGCCCAATCTTATAGTGGCTAACTATCTGGGCGCAGGGAAGTAGACCTCCTGGACAGCGGTACACACCAAGTCCCCGCTTTTGTTGTAGATTGCGCCCGCCGCTAGCGCACGACCGTCGGCCCCAGTGGGTGAGGTTTGTTCGTAGAAGAGCCAGTCCGAGAAGTCGGCAGGCCGGTGGAACCACACGGTGTGATCGAGCAGCGCCGATATGTCGTACTGCGACTTGCGCATTGGCCCCAACGTGGCCTCGACCGGTGTGAGGGCGCTTTGAAGCGTGAGTACGCAACTGTTGGTGACGGGGTCGACCGGGAGGGCACCCCTGGCCCGTAGCCAGATCCGGCTCACCGGTCGCGCTGGTTCATCTGAATCCATGGCGACGCGCGGAGGCGGGTCGACGTAGCGGACGTCGAACGGACGCTCATCGGCCCACCAGCCGCCGAACTCCTCGGCGTAGGGTGCCAGTTGCTCTTCAATCGGAATCAAGGATTCGGGAGGCGGCGCGTAGGGCATTTCGCGCTGGTAGGTGGCGGAGTCGGCGCCGCCGGTGAACGATGCGAGGCCCTCCATCAGCACCTCACCGCCTTGGGTGGCGACGATCCGGCGAGCCGAGAACGTGCCGCCGTCATGCAGGCGAGAGACCGCGAATCGGACCGGCCGGCGTGCATCCCCGCGGCGCAGGAAATAGACGTGCACGCTGTGCGGTGGACGCCCCTCCACGGTGCGACTGGCGGCCATCAGCGCCTGTGCGGCGATTTGGCCACCGACGATGTGGTGATTGGGCGGATCGGGTTGGGTGCCCTCGAAGGTGTCGGGTTCCAGCACCGTCAACTCAAACAGGTTCAACACATCCGAAAGCATCCCCACCAACCGACCCCAATCTTCGTGCCTTCGCGGCGCCTCAACGCGCCTGCCGACGATCGGACGGACGGTCTGGCTGCCGGGCGCCAGCCAGACCGTGACGTCGTCGGTCCGAATTATTTCGGGGTGAAGCGCTGCGCCCCGTCGAGGCGCATGACCTCACCGTTGACGTAGGTGTTGGTCAGCAGGAACGCCGCCGCATCGGCATATTCGTCGGGTGCGCCGAGCCGCTTCGGGAACGGGATGTTGGCGGCGAACTTGGCGATCGCTTCTTCTCCGACGGACTCCATGATCGGAGTCTTCATCGTTCCGGGGGCGATCGTGTTGACCCGGATTCCCACGGAGCTCAGGTCCCGGGCAGCTGCGATCGTCAAACCGATGACGCCGGCTTTTGCTGCGGCATAAGCAGTTTGCCCGATCTGACCTTCGTACCCGGCCACCGAAGCGGTCATCACGATGGCACCCCGTTCGCCGTTGTCGAGGGGTTCGGCGCCGGCGACAGCGGCTGCAACCAGGCGGGTCAAGTTGTAGGTGCCGTTGAGATAGAGGTTGATGGTCTTGTCGAATCCCGTCATGTCGGCCGGGCTGCCGTCGCGCTGCACGATCCGTTGCGCCACGCCGAAGCCGCCGTGCGCGACGACCGCGTAGCGCAACTGGCCGAGCTGCTGGGCCTGCTCGATAGCGGCAAGGACACTGTCGTCGCTCGTCACGTCGGTGCTGGCGAACAACGCCCGCGACCCGAGTTCGTCTGCGAGCGCCTTGCCCCTGTCCGCGGCGAGATCGGCGATCACGACGCCGAGCCCGTCGGCGTGGAGGCGGCGTACCGTCGCCTCTCCCAGGCCGCCGGCACCGCCGCTGACGATGGCCGAGGCGCCGTCGAATTGTTGCACAGTCACGTGTTCTCCCCTATCAATTGGTGTTTTCGAGTTGGGCCAGATCGCCCGCTATCAGGTCCCACGGATCCTCCGCGGCCAGCGCCAGCCGACCCAGACGGCGAGCGAAGTTGTTGGTGGTGCCATAGTCGGAGCTCCAGCTCTGGGCCCGCAACGTGAACAGCCACAGCGGATGCTCACTGGTGACACCGATCGCACCGTGCAGCTGATGTGCAGTGGTGGTGACAGGACCGATGGCACGGCCGACCGCGACCTTGGCGACGGCGACGGCATAGTCGGTGTAGGGGGAGTCGAAGCCGTGTTCGGTGGCCGCAGCGACTGCCAATTCGACCGCGGCGCGGGCCCTTTCGATCTCACCCGCCATTCCGGCGAGCGATTGCTGGACGGATTGAAACGCGGTCAGGGCGCGGCCGAACTGCACCCGTTGGCGGGTGTACTCGACGGTCAGCGTCGCGGCGGCGTCGAGTGCTCCGACGATCTGGACACATCGCGACCATGCGCCGCGGCGGATGAGTTCGTCCTCCGCTGTTGTCGCCACGGCTCGCAATTGGGCGGCAGGCACGTCGAATTCGATCGAATCGCGGGGTTCTCCCGCCAGATTGTGATTCTCGTGCGCGATGGTGGACGCCGGGTCGAGCACACCGACCCGCAGGCCGCCGCGCCCGCGGACCGCGAGCACCGTGGTGCATGCCCGCGCCCAGGGCACGTCCCTCGCGGTGCCGGTGATGCGCGTGCCGTCTGTCTCGGCATCAGCGACCGCCACGGTCAGTGGCCCGCCGGGCAGCTCGACGCCCGCGAGTTGACCGAGCCATCCTGCGAGTGCGTCGGTTTCGGCCAAGGGGACCGCGCCGGCATGCCGCGCCACGCCATAGAGCGCTATCGCCAGCTCCGACGGCCCGGCGCCCATGTCGGGGGTGCTCGTGAGCCTGGCCAGTCCGGTCGCCTCGAGGTTGTCCCACAGTTCGGCGTCGAACACGTCGGGGATGCCGCGGCGGCCCAGCCCGGCGTCATAGGAACGCCGCCCGAGATCGTCGACGAGCCCGCGGAGTTCGGCGTCGCTGTCCCCGGTGTCCTTCGTGGCGAACACGCCGCCGATGAGCGCACTCACCGCAACCCCATTCCTCGAGCAACCACGCCGCGCAGCACCTCGTTGGTGCCGCCGCGCAGGGTGAACATGGGCTTGTGCAGCCAAGCGGTGTTCAGCATCGCCTCCAGCTCCTGGTTCGGCGGTGAGTCCTCCAGTAGGTCGGCGGCCAACTCGACCGACTCGGTTTCGAAGCGGGTGCCGAGGTCCTTGACCAGTGCCGCCTGATTCGCTGCATCGCCGCCCTCGGTGAGGGTGCGGGCCACCGACAATGACAGCTGCCGCAGCGAGATCAGTTGCGCCATCAGATGTCCGATTTCGCCCGCCGTGCGATCGTCTGCCTCGAGACCGGAGCTGAGCGCGCGGATCGCGGCAAGCAGTAGCGGTCCGGTGGACAGGATGCGTTCGGGCCCGCTGCGTTCGAACGACAACTCGGATGTGACCTGGTGCCACCCGTTGCCGATCTCGCCGAGGACATCCGCGTCGGAAACGAAGACCGAATCCAAGATCACCTCGTTGAAGTGATGAGCACCAGACATCAGCAGGACCGGTTCCACGCGCACCCCGTCGGCATCGCAGGGCACGAGGAACTGGCTGAACCCTGCGTGTCGATGTTGAGGATCCGGCGGACTTGTGCGTGCCAGGACGACTACCTGATGCGCGTGGTGTGCCCCGCTGGTCCACACCTTCGTGCCGGACAGCAGCCAGCCGCCGTCGGCCCGTGTCGCCTTGGTCGATACGGCCGCTAGATCAGATCCCGCGCCGTGCTCGCTCATGCCGATCGATGAGTAGAACCGGCCCGCCGCGATCTGGGGCAATAGCCGTTCACGCTGCTCTTCTGTGCCGTGGCTCAGCAGGCCCGGCGCGACCTGTCGGTCGGCCGTCCAATGCGCTGCGACGGGCGCACCCGCTGCGATGAGTTCTTCGGCCACCACGTAGCGGTGCAGATGCCCGAGTTCGTGGCCGCCGTATCGCTTGGGGATGGTCAGTCCGACGAATCCGGCATCCCCCAGCCGCGCCGAGAATGCCTCGTCCCAGCCGGCCAGCCATGAATCGACACCGGGTCGCCAACCGAACTCGGCTCGGTCGGACCGCAGGAAGTCCCGCACGGCGAAGCGCAGCTTGGCGAATTCGGGCTCACGGGCCGTCAACGCATCGAACCCATTCAAGCGATGTCTCCTAGATGGTCGGCAACGTGGCTGACGGAAGGTAGAAGTTGGGCGTCAGGTCCTCTTCGCTTGCGGCCAGTCGGTATTCCGACAAATCGTGGACGCCCTCCTCGCGCAGGATGCCCTCGTCGGTGTAGAAGTGGCCAGTGCAGGCCGCTGCGGGCCGGGTAACCAGGGCGTGCACCGCATCGGCCATGATCTGCGGGCTGCGGGCCTGCGCGCGCACGACGGCCTCGCCCATCGCGACCACCATCCCCGTGCTGGCGACGGTGGTGGCCGGCCACACCGAATTCACGGCGATGGGCACAGAGGCGAATTCCTCGGCCCAGCCGAGGGTGAGCAGGCTTTCGGCGTACTTGCCGACGGTGTGGCCGACGTGGGCACCCACCCACCTGGGGTTCATGTCCAGTGGGGGAGCGACGTTGACGATGTGCGCATTCGCCGACCTGCGGAGGTGGGACAGCGCGGCGTGCACAACCGCGTACGGGCCCTCGACATTGACCCCCAGAAGTCGGCGCAGGTTCTTCGGCGGCAACGTCTCGGTCGACCGCAGATCGAGCGCGCCCGCGTTGTTGATCACGACATCGATGCCGCCGAACGTGTCGGCAGCCGAGGCGATCGCCGCCGCCACCGCGTCCGCGTCACGCACGTCACACGCCACCGACAGAGCCCGACCGCCCGCACGTTGCACGGCGTCCGCCGTCTCTGCGAGGGTGCCCCCGATCTTGGGGTTGGGGGTTTCGGTCTTGGCCAGCAGCGCAACGGCCGCGCCGTCTCGGGCCGCTCGGACAGCGATAGCGGCGCCGATGCCGCGGCTGGCGCCGGTCACCACGACGACGCGATCCCGCAGGGTTCGGGGATCCGGACTGTTCACAGTGTGGTTGACCCTTCCGCTTTCGCTCGGCTGCGCGCTTGAATGCTATAACTATATAGCGCATTAGTTGAGCGGCGTCACACGCCCATGACCAAAACGAGGCTCGATGACTCAGATCGACTCCATCGGCACCTATCTGCCGCCGTGGACCGTGCGGGATCGACGGGTGAAAGGGCCCGATGAGGACGCGCTGACCATGGCGGTCGCCGCGGGACGCGCCGCCGATCCCGACGCGACCGCGAAACGCGTGGTGCTGGTGTCGCGCGACTTCCCCCTCCTCGAAGGGGGTAACGGCGCGGTGCTGCTGGCCGCGCTGTCGCTGCCGGCCGCGACGCCCGTCACCGAGGTTCTCGGCTGCGCGCCCGCCGTCCTGGATCAGATCGTCGGTGCCCCAGAGGGCACCCTGGTGGTCGCCGCCGACGACAACGACGCAACCGCGGGTGCGGGTGCGGTCCTGACCGGCGGCGGTGGTGTCGCCGTCAACCCGATCGCGCGTCAGACCCGCAGCCTGCCGTTGATGGCACGTGGCGAGGACGGTACCCGGCACGCGTACCCCGATCCCAGGCTGCAACGGGAGGTCGGATTGCGCTCGACGCTCGACCGCCTCGGCCTCACCGGAACGCCCGTGCTCGCCGCGGTGGCAGGGGTGCCGCTGGCGCAACTCAAGAGCGGCTTCGATACGTCGGCGGCCGTCGGTGAGACGAGCGTCTCCGCAGCGGCCGTCGTGCGTGTCCTCGCCGCCGCGATCGAGTCCGGCGCGGGAGGGTTGGTGCTCGCCGTCGAACAGTCCAGCATCAGCGCGGCTGAGCTCGTACTCGGGGATGAGCCACCGCGGCTCTCGAGGGACGAGTACCCAGCACAGGAGTTGCCGAAGACCCGCACCGCCGAAGGCATCGGCATCCCGATCTCGATGCCCGCCTACGCGCGGGCCTTCGAACCGAAAATCCGCTGGGAAGCAGCGGTTTTCGACGAGCGGCCTGGCATCGACGCCGCGCCGCAGTTTCCGCCGCGGCTGAGGGTGGACAACTCCGGACACCTGGCCACCGAGTACCGGCTCGAGTCTTTGCCGCGCACGGGCACGGTGTACACGCACACCACGGTGCGCATCCCAGTCCCCGACCTGCCCAGCCCGTACTCGCTGGCGGTGGTACAGCTCGACGACAGTCCGGTCCGGGTGCTCCTCAAGGTGACCGGCGTACCCGCGGGCGAGGCGACGATCGGGCAACCAGGATCGATCGTCCTGCGCAGAATCGCCGTTCGTGCCGGCATCCCCGACTACGGCTACATGTTCTGGCCGGGGCGCACCTTGAAAGGAGCGCACGCATGAGAAACGTCGCGATCGTCGGCGCGGGGATGACGCCCTTCGCCGAACACTTCGAACTCGGCATCAAGGACCTGGTGCCGATGGCATACGCCGAAGCCGTCTCCGGGGTGGACAAGGGCATCGAGAAGGCAGACATCGAGGCGGCTTGGTTCGGCGAGCTGTCCACCACTGACGGCTTTCCGTCGGGGATCCTCGCCGACACCCTCGATCTCACTGACATCCCGGTCACCCGAATCGAAAATGCCTGCGCCACAGGCAATGACGCAATTCGCAATGGAACGATGGCGATCGCGTCGGGCATGTACGACGTGGTGCTCGTCGTCGGAGCGGACAAAGTTCGTGAAACCGCCTCGAACACCACGTTCTGGGACTGGGCGGCGATGACCCGCGACAACGCATGGGACTATCCGCTCGGGCTCGTCGCGCCGGCGAACTTCGCGCTGCACGTGATGCGGTATCTGCACGAGTCACCGGCCACCAAGGAGCATATGGCCATGGTGGCGGTGAAGAACCATTTCCACGCGCTGAAGAATCCCAAAGCCCAACTGCGTTACGAGATCACCGTGGAGCAGGCGCTGGCGGCGCCGATCGTGGTGGAGCCGTTCGGACTCTACGACTGCACACCTCAGAGTGACGGCGCTGCCGCCGTCATCCTGGCTGCCGAGGACGTCGTGGACCGCTATACCGATCGACCGGTGTGGGTGCGTGGTGTCGGGCTCGGTATGGACAGGGTGATGCACCAGCACAAGAACGACATGACCAGCTTCCCGCCGACGGTGCGGGCAGCCAAGGCTGCCATGAAGATGGCCGGTGTGACACCCCGCGACATCGACGTCGCGGAGGTGCACGACTGCTTCACCGGAGTTGAGTTGATCAGCTATGAGGATCTCGGGTTCGCCAACAGGTACGAGGCTTACAAGCTCGTCGAGGGCCGCGAGCACTACGTCGGTGGCTCGATGCCAGTCAACCCGAGTGGGGGATTGAAGGCCAAGGGGCACCCCCCGGGTGCCACAGGCGTGGCACAGTGCTACGAACTGTTCAATCAACTTCGCGGTGAGGCCGAGAACCAAGTCGACGGGGCGCGAGTAGCCTTGGCACACAACATCGGTGGGCCGACCGCGGTGTCGGCGGTCACCATCCTTTCCATCGACAAGAACTGACGGGACATCACATGACGACTTCAGAGATCGCTACCCTGGCCGGCTACGAGCAGTTCGCCCCCTGGTTGTTGGTGGAGAAGCGCGGCAATGTCCACGTTGTCAGCATCAACCGCCCCGAAGCGCTCAACGCCGTCACCGAAGAGGTGCATCACGCGTTCGCCACCATCTGGAAGGTGCTCGACGCCGACACCGATGTGAAAGCCGTCGTGACCACCGGGGTGGGCAAGGCCTTCTCGGCAGGCGGTGACATGGTGATGTTCGGTCGCCTGATCGAGGACGAGGTGGCGCGTACGTTCCAAATCCACGAGGCCCGAACGGTTTTTCTCGAGGTCATCAACTTCCCCAAACCACTGGTGTCCGCGGTCAACGGACCCGCTGTAGGCCTGGGTTGCTCGATCGCCCTCCTGAGCGACCTGTTGGTGATGGGGGAGAACAGCTACCTGGCCGACCCACACGTCGCGGTCGGGCTCACGGCGGGCGACGGTGGCGCGGCGATGCTTCCTCTGCTGATCGGCATGATGAAGGCCAAGGAGTACGTCCTGCTGGGCGATCGGATCACCGCATCCATTGCGGAGAAGCTGAACCTGGTCACCAAGGTCGTCCCCGACGACGCCGTGCTCGACGAAGCATTGGCACTGGGCGAGCGGTTCGCTGCGTTGCCCCCGCAGGCGCTTCGGTCATCGAAGGTGGCGCTCAACATGCACCTGGCCCGCGCTGCGCAGGGTGTGTTGGAGTACGCGCTCGCAGAAGAGTTGACCTCGTTCTCGACACCCGAGTTCAAGGAACGGGTGGCGGCCTTCCGCGCACGCTCCAAGAAGTGAGGGCCATGAAGTTGCGGGCTGCCATCGTCGCCATGGGCCTTGCTCCGGCGGCACTCGGCATTGCCGCGCCTGCTGCCGCCGATCCAGCGGCTGACCCATGTCAACTCGCAGTCACATTCCTGTGCAGATTTGTGCCGATGGCGCCTGATCTCGACCACAACATCGACCTCACTCAGGAAACGGGTGTCATCAACGGCCAACCCGTTCCGCAACTGCCCATCGGTGAGTAGGTTCCCGAGCCGGGGCCACCAGGAAACCCCTGTCCCGGCGGTTGCGCCTAGCGACGCGCACTCCGGTCACGCCTAATACCGCGTTGACGCCGGAACGTGTTCTTCGACTTCGGATGTGACTCATCACTCCCAATGGGTCCACGCGGGCGACGCGCCATTTGCGTTCTGCACCGTCTGCCTGCGGGCCGTCGACGAGGCGGGCAGAATTGACGCGGTGCTCAGCGGTAGGCGGTCAGGCGCGCGGTGAGCGCGACCTTGCCGTCGTCGCCGATGGCATTCGCGTCGCCCACTGCGGAGTTGCGGCCAACGCGCATCGGTGTGCCCTCGTAGCGAGAGTTCGCTCCGGCGAAGAAGGGCCGCAGAAAGTTGACCCGGAGCGAAGCGGTCCGCAAAGGGGCGTCGGGTAGACCGTGGTTGATCGCCGCCGACGCCGCGAACTCCAGGCCGGCCGCCGCTACCCCGCCGTGCACGATATCGATGTCATTGTTCAAATTCGGGTCGATACGTTGCACCAGGACATGGCCATCGGCCTCCGGCCCAACGTGAACTGCCATCCGGTCTGCAATCGACGTCTGGGGCGACAGATCCAGGGTTTCCGCCGGCCACTTGGAGACACCGACATCCGCGTCGATGAAGAATGAGCGCACCGTGCCGCCGCCGATAACAACCCCGTCGTAGGTCAGTGTGCAGATCCCCAGCGACGTGGCACCCAACGGTCCGAACGCATGGGCGGTGGCCAGCACGGGACCATCCAGGTCCCGGACGTCGCCGAGGCTGAGGTCTATCGACAACTCGCTGGACACCGTCCACTGGCCGGGCCGCCGACGGTAGTGGTTGACGATTCCGGCAGCTGCGTCGACCAAGATCGCCAAAGGCCCCAACGATGGCGCCCCGGTGAACGGATTTCGGTACTGCCACATCGGCATCGACATCGTCGCGGTCGCGGCGGCGGGGTCGGCTTCGAGGTAGGTGATGTCGAAGCGAACCTGAATCGAGTCAGGCGTCTCGAGATCGTGCTCGTTTACCCGTTCGTCCACGCTTCTCATTCGAGAAGATCGACGACAGTGGACATTTCGGAGCCGGACAGCACGAACTCCTCTGCCTTCTGCAGGTGCCGCTTCCAGAGCTCGCCGGCGTTCTCGGCGTCGCCGGCCTTGATCATGTCCAACACCATCCGGTGAGTCTTGGCCGACCGGCGGACCGCCTGCTCGGCGCGCGCACCGGCAGTGGGCTGCAGCGAGCGATTCGCCTTTTCGATGATGTGATGCAACATGTCGCTCACGATCTGCAGTGTGCTGTTGCCGGACAACCGCGCCATCGCAGCGTGGAAGTCGGTGAGCTGATCGACCGCGTCGCTGCCGGGTTTCAATTGGGACTCGCGATCCACGATCTGCTCCAGTTCGGCAATCACCTTCGGATTGCGGTCCTTGGCGAGCTGCTCGACCATGGGAACCTCGAGTGTCACCCGGGCGTCGTACACGTCCTTCACGGTGACGCCCTCGTACTCCAGGATCAAGCCGGCATAGCGCGCCAGCGTTTCGCGCCGCGGACGGGTGACGCGAGCTCCGCCACGCACCCCGCGCTGTACCTGGATGAGGGATTCGGACTCGAGCACCCGAAATGCCTCGCGCAATGTGGGCCGCGACACCCCGAAGCGTTCCATAAGTTCCGATTCAGGCGGAAGCATGGTGCCCTCGGGAATCTCACCCCTGATGAACATCCGGCGCAGCACTGTGGCCACCCGATCGGCCATCTTCGGTTCGCGAAGACTGGTGACCTCCATGACAACCTCCCCGACGGTATAAATCCAGAAAACAACTAACTATTTGGCAGGTTAATCGAATCTCCGGGTAGAGCCGCGCATTGACGACCCGCCAGTGACCAAGGTCATGCCTAGTATCCCATCGCCCGGCCCATGAGGTCCTTCATGATTTCCGTGGTGCCCGCATAGAGCCGCTGGACTCGCGAATCCCGCCATAGCCGGGCCACTTCGTATTCGTTGATGTAGCCGTAGCCGCCGTGCAACTGCAGGCAGCGGTCGATGATTTCCCATTGGACCTCGGAGGTCCACCACTTCAGACCGGCGGCGTCCTGATCGGAGAGGGTGCCGTCGTTGACCGAGAGTACGCATTGATCCAGATAGGTCTGGGCGGCATCCAGCTTGGTCTGCATCTCGGCGAGGAAGTGGCGGTTGACCTGGAATTTTCCGATGGGCTGTCCGAACGCGGTGCGTTCCAGTGCATACGCCTTGGTCAGATCCAGCGCCCGGCGGGCGGCGGGCAGCGCGTAACAGGCCACACCGACGCGCTCGCTGGGCAGGTTGGAGACCAGATGGTAAAAGCCGCGGTTCAGCTCTCCGACCAGGTTCTCCTTGGGTACCTTGACGTCCTCGAAGAAAAGCTCGGCAGTGTCGGCGGAGTACTGGCCGATCTTGTCGAGCTTGCGGCCACGGGTGAACCCCTCCATGCCGTCCTCGATCATCAGCAGGCTGATGCCCTTGTGTCGCGCCGTTGGATCGGTCTTCACAGCGGTGAGCACCAGTTTGGAGAGTAGACCGTTGCTGATGAATGTCTTCTGACCGTTGACCACCCAGTGGTCACCTTCGTCGCGCGCCGTGGTCTTGATGCCGGCCAGGTCCGACCCGGCAGCGGGCTCGGACATCGCGATGGAACCGATCAGTTCCCCTCTGACGAAGCCGGGCAGCCAGCGCTCCTTCTGCTCGTCGGTGGTGAGGTTCTGCAGGTAGGGCATCAGAATGTCGTTCTGCACCCCGAGGCCGATGCCTACCGAGCCGGTGGCGAACATCTCCTCGGAGATGATCTGGTTGAACCGGAAGTCCTTGACGCCGAGGCCGCCATATCGCTCGTCGAACTCCCAGCCGATCAGACCGTGCTCGCCCGCGGCCAGCCACGCTTCGCGGCTGACTTTGCCGTCGCGTTCCCACTTCTCGATGTTCGGCACGCATTCGCGTTCGAAGAACTCCCGGGCGGTGGCTCGGAAATCGTCGTGAATTTCGTCAAAGATGTTGCGGCGCATGACCGTCCTTTACTTGGTCCAGGAGACGATGGCCGGCAACGCGCGGCCGGGAGCGTAGATGTCGAAGAGTCGCTCACCGAGCAGCGCCTCGAGCTGATCGTGCGACCCGCACAGCGCGTCGACCTGGAAACCGCGCGTGACAAAGCGGTGCAGATCGTGCTCGGCGGTCAGGCCGATCGCCCCGCACACCTGAAGCGCCACATCGCTGACCGCCCGGTGTGCCCGTCCCGCGGCGGCCTTCGCGGTGAGCGCCGACAGCCGGCCGCCGAATCGCCATGATTCGCCCAGCAGGGCGCGTGCGCCTTCGAGTTCCGCGGCCGCATCGGCCAGGGCGTGACGAGGTGACTGCAACGACCCGATCGGGGCACCGAACTGCACCCGGACGCTGACGTGCTCGACCGCGATGTGCAACGCCCGCTCGGCAAGCGCCACCAATTCGGTGGCGAGTGCGCGATGCGCCGCACCGATCGCCCGGTTCCATTCGGTCGATGCCTCGACCAGAGGGGCGTCGAACGGCCCGCTCACCTGGGTCCAGAACGCCGACGGATCAAAGGTATCCAGGCGCCGGCCCTCGAGCCGGGTGGCCTCCACGACGCCCACCGACACCGTTCCCACGGCGCCGGACACCGGCACCACGAGCCGACCCTCGAGCGGCCCGAGGACGATGCCCGACACCCGGGCATCGTCGGAACCGGGGACATAGCCAGGGTTCAATGCCGGGAGCAGGACGTGGTCGGCGGGTCCGTCCAGAAGGCTGCCCAGCTCGGCGAGCATCACGCGGTCGAGGCAGTCGGTGTGGGCGAGCGTCCGGCCCTGCGCGCGGAACAGCAGCTCGCATGCCTCGACGGGGTATTCCGACTCGATGTCCGTCCAGCCCAGCTCGGCCAGCCGCGGTCCGATCGCCACGTGCTGCTGATCGTCGCCGACCTTGCCTGCCAGTTCCTCGAAGAGGCGGAAAACGGCCTCCTCCACCATGGGCCATGTTTCGTCGGTCACTTCCGCTGCCCTCTGCTTTCCTTCGGCAACCCGAGGATGTGGTCGGCGATGATGCCGCGTTGCACTTCTGCGGTGCCGCCCATCACGGTCGCAGCCCGCGAGTACCACCACTCGGCGCGCGCGGTGTCAAGCGCTGCGCCGCCCCGACCGGTGGCCGAGCCGGATGTCGCCGCTCCGGCGATCATCTGTTCCCTGGTGATCTCGAGGATCAGGTCGTTCGCCTTTTTCTCGGCACGGCCGAAGAGCAATTTGTCGATGCTGCTGTCCGCACCGACCGCCTCGCCAGCGGCCAGTCGACGGACGGTGGTCGCGGTTCGGGCCTGTGCGGCCACGACGTCGACGTAGACACCGGCGAAGCGTTGACGCTGTGCAGGGGTCGTACCCGCGGTCACCATGTCCTCTCGCAACCTGCCGAGCTCGACGAGGACCTTGTTGAGCACCGCGTAGCCGTACATGCCGCGTTCGTACTGCATGAGATGCATCGCGACAGCCCAGCCGCCGTCGACGTCGCCGACCACGCGCTCGCGGTCGACCCGCACATCGTCGAAGAACACCTCGGCCAGCTCACGGCGCCCGCTGGCCAGCGCAATCGGCCGGATGGTGACACCCGGCGCGTCGGCGTCGATCATCATCATGGTCAGGCCTCGGTGGCGACTCTCGGGCGTACCGGTGCGCACGAGGGCAAGCAGGCGTTTGGCCGTCGGTCCCTGGCTGGTCCAGATCTTCTGACCGTTGACGACGAACCCGCCTGCCCCGTCGTCGACGGCGCGGGTGCGCAGAGTGGCCAGGTCGCTGCCGGACTCCGGCTCGGAGAAGCTCTGCCCCCACCACTCGGCGCCGCTGAGATAGCCCGGCATGTAGGTCGCGGCCAGGTCCGGTGCAAACCGGATCAGGGCGGGGCCCAGTGTCTCCAGCGTCCACTGCTGGGCTGGGATCGGCAGCATCGCGTGCCCGAGTTCCTCGTAGTACACGGCGCGATGGATCTCGTTGCCACCGAGGCCGCCTGCCGCTTCGGGCCAGCCGTACCGGTTCCAGCCGTCGGCATGCAGGCGGGCCATCATCGTGGCGTCGTGGGCCAGGCCGTCCTCGGCGCTGGAGAACACGGCGGTGCGCCACTGGTCGGCGACCTCCAGCTCGCGCAGATACCGGCGGAATTCCTGGCGGTACAGGGCGACATGCGCGACGTACTCGACTACGGCATTGTCGACAGGGGCGGACAACCCGTTCCCCCCTTCATGAAGGCCAGATCCGGCAGCTACAACCGAATCAGCTAAACAGTTATCTATAAGTGGGTACAATAGCCCACACCGCCACTTCTGTGAGAGGGACTGCCAATGACGGCTTCACCGATTGCCGCCGCCACCGTCAACTTCAACCCCGAGACCCGCCTACTCATCGACGGGCAGCTGCGCGACGCTGCAGGCGGTCGGACGGCCGACAACGTCAACCCCGCCACCGAGGAGGTGCTCGGCGTCACCGCCGACGCCGGCGCCGGGGACATCGATGAGGCCATCGCCGCCGCCAGGCGTGCCTTCGACACCACCGACTGGGCGACCAACCGGGAGTTCCGGCAGCACTGCCTGATGCAGTTGCACGACGCACTCCAGCAGGAAAAGGAGGACATGCGGGCCGAGGTGATCGCCGAGGCGGGGGCTCCCCTGGGCATGACCTATATAGCTCAGTTGGAGTGGCCACTGGCCGATGGGATCCGCTGGCCTGCCCAGTACATCTCCGACTTCGCCTGGGAGCGGCAGCTCGACGAGGCCGCCCTGATGGGAGTGCCCTACAACCGTGTCGTGGTCAAGGAGGCGATGGGTGTCGTCGGCGCGATCACGCCGTGGAACTTCCCGATCGAGATCATCGCCAACAAGGTGGGCCAGATTCTGGCCACCGGCAACACGATGGTGCTCAAGGCGCCTATCGAGACACCGTGGACTGCGCTTCGATGGGGCCGCGTCATCGCCGAGAAGACCGACATCCCAGCGGGTGTGGTCAATGTCGTCACCGCATCGGACAACGACGTCGCGCAGCGTCTGGTGACGGACCCGCGGGTAGACATGATCTCCTTCACCGGGTCCACCGCGGTCGGCGAACTCATCGGCAGGCTGTCTGCTGCCACCATGAAACGCAACCTGATGGAGTTGGGCGGCAAATCGGTGTACCTGCTGCTCGAGGACGCCGACCTGGCCACGACCGTCCCCGGGTGTATCGGCGCACTCATGCACTCCGGTCAGGGCTGTGCGCTGACGACCCGCATGCTGGTGCCCCGCGCGCGCTACGACGAAGCCGTCGAACTGGCCACCACGACGTTCGCCTCGGTCACCATCGGTGACCCCGCCGATCCGGCCAACTTCTGCGGCCCGCTCATCTCGGCCAAACAGCGTGACCGCGTGCTGGACTACATACGGATCGCAAAGGAGCAGGGTGCCCGGGTGACAGTAGGCGGCGGTAAACCCGAGGGCTTGGACCGCGGATACTTCGTCGCCCCAACGATCCTCGCTGACGTCCGCCCCGATCATCGCGTCTTCCAGGAGGAGATCTTCGGCCCGGTCATCACGATCACCCCGTACGACGGCAGCGACGACGGTGCCGTCGAGATGGCCAACAACTCGATCTACGGGCTTGCCGGCACCGTGCTTGGCGACCCGGAGCGGGCGATGGCAGTTGCGCGGCGCATCCGAACCGGATCGGTGAACGTCAACAACGCGATCTTCTACGGCGCCGACGCTCCGTTCGGCGGATACAAGATGAGCGGCATCGGCAGGCAGAACGGGGTCGAGGGCTTCGAGCAGCACCTGCAGACCAAAGTCATCGCGTATTAACCCGATCACCAAGCAAAGGAACCAATGTCCGACATTCTCAGTGGAATCCGCGTCGTCGAGCTGGCGGCGTGGACGTTCGTCCCCGCGGCTGGCGCTGTGCTGGCTGACTGGGGCGCCGACGTCATCAAAGTCGAGCACCCCGAAACCGGTGATCCGCAGCGTGGCCTGATCAGCTCCGGGATCGTCACCGGCGCAGGGGGAGTGAACCACTTCATCGAGCAGCCCAACCGCGGCAAGCGCAGCATCGGCCTGGACACCTCCACCCCCGAAGGGCTGGAGCTGTTGATGAAGCTGATCGCGACCGCCGACGTGTTCGTCACCAACCTGTTGCCGGACTCCCGGCAGCGGATGGGCATCGATGTCGAACAGGTCCGGGCACGCAACCCGAACATCATTTACGCACGCGGCCACGGTTACGGCATCAAGGGCGATCTGGCCGCTCAGGGTGGTTTCGACCTGGCGGCGTACTGGGCACGCGGCGGCATCGGCGACGCCTACTCGGCCGGCGACGGTTCGTACCCGCCGATCCAGCGTCCCGCGTTCGGCGATTCCTACGGCGGCTTGGCGATCGCGGGTGGCATCGCGGCGGCACTGGTGAAGCGCGAGCGCACCGGCGAGCCGTCGGTGGTCGACGTGTCGCTTCTCAACGCCGCGATCTGGCAGCTCGGTCCGGACATCGTCGGATCAGGGGTGACCGGTCAGGACATTCCGAAGTTCAACCTCGACGAGATGCCCAACCCGGTGGCCAGCATCTACAAGACCCGCGACAACCGATTCATCGCGTTCGTGCTGCTGCAGGCCGACCGCTTCTGGGCGGACTTCTGCACCCGACTGGGCCGCACCGACCTGATCGATGACGAACGGTTCGCTTCTGCGGCAGTACGATTCGGCAATCGCAAGGAGTGCATCGCTGAGTTGCGTTCGGCCTTCGAGTCCGAGGATCTCTCCCATTGGGAGAAGGCGTTCCAGGGATTCGACGGGGTGTGGGACGTCATGCACACCGCGCACGAGGTGCACAGTGACCCACAGGCCCTCGCCAACGGATACCTGCCCAGGGTGACCGATGCGAACGACAACGAGTTTGCGCTGGCGGCAAGCCCTGTGCAATTCGATGAGACGCCGCTGGATCTCACCTGCGCCCCAGGGCATGGCGAGCACACCGATGCAGTGTTGACCGAGCTCGGCTTCACGGAGGATCAGATCATCGAGTTCAAGATCAACTCGGTCGTCCTGTAGTGGTATCCGAGCAACTCGCCCGGCGCTTCCTGCATGTCAACCTCAACTGTGCCGCGCTCGACGCCACCGAGCGCGTCTATGGTGACGTGCTTGGCCTGACGGCGCGGATGCGCACCGATCCGGAAGTGGCCACCGACGGATCGATTTTGGGATTAGACGGTGAAACCTACTGTGCCACCGCGTTTCTCTATGATGCCCGCGGTGGGCGGGGTGGTTGCGCGCTGGAGGCCATCGAGTATCACTCGCCTCCACTGAGCCGTGACCCGAGTGCCGATCCCGTGCGACCCGGTATCCGTGGACTGCAGTTGGCGGTTGCCGATGTCGATGCAGCGGCGACCGCATTGCGCCGGGGCGGTCTGGAAGTCGGCGATCCTGTCGACGGTCTGATGGGCGGCGGGAAGTCTGTGCTCGCGCTCGATCCCGACGGGGTCGTGATCGAGTTGACCGCGTTGCCTCCCGATGCCGACTCATCAGGGGGCGCGCTGTTCGACGGCATCCGGATCGCGGCGATCGACGCAGCCGCAACCGGTGAGTTCCTCACCGACATCGGGTTCGAGGAACTCGCCGCGCCGAGCACGCAGTCGGTCGCGGGAGCGCAGCTGAGTCCTGGCGCATCCGGCGAAAACGATTGCGTGGTAGCGCGTTACGCTCTTGCCGAGGACGGTCGTCAGTTCAAACTGGTGGTGGTGCAGCACCCCGAGACCGCGGCTGTACCGGTGCCGTGGGGCGGCAACCGCCAGGGTCTCTACCGCTGCGCGCTCCGGGTGGAAAACGTGCATGACGCGCTGGCGCAGGTGCCCGACTCGGTTGAGCGCATGGGTGATCCGGTGTGGTGCCCGTTGCCGGGGACCAAGATCGAAGGTCTGCACATCGCCTTCCTGCGCTCACCCGACGGCGTGGTGTTCGAGTTCGTCGAACGGCCACTGAGCTTCTTCACCAGATCGGGGAGTTGACGTGGATCTTGCAATGACGGGAAAGGGCTACGTCGTCGTCGGCGGGTCGGCGGGGATGGGACTGGCGGCAGCCCGCGCGCTCGCTCGCGAGGGTGCGTCGGTCGTGGTCGTGGGGCGAGACGCGGATCGCGCCGAGACGGCCGCACAACAAGTCGCCGAAGCCGGCGCCGTCTCGGCCCACGGGTTGTCCTACGACGTGAGCCGGCCTGGCCAGGCGGTCGCCGCCGTCGACGAAGCCGCCCGCATCCTGGGCAGGCTGGACGGCATCGCCATCACCATGGGCACCGCGGGCATGATGCCTATCGACTCCGACGACGACGCCTGGGACACAGCGTTTCACGACGTGCTGCTGGCGACGACCCGCAGCGTACAGGCGGCGCTGCCCCATCTGACCGCCACCAAGGGCGCGATCGTGACCACCGCGGCCTACTCGGTGCGCGCACCGCACGAACCGCGGCTACCCTACGCCAGCCTCAAGGCCGCGGTCGCCACGTTCACCCGCGGCATCGCGCGCACGCATGGCCACGCAGGCATCCGGGCCAACAGCGTGGCGCCCGGGGCCGTGGAGACCGATGCGTTGCACGCCATCCGTGGATACGTCGCGGAGAGCAAGGGCTATCCGTACGAAGAGGCCCTCGAGCGAGCGCTCGTCGAGGACTTCGGTTTCGATGCCGCGCTCGCCCGACCCGGGCAGCCCGACGAGATCGGCGCGCTGATCGCCTTCCTGCTGTCCGATGTCTGCGCGTTCGTCACCGGACAGACCATCTTCGCCGACGGCGGGGCGCCCTAGGCCGGTTGGTGGGCGATGAAGAAGTCGTCGACAATCCGGATGCAGTCGTCGCGGTCGATGGCGCGGACACCGGTCAGACGGCCGAACGGTAGCGGTCCCAGGAGTTGCGCCAGCCCCAGCGTCAGGTCGAAGTCGCCGAGTTCGGCGCGGGCCTGCGGGCTCTCGGGGGACCTGCAGCGCAACCACTCGCCGCGGCGGCAAAGGCTGCCTTCACTCACGGTCACAGTCAGGCCGCTTTGGTTCTGGCGGAGCAATTGTCAATACCTGTGGATCGGGGTGTTTCAGGCGACCTCCGTTTCGGTGTGCTGATCGCCGTCTGACGGTGGTGTCGGTGGGGTGATGTCGGTGGGTCGTTCGAGCAGTTTGCCTTTGTGGAAGACCGCTCCGGCGCGGACGAGGGCGACCAGATGTGGGGCGTTGACGGCCCGCCAGCGGGCCTGCGCGGCGTCGATCAGCTTGTAGGCCATGGCCAATCCAGCGGCCCGCGATCCCGGACCCTTGGTGACCTTCGTTATCAAACGCACGGTGGCGAAGGTACTTTCGATCGGATTCGTGGTACGCAGATGGGTCCAGTGCTCGGCGGGGTAGTGGTAGAACTCCAGCAGGACATCGAGGTCGTCGACAATCTTGGCGACCACTTTCGGGTACTTCGCGCCGAAGGCAACCGCGAAGGCCTTGACCGCGACCTGAGCTTTGTCGATGTCTTCGGCGTTGTAGATGTCCTTGATGGCCGCCAGCGCGGCCGGATGCGCTGACTTCGGCAGCCCGGCCAGGACGTTGGCCTGCTTGTGGAACCAGCAGCGCTGCTCCTTGGTCGACGGGAATACCTCCCGCACCGCCTTCCAGAACCCGAGCGCGCCATCGCCGACGGCCAGCACTGGGGCGGTCATGCCGCGGCGTTTGCAGTCGCGCAGCAGATCCGCCCACGACTCGCATGACTCCCGATAGCCGTCGGTGATCGCCACGAGCTCTTTGCGGCCGTCAGCGCGCACGCCGAGCATCACCAGCAGGCACAGCTTCTCCTGGTCCAGGCAGACCTTGAGGTGAATGCCGTCGACCCACAGGTAGACGTAGTCGCTGCCGGACAGGTCCCGGGCAGCGAACGTACGGGCTTCGTCTTGCCACTGCGCGGTCAGACGGGTGATCGTGGTGGCCGACAACCCGGCACCCGAGCCGAGGAACTGCTCGAGTGCGGGCCCGAAGTCGCTGGTTGATAGGCCGTGCAGATACAGCAGCGGCAGCACCTCACTCATCTGCGGAGACTTGCGTGCCCAGGCCGGCAGGATCGCCGAGGAAAACCGCTGCCGCTCACCAGAATCGGGGTCGACACGGCGATCGTTGACCCGCGGCGCCTTCACCTGCACGGCACCGGCCGCGGTCAACACCTCACGCGGCTGGTGATAGCCGTTGCCGACCACCAGTCGGTGACCGTTCTCGTCGAGCTGATCAGCGAATGCGGCTACGTACGCGGCGACCTCGGCCTGCAGTGCAGCGGCCAACATCTGCCGGGCTCCGTCGCCGACGATCTCGTCCAACAACGACCGGCCGGCCTCGCCGCCGTTGGCCTCCTCGGCATCGTGAACTACGGTGAGCATGGGCGTACCTTCCCAACCAGCGCGCCAACGCCGGTCTTGATCGAATACCTGATTCCGTGATGATCATCCTCGGGAAGGTGCGCCCACTTTCAGGCCGCCTCCTCGGGCCTCATCCACAGGTATTGATCATTGCTCGTTCTGGCTGCGGCGACCGTGGTGAGCGCAATCGTGTTGGCGCTGTGGATTCCGGAACGCGAGCCTGCGCCGTACGGACGTCACGCGAAACTCGACGATCAACCGGTCCGAGAACCTGCTGTCATTGCCTGACAGGAGGTCCGCGCAACGGCGTCACGCCATCGACTCCGGCCGCGCTTGCTTACCGTCGATGGAGACGGGGTCTGCGCAACACTAGTCAGCGGGTAGCGGCCCGGCCAGTCCCCGCGGCGAGGTGCCGTAGAGCCAGCTGACGGCCTGACCGATCTCGGAGAATGCAAGGGAATTACCGTCTTTGGCGTGGTAGGCGCCGGGTGCCTCGGTGAAGCCGTGGATTCGGGTGAGCTTGTCACCGTTGATGCGCAGGATCTGGCCGGTGAGCCACGATGACTGCGCGGACTGGAGCCAGGCGACCACCGGCGAGCTGCGAGCGGGATCCAGCGCGGGGTCGTCAGCGCGGCTGCCGAACACCTCCTGGGTCATCCGTGACATCGCCAGCGGCGAGATCGCGTTGACCGCAACGCCGTAACGCTGAGCTTCCATCGCGGTGACGATGGTCAGGTTGGCGATGGCGGCCTTCGCCGCGCCGTAGGCGCTCTGCCCGACATTGCCCCACAAGCCCGCGCCCGACACCGTGTTGACGATGTGCGCGTCGATCAGGTTGCCCGCCTTGAATTGCGCCCGCCAGTATTCACAGGCACGCCGGGTGACCGCGAACGTGCCCTTGAGATGCACAGCGATGACGCTGTCCCAGTCGGCCTCGGTGGACGCGGCGACCATGGAGTCGCGCAGGATGCCGGCATTGTTGACCACACCAGTCAGGGACCCGAACGTGTCGACGGCGGTGGACACCATGTCGGCCACGTCGTCCCACGAGGACACCGAACCGGTATGCGCGATCGCCTTGCCGCCCGCCGATTCGATCTCACCGACGACGTCTGCAGCGGGACCTGCTCCGTCACCGCTGGAGCCGTCCCGGCCAACACCGGGGTCGTTCACGACGACGGCCGCGCCTTGGCGGGCCAGCTCGAGGCAATGGCCGCGGCCGATGCCGCGTCCGCCTCCGGTGACGAGCACGACCTTGCCGGTCAGAGGGCCTTCAGGCATCGCTCGTTAACTCCTTCATTTCGAGAACAATTCGGTGATCAGGTGCCGTCGCCGCGACCAGTCGGCGCCCCGCAGGTCGGCGTGACCGGATTCGGTGACGATCACGTCGACGTCGTGGGCGGGGGTCGACGCCGGACGGCTCAGTCGCTCCACCAGGGGTGAGCGGCCGTTCGTCGAAGACGGCACGGCGATGATGGACAACCCGCCGCGGCTGATTGCGCCTGCGGCGCAGTAGTCCGGGTGTCCACCGATTCCGCCGACGACTTTCTCGCCGACGCCTTCGACGTTGATCTGGCCGTACGGGTCGAGCTCGATGGCGGTGTTGACGGCGACGAACGGTGCGCCAGAGGCAAGTCGGACGAAGTCATGGGTGTACTCGATGCCGCGCAGGATGGGCTTGCCGTCCGCCCAGTCGTACAAGACGTCGCTGCCCATCAGATACGTCGCGGACGGCATCGCGGCCAACAGTCCGCGCCGTTCGAGGCCGACGACGGCGTCGGTGAGCAGCCCGGTGTCGATCTGCAGCGGCACTGCTGCGCGGTTCAACAGCGCCGTGCCCAGTTGGCCTGGCCCGTACTGCAGCCGGGCTCCCTCCGGGACGAACCGCAGCACGGAGTCGGCGAGAGCGTCGTGCACCGCTTCGGGCGCCTTGGGCGCCAATCGCATCGGACCGTCGGCGCTGCGCCCGACCACCGTCACTTGAGCGGGGTCCAGCGCAGGCAGAGCGCTGGCCATCGGCGCCGCGCCGTCGACGATCCCCAGTACCGGCACTCCGGCCTGAACGAGTTCACGCTGCCAGGACACTTCGGTAGCGAAATGCAGTTCGCCACCGCGTTCGACGACCCGCGTGATGAGCAGGTCGGGCCGCAGGACCCCGGCGAGTAGAGCGCCGATGGCCGAGAGTCGGGTGGGTATGAAACGCGCTGTCGGGGTTCGTAGTAGGTCACGGACGCCCCACCCGGGCATCAAGGCGGCCACCTCGCCGAATGCGTCGGCCTCGAGGCCGGCGACCGGGCCGGGCAGCCAGCCGAGCACGAGTCGCACCGAACCCACCTCGCGCGCTACACCGCTGAGTGCCGTGCCCATCGATGAGCCGTCGTCGAGACAGGACAGTGCACCGACGCCGTCGCCGAGGGCCACGGTCGTTCCCGGACGGACCGCCTGCCGCAGCGCACCCGACAGGGCGGCTGCGGTCAAAGGCGCTGTCACCGTGGTGATCTGCTCTTCGCGCAGGCGCTCATCGGGGCTCCTTCGGGAGCCCCAGCACCCGCTCACCCAGGATGTTGCGCTGAATCTCGCTGGTGCCACCGAGAATCGTCTGCGCCCGCCCCACAAGCATGTGGTGCACGAGATCGGCCGCCTCACCGGAGTCGGCTGGGTCGACGCACGCGTCGGTGCCGAGCACCTCGGTGGCCACGTCGCCAAGGTCCTGATCAGTCTCCGAGGTCATCAACTTGAGCACGGAGAATGCAGACGACGTGAGATCGCCTGAATCGATCGCACGTTGCCAGGTGTAGCGCAAGAGCCACATCCGGGTCCACAACCGGGTCATGGACCGCGACAGCACCGGGTCGAGGAGGTCATGGTCACGCGCGGCGTTGACCATCCGCTCATGCAGCTGGAACATCGCCACGGCTTGGGTTCCCAGTGTCAGGCGTTCGCGGCCCAACGTCACCATCGCCACGGCCCAGCCTTGTCCGACCTCACCTATCAGTGCATCGTCGCTGAGATCGGCACCGTCGAAGAAAACCTCGTTGAACTTGCTCTCGCCATCCATCTGGACCAACGGCCGCACCGAGACTCCCGGGGCATCCATCGGGACAATGAACATCGACAAGTCGCGGTGCTTGTCGGGGCCGGTGCGGGCCAGCAGGAGCCCGTAGTCGGCCGATGCCGCCGCCGAACTCCACACCTTCTGGCCGTCGATCCGCCACCCGTCGGCGGTGCGCTCGGCTCGTGTCCGCACGCCGGCCAGATCCGATCCCGCGCCCGGTTCGGAGAACAGCTGTGTCCAGACGGCGTCACCGAGCCGAATCGGTTCGAGGTAACGCTCCTTCTGGTCTGGGGTGCCGAACTTGATCAACACCGGGCCGACCAGATCTACGCCCGTGATGTTCAGCTGACGGGGCACTCCCGCTCGGGCGCACTCCTCGGCGAAGGCAGCCTGGTAGGCCACGGTGGCTGCGGCGCCGCCGAATTCGACCGGCCAATGCAGACACGTGTAGCCGTGATCGGCCAGATAGCGGTGCCACGCACGGCCCGGCTCGACGTCGGCCGCGGTGGGCGTGGGTCCGTAGTTCCTCAACCCGGCCGGTTTGGGCGCGCTGTCGAGGAACGCACGAAACTTCATGCGTAGGGCGTCGATGTCCTCGATGAGATCAGGGGAGGCCGCCACCACTGCTCCTTGGCGCGGGACGTGTTGGGATCATTTCCCCGCGCGATAGTCGTTGTATTCGTCTCGGACTGACTCCATGGCGTTGAGCCGGCGCTCCAGCAGCGTCAGTTCCGTATCGGCTGACGCATGGTCGCCCGCGGCGGACCGCACTTCGTCGAGCCGGGCCCGGGTGCGCCCGATCTCTTCGACGAGGCGCTCGCGCGCCTCGTCCTTGGTGAGCAAATCCTGGTCGGTCCAGTCCGAGCGGGCGAGCTGTTCGACCCGCTCCACGTCGTCGCCGGCGGGAGTCACGCCGCCCGCGGGAAGTTGTAGAACGCGCGGGCATTGAGTTCGACGATCTTGTGGGCTT
This sequence comes from Mycolicibacterium gilvum, assembly GCF_900454025.1. Taxonomy (NCBI): domain Bacteria; kingdom Bacillati; phylum Actinomycetota; class Actinomycetes; order Mycobacteriales; family Mycobacteriaceae; genus Mycobacterium; species Mycolicibacterium gilvum. The sequence continues at coordinate 6,044,305 of NZ_UGQM01000001.1, read as the reverse complement.
CGTCGTCGGGAACGTCCTTGAGCGCCTGGGCGGCCCGGTCACGGCTCTGCGGCCAGTACGAATCCGAGTGCGGGTAGTCACATTCCCAGGTGATCTGGTCGACCCCGATGTGGTCGCGGACCGCCATGCCGAAGTCGTCCTCGATAAAACAACCGTGAAAGTGCTTCTTCCACAGGTAGCTCGGCGGATGGTCCTGGTTGACGTTGTTGTAGAAGCGGTGCTTGCGCCACACACTGTCGGCGCGCTCCAAGATGTAGGGAATCCAACCGACGCCGCCCTCACTCAAGCCGATCTTCAGCTTGGGATGCCGGTAGAGCGTGTGGCTGAACAACCAGTCGGTCAACGCGGTCATCGACATGGTGCCCATCAGCGTCACGAACACCGCGAACGGGGCATCCGGAGCGATCGGCGGCGGGAAACCACCGGAACCGAAGTGCTGAGCCAGCACCAGACCGGTGTCCTCCATCGCCGAGAGCAGCGGATCCCAGTGATCGGAATGCACCGACGGCAATCCCAGCTTGTCGGGCAGGTCGGGAAAGGTCACGCACTTGGCGCCCTTGGCCGCGACGCGATGGATCTCGGCCACACTGGCCTCGACGTCCCAGAACGGCAACATGGCCACCGGGATGAACCGGTCGGGCGCCGTGGCGGCCCATTCGTCGAGGTGAAAGTCGTTCCACGCAGCCGAACACAGCCGGGCCAGTTCCTTGTCCTCACCCTCAGCGAACACCGCACCGGCGAACCGCGGGAAGGACGGGAAGCAGGTCATCGCCTGCACGCCGTCGATGTCCATGTCGGCGACCCGCGCCTTGGGGTCATAGCAGCCGGGAATCATGTCGTCGTAGCGCACCGGTTCGACGCCGTACTCCTCAGGCTTCTTGCCCGCCACCGCGTTGAGCCCGATATAAGGGTAGATCCGGCCCTCGTACTCCCAGACCTGACACATCTGCCCGTTATCGGGGCGCTCCCACTCGATGATCTTCGGACCAACGTCCAAGTACTTCGTCGGGAGCCGGTCGCTCCACACCTTCGGATGTTCGATCAGGTGATCATCAACCGAGATCAACTCCATCCAGGGCTGCAACGGCACTGGGGCCTCCTCAGGGGCTTCGGGCTGTGAGCAGAAACAGAAAAACATTTAGTTATTTAATGTGAGTCTAGTCACCCACCTGTGACGCGGGCAAGCAGACCCAGTAGTTGGCGCCTAGGGCAAACTCAGTTGAGCTTGGTCAGGTTTGCTAACCGGTCCCAGTGTTGGGCGGGTGCACCGAAAATCACCTCGTCGGTTCGGGCCCGCCGAAAATAGAGATGCGCCGAGTCTTCCCACGTGAAACCAATGCCCCCGTGGATCTGCACATTGGCGCGCACGGCATTTCGCAGCGATTCCGAGCACACCGCCTTCGCCATGCTGGCGCGCCACTGCGCCTCGCCGGCGATCGCAGCATCCTCAGAGTCGAACGCCTGAAGCGCGGCGTGCGACGCCGACCGTGCCCACTCCAGATCAACGAGCATGTCCGCACACTTGTGCTTGATGGCCTGGAAGCTGCCGATGGGACGGCCGAATTGTTCGCGCGTGCGGGCATAGGCGGTGGCAAGTTCGAGGACCCGTTCGCAGGCGCCGACCTGTTCGGCCGACAGCACTGCCAGTGCGACGTCGACGTTGCGCTGGACGAGGTCGTCGACGGGGCCGTCGCCAGACAGGCGCATCGCGGCCGCCCCGGTCAGGGTGATGGTGGCCATCGGCCGGGTCCCGTCGAGCACTCGTTCGGCTTCCACGTCGACGCTGTCGATCTTCGGGTCGAGCAGGAACACCGCAGGCTCGCCGTCGTCTGCTGCGGCGACCACCACGAGGTCATCGGCGGCGGTGCCGCCCAAGACGTGGCGCACGGTGCCGTCGACGCTCCAGTCGTCGCCGCGACGCCTGGCGCGCAGCGTCACCGCGGATCGGCGCCACAATCCGCCGTCGCCGGTGAGGGCTGCGGCCGCGGTGCGCCGGCCTTCGATGAGCTGCGCCAGCCGCTTCTCGGCATCGGGGTAGCGGTCGGCCAGGTCGAGTAGCAGGCCGGTCGCCAGCACCGTGGAGCCGAGGAACGGCACCGGCGCCAGTGCCCGGCCGAGTTCATGGGCGACCACGCCCAGCGCGGACGCGCCGTAGCCGGCGCCACCGAGGTGCTCGGGCAGCGCGATGGCTGCCACCCCGACCTGGTTGCACAGCACGTCCCAGAGGGCGGTGTCGAAACCGGAGGCGGGATCGCCCTCTCCGTAGGCGACGGCCCGGACCCGTTCCTCTGGCGCGATCCGCTCACAGGCGGAGCGCACAGACTGCGCGAGTTCCTGACGTTCGTCGGGCGCCAAGGCCGTCATGAGCTTCCTCCTGCGATCTGACGGGCCAACTCGGACTTGGCGACCTTGCCGAGCCCCGTCAGCGGGAATTCGTCCACGACGACGAGCCGCTCAGGCCACTTCTGCTTCATGAGTCCACGCTCATCGAGGAATGTGCACAGCTCGTCGAGGGTGACGTCGCGGTGGCGGGGCGAACGTCGCACCACCGCACACACCAATTCACCGCGCAGCTCGTCGGGCTGGCCGAGCACGGCGATCTCGTCAACGAGGGGATGGGCCAGCAGCTCGTTCTCCAGCTCGTCCGGCGCGACGTTCTCACCCTTCCGGATGATCAGGTCCTTGGTCCGGCCGGTGACCACGATGCGCCCGTCGGGACGTAGGTGGCCTCGGTCGCCGCTGCGGAACCACCCGTCCTCGGTGCGCGCGTGCTGCCACTGCTCACGATCGGTGTATCCCGGGGTCAGGTTCTCGCCGCGCAGTTCGATCTCGCCGCCGGCACTGATCCGCACCTCCGATCCAGGGATCGGACGGCCCGCGCTGTTGGCGAGTTGTTCTTCGCTGTCGGTGAATTCGCTGACACAGATCATCGGTGCCTCGGTCATGCCGTAGGCGTGCACGACTGGCACGCGCAGGTGTTCACGCACCTGGCGATGCACCTCCGGCGGGCATGCGGCGCCTCCGCCGATCAGCATCCGCAGCGAGGGCATCAGCAAATCTGCTGTGGGGGCACTCATTTGGGCCGTGTTCAGCATCTGATAGAACGCCGTGCTGGCACCGGTGACCGTCACCTCGTGCTCCGCGATCAGCCGGGGCAGATTCTCGGCGGTGACCTTCGGGACAAGCAGCACAGGGAAATCGCCGAGCAGCGCGCAGGCGAGGTAGACCATGCCGCCCACGTGCGCGATGGGGAACGCGATCGTGCCGAGTTCCTTCGGATGGCTGCCTACCCCGAGGTGGGAGACGTACCCGCGGGCGGCGCTGAGCAACGTGGCGTCAGTGTGGCGCACGCCTTTCGGGCGACCGGTGGTGCCGGAGGTGAAGTACACCCAGCGCGGGTCGGTCGGGGCTGGCCCGTCGAACTCCGGGTGCGCTGTCGCGGTCACGGTTTCGAGCCTGGCGAGGAGGTCGGGTGGCACCGTGACGGTCGGCATTTGCGGCGCATCGCTCGCCGTCGACTCGTCGACCAGCAGGATGTCGGCGTTCGCGACCTCCACAGCCGAACGGACCTCTCGTAGCCGGTAGAGGTGGAGCACCGGCGCCTGGACGACGGGCATCCGAGCCAGACCCAGCATCACAATTGCCGCATTGACGGTTGCCGGCATCTGCCAGGCAACCGTCATGCCGGGCCGTATACCGGCATCCCACAGCCATTGCGCTGCGGCCGACGTCAATGCGGCGACGTCTGACACCGTCAAACTGTGGCCCTCTACGTCACGTAGCAGCGGACGTTGCGGCCTGTCGGCGGCGCACTCGTCGAGCAGCCCGGCGATGGTGCCAGCAGTCACTGAGCACCTCCCGTTCTGCCCACACAATCTAAACATTTAACCAATTGAGCGACCCCAGCTTCAGCTGTTCGTCGTTGCCGATCACGACAGCCGAATAGTCAAGCCGAACACGCGGACACGCTGTTGTCAGCCCAACCGCTTGCCCGGCGTGAACCTGACCCGCAGCTTACGCACGGCGTACACCTCACCTGCGTCTTCGAAGAGTTCGGGTTCCGCCGCCAGTTCGAAGTCGGGCAGTCGCTTCAGGATCTGGGTCATCATCACCTCGAACATCATCTTGGCGTAATGGGACCCGAGGCAGCGGTGCATGCCGACCCCGAATGCCATCTGCTTCTTGGCATTCGGGCGCGACAGGTCCAGTTTGTCGGGATCCTCGAACACGGCCGGGTCTCGGTTGGCCGCGGCCCACATCAGGATCGCGCGGTCGCCCTGACAAAGTGGCTGACCGTGGAACTCGGCGTCGCGAGACACCGTGCGCGCGAGGCCGAGGGTCGGCGTATACAGCCGCAGCAGCTCGTCGGTGCCCTTCTTGATCAGGCCCGGATCATCGATGAACTGCTGGCGCAGGTCGGTGTCGCGGCACAGGCGGGCAAGCACGTTGCCGGTGAACCCGCTGGTGGTGTCCATGCCCCCGAGCATCATCAGCACCGTGTACATGGTGATCTGCCCGTCGTCGAGCGGCTTGCCGTTCAGCGTGCCACGCAGGATGTCGCTGAACAGGTCGTCGCCCAGCCCCTCCGCCCGGCGCTCCTCCATGTGCTTGACGATTTCACCGAACATCTCCATGCCGGCGATCCCGGCCTTCTCCGGGTCGTGGGCGCGGTCGTGCACGGTGCTGTGCACCCAACGCACCCAATCCATGTGCCGCGACTCGTCGAACTTCAGCAGCCGCAGGATGAGTCGCGCCGGTAGTGGTGTGGTGAGCTCGCCGACGAGGTCGCATTCGCCGCGCTCGATGAACGCGTCGATGGCCTCGTTGGTCATCTCGATGGCGCTCTCGCGAAACCGCTCCGCCGAACCCGGCGAGAACCGCCGCAGAGTGACCTCGCGCAGCTCCTGGGTCTCAGGCGGGTCTGACTCGATCGGCAGGATCGGTAGAGGCATCTCGCTGGCCGGCACGCCGACTGACGGGAAGGAGTTGAAGAGGGCGTCGTCGCGGGCGGCTTCGAACACCGACGCGTAGTCGACCAGCGCCCAGAAGCCCTCGTAGTGGTCGGAATGCGCTACAGGACAACCTGATTCGCGCATCTTGCGGAAGGTGCCGTGCGGATCCTCGCGAAACTCAGCCGAGTGGTGGTCGAGATGCACCTCGGCGCGGGGACGCGAGTCGGCCTGAGTGTCGGTCATCTGCTGTGAACCCCTTCGTCGATTACTTGGAGAGGATGGCGACGGCGGCGGTTCCGGGCGCCCCGTACAGCTGAGCGAGCCCGACCCGCGGATCATTGGGTACCTGGCGGTCACCGGCGGTACCGCGCAGCTGCTGCACGAGCTCGTAGACCTGGCGCAGTCCCGAGGCCCCAACCGGTTCACCATTGGCGATGAGTCCACCATCGGTGTTGATCGGCAGCCGCCCGCCGATCTTGGTGGCCCCGTCGGCGAGCAGTGCCTCCTGCTCACCGTCCTTGCAGAGCCCGGTCTCGGCCATGTGGATGACCTCCGACCCGGAGTCGGTGTCCTGCAACTGTGCGACGTCGACGTCGTCGGGGCCGATGCCGGCCAATTCGTAGGCGGCCTGCGCGGCCTCGGCCGTGGTGCCGGGCCTGATCGGCAGTTCGATCGACGTCCGCAGCAGTTCGTAGGCGCCCTCGCGTCGACTCCGAAGCGCGGTCGAGCGCAGGTAGATCGGGGTATCGGTGTACTGCTTGGCCTTGTCGGCACGGCACACCACCACGGCGGCGGCCCCTTCGTTGGGATTGCAGTACATGTACTGACGCAGCGGCGCGTTCACAACGGGAGAGCTCAGAATCGCGTCGATACTCATGGGCTTGCGGCGCCAGGCATGCGGCGCGAGTTCGCCGTTCTCCATGTTCTTGGCCGCGACGCGGGCCAGTGTCTCCTCGCTGATGCCGTGGTCGTGCATGTACCGCATGATCTTGGTGCCGAAGTAGTGCGTCGTGAGGAACATGCCCTGATCGCCGTACCACTGCGGCAATCCCGAGACCGACGGGTCGGCTCCGAACGCGCCGCGCGGGTGCTTGTCGAGCCCGACGCCGACGGCGATGTCGGCCTCGCCGAGCTGAACGTCACGGGCGGCCAGGGTCAGCAGCGAGTTGCCCGTAGCGCAGCCGCTCAGCGTCGCCCGTGCCGGGATTCCGGTCATCCCCGCCAGCCCGGTCACGGCCTCCGGGTTCGCCACCTCGAGGCTGCCCGCATACAGGCTGCCTACGTCCGACCACGGGACGCCGGCGTCGCGCAACGCCCGGCTGATCGCCACGGCACCCATTTCCAGCGCCGACCGGTCCTCGTACCGTCCGAAGGGGTGGAGTCCGACGCCGATGATGGCGATCTCGGGCGTGCTGGTCATTGCGTTCCTTTCGGCAGGCGTCATGTCGTTCCCACCGTCGGCAGGAGTGCGCGTTGACTTGGATGCCTGTAAGCCTATAACTATATAGCTGATTCTGTGATCGGGGTCTAGGATCGCCGTACTCGGAGTAGTGAAGGCAGGGCGTTGAGCATTTCGTTGTTGTTGGAGATGGCGGTCTCGGGCGACCCCGGTCGGGCTGCGTTGGTGGACGGGAACACCCGACTGACGATCGGAGAACTCAGCGCGCTGGCCGATGGCGGTGCGGGGGTGATCGCGGCGTCGGGCGCCGAGCACGTGGTGTACGTCGGCCTGGGCGGCGCGATGCAGCCGCTGCTGATCTTCGCTTCGGCGCGCGCCGCACGCGCGTACACCCCGCTCAATTACCGGTTGAGCACCGACGGTGTCCAGGAGTTGATCGAACGACTACCCGATCCGCTGGTGATCGTCGACAAGCGCTATCGCGACGCCGTCGGCGATGCCGCTGACCGCGTGATCGAGTCCGAGGAGTTCCTCGAGGCGGCGCGCACCGCGGAACCGGCAGCGGAGTTCGCCGACCCCGACGCCGTGGCGATCGTGCTGTTCACCTCGGGCACGACGTCGAAGCCGAAGGCGGTCGAGCTGTCGCACACCAACCTCACCAGCTATATCACCGGCACCGTCGAGTTCGGTTCGGCCGATCCCGACGACGCGGCGCTGATCTGCGTGCCGCCGTACCACATCGCCGGCGTCAACGCGGCGATGTCGAATCTGTACGCCGGCCGCAAGATGGTGTACCTGCCGAACTTCGACGCCCGCGAATGGGTGCGCCTCGTCGCCGACGAGCGGGTGACCACCGCCACCGTGGTGCCGACCATGCTGGACCGCATCGTGACCGCGCTGGAGCAGGAGCCGACCGACCTGCCGACGTTGCGCAACCTGGCCTACGGCGGCTCGAAGGTCGGACTCCCGTTGGTGCGCAAGGCGCTCGACCTGTTGCCGAACGTCGGTTTCGTCAACGCCTATGGCCTGACCGAGACCAGTTCGACCATTGCGGTGTTGACGCCTGACGACCATCGCGACGCGCACGGCAACCCCGACGAGACGATCGCGAAGCGGCTCGGTTCGGTGGGCCAGCCGGTGCCCGGCATCGAGGTGCAGATCCGTGACGAGCACGGCAAGGTGCTCGGAGCGGGGGAGTCGGGCGAACTGTTCGTGCGCGGTGAGCAGGTCTCTGGAAAGTACACCGGGCTCGGGTCCGTCTTGGACGACGAGGGCTGGTTCCCGACGAGGGACATCGCCACGCTCGACGAAGCCGGGTATCTGTTCATCAGCGGGCGCTCCGACGACACGATCATTCGCGGCGGCGAGAACATCGCGCCTGCCGAGTTGGAGGACGTGCTCATCGAGCACCCCGACGTGCACGCAGTGGCCGTCGTCGGGGTAGAAGATCCGAATTGGGGGCAGGCTATCGTCGCCGTCGTGGTGCCTGCCACGGGCATCGACCCCGATCCCGACGAACTGCGCGAGCACGTACGGAAGTTCCTGCGGGGTTCGCGCACTCCCGACCGGGTCGTCTTCCGTGACGAGCTGCCGACCAACGCCACCGGCAAGCTGCTTCGTCGCGAGATCGTTGCGGATCTTCGCGACGCGAACGTTGAAAAGTAAAGGAACGTAACATGATCAAGAATGGAACCCGCCTGCAGAGTCAGGTGTGCGACACGCAGGTGATCGTCGTCAAGGCGGCCGAGAGCCTCGACGACCTGCGCTGCGGTGGCTTGCCGATGCTGCCGCTGGACGCCGATCGGCCCGCGGACGCGCAGCTGGATCCGGCGTTCGCCGACGGCAATGCGATGGGTAAGCGCTACGTCGACGCGACCGATGCCGAAGTCCTCGTCACGAAGGCGGGGGCGGGGACTCTGAGTGTCGGTGCCACCGCGCTGGCACTCAAGGAGGCCAAGCCGCTACCGGCCAGCGACTGAGGCGACCCGCCGGCTGACCAACTGCTGCCGGCACTGGGAATTGCGCGGAATCCCGGTTCTTCGACATCGAGGACACCGAGGGTTGTCCTGTCCCGCCGCCGCCCACCTCGGAGATCTGCCGGGCAACGGCGGTTCTGGTTGGCCGAGGAATAGGTGACCTACCGACCTAGGGGTGTCGCAGGCCCGCTCGACGAGCGATTGGAGCTCGCGACGGACGATCTTGCCGGTGCTACTGCGGGGGAGTGCGTCGAGCACTGTGATCGTGCGCGGCACCTTGTAATTGGCGAGGTTCTCCCGGACGTGGGCATGTCGATCAACTCAACATCTCGGTGAAGCTCATCTGTAGTCCGCTCAGAGAAAGGAAGTGTTCGTGAGAGGTGGACCGTCGATCAAGCACCTCGACGACGTACCGGCTGAGGAGATGCTGCGCTACGAGTTCGCGGATGGTCACACGGCGTCGATCTGGGAGAAGTGGATCGAGCTGACACCGCGCTACTTCGCGTTCTGGAACAAGTGGGATCCGGGTGCAATCTCCTCGCAGCACGGCCACACCGGCGATCACAGCAACTTCATCCTGGCCGGTGAGATTCGTTGTGGCGACATCGTCGCCCGCGCCGGCACGCACATCATGCTGGAGTGGGGTGACGTTTTCGGCCCGTGGGAGGCCGGCCCGCAGGGCTGCGAGCTGTACGGGTTCATCGCCGGCGAGGGCCAGCCGTTCGGCGGTGACACATCCGCCTACGAAGCGCTCCTCCAGGAGCGTGGGGCCCGACCGGTCCCGCTACCGATGCCCAAACGTCTGCCGCCGTGGATTCTTGCCAAACTCGGCAACGGATTCACTTCGTCGGTCACCCAGTGGAGTACGTCGGACTGAGGTCGTCAAACCAACCGCGGAATAGCTTGTATTGGGCTACAAGCTATTCCGCGGCAGAAGTTGATCACTGATTCATGCGTTCGCCAGCGCGGGGGGCTTGACCGCCTCCGGATCGGGGTTGGCCAGCGGGAGTCCCATGAAGCGGCGGGCGTTGTCACCCATGAAGTCGTAAGTGCGGCGAACGTCCATGCCTTCGGCGTACTTGAAGTAGCCCTTGGGGGTGGCGAGGCCTTCGGGGTGGGGCCAGTCCGAGCCGAACATGACCTTGTCCCATCCGACGGTCTCGACGACGTCGGCGACCGAGCCCTCCCAGAACGGGCTGACCCAGCAGTTACGGCGGAACACCTCGTGCGGATGCTCTTCGAAGTTCTGCGGCATCTTCTTGTAGGTCATCTCCAGATCATCGAACAGCGGCTTGATCCAAGCACTTCCGTTCTCCACGCTGGCGATGCGCAGCTTCGGGAACCGGGTGAGCGTGCCGTGGCAGATCAGGCTGGTCAGCATGTCAGCGATCTCGCGGTGGCCCAGCGCGGTCCACTTGAACGCCGACATCTCGAAGGCGCTGCTGGTGTCGGCGGGTTCCCACTTCTCGATGTACTCCTGCAGTGGGGGTTGGCTGGCATGCAGCACGATCGGCAGCCCGGCCGCCTCGACGTCGCGCCAGAACGGGTCGAACTCCGGCAGCGCGGGGGAGCGCCAACCCTTGTACCCCTTGACCGGTGCGGGCTTGATCAACGCGACCTTGGCGCCGTTCTCGAGAATGTATTCGAGTTCGCGGCGGCCCTCCTCGACGATGCCCAGGTTGATCACCGGTGTCGAGTAGATCCGGTTCTCGTGGTTGAACCCCCAGTGCTCGTGCATCCACTGATTCAGTGAATGGATGATCGCCGCGGTCAGTTCAGGGTCCTCGGCCGAGGAGTGTTCGACCAGGTTGGCCAGGGTGGGGTAGTTGATACACGCTTCGACGCCTTGGCCGTTGAGTTCGGCGATGCGGTCCTCGGGGTTGCGCGCCCCTGGCGGGCAGTCGATGCCCCGGCCGGACATCTCGCGCATCGTCAATCCCTCAGGGTTCTGGCCGGAGTAGAACTTTTCGTGCGCACCGGGCGCAGCGACCCGCTCGAAGGTCGGGTTCGGCATGTAATCGGTGATCTTGTTCAAGATCGCGATCCGGGTATGCCGGCCTATCTGGACGAACTGCACGGATTTCTTGTACTTCTCCGGCAGGAACTTCAGCAGTGCATCCGGGGTCTCGTACATGTGCTGATCGGCGTCGAAGATCGGTGCGTCGGTGAACTGGGTCATCGTTGTGCCTCTCGCTGCTCTACATCGGGCTTGCGTATGAGCCTGGCGCAACTTGACGATTGTGTCAAGTATTGCCCTGAAGAAGTTGGATAGCTGTCTTCAAGTGCAGTTATTGCGCTTGACGATGTTGTCATATAGCGTCGCCACATGACGGTCGCCTCAAGTGCTCCTGACGCGTCGCCACAGGACGCCACCCGCGGTGAGCGGACCCGCGCGGCAATCCTGAAGGCAAGCCGTCGACTTTTTCTCGAGCGCGGATATGCCGGCACGCCCATCAACGCAATCACCGAGGCTTGCGGTATCTCGCGCGCGGGCTTCTACACGTACTTCAAGGACAAGCGCGAGATCTTCAACGTCCTCGGCCAGACGGCGTATCACGACGTCCTGGCTGTCATCGCCGAATGGGCGGAGGCGGAGGCGCCGTTCAGTCCCGCCGACATTCGGGTGTGGGTGGGCCACTACTTCGACTACATGGATCATCACGGTGCGTTCGTGCTGGCGTCGGCGCACTCCGCCCCTGACGACGATGCGTTTCGAAACTCGCGCAATCGCATGGTGACTCGCGCGTCGTGGAAGTTGGGACAGGCTATCTCCAGGGCCGGCGCCCACTCACCGGACGTCATCGGCGTTGCGGTGATGGGCTTGCTCGACCGGGCCTGGCACACGGTGAATCGGCAGACCGTTGCCGTCGACCGCGACGAAATGATCGCGGTGGTCGCCGAAATGATTACGGCGATGGCGGTTCTCGGCGCGTCGGGATCAGCCGTCTAAGCACCGACCGGTGTGGGTAACCGTGGAACCGTAGACGACGCCGGTCCAGCCTCGCGCCGGCTCATTCGGACACCGAAGGAGCACCACATGTCAGGCTTCGATACGAGCCAGCCGATCGCCGACGAGAAGTCGCTCAAGGATATCGACCCCGCCGACAAACGAGGCGCGGCCGCCGCCAGCGACCCCGAATCCCCCGAGTCGGACCAACTCGGCGACGCCACACCGGGCCCTCGCTGACGGGCAAATCCCAGAAGCTCTACGGGTCAAGACCTCCCAGGCGTCGAATGTCACCGAGGTGATGATGGCATTCATGCCAGGCGCTGCGCGCGACGAGCGCAACTGAGATCTCCCGACCGTCGAGCGTCACCGGGTGGTCGGCGGAATCGTCGTCCATAGCAATTAGCGCATCGGCGAGCCGTTGGATCCGTCGCTCGAACTGCGCGAGCAGTTCATGCGGATCGGCGTCGTTGTAGGCGGACTGGGCGACTGACTCGTCCGGGTCCACCGCTGGTATCAGCGGATTGTTTTCGGACAGCGCACACTCGATGAGCCAGCGGTGGAACGCCATCGACTCCCGTAGGTGCCCCAGGTACTCGAGCGGGGACCATACCGTGGCTGCCGGTCTGCGCCGAAGCTCATCACCAGAGATGGCAAGGACGCTGGCGCCGATCGCCTGGGACATCGGTGACAACTCCGTGGCGACGTCCGACGGTAGCGTCTCGGACTGATCGAAACCGCACTCGCGACAGATCTCCTCCATGACCGGATCCTTGGATCAGCTGGCCGGTGCGCTGCCGGTTTTCGCGGTCCACTTTCCGTAGGGGATGTGGTCGGGGATCTCCCAGAAGCTGCGCACGGAGCTGGTGCCGTCGGCGTTGACTCGCCACACATCGACGCTGGGGATGACGAGTGCCTCGCCCTGGTAGGTGCCTTCGTTGTGGCACACGACGACGGCCTCGGATCCGCCGAGGATGATCTGCTCGATGCGAACGGCCGGGTGATTCGGCCCGGTGCGATCCCACAGTTCGGCGGCCAGTTCCCAGCCCCGTTTGACCGGTGTTCCGACCGGGTCCTCGAGCGTCGGTTCGCCTGGCGCGGCGTGCTTCCAGTGCTGCAGCCAGCCCTGCTTGTCCTGGTCGTTGCACAATTCATACCAGCGCCGGATGAAGTGCTCGAGATCGGCACCTGTGATCGTCATTGAAAGTCATGCCTTTCTGGGAGGTTGGGTGTCAAGCACATGTGGCTCAAGGCGTTTGGTGCGATGGATTGAGTAGTTGCGGCAGGACCTGAGTTGCACGGTGACGGTGTCCATTCGGCAATCGCACGAGCGGTTGAGTGGGAAACCGCGCTCTTGAAACGTCTCGGCCGGGCCCTCGAAACCGTACATCGGCATCTTCTCGTCGAGTGGTCGGCATCGACGATCGCTGTGCATCGGCCGTCGACCGGGCTTCCGGCCTGTCTCGAGAATGGCTTTCCCAATAATCGGGGCATTTCTGGGAACGCCATTCTCGCTAGGACCCCACATTAATCGGTGGCGGCTGCACCGCAGGGGCGGACAGCCCCGTCAGGATCAGCTCGACGACCTGGTTGCGCACCTCGTCGAAATCGGTGTCGAGCCGCCCGCGGATGCGGGCTTCGAGGTGACGTACGGCGACCGCGTGGATGGCGAACGAATCGAGTTCGGGGCGCGCGTTGGGCAGGCTGCCGTCGGCCAGGCCGGCGGCCAACGCCGCGGCCAGCGGCTCGCGGTGCCGCGCGTACGTCGCCTCCAATGCCGCTGCGATACCCGGCGCTCCCGTGACCTCCGTGGACATGAACGCCAAGGCATCGCGGAATCGTGCCTCCTGCCAGCCGATGCTCAGATAGTCCTCGATCCAGGCGGTGATTGCCGCTGCTGGCGTGTCGGCGGCAGCGACCGCTTTGCGCAGGTCAGCCAAGATCAGGTCGCCGGCCCACTCCTGCATCGCGATGATCAGGTCGTCCTTGGAGGCGAAGTGCCGGTAGAAGATCCGCCGGTTCACCCCGGCGGCTCGAAGGATGTTCTCGATCGACGTCGTTCCGGTGGTCGAGCCATGACTGATCAACCGGTATGCCGCCCGCAGGATCGCATCCCGTTCCGCCTGGTGACCGTCGTCGCTCATGGGGCGGCTCCATTTCCTGGGAATACATTTCCCAACGTAGCATCATCATTGCCTGGGAACGCCATTCCCGCTAGGGTTGAGAAATAGTTCGATGGCGTATCCCAATCGATGAAGGAGTAATCGTGAATGGTCTACCCAGCATGCAGCCGACCGGGTGGTTCCAGGTCGCGTGGAGTGCCGACCTGGCCGAGGGCGACGTCATCCCATTGCGCTACTTCGGCGTCGAACTCGTCGCCTTTCGAGACCTGCAGGGGGCGGTGCACGTACTCAATGCCCACTGCCAGCATCTCGGCGCCAACCTGTCCAAGGGTGGCTGCGTCGTCGAGGACGGTATCCAGTGTCCGTTCCATGGCTGGGTGTGGAACGGGGAGGGCCGCAACGTGCGGATTCCCTACGAGAACCGGCCCAATCGAGGTCGTAAGGTTCGGTCCTGGCCGGTCACCGAACTCAACGAGTCCATCTACGTATGGCACGACGCCGCCGGGCGCGCTCCGATGTGGGAGGTGCCCGACGGACTGCGGGTGCTCGGGGAACACATTCACGATCGGGACTACTTCCCAGTCGGCCCGGAAGCCCGGCTCAAATTCGCCGGAATCCACGTGCATCCGCAAGTCATCGCCGAGAACGCCGTCGATCCGCATCACTTCCGGTTCGTGCACAAGACCCCGATCAGTCCGGTCGTGCTACGGGAGGATACCGACGACGTGACGTGGTCGGCGAAGGTGGGTTTCGGCCGACGGTGGAGTGAGGGCGTCGACCAGCCGGGCGAGACGACCAACACCTTGGAGATCTACTGGTCGGGCCTCGGCATATCGTTCAACGGCGAGCACACCCGCGAGGGCTTTCGCGTCATCGCCATCTGCGCCACTCCCGTCGACGACGAGACATCAGACATATTCTCCACGTACTGGATTGACGAGGCCAACGGCAATTACGACGAGCGCCTGACGGTTGCGCAAGCCGCGTTGCCGGACGACATCGCGATTTGGGACAGTCAGGTCTACATGGATCCGCCGGGCCTGACCGCATCCGAAGCCGCAGGGTTCCGGCAATTGCGCCGTTGGGCGCGTGGCTTTTATCCCGACGCGGAGCCTGCTGAGGCGAAACTCGCGCCATCCGGCGCCCACTGACTAAGCTCAAACACCCAGTGCCAGTTCCGAATTTGACACTCACAGTGGCCGACGTCGTCGCCGAGACCGCCGACGCTGTCACCGTCGTGTTCGACCCACCCAATGGTTGCGATGTCGGTTACCGGCCTGGCCAGTTCCTGACGTTGCGAGTGCCGAGCGAGCGGACGGGGTTCGTCGCCCGTTGCTATTCTTTGTGCAGCTCGCCGGCAACCGACAAGCGGCTGGCTGTGACGGTGAAGCGTACCGCTGCGGGGTATGCCTCGAATTGGTTGTGCGACAACGTCCGTCCAGGTGATGAGTTCGAATGCTTGCCTCCGGCCGGCATTTTCCATCCCGACGACTTGGACAAGGATCTACTGCTGCTTGCCGGCGGCAGCGGCATCACCCCCATGTTGTCCATCACCAAGTCCGTGTTGGCCCAGGGGCGCGGGCGAGTGGTGCTCATCTACGCTAACAGGGGCGCTGATACCATCATCTTCGCCGCGGCGCTGCGCGAACTCGTTGCGGAGCATTCTGACCGGCTGACAGTCATCCATTGGCTGGAGAGTGTGCAGGGCCTGCCCAATGACGCGACCCTGACACCGCTCCTCGCACCTTTCGTGGACCATGAGGTTTTCATCTGCGGCCCAGCACCATTCATGAAGAGCGCGCGCAGTGCGATCGAAAGTCTGGGAACACCACGCACCCGGATCCACATTGAGAACTTTGTTTCACTGTCCGGGGATCCGTTCGTCGGCAGGCCGGTGAGTGTCGATCAAATCGGCGATTCTGCCGATGAGCAGCTGACCGCCGAGGTGGTCGTCGAGCTGAACGGTTCGACCCACACGCTGACATGGGCACCGAATGACACCTTGATCGACCTGCTCGTCGACCAGGGGATCGAAGCGCGCTACTCCTGCCGTGAAGGTGATTGCGGCACATGCCAATGCGTTCTGATCGACGGGAAGGTCGAGATGGATACCCACGGCGTGCTCGACGATGACGACATCGCGGACGGCATTGTGCTGGGATGCCAAGCCCGGCCATCCTCTGAGCGCATCAGGATTGAATTCTGATGCCGGTCGACCCCGGTAACCGCCGGCGACACGGGACGTCGTCGACGAGGATCGCCGCCAGCGCGGGATCCGCTGCAGCGCAGGCCCGTCGTCAGACGTCGAGCGATGAAGCCGCCATCTCGAGTTGGATCACCCAGCACATGGGTGCGCGCGTCCTAACCGTCACGCGTCAGGCGCGATGGCGCTACGCCTGGTTGGTCGATGCGGAGCGCGACGGCGAGGAATTGCCGTTGGTCATTCGTGGTGAGCGCGGCGCCGGGATACCCATGCAGTTCCCGTTGCGTCACGAGATGTCACTGCAGCGGGTGATGTCCGAGCAGGGCATTCCGGTCCCGACGGTGTACGGATGGATCGATGAGCTGCCCGCCTACGTGATGGACCGCGTCGACGGCCAACCCGGATTCGAGGGCCTCACCACCGATCAGCGCGACCTCCTGATGCGCGACTACATGGGGCAGCTCGCGAGGCTTCACCGCCTGCCGCTGAAGCCGTTCCTCGAAGCAGGTATCCAGCGGGCCGCGACTCCGGCCGGGATCGGGAGCTACGGCATCGGCCGCTTCGAGGCCGTGTGGCGGGCAGGCAAGAATGCACCCAACCCGCTGCTGGAGTTCGTCCTGGGTTGGCTGAAGCGAAATCCTTTGGACACCAAGGGGCGTGAGTCGGCCATCGTGTGGGACTCGGGTCAGTTGCACCAGAAGGACGGACAGCTGCGGGCGATCCTCGACGTCGAGGCCGGTCACATCGGCGACCCGATGATGGACCTGGCCGCGCCGAGGATGCGGGACACCGTCCTGCACTTCGGAGATTTCGAGAAGCTGTATCAGGAATACGAGCGGGCCGGCGGCTTCCCCGTCGACATGGACGCAATTCAGTTGCACCACATCGCCTTTACCCTTACCAACGAACTCGCCTTCCGGAACTCGCTGAACGATCCGCTGCCCGAGTCGGACTACATGACCAACCTGCACTGGTGCAGCGAGACGAACTTGCACGCCATCGAGGCGCTGGGGGAGCGCCTCGGCCTCGAGCTCGAACCGCCGGAGCTCCCCGCGGCGACGGTGACACGGGCCGCTACTGCGCACGATCAACTCGTCGGGATGCTGCGCGGAATCGACACCGACGACGAGTACATCCGGTACCGGTTACGCGGCGCGTTCCGCCTCGCCCGCCACGTGCAGCGGGAAGACGAAGTCGGCGTGGAGTTCACCAACTCCGATCTCGATGACCTCGTCCCGGTGCTCGGCCATCGACCGGCGACGTGGCAGGAAGGTGATGCGGCGCTGGAGCAGTTCGTGCTGGCAGACGGCGGTCGGCACGACGAGCAGCTGTGTCAGTTGTTCTATCGCCGCCAGATCCGGCACAAGAACACGCTCGGCCCACCGGGGTCGGCGATGGTCGCCCACCACACGTGTCAGCCGTTTCCTGCACGCGTGTGATGACTCCGCTCGAGGTCACGGGTGCAGCGAACTAGTTCGATTGGCCTCCGCCGGTCGGCCGGGTGATCTGATATTCGCTGTACTCCGTCCCTCCCCGGCGTCGATCAGGCTGCGACGGCGTCCTTCTCGGCAGCCAGGGACTGCGTCGGGGTTGACGGCATGACCATCTTGAACCCGACCCAGGCGTACGCGACCGACAGAACCGTTGACACCGTGGCGCACAGGTTGATGATGAGCAGCGAGGTGGTGGAGCTCATGGCCAAGCCGATCGGGACGATCGTGGTCACGCCAACGCCGATGATGAAGCTCGGCACGAGGAGCACGAGGTAGGCGGGGCGCCCACGCACCAGCGCGGCCTTCCTGGCGGCATGGACCAGCAGGGACACCACGAAGATGGCGGCGGTGTTGGAGAAGGCCATCCAGAGGGGGTATCCCCAGACCGCGATGGGCTGCTGCGATCCGTAGTACTGGTAGAGGCCGAGTTGGAGCATCGGCACCTCGAAGAACAACGTGAAGGGGATGGACAAGGCGAACAGGCCCATCCACCGTTTCATGGCAAGGCCGGTCTCGAGGCGGGTGACCAAGTACAGGATCGCCGGGCCCCAGAAGACGGGGTACATGAACAACACCCACAGTGGGATGGTGCCGCTGAAACCGGTCAGCGAGGTCAGTGCGCCGGACCGGTGATAGGTGATGTCGACCATGTAGTCACCGAGAGGCTCGTAGAACACCGCGGCCAGCGCTCCGAGCGTGATCCAGAACATTTCGGAGCGTCCGGTGGTGCGCCACGTCCTGAGGGCGTAGCCGAAGACCAGCGCTGCCAGGATCACTGTGACGGCCAGCATGGAGACCTGCCACGTCATCGATTTGATCAGTTCCGGTGCCGGATCCTTGGGGATGAGATCCGCCCGCGTAGCCAGTTGATCGACGACGTTCAGCATGTCTGCTCTCCTTCGCTGCACTCGTCGTGGACCACAAGAGTTAGTCACATCAGACACATATCGCGCAGTTGTTGGGTCTACGACACACTAGGTGATTTTGTCGGACAGGGGCAATAGCCGGAGGTAAGCTCCTGACTCGTGACCGCGCACCCGGAGGTGAATCGTGCCGGCGCCTGGGGCGCGGACTTACCGCTGAACGAGGACGAAGCGCGAGAACGACTGCTGGCAGCCGCGGAAGCCTGCTATGCCGACCGTGGACCGACCCGCACCCGCATGAGTGACATCGCCAACAAGGCGGGCGTCAACCGATCCACGGTCTACTACTACTTCCCGAACAAAGACGCGATTCTCGTTTCCTCGTTCGTTCGTGCCCTTGACGGCGTGCTCGCCGCCGCCGACCATTGCTGGCGTACAGACGAGCCTTTCCTCGATCGTCTGGTCGCGGCGTGTCTTGCCGGAAATGCCGCAGCCCGCACATCGCCGATCATCCGACTACTCATTCACAACGACGAAGCGGCGCACACCTACCATGCGGCCGAGCACTCGGACCTGTGGCGTGACAAGCTCGCCGAAGCGCTCGGTCATCGTATCGCCGGCGCTGCGGCGGCCGGGGAAGTGCGCGATGATCTCTCCCCGGACACGTTGGCCCGTTGGGTGACTCGAATCAACTTCAGCCTCATGTCTGAACCTGCGAATCCAGAGGACGGCGGTGAGGAGGGGATTCTCCGCAATCTGCTCGCAGCATCGCTCACACCGCGGACATCGGCGGTCAAGCGTGCGGGGAAGGCGCGGGATTAGGCCGCGCGCATCTGGTCGATCAGCGCCTCGGCGTCGGCGACGCTGCGCAGCAGATCGTTGAGATGGGTGCACGTGCTGGTGCCGAACAACTCCTGCCGAACCCGGAAGTGCAGTTCGCGCAGTGTCATTCCGGCGATCCGCTCGGCGCTGGCCACTGCGCCCGGGCATTCCTGCCAGGGCAGCACTCGCGGAGTGGCGTGTGACTCGAGGATCACTCCGGTGTCGGCGTCGACAGCCGCGGCCAGGGTGTACTCGTGGATGATCGTCTCCACGCCGTCGGTCCGCACATAGGTGTCGCGAAACATGGCGTCGACGCCGATCCGCCGGTCACCGTCCTTGAAGACATCGATGCGACGCCGCCGTCGCATGCCGTTCACCGGCAACGGCGCCATCCGGTGCCACGCCCACGGGTCATCGCCGCCGTCGAGATCCGGCGCTGCGGGCCCGGTGACCACGGCCGGATCGCCGGTTTCGAAGGAGTTCATCAGGAGGCCGCCGGTGGCAAATCCAGCGCACTGGTCGGCCACCGGTAGGTACCCGGACTGCGCGTAATGCCCCAGCAGCCCTGACGCGGACAGCGCGTGGCCGGAGATCAGTGTCGCCACGGGGACGTCGTCGAGCAGCGTGTAGCGCAGGTCGCGGCTGGCCCGCAGTTCCGGGGCCGCCTTGTCGGCAGCGGCACGGAACCCGCTCATCGCCGGTGCACCGGACAGGTGCGCCACCGCATCGACCGGCGGTGCGACCTCGACATGGCGGACGACGCGGGCGACCAGTTCGATGGTGGCCGACAAACCGGCTTCACCGAGCACGGTAGCGGTGCCGTCGGGCGCCGTCCGAAGGTCCCTGGCATGACCGTTGAGGTGCACGGGGTCCAAAGTGCCGTCGTCCCGGGTCATGTCGATCGACGTGGTCCGTCGAGCGGATCCGGGGCGACGCGGCGGATTGCCGGTCGTCGGTTGGTGCACGCCGTGCAGGGGATGAAGCCCGAACGGCGGGCTGCCCAGGTCGGTCACATCGTGGACCCTACGTGGTGGGACGGAACGCGAACGTCACCAGTGACTTGCCGTCGTCGGTCTCGAGCGTCGTGGTGGTCGACACCAGGCGCTGGCCGATCTGCAGCTGCTCGGCGGTCGCGCCGACGATCAGCGACTCCACCAGCACGCCCTCAGCCAACTCGACGAAGCCGACCACGTAAGGCCTGAACGCCTTTGGATCGCGCTTTCCCTTGTATGGCAGCGGCGGCAGGAACTCCTGCGTGGTGTAGGTGTACAGCGTTCCCTCGGTGGACAATTCGATCTTTTCGATGTCGTCCTGGATCTCGGGGTCGCCGTCGAAGAGTTCGGGCCGTTCGGCGGGGAACTTCACCACGCCCGACGACCGCCTGCGGGACGCGAACAGCACCGCGCGCTCGCCGTCCAGCCGGAACAATCCCTCGGTGATCAGTGCGCTCATGTCAGGCCACCTCGATGACCATCGCGGCGCCCATGCCGCCGCCCGCGCACATGGACAGCACGCCGATGCCGCCGCCGCGGCGGCGCAGTTCGTAGATCGCCGAGGTGACCATCCGGGCTCCGGTCGCGGCGATCGGGTGGCCGAGACTGATGCCCGAGCCGTACACGTTGACGATCTCCTCGTTGAGGCCGAGTTCGCGGGCACACGCCACGGCCTGCGCGGCGAACGCCTCGTTGATCTCGAAGAGCGCGACGTCCTCGAGCTTGCGGCCTGACAGTTCCAGCGCCTTCGGGATCGCCTTGATCGGTCCGCTGCCGGTGCGGGTCGGGTCCAGACCGACCTGCGTCCACGACAGCACGTTGGCAAGCACGTCCTGCGCAGTGTCGGGAGCCGCCAGCGCGACGACCGCTGCGGCGTCGTTGATGCCCGACGAGTTGCCTGCGGTGACCGAGAAGCCCTCGATCTCCGGGTGCAATACCTTCAATCCGGCGAGGGACTCCATCGAACTACCGCGCCGCGGATGCTCGTCCTCGGCGAAAGTAATCGTGGTCCCGTCTGCCTGGGGAACCTGGATCGGGATGATCTCGTCGGTGAACGATCCGGCGTCGATGGCCTTGATGGCGCGTTGATGGCTACGCAGCGCCCACTCGTCCTGGTCTTGGCGGGTGATCCCGTACTGGACGTTGCAGTTGTGCGCGACGGTGATGGACATGTCCATCGCGGGCGCTTCCGCGGTCGGCGGATGCGATTCGGGGAACCACTGCTCGTAGTCCTCGGGTGACTTGCCCGACGTGAAGGGCTTGCGCTTCTGCATGATCGGTCCGGTGGACAGCGACTCCATGCCGCCGGCGAGGATGGCACGGCTCATGCCGGAGGCGATCTGCCCAGCGCCCACCGCGATGGCGGACAGGCTCGATGCGCACTGTCGATTGACGGCGATCCCGGGAATGTCGACCAGGCCCAGCGCCACGGCGATGTAGCGGGCGCTGTCGCCGCCGCCCTGCATGCTTTCGGCCAGTACCAGGTCGTCGAAGGCGGCCGGATCGAGGCCGGACCGTTCGACGACCGCCGCGACGACGGGCTTGGCCAACTCGATCGCGGGAACGTTAGCGAGGGTGCCTCTGCGTGCCGTCCCGATCGCGGTGCGGGCAGCGGCCACGATCGCTGCGCGGGATGTGGTGGTGGCCATGTATCTCCCAGGGTCGTCGGGCGAGTCGGGCGCGATGCCCGGTGAGCGTCGTCAGTCTATACCGTTAAATAGATAGCGGTATACTTGGTCGCGTCGTGACGTGGGTCAGCGCGGTGACGAGACGTCGAGCAACTCCTCGACCGGTGAGCTCGGAACGCACCTCTTGATATCGAAAGGCGGACGTTTATGAAGGTCATCGGATCCATCGAGGAAGCGGAACAAGCGGTCGGAGAAGAGCTTGGTGTCGGTGAGTGGCGGCTGGTGGATCAGCAGATGATCGACGCCTTCGCCGATGTCACCGATGACCACCAATGGATCCATGTCGATGTGGAGCGGGCGAAGGCCGAAAGTCAATACGGTGCCACGATCGCGCACGGATTCCTCACGCTATCCCTGATCCCGACGCTCTCGGCGGACAACTACCGGATTGTCAACTCGAAGATGAGGCTGAACTACGGGCTGAACAAGGTCCGCTTCCTGTCGGCGGTCACGGCGAACAGCCGGATCCGGGCGCGATCCGTACTCGTCGACGTCGCGAAGGCCAACGAGACGACCGCGAACTTGACGATGCGGCACACGGTCGAACTCGAGGGCTCTGAGAAGCCCGCCGCGGTAATAGACCTCATCGTTCGGGCGATCTTCTGACGTGTTCGACGTCAGACGTATGGTCAAAGCGCCAAACCTATTACTGAACGCACTGGAGGCGAACGGATGACCGACCAGCGACAAGAGAAGCGGGATCGCTTGTGAAGGGTGGTCCGTTCGAGGGCAAAGCGGTGCTGACCGGGGCGGGCAAGTCTCAGGTCGGCCGCCGACTGGGTCGCACCGGGCTGGACCTGACGGTCGAGGCGGTGCTCCGTGCCATCGAGGATGCCGGGCTCAGCGTCGACGACGTCGACGGAATCGCCAGCTACCCGGGACCGGGCGTGCCCGACGCCGGCTTCTCCGGGGCGACGGTGCAGGAGGTCCGTAACGCGTTGGGGTTGCGCTCGCGGTGGTATGTCTCGGCGATGGAGACGGCAGGGCAGATCGGCCCGGCGATCGAGGCGTGCATGGCCGTCAGCCTCGGGTTGGCCAACCACGTCGTGGTGTACCGGTCGGTGTGGGAATCCACCGCCGCGCAGCAGGCCGGCGGCGGCCGCGCCTCGGTGCTGTTCGGTGGCGGCGAACTACCCCCGCACCTTGAGTGGGTGGCCCCGTTCGGGGCCCTGTCAGCGGCGAACTGGCTGGCCATGCCCGCGCAGCGCTATATGCACGACTTCGGCCTGACGCGCCAGCACCTCGGCCGCATTGCGATCAACGCCCGCACCAACGCGGGATTGAACCCGGACGCGGTCTATCGCGAGCCGATGACGATGGACGATTACCTCAGTGCGCGCATGATTTCGGAGCCGCTGTGCCTCTACGACTGCGACGTGCCCTGCGACGGCGCCACCGCGGTCATCGTCTCGCGGCGCGACGCCGCGAAGGGACTGCCCCGGCACCCCCTGACCGTCGAGTCCGTCGGGCCGGGCATGTTCGAGCGCGCCACCTGGGACCAGCGCGCGGACATCACCACGATGGCTGCGCACGATTCGGCGGCGACGCTATGGGAGCACACGACGCTGAAACCGGCCGACGTCGACATGGCCCAGTTGTACGACGGCTTCTCATTCCTGACCGTCATGTGGTTGGAAGCATTGGGCTTCTGCGACCACGGCAAGGTCGGCGAGTTCTTGGGCGACGGTTCGCGCATCGCGCTCGACGGCCCGCTGCCGATCAACACCAGCGGCGGCCAACTCTCCGGCGGGCGTTTGCACGGCATGGGATTCCTGCATGAAGCGTGTGTGCAACTGTGGGGCGAAGGCGGTGAACGGCAGGCCCCCAAGACTCCGGAGGTGGTCGCTGTGGGGGTCGGCGGCGGTCCGGTGGCCGGGTCGATGCTGCTGAGCAGCAGGTAATTTCACGCCGATGGAGAGCATCGCCGCCGGCGATCTGACGCTCGGAGACATCGTGACCGACAACGCGGTCCGCTTCCCTGACATCGTCGCCTACCGGCACGGCGACCGCACCCTCACCCATGCGCAGTTGCGGGACCGCGCGGTGCGGCTGGTGTCGGCGATGGCGGCGGCGGGAGTGGGGCACCAGGATCGGATCGCGGTGCTGAGTCGCAACAGCATCGAGTTCGGTGAAGTGATCGCCGCAACGCAGCTCGGTGGAATCGTCTTGGCCACCATCAACTTTCGGCTCTCGTCGCCGGAGATGGCTGACGTTGTGCGACGTGTGAAGCCGGCGATCGTATTCGTCGCCGAGGAGTTCGTCACGGTGATCGCCGACGTCGTCGCGCAGTGGCCGTCGCCACCGGTCCTGGTGGCGATCGGTGGTGCGGCGTCCCCGGCGACGATCGGCTACGAACGGTTCATCGAGAGCGGCCGGGGTGGCGAACCCGAGTTCATCGCCACGGCCGATGACGTCGCGTGCCTGCTGTTCACCAGCGGTACCACCGGCGCGTCCAAGTGCTGCGTGATCGGACAGCGCGAGCTACGCAGGGTCGCGTACACGATGAACAGCGAAATGCGTTGCGGCAGTGCCGATCGCGGTCTGATCAACATGCCGATGTTCCACGTCGGGGCACTCGCGATCATCGGCGGTCTGCACGCGCGCGGTGGAACGGTGGTCCTGCAGCACCAGTTCGACGCCGCGGACGCCGTCCGACTGATCGCCTCCGAGCGGATCACGCTGCTGCACCTTGCGCCGGTGATGCTCAAGGCATTGCTCGATGCGCTCACCGATGCCGACGTCACGGACAGCCTGCACACGGTCATCTATTCGGCTGCGCCGATCTCGGCGACCACCCTGCAGCGGGCTCTGTCCACGCTGCCCGGCGTCGGCTTCCTCAACCTGTACGGCCAGACCGAGGTCATCGTGTCGGGGCTGCCGCGCGAACTCCACGCACTTGACGACCCGCAGGCCGAGGAGCGGCTTCAGTCAGTGGGCTTTCCGTTTCCGGGCACCCGGGTGCGCATCGTCGGCGACGAAGGTCGCGATCTGCCGTCGGGGCAGACCGGCGAGATCGTGGTGCAGTCTGACTCTGCATTCCGCGGCTACCTCGACGATCCCGCGGCCACCGCAGTGACCCTGTTCGACGGGTGGTGTCGCACCGGCGATGTGGGCCGCATGGACGAGCGTGGGCTGCTGTACCTGGTGGACCGCAAGAAGGACGTGATCATCAGCGGCGGGGAGAACGTCTATTCGCCTGAGGTGGAGGGTGCGATCTCCGCGCTCGACGGGGTGGCGGCCTGCGCAGTGGTGGGCGTGCCCGACGAGAAGTGGGGGGAGGCGGTCTGCGCGGTGGTGGTGCCGTCGGTGGGCGCCTCGCTGACGTTGGAGACGATTCAGGGCGGCGTCCGGCAGAGCTTGGCCCGCTACAAGGTCCCGCGTCGACTGGTGCTGGTCGCCGAGCTGCCGGTCTTGGCAAGCGGCAAGGTGGACAAGAAGCGGCTGCGTGCCGAACTGAGGGACTGACTACAACCCGGGCTGGCCGTACACCGCCACGACCACGGAGCGCGCCAGGCTGTTCTCCGACCACACTCCGATGGCGGTGTTTGCACAGTCCTGCATGATGGCGCGCCGCGGCGGGTCCCACCACCACTGGCCGAGGATCTCGATGCCGCTGATCGCCAGCGCCGGGTTGATGGCCACGGTCTCGGAGACCTTGCCGACGAATCCCTGTCTGCTGGCCCGGTCTTGCGGCGTGGAACCGTCGGAACCGATGTCCCCGTTGAGGTTCGGGTTGTTGAGCACGTCGAGCGTGTGCAGGCGGGCCGCCTCGACCAGTCGGCCGTCCAGCTTTGGTTCAGTCGGGCACCCGTTCTGTTTCTGTGCGGTGTAAATGTTGACGAAGACACTCTCATTCAGGCGCTTGTTGTCGGCCTGGGCGTTCGGCACAGCTGTCGCGGGGATCATCAACGACAACAGCGCGGCGCTCACTGCGCACCGCCGGACTGCGCACTGGGACGTCATGGTCGAAAAGACTAACCCCGGAAACAGCTAAATGAATTACGTTTTTTCGTACTCATGAAACGACGCAGATCAGCTGCCCGGCCGCCGATGGGTGCGCTCGCCACGGCGGCCGCGGCGGCGCTCAACATGCCGACGGTCCACGCCGATCAGGTGGCCTACCTTGTCAACGTGACGGTCCGGCCCGGGTACAACTTCGCGAATGCCGACCACGCGCTGAGCTACGGCTACAGCGTCTGCGACCGGATCGTCGCCGGAATGCCGTACGCGCAGCTGATCAGTGAGCTCAAGGGGGACTTCCACACTTCGGACGAGTATCAGGCGTCATACCTGATCGCCCAGTCCGCGCAGGAGTTGTGCCCGGCTCAGATCTGGGCGTTGCGCAACTCGGCCGCGGGGTATCAGCCCGCACCGGCATGAGCGCGACGCTCATGCCGCCCGCAGCAATGAGCGGCGCAGTACGTTCACCATGAGTTCGGCGGCGCGTTCGTCGCTGTCCGCTTCTGCGGCCGCCGTCGGCTCGTTCATCCGGCCCAGCACCGCCA
This sequence comes from Mycolicibacterium gilvum, assembly GCF_900454025.1. Lineage (NCBI taxonomy): Bacteria > Bacillati > Actinomycetota > Actinomycetes > Mycobacteriales > Mycobacteriaceae > Mycobacterium > Mycolicibacterium gilvum. Next base: position 6,018,342 of record NZ_UGQM01000001.1, on the reverse strand, counting down.
GGAACACCGCGACCGCGACTTGAGGTTCGATCCCTACCGGTAGTGCGACGGTGTCGAGCAATGCAGCGACCGCGCGCTGGATGGCGCCGATGCCGTGATCGATGTCGGCGTCGGACATCTGTTCGGCCACGGTCCCGTCGAGCCACGCCCGAATGACACCGCGGTAGTTGCGGTGGAACCGGACGTAGCGCAGCATCCAATCACGTAGGGAACTCTGGGCCATCTGAGGCAGTGCGGCGGCATGCTCCTCGATCTCGGCCACCGCGCGCCGAGTCAGCTCGGCCAGGATCCGGTCCTTCGTGCTGAAATAGCGGTACAGCGTGGCGCGGCTGAGCTCGGTTGCCGTAGCGATCTCCTCCATGCTGACTGCGTAGTAACCGTGTTCGGCGAACAACGCTGAGCTCACCGAGAGCACGTCCTGTGCGATCGGGGATAGCGGGACTGCCGCGACCCGCGTGATCGCGGCCGTTGGCTCGACGACCGCGGACGGCGTGGCGGCGGACGCCACGACCTGCGGTGCGGCCGCGCGCAATATGTCCGCAGGGGTGTCGGGGAACAACATCAGCTGTAGGGCGACGGTCAGCGACCACGACACGACCGAACGGTCGGGTAGCGGAAACATCGCGCGGTGCCGATAGAGGTTGACCATGTGTGGGATGCGCCCCAACACAGCGGCGGCATCGTGGAGGTCCAAGCCATCCAGTGGCGCGTGCCGTAGTCGCTCGGTCACCATGAGCCGGTACTGCTCGGCGACCTCGCCCGTGTCGATGACCGAGAGACCAGTCGCAGTGCCGATGCCGGGAAACTCCGCGAACACGGCCGCGTGAGTGTCGTAGATATCCGCCCAGTCGGCCAACCACCGGTGGAGCTCTTCGACGCCGGCGACTGTCGGGCCGAGTTCGCCGAGGTGTTCACCGTGGATGAGCATGTCGCGCCCAGCCGATGTGCTCAACTCGCGGAAGATGTCCTCCTTGCCTGCGAAGTACTGATAGACGGTGGCGCGGGAGGCATTCGCCGCCTTGGCGATGGTGTCGAGCGACGTGCTGTGGAACCCGTGGGTCAGGAACACGTCCGCCGCGCACGCGAGAATCCGGTCTCGGGTGTGCATGCCGCGGCGCCCGACCCCGACATTCGTGACCGGGGCGTAGCCGGGACGACGCGTCTTGTCCGGAGTTGATCCCACAGGAGAAGTATCCCTGTGGGCCTGCGCCGATCTCGCAGTCACGTGGCTGACGGCCCCGGCAGGTTGCGCTTGGCCTTGCCGGGGTAGCCGAAGAACTTCTCGAAGTTGGCGTCGTTGATGGGTTGTGCGCTGTTGCGGACAGCCGCTGACCGCAATGCGTCGAGGCGGGCTTCGGCCCTCTCGAGTTGTTCGCTCGGCCCGTCTTGTCGCAGGCGGCCGACCTCGTGCACTGCCGCAGCGACTTCGAGCCGGAGCCGTTCGCCAGCCTCGCCGAAGGTCAGCAGGTCGTGGTCGTCTTCGTCGACCTTTTCCCGGGCTCCGTCGTCGACGGGTCGGTTTGAGGAGTTCATGTCGTACCTCTCAACCTCTGGACTGATGTGGTCTCCATCATATAGCCTGTGAGATGAACTGTCAGAAAACGAGACGAAACGTCAGACGCGAAGGAGTGCATCATGCCGCTTCAGGATCACCATCAGATCGTTTCCGTCGACGACCACCTGGTCGAACATCCCCGGGTATGGCACGACCGGTTACCCGAGAAGTGGCGCGAAGCCGGCCCCCGCATCGTGGAGATGGACGGCAAGCACCTGTGGAGCTATGACGGGCAGATCTTCCCGACGATCGGGCTCAATGCGGTTGCGGGCAAGCCGCCGGAGGAGTGGGGCATGGATCCCGTCCGGTACGAGGACATGATTCCCGGCTGCTACGACCCCGTCGCGAGGGTTGCCGACATGGATCTCGACGGCGTACAGGCGGCCCTGTGTTTCCCGTCGTTCCCCGGCTTCGGCGGCGGGACGTTCCAGCGTGCCAAGGACAAGGAACTCGCGCTGTTGTGCGTCAAGGCGTGGAACGACTTCTACATAGACGAGTGGTGCGCCACCGCGCCCGACCGTTACATACCGCTGGCCATCCTGCCGACGTGGGACATCGATGCCTGCGTGGCCGAGGCCGAGCGGGTGGCCGCGAAGGGTGCGCGCACCGTCTCGTTCCCGGACAGCCCAGTGCCCCTAGGTCTTCCGTCGTTCCACTCGGATCACTGGGACGGGCTGTGGCAGGTCTGCTCTGATACGAAGATGCCGGTCTCGTTGCACTTCGGGTCGGGGTCTTACGTCCCGGGTTTCTCGTTCTCGTCGTTGAAGCCCGACCCCAATGTGGCGAAGGCATTGCCGGACGCGCCGTTCGCCGTGGCGATCACCCTGTTCTCATCCAACTTGATGTGGAGCACCGTGGACTTGCTGTTCTCCGGCAAGCTCCAGCAGTTCCCCGAACTGCAGATCTCGCTGGCGGAAGGCGGCATCGGCTGGGTGCCCTACATCCTCGAGCGGTCGGACTACGTCTGGGAGCGACACCGCTACTACCAGAACATCGATTTCGATACCCGCCCGTCGGACCTGTTCCGCAAGCACTTCTGGGGCTGCTTCATCGACGACGAGCACGGCCTGAAGAATCGCCACGCCATCGGCATCGATCGAATCACACTGGAAATCGATTTCCCCCATAGCGATTCGAACTGGCCGAACTCGCGCAAGCGGGCTGCTGAGGTGCTCGCCGAGGTGCCCGACGACGAGTGCTCGCTCATCGTTGAGGAGAACGCTCGTCGGATGCTGAACTTCCCACGGGTGGGTGCGGAAAAGCCGTCGCTGGCATCTGTGTAACGGAAACCTGGGGCGGCAGGGGATGAGCAGCACCGTCATAATGCGCCGGGCCGCGCAAGGCATCTTCATGCTTTGCGCGGCCGGCAGCGCGGTGATGGCCGGAATGCATCATTGGCAGGACGCTGCGTTGATCGGACTCCTCGGCGCGTGGGCATTGGTTACGGCGCGCAAGATGGCGTGGAAGCTGCGCCTGGATCGTGACGCTGGCGAGACCTACTCGGCGTGGCCCGACGTGGCTTCGTCCTCGCGGGTCAGTCCCGCCGCGCAGATGAGCTCTTCGTGCAGTTCGAACCACACCGTGTGATACGAGTCGACGATCGGCCGGGTGAACCAGGTGGTGTCTCCGGACTGGACCTTCTGCAGCGCCGCGGAGAGCTTGTCGGAGTAGGCGTGGAGCCGCGGTAGCTGGAGTGAGGCTGCGGCGAGGATGGGCACGACGGCTGCGTGGACGGAGTCGAGCCGGCCCAGCACCGCGGCGTCGTAGTCGGCATCGGAGTGGTCGTTGGGTTCGCCGTCGCGGAGTTGCCATTCGGAGACCAGCGCCTTGAATTGACGGTTTATCGGACGGAACTGGTCGTAAGCCTGGCCGAACGACTCCCCGTCGATCCCGCGGCGTTCCTCGGCCAGCAGCTCGCCAAGGCGCGTCCGGCCGTCCGGCGACAGTCGGACCGACCTGCCGTCTGAGATCAGTCCCGCGTCGGCGAGCTCCGTGATGGCCGCATTGACGGACGCCTCGTCCTCGTTCAGCGTCGCGGCCAGGTCGGTAGGACGCACCCGGCCCTTCAGCCGTATCGCCTGCAATAAGGTCAGTTCATCCATCCTCGGACCTCTCGGAGAGTCGCACTGCGGTGAGTGTGGCGATCAGGGGCGTGTCGCAGACGACGTCGGTCAGACCGGCTGACACCGCGTCGCGCACTGTAGCCTCCGACACGTCGGCGAGCACTGGGTGTGCTCCAGTGGCGTGGACCCGTATCGGGCTGAGCCGATGGGCGATCGCTGCCAGCTCGATCAGGTCGGGGCTGTCTTGCTCCGACCACGCCGTCAACTCGATCTCACCGTCGTAGACCTTCCCCGCGGCGCCGTCTACGGTGATCTTTCGGCCTTCAAGTGCCGCAACGACTCCGGCGCCGCAGCCCACAACGGCGGGCAGGCTGAGCTCGCGGCTGACCACTGCAGCGTGGGAGGTGGCGCCACCGATCTCGGTCACGACCGCGCGGGCTGAGATCATCCCGGCGATGTCATCGGGGCTGGTGGAGGTTCGGACGAGGATCACGTCCTCGTCGCGGTCGGCTGCGGCGAGGGCGGCGTCGACGTCGTGGTACGCCGTGCCCGAGGCGACTCCGGGACTGGCGGGCAGACCGGTGGTCAAAAGCGTTGCCGTGAGCCGGTTTTCGGGCTGAATGGACGGAGACAGCAGCGCCCGCACGTGGTCGGGCGTGACCCGGCGCAGGACCTCGGCATCGTCGATCAGCCCGGCCTCACGAAACTTCAGCGCTAGTCGGACGGCTGCCTGCGGGGAGCGCTTGGCGGTGCGCGTCTGCAACAGCCACAGCCGGCCCTCTTCGATGGTGAACTCGATATCCTGCACATCGCGGCCGAGGCGTTCGAGCTCGGCGGCCGCGGCCATCAATTCGTCGAATACACGGGGCTGAGCGGTCCGCAACGCGCTCAGCGGCAGGCAATCGAAGGTTCCCGAGACCACATCCTCGCCTTGCGCACCTGGCAACCATTCGCCCATCGGTTCGTCTGCTCCGGTCGCAGGGTTGCGGCTGAACAGCACCCCGGTTCCCGAGTCGTGGTGCAGATTCCCGAACACCATCGCTTGCACCACCACCGCCGTGCCCCCGGCGGCGTCGAGCCCGTGATGGGCGCGGTAGGCCTGCGCCCGCGGGCTGGTCCACGAGCTGAACACTGCCTCGATGGCCAATCGGAGCTGCAGCAGCGGATCGGTGGGTACGGCTGCGGATGTGTCTGCGAGCACGATTCGGCGGTACATCGCCTCGAAACGGGCCCGGGTGTCGGCGGCGAACCCCGCCGACACGTGGGTTGTGAGGGCTTCGTGGACGGCGTCGTTGATGCCGAGGTCGAGCACCGTGTCGAGCATGCCCGGCATAGATTGACTCGCACCGGATCGCACGCTGAGCAGCAGCGGCCGTGGGCCGTGGCCGAAGGTACGCGACGTCTGCCGCTCCAGCCACCGCAGGCTCTGGAGCACGTCGGGCCACACCCTGTCCAGCACGTCCTCGGCTCCATCCAGCCACTGCGCGCACAGCTCGGTGGTGAGGCAGAAGGCCGGCGGAACGGCTAGCCCGGCGGATCGCATCAGATTGATGCCGAAACCCTTGTTGCCCAGTGCCTGACGGCTCAGCGGCGAACCACCGTCGAGCGCTACGACACTGTCTCGGCCGAGTGGTGGCTCGGCATCGACACCGCTGACCCCTGTCATGTTTGGAAAGCTTGCCAGATGTCGAACCCGGTCAGCCCCCGGATTGAGTTAATTAGTTAATCCTTTAGTCTTATGCTGTCTCAGTGGACCAGGCCGCACGCCCTCGCGGTCGAGCAGAGGAGGTCTCGTGAAGGTTCGTCTCGAACGGTCGAAGTGCGTGGGTCACGCTCAGTGCTATGCAGTCGACCCGGACTTGTTCCCGATCGACGACTCGGGCTACTCGATCCTAGAAGCGCATGACGTTCGCCCCGAGGACGAGGAGGCCACCCGCGACGGAGTCGCTGCCTGCCCGGAGCTTGCGCTCACTCTCGAAGAGGACTGACCGACGGGCTTGCCAAGCGGCTATGTGACTCTGCGCCATCGATATGGTTAACCAGGTTGACTTTGTGAGGTGTGATGCAGTCCGCTGATTGGCGTCCCCGGCTGGAATCGTTACTCGCCGACTTTCGTCGATGTCAGGATCAGGTTGCCCGGTCTGGGGAGAAGCCGGACCGTATCGCCGCGGCGCGGGCTTGGCACGCCGAACTTGTCGACCAGCACTTGGCGGCACCTGCATGCGCTCGCACTGCGTGCCGTCGGCCCCCACGCCGCGCTCGGCAGTCGGGCGACCGCCGCTGTGGACAACGGACGGTGGTTGAAGACCTTTACACGCAACCATCCAATTCAAAGGAGCCTTGATGAACGAATCTGCCACCGACGTGGCGAGCCCAGCGGCACTGGTAGAGCGGCGTGGAAACGTCGCACTGATCACCATCAACCGGCCCGAGGCCCGCAATGCCGTCAACGGCGCGGTGAGCACGGCGGTTGGTGACGCGCTGTCGGCCGCGCAGGCCGACCCCGACGTGTGGGCGGTGGTGATCACCGGGGCAGGTGACAAGTCATTCTGCGCGGGCGCCGACCTCAAGGCGATCTCCCGTGGCGAGAACCTTTTTCACGACGAACACCCGGAATGGGGTTTCGCCGGTTACGTACACCACTTCGTCGACAAACCCACCATCGCTGCGGTGAACGGCACGGCGCTGGGTGGCGGCTCCGAACTTGCGCTGGCCAGCGATCTTGTCGTCGCCTGCGAGAGCGCGTCATTCGGCCTGCCCGAGGTCAAGCGCGGGCTGATCGCCGGGGCCGGCGGCGTGTTCCGGATCGTCGAGCAGTTGCCGCGCAAGGTGGCACTGGAATTAGTGTTCACCGGGGAGCCGATGGCCGCGGCAGACGCTCTTCGGTGGGGCCTGATCAACGAGGTTGTACCGGATGGCGCGGTGGTCGAGGCGGCAATCGCGCTCGCCGAGCGCATCACGGTCAACGCACCACTGTCGGTTCAGGCCAGCAAACGACTCGCCTATGGTGCCGACGGCGGAATCATCGCCGATGAGGAACCCAAATGGGAGCGCACCACGCGTGAGTTCACGGAGTTGCTCAAATCCGAAGACGCCAAGGAAGGTCCGCGGGCCTTCGCCGAGAAACGTCGACCAGTATGGACGGCACGCTAGATATGGGACGAGTACAGGACAAAGTGGTTCTGGTCACGGGCGGCGCCCGCGGTCAGGGCCGTAGCCACGCGGTGAAGCTGGCCGAGGAAGCGGCGTGGGTGAGCCAACTGCTGACGAACTGGATCGGTGACGACGGCTGGCTGGCCGAGATGGACCTGCAGATGCGCGGGTTCAACTACCACGGAGACGTGCACCGATGCACCGGCAAGGTCACCGCCAAGAGCGACACCGCTGACGACGTCGTTTCGATCGACGTCTCGGCTATCAGTCAGCGCGACGAGACCACTACGTGCGGCACCGCACAGGTGCTGTTCCCGTCCAAGACTACGGGCGCCGTTGTGCTCCCAATGCCCGATGCCGAACTCAGAAGGCGCGGGGGCGCAGGTGGTTTCGCGTGCGTCGAGCAAGGTGGGCGCGGAACTTCGCCGACTGTATGGAGAGTGAGCCCACCATGAAGCGATTGGTCCTGGAAGCCGACCACGAGGTCTTCCGCGATACGGTTCGGCAGTTCATCGAGCAGGAGCTAGTGCCCAACGCCGAGCGGTGGGAAGCTGACCGGCTGGTGGACCGGTCGGCGTGGGTTGCCGCGGGCAAGTACGGATTGATCGGGTTCAACATGCCCGAAGAGTACGGCGGTGGTGGCGTCGACGACTTCAGGTTCAATGCCGTCATCGACGAGGAGATCGCCCGCTACGGTGGACCGGCACCTGCGCTGAGCCTGCAGAACGATGTAGTCGGCCCGTACTTCTCGTCGTTGAGCAACGACGAGCAGAAGAAGCGCTGGCTCCCCGGCATCATAAGCGGCGAACTGATCGTTGCCGTCGCCATGACAGAACCCGGAGCCGGCAGCGACCTGGCGGGCATCCGCACCTCCGCGGTGCGCGACGGAGACGACTGGATTGTCAACGGTTCCAAGACGTTCATCTCCTCCGGCATCAACTGCGACCTGGTCGTCACGGTGTGCCGCACCGATCCCGAGGCGGGGCACAAGGGCTTCACTCTGCTGGTGATCGAGGACGGCATGGAGGGCTTCACCCGCGGCCGCAAGCTCGAGAAGATGGGTCTGCATTACCAGGACACCGCGGAACTGCACTTCGACAATGTCCGGGTGCCGTCGGCCAATCTGCTCGGCAAGGAGGGGGGCGGCTTCTATCACCTGATGCACAACCTGCCGTCCGAGCGGCTGTCGATCGCCATCTCGGCCATCGCGGGAGCCCGTGAAACCTGGCGCCAGACGCTGCAGTACGCCAAGGACCGGAGGGCCTTCGGGCAGCCGATCGGCAGCTTCCAGCACAACCGATTCCTGTTGGCCGAGATGGACACCGAACTCGAGATCGGGGAGCAGTACATCGACCGGTGCCTGCAGGCCGTCGTCGACGGTGACTTGACCGCGGTCGAGGCGTCGAAGGCGAAATGGTGGTGCACCGAGACGGCTAAGAAAGTCATCGACGGCTGCGTGCAGTTGCACGGCGGCTACGGCTACATGACGGAGTACCGGGTCGCACGCGACTACATGGACAACCGGATTATGACGATCTTCGGCGGTACGACCGAGATCATGAAGGACATCATCGGCCGCGACCTCGGACTATGACCGGCTCGCTCTGATCGACACTGCCGACCTCCGGGAGGGCGTTCGCGCCTTCCGGGAGCGGCGACCACCGGAATTCCACGGGCGCTGAGAGACGGGAGCGGGAATGACCATAGAGCGAGCGCGTGTCGATGGACTGGACGTCGAGTATGCGGATACCGGGAGCGGGCCGACTGTCCTGTTCGTGCACGGCGTCTACGTGACGGGCGCGGTGTGGAACGACGTTGTGGCCGAGCTCGGTGACGGGTTACGCTGCATCACCCCGACGTGGCCGCTGGGTGCGCACAGCGCGTCGACCGCCGGCGCCGACCTCGGAGCCGAGGCGGCTGCCCGCCGCATCGTGCACTTCATGGAGGCGCTCGACCTGACTGACGTCACCCTCGTCGCCAACGACACCGGCGGCGGCCTCGTGCTGGCCGCGCTAGGCGACACCACCCTGGACACGTCCCGCATCGCTCGACTGGTGTTGACCAATTGCGATAGCTACGAACACTTTCCGCCGGGATCGTTCGCGCAGATCGTGAAGCTGTGCCGGTTCAGTTCTGCACTGGGCGGAGCAGTCGTGCGACTGTTGGCCACTGGACCGGGACGGGCCTTCTTCCTCAAGGTCGTCTGCCACACCCGGCCAGCGAAGGACCGCCAGCGTGAGGTGTTCGGAGCATTCGCCACTAGCGCGGCCGCCCGCCGCGACGCCGTCACGGTCACCGCATCGCTGGATCCGGCGCTGACGCTCCGTGCCGCATCGGCGATCGAGGCCTTCGAGAAGCCCGTCACCCTGCCGTGGGGCACCGATGACGACCTCTTCCCGCTCGCCCACGCCGCGCGCCTGCGCGACGCATTCCCGAACGCCACTCTGATCGAGATCCCGGACTGCTCGGCGTTCGTCATGCTCGATGCGCCGGGCGTGCTCGCCGATGCGATCCGCACCAACTCGACGGGGAGTCCGTGATGACCACCGTTCCGGAGCAGACCGCCGGAACTTTCGCGGCACGCTCACCGACGCGGCGTTCGAGCGATCTCGCCTCCGCCTGGGGGTGCTCCGTCCCCAGCAGAACAAGCCGCACGACTACGAAGTCACGTGGGATAGGTCGCGCCACTTCGCATTCGGATACGGCGACCACCGTCGGCATCTATGCGAATACGCCACCCGCTTCAACGGACATGTCATCGGCGATCAACAGGATCGCCGAAAACTGTTGGAGGAGGGCAACACAACGCGAGCCGAGTTCGACGTCAGCGGCCAGCGCAAGGTTGAGCCTGGCCCCGACCGCGGCCTCGTTGACCGCCGCAATGGTGGGCAGGGAGCAGTTGGCGAGAGCCATGAATCCGTCGTAGAGCTCCGGCAGTCCCTCCTCTGCTGCTTCGCCGAGCGCGCTGAGGTCGGCACCGGCACAGAAGGCCTTGCCCGCGCCGGTGACGACGACGGCGTGGACGGTCTCGTCGGCCTCGGCGCGTTCCACCGCCGAGCGCAACTGCGCCGACATGGCGTCGGTGACCGCGCTTCTCCGGTCCGGGTCGTTGACGGTGATCAGTGCGACACCGTCGTTCGCTCGGTAGAGAACGAGTTCGACATCAGTCTTTGGGACCTCAGGCGCTCGGCGACGAGGGGCAGCGGGGTCGCCGACTGATCGGAGTCAGTAGGTGCCGAATTATGCGATGACCTACAACGTGTTCAATGGCTTGAATATGACCCGAGCCAACGGTCTGGCATTCCGCAGGAGGTCGACCTCAAGCCCTTGCACTGGCGACCAGCTCGGCGACGTCGACGAACTTCACCCGTGGCCGTGACTGCTCGGCCCCACGCCGCCGCTCGGCCGCGTCGATGGCCTTCCAACCGCTCCAGGCTATGGGGCTCGACCCGCGTTCGGCGAGCAATTGGAGTACGGCGTTGCGATCGGCGACACGTCGCGAGAGATGGCCGGCTGCGTAGTCGTCGAGGAGTGCAGCCACAGTCTCTTCTGCACATGTGCGGTTGGTGCCGATGACGCCCCGCGGACCCCGCTTGATCCATCCCGTCACGTACACCCCGGTCAAGGGCTGACCGTCATCGTCGATGACCCTACCGTGATCGTTCGGCGTGACGCCCTTGGTTGCGTCGTAAGGCAATCCGTCGATCGGCGATCCGTGATATCCGATGGACCGCAGGATCAGAGAGGTCTCGATCAGTTCGGTGCCGTTGGAGGGATCGCCGGTCACCAACGCGCCTGTCTCGTCGACGCTGTTGGACACGATGCGCAGGCTTTCGGCGCGGTCGGAACCGACGACCTCCGAGGGCGAGGCCAGGAAGCGGAAGACGATGCGCTTGTTTTCGGGCGTGGTCGGCTTGTCGGCGTACTCGCGGGCGAGTCGAAGTTTGAGTTCGGTCTCGACGTCGTCGGTCGAGCTCGCCGTCAGCTCGTCGTCGGTGATCACCACGTCCACCCCGGACAGATGGCCGAGGGCGAGGAACTCACCGGCGGAGAACGCGGCATCACGGGGTCCGCGCCGCCCGAGGATGACCACCTCGCGGATCTGACTGTGCGACAGCGCATCCAGTGCATGTGCTGCGATATCGGTCTTCGCGAGCTGCGTGTTGTCCAGGAGCAGCACCCTGGCTGCGTCGAGCGCGACGTTGCCGTTGCCGATGATGACCGCTCGCTCGCCGGACAGGTCGAACTTGTGATGCGCGTGGTCCGGATGGCCGTTGTACCACCCGACGAAGTCCACCGCGGAGTGGTTTCCCGGCAAGTCCTCGCCGGGAATGCCGAGATCCCGGCTGCGGGAAGCGCCGACCGCGTAGACGACCGCGTGGTGGTGAGCGAGCAGATCGTCATGAGTCACGTCGGCGCCGACCTCGACGTTGAGGTGACAGCGTAAGCGCTTGTTTCCCAGGGCGTGCTCGAAGACCTGGGCGACCGCCTTGGTGTGTTGGTGGTCAGGGGCCACGCCCGCACGGATCAAGCCGAAGGGCGTGGGGAGCCGCTCGAAGAGATCGACCTCGACACCGTCGACCTCCATCAGAGCGGTCGCGGCGTAGCACGCGGCAGGCCCGGCGCCGACGATCGCGACCCGGAGAGTCCCCGGCCGGACCTGGTCGCCACGGCGGGGCTGCGCAGGTGCACTGGGTTCCAAGGGGTGACGCTCGAAGTATGCCGCGTTGATGTCGCGGAAGCGTTCGAGTTCCGGCGGCAGGTCCTCATCGTAGTGGATCGCGTCGACCGGGCATTCCTCCAGGCAGGCACCGCAGTCGATGCACGCCTCCGGATCGATGTAGAGCATTTCGGCGCCGGTGAATTGACCGGCGGCGCCAACCGGACGAATGCAGTCGACCGGGCACACTGGCACGCAACTGGCATCCTTGCAACAGTTCTGAGTGATCACGTACGCCACGGCGCGTCTCCTATCGCGTTTCAGATGCCGCCGCGGGCGACCAGTTGGGCGGCGATGACGTTGCGCTGAATCTCGTTGGTGCCCTCTCCGACGATCATCAGTGGTGCATCCCTGAAGTAGCGTTCGACGTCGTACTCCGTGGAGTAGCCGTAGCCCCCGTGGATCCGGACGGCGTTCAACGCGATCTCCATCGCCACCTCCGAGGCAAAGAGTTTCGCCATGCCCGCTTCCATGTCCGCCCGCTCGCCGCTGTCGTAGCGTCGGGCGGCGTACAGGGTGAGTTGCCGCGCCGCTGTGAGTTTGGTGGCCATGTCCGCGAGATAGTTGCCGATCGCCTGATGCTTCCAGATCGGCTTGCCGAAGCTCTCCCGCTCCTGGGCGTAGCGCAGCCCGTCGGCCAGCGCCGCTGTTGCCACTCCCAATGCGCGCGACGCCACCTGAATGCGGCCCGTCTCAAGGCCTTTCATCATCTGTGCGAAACCTTGGCCCACCACTCCGCCGAGGATCGCCGAAGCCGGCACGCGACAGTCGTCGAATGACAGTTCGCAGGATTCGACGCCCTTGTAGCCCAGCTTGGGTAGATCCCGCGACACCGTCAGACCCCGGCCGGGTTCCACCAGAATCACCGAAATGCCTTGATGACGAGGTGTGGCACTGGGGTCGGTCTTACACAGGAGCGCGATCAGTCCGGAGCGTCGCGCATTGCTGATCCACGTCTTGGCGCCGTTGATCACGAGTTCCTCGCCGTCCCGGTCCGCTGCGAGCGCGGTGGTCGTCATGTTCTGCAGGTCCGAGCCACCGCCCGGTTCGGTCAGCGCCATGGTGGCGCGCAACTCGCCCGTTGCCATCGTGGGCAGATACTTCTGCTTCTGCTCCTCGGTACCGAACAGCGTGAGCAGCTTGGCGACCACGGTGTGCCCGCCCATCGCGCCTGCCAGGCTCATCCAGCCGCGCGCCAGTTCCTGCGTCACCTCGACGTAGCAGGGCATCGAGACGGGCGTGCCGCCGTACTCCTCGGGAACGGCGAGACCGAAGATGCCGATGCGCTTCATCTGATCGATCCACGCCTCGGGATACTCGTTCGCGTGCTCCACCTCGCGCACCGTCGGTCGGACGTCGCGGTCGACGAAGGCGCGCACTGTTTCGACGAGCATCGTCTCTTCTTCGGTCAGATCCGTACTCATGTGGCACTCCTACAGCCGAGTCGGCTGCTCGTCAATGTCTGTCACCGCAGATTCTGGCATGTGTGTCACTTTCAGGCAATCGGCTTCTGTGTCCCTACGTTCTGACAATAGTCAGCTTTGACTGTCCGCTGATGTGAGTCGAGATGGTCAGTGGGATGCGATTCTGACAATCGTGTCTACTTCAGGTCGGACAGTTCGCCCTGTCTAGGGGCGTTCCGATTCGTCGCGGTGCGAGGCAGGCGGGGACGAATGCTCGAATCAGGCCGGCGTCGCCTCCGTCCTCGCTTCTGCCGGGTTCGGCGGCGAGGCTGAATGCAATGCGGGTCACCCAGTGGGCCATGGTCTCGGCAGTGAGATCGTCGCGGACCTCACCCGCCGCGATGGCTATTTGGAGGCGGCCGCCGAGTGCCTTCGCAAGACGGTCGCTCCAGACTTCGGAGCCCTCGGCGGCCCGAAACGTTCGTCCGAGGTCGTCGGCACCGATCAGTAGCGACATTGTGGGCGAGTCCCGTGCGGCCCGCAGTCCGATCAACATCGCATTGCACAGTTGATCCAGAAAAGGTTCATCCGTCTGCCAACAGGATTCTGAAGCCTCGAGCACTGCGCTGATCGCCCGCACGAAGGATGCGGCCACGAGCGCGTCTTTCGTGGGGAAGTAGTCGTACACCGTTCGACGATGCACGCCGGCCCGCTTGGCGATGTCGCTCATCCGGGTGCGGCCGGGCCCGAAGTCGACAAAACAGGCCTCCGCCGCGTCCAGCAGTCGCTCCCTGGCCTGCTCCTCGCCAACCGGCGCATCGGCGCCCCAGGACGCGACTCGGCCCGAACTCGCGCGCGTTGACACGCCTGCCATCTTCGCAAACCCCCTCGATGAACAACCTTGACTCGGACCACATTAGCTCTTAATCTGTGCCCCAGACCACAAAATCTCAAATATGTGGTCCGAGGTGAGCCGCCTGTCGGCGAGGGTTGCGTAAAAACACGAATGCGTGACATTGCTTACCTAGTAATCTATGTAGGCCTTGCGACTTGATCGAGGTCCGGGAGATACCGGACCGCGTGGGGACGGATGTGGGTAGATGCGTAAACCGATGACCGGCGTGCGGGTGCTGGAGGTCGCGCAGTTCACGTTCGTGCCGTCCGCCGGCGCGGTGCTCGCCGACTGGGGTGCGGACGTCATCAAGGTCGAGAACCCGGTGACCGGGGATGCGCAGCGGGGACTGGTCACGGTCGCAGGCCGCTCCGCCACCGCCACCGGCGTTTCGTTCTCGCCGATGGTGGAGGCGCCCAACCGCGGTAAGCGCAGCGTCGGATTGTCGTTGGCGCTCAATCAATCGCGTCCGGTGTTCGAGGAACTCGTCCGGCGCAGCGACGTGTTTCTGACCAACCACCTACCACAAGCGCGCGCGAAACTGCGAATCGATCTCGACGAGATCCGTCGGATCAATCCGTCGATCATCTACGTCGCGGGTAGCGGGTTCGGGAGCGAGGGGCCCGATCGTGACAACGGCGCATACGATTCCACGGCGTTCTGGGCACGCGCAGGTAATGCCGACGGTGTCACAGCGGCCGAATCCGAGGTCCCCGTGGGCATGCCCGCGGGCGCGTTCGGCGACAACATCGGCGGCATCACCATCGCGGGTGCGGTGGCAGCGGCGCTGTACGGGAGGCAGGCGACGGGCGAGACCTCGGTCGTCGACGTATCGCTTCTGGCGGTGGGGGCGTGGGCCAATCAGTCCAACGTGAACCTGGCCATGTTGTACGGCTGTCCGCTGCCCAAGATCGACCACCGTACTCAGGCGCTGGGCAACCCACTCACCGGCGCCTACCGATGCTCCGACGGCCGGTTCATCCAGTTGTCGATGCTGCAGCCCACCCGCTACTGGGCTCCGCTGTGCCGGTTGTTGGGCCTGCGGAAGGCGGCCGACGACGAACGGTTCGAGACGTCGGAGTCCTTGGCTGCCAATGCCGATGAGGCCACCGCTCTACTGGCCGACGCGATCGGCGCGCGCACCTTCGACGACTGCACGAGGTTGTTGGATCTGCTCGGCGGGCAGTGGGCGCCGGTGCAGGACGCCTGGGAGGTCGCCAACGACGAGTCGATGCTCGCCAACGGGCGGATCGCAGCCGTCGAAGACGCGCAGGGCAATAGGCAACGGCTGGTTGCCAATCCTGTGAAGTTCGACGACGCGTCCGCCGAACTCATCCGCGCACCCTTGTTCGCCGAGCACACCGATGAGGTGCTGCGGGAACTCGGCATGGAAGACTTCGACCTCATCGATCTGAAGATCGAAGGTGCCATTACCTGATCGACGGCGGATCGCCGAGTTAGCAAGGCTCAGATCGCGATCACGCGAACGAGGCCTTCGAGTCCACTGAAGGACGGCGGCGCAGATTCCGCTCGCCACCAACCGTTCGAAAACGTCGCGCCCGCGGTCGATTTCGACGTCCAGGCAGATACCGCGCTTGTTGCGGTTGTGAACTCGAAGAGGTAGTCGTAGCCGTCGCGACTGGCCACCATGCCGCGACCGATGACGGTCCGCATCGGATCGCGGTGGTGGACCGTTCGATCTTGACCACATCGGCTCCGAAGTCCGCCAGTGCGGCTGCGGCCGAGGGTCGCGCCCGTGCGCATCGGCTACATCGTGGTGGACGGGCCGTTCTTCCGAGCTATCGGACCGAGCAGCCGCAGCAGTTCGGTGGCCGCACCGCGTTCGCGTCGCAGCGCGGCGCGAACGGATTCGGTGCGGTCGTGCAGGAGTAGGCGCTTGGCCGCCCTGGTCGCCGCGGCGCGTGCGCGGCGATCTCGTGTGCTCGCTCACTCGCCCTCCGGTGCAGGGTGTCTGGCGAACAGGACTGCGCGGCCAACCCCCAGTCCACGGCCTCGCTTGCCTCGAGCCATCGGGACGTGAGGACGAGCTCCGCGGCGCGCTGCGCTCCGACCACCTGGGGGAGCAGCCAACTGCTTCCGGCTTCCGGTGCGGTCCCGAGTTGGGTGAACGGTGCGCGCAACCGTGCGCCATCGGCGACGAGCACCACGTCGCAATGCAGCAGCAGTGTGAAGCCGATGCCGACGGCGACACCGTGGACCGCGGCAACCAGCGGCTTCGGGAACGCAAGCAGGTTCTCGAGCAGTGTGTCGAACGCAGCACCGAACTCGGCCGGTCCGTCGTCACCGTCAGACAACGCGCTCAGGTCCACGCCGCTGCAGAACGCCCGGCCGGCCCCCGTCAGCAGGACGACGGCGACGTCATCGGCCGCGGCCGCGTCATCGAGCATCGATGCGAGCAGTTGGTAGGACGATGCGGTGAAGGCGTTGAGCCGATCCGGCCGATTCAACGTCAGCGTGCGGACCTTGCCGTCGTCACGTTGCTCGATGGCCGGGGCTGTCACGGCGACGCCGTGGACGCCGGCGGTGTGAAGCCCGGATTCACCAACGCTGTTGCCACCCCGCTGCCGATGGGTCCCGTTTCGTCGAACAGCGTCGCTACACCGGTGGCGACCCCGGCATCGCCGTAGTGCGTCACCGCCGCGAGTCCGATCCAGACGCCTTCGGGCAGCCGACTTAGCGTCACGGTGTAGTCGGCGTTGATGAACTGCAACCCCGCAGTACCCCAATGCGTCAGCGAACTGGTGATGTCTGCGGCCATGACGGCGCGAGTGAAAGGAGACAGCGGCTCGTCGTCCACGAGCAGTTTCGTCTCCCGCGCCCAGGCGAACTTCTGTCCGTCGTGACACCACTCGGTGACACCGACGCCGGGGCTGCCCGCGACCGGATCGCGTCCGTACGACTGGAGCAGCATGGGTAGCCCACCGGCGACTTGGTCGTGTTCGGCCGGGATCGCGGGCATCGCGACCGGGGTCGTCCACACCGTGTCCTCGGTGTGCTCGCTGCGGCGAAGGAACAGTCCGCTCGCCCGTGCCACCAGGACGTCGTTCTGCGTCATGAACGCGTCCACCAGTCGGAGGCGTCGGCCGTCCCGCACAACCGTTGTCTGCATCTGCACCGGTTGCAGGGCCACCGGCCTGAGCAGGTCGACCGTCAACCGCGCCGGTTGCAGCTCGACGTCGTCGACATCTCGTTCGACCGCACGGCCGAGTAACCCGCCGATGTAGTTGCCTGAGAGAGAGGGGCCCCATGGACCTCGCCCCAAAGAGGTTGGCACGTAACTGTTGCCGTCCTTGACGAAGAAGCTGGTCTCGGTCACGTGGCCCTCACTGTCTCTGTCGGCATCGCTCGAGGAGGATATCCGCCAATTGCTCCGGGTGGCTGAACATCACGTCGTGGCAGGCGTCGATGGGAATGACGTCCTGCACCCCGCCGAGCGCTGCGATGCTCGCCTGCTGTGACTTCTTCGAGAGGGCCCTGTCCCGCGTGGTCAGTACCCAGGTTCTCGGCACGTCCTCGGGAAAATCGCTGCGATCCACCGGTTGGGCCGGGATGCGGGCGGATTCGCGATACAGCTTTGACAGGGTCAGCCGACGCTGCTCCTTTGTCATGCCGTTGCAGAACGCATATTGCGCGGCTGCGCGGGGCACCTTGAACGGTCGGCCGCCCCGAGCAGCCCATCGCGCGAAGATCGCCAAGGGTCCGCCCAACGTATCCACGATGGCCTCCCCTTGTCTGGGGACGAACGCGCTGACCAGCACCATCTCCCGCACCCGTGCAGCACCGAGTTTCGCGACGACGCCCGGCACGGTCACGCCGGCCATCGAGTGGCCGACGATCACGATGTCGCCGAGCCCTTCGCGGTCGATGTCGGCCACCACCGAATCCACCCATTCACCGATCGTCGCGGTCGCGAGGTCTCCCGGCGTGCGGCCCCGACCGGGGAGATCCACTGCGAGGACGCGCAGACCCGGTGTCCGACGGTGTAATTCGTCGATCACGAGGTCCCAGCAGTCGCCGGCGTGCTCGCCGCCGTGGACGAGTACGAGGTCGGGCAGGGCCATGCTGGCCTCCGTTTCAGCGGTGGACCAGCTGGGACGCCAGCAGGTCGATGTCGGTGCGGAAGTCGCTGAAGCTTCTGCTCGCCGGCTCGATGGTGATCCACGTGACGCCGGCTTCGGCGTATGCGTCCAGCCGCGGTCGCAGCGCCTCGCAGAAAGCGGTGCAGTCGCCGCTGGCGAGCAGGTCGGCTTCGAAGGGTACGAACGCGACGTCGGCGGCCTCGCGGCCGAGCTCACCGCGCCGCTTGTTGACGGTCGCGATCCAGTCGGCCAGCGTCTCGATGTCCTCGAGCGGCCTCGCGCGCGTGATGGCGGCCATTTCACCGGACGCCGCCATCGGCATCCAGCCGTCGGCGACCTCGACGACGCGGCGCTGCGCGGCGGCACCGTTCCCGCCGATCCAGATCGGCGGGCCGCCGTCGGTCAGGGGCGGCGGCAGGGCCACGTGACCGCTGACGCCGAACTCCGGACCGGTGTGGTCGACACCGGCCCACGTCGCCTTCCAGGCGGCGATCGCCTCGTCGAGAAGAGCGCCGCGGCGGTCGAAATCGGCTCCAAGCGCGCCGAATTCGGCCTTCAGATACCCGGCTCCGGTGCCGAGGGTGAAACGGCCGCCGGAGAGCAGGTCGAAGCTCGCGGCCGCCTTGGCTGTGAGGTACGGGCTGCGGTAGCCGGACACCAGGATGTAGGTCATCAACCGGATCCGGGTGGTTGCGGCCGCGGCGAAGCTCAGCGACACGAACGGGTCGAAGGCGTGATGGCCGCCGTTCGCCAGCCACTCCCGGTCGGGGTAGGGGTGCTCGGACATCGCGAAGGCGTCGAAGCCGGCATCCTCTGCCAGGCGTGCGACATCGCCCAAGGACGCACCTTCGCACCAACGATTCCAGTGCTTGACTGCCCGCATCGGGAACATCAGGTTGTAGCGCACATGACTCCTCTGCCACCCGGAACCAGATAACTGTATAACTATCTTAAGAGCGACCGGGCGACGACTTCGCGCTGGACTTCGGTGGCACCCTCGCCGAGCCGCTTGACCCTCAGATCGCGGAACCACCGCTCCAGCGGCAGTTCGGTGGAGATGCCCAGTGCGCCGTGAATCTGGATGCAGCGGTCGAGCACTCGGTAGGCGGCCTCGGTGCCGTACATCTTGGCCACCGATGCGTCGACCCGGACGTTGCGGCCCAGGTCGGCATTCCAGGCCGCCTGGTACATCAGCAGTCGCGCGGCGCGTAAATCGACCTCGCTGTCGACGAGCATCCACTGGACACCCTGCTTGTCGGCCAGTCGTCCGCCGAACACGTCTCGGTCCCGCGCCCACTGGCAGGTCATGTCCAACGCAGCCTGCGCGATGCCGATCGGACCGGCGGCGTACACGATGCGCCCGTGCACGAGGAAGTCGCTGGCCAGTCTGAAGCCTTGCCCCTCAACGCCGATCAACTGGGCGGCGTCGAGCCGTACGTCGTCGAAGTGCAATTCGTAGGGCGCGAACGACGCCATCACCGGAATGCGGCTGAACGTGACGCCAGGAGTGTCCTTCTCGAGGATGAACGCCGAGATGCCTTGGCGGCCTTCTCCGGTGCGAGCGTAGACCACGCCCCAGTCAGCGTTCGGCGCGTGCGATATCCACATCTTCGAGCCGTTGAGCACGTAAGCCCCGTCTCTGTCGCGGACCGCCTTCAGCTTGATCGCCCGCGCGGGATCCGATCCACCGGACGCTTCGGTGATCGCGGTGTACGCCTTGGACATGGTGCCCTCGACGATGGGCTTGGCGTACTTCTCGAACTGCTCGGGCGAGGCCTTGAACATGATGTTGGGCGGGTTGCCCCCGAAGGCGCCGAGCGCGGGGAAGAACGCCCCCATTCGGCATTTCGCCGATTCCTCGGCGACCACCACCTGGCCGAGCACGCTGAGGCCTGCGCCGCCGTACTCGGCTGGTGTCTGCAGCGCCCACAGCCCGAGTGCCCTGGCCTTGGCCTGCAACTCGACGAGCTGCTCGCGCGGCAGCCCGACAGTGTCGTGGTCGAGCTTCTCCTCGAGCGGACGCACGTGCGAGTCCATGAACCGCCGCACGGTGTCCCGCAGCATCACCAGTTCCTCCGGCAACTCCCAAGCGCCGGTGGAGTCTTCGGACATCAGACCCGTGCTGCGGCAGCCGCCCGCAGGTCGCGCGCGCTCTGCAGCTGCGGCTCGTGGTTCGCCTCGTACTGTTCGATCCACTCATGCGGCAACTTGCCCCACGCCTCGCCGATGCGCAGCCGCTGTGCGGAGCTGAACACCTCGGCCGCGACGACGTCGCCGACGAAGATGGTGTTCTCGTCGTTGTCGAGTGACCCGGTGATCCGGCACTCCACGTAGCTGTGGGCGTCAAGCAGGATCGGGGCGCCGGTGACGCCGGGCTTGGTGCGCAGCTTGGCGATCTTGTCACCGTCACGGCCGGAGCTGCCGCCCAGAGTCATCATGATGTCCATCGACGCGTCGATCTCGTCGGGCCCCGCGGACAGCATGTGCATGACGAAGATGCCGGAGTTCACCAGCATGTCGTGGGTCTTGTTGTACTTCGTCAGGCTGATGGTGGCGCGGGGCAGCTCGGGCACGATGCTGGCCGAGCCCGCCGACAACGACATCAGGCCGTTGGCGAAGCCGCCGTCGATCGTGGTGACCGCGACCGGAAACGGGCGCAGTCCGTTGAGCACCGCGTTAGCGGCGTTGGTGTCGACTGTCATCTTCTCTCCCTTGTATTGGAATCAGCCGAGCGTGAACGGATCGCGGGTGGCTCCGGAGAGCTCCACCCACACCGCCTTGGTCTCGGTGAAGTCCTTCACGGCGTCGATGCCGTTCTCCCGGCCGATACCGCTGTAGCCAATGCCACCGAACGGAACGTGAGGTGCGACAACGCGGTAGGCGTTGATCCATACGGTGCCTGCCCGTAGTTCGGCGGCCACCCTGTGCGCGCGGTGAATGTCTTTGGTCCACACGCCTGCGGCCAATCCGAACTCTGTGTCGTTCGCGGTGGCGATGGCCTCATCCTCGTCGGCGAAGGTCATCACCGCGAGCACGGGCCCGAAGACCTCTTCGGCGACGGCGCGCATCGAGCGATCGACGCCGGTCAGCACCGTAGGCTTCACGAAGAAGCCGCCGAGCTCGCCGGCGGCTTCGCCGCCGTAGGCTACCGTCGCGCCCTCTGCGCGGGCAGAGGCGAAGTGCGACAGCACCTTCTCGTACTGCGGCTGGTTGGACACCGGGCCCATCTCGGTCGCCGGATCCTTCGGGTCTCCCAGCTTGATCGTGGCCGCACGCGCGACGATCTTCTCGACCAGCGCATCGGCGACGCTCTCGTGAACGAGCAAGCGGGAGCCTGCCAGGCAGGTCTGGCCGGTGGCGGCGAAGACGCCCGCGATGACGCCGTTGGCCGCCGCGTCGAGGTCGGCATCGTCGAACACCACCTGCGCCGACTTGCCGCCCAGTTCCAACGTGAAGCGGGCCATGTGCTCGATCGCGGCCTTGCCGACGTGGATGCCGGTGGCGGTGGACCCGGTGAAGGCGACCTTATCGATGCCGGGATGCGACGCCAGGGCGGCGCCGGTCTCGGGACCCCAGCCGGTGACGACGTTGATCACGCCCGGCGGAAAGCCCGCCTCGGCGAACAGTTTTGCGAACGCGAGGGTCGACGTGGGCGTGTGGTCACTCGGCTTGACCACGAATGTGCATCCGGCGGCCAGGCCTGCGGCGAGCTTCCACGTCAACAGCAGTAGCGGCGAGTTCCACGGGGTGATCGCGCCGACGACGCCTACCGGCTCGTGGCGGGTGTAGACCAGGAAGTTCGGCTTGTCGACCGGCACGACCTCGCCCTGCAGCTTGTCCGCCAGCCCGGCGTAGTAGAAGTAGTAGTCCGGTAGCGCCTTCATCTGGCCGACCATCTCGCGGGTCAGCTTGCCCCCGTCGCGGACCTCCAACTCGGCCAGGTGCTCCGCCTCGCGCGCGATGACCTCGCCGAGCCGCCACAGCAGCTTGCCACGCGCGGTCGCGGTGAGCTCGCCCCACGGGCCGTCCAGTGCGGCGCGGGCGGCGGCCACGGCGCGGTCGACGTCGTCGGCACCGCCGTCGGGCACCCGCGCCCAGGGGCGCCCGGTGAACGGGTCGACGCTGTCGTACGTGGAACCGGAAGCAGCAGTCACTGTTTCGCCGCCGATCAGCAAGTCGAACTCGACCAGCCGCTCAGTTGTGGTGTCGGTCATGGCGTGCTCCTCATCGAGTGCGCGGCTTCTTCTTGTTGGCGCGAGAATCCGTGCGACCGGCACCGGCGTTACCCAGATCGGTGTAGAACTTCCCGTGTTGCGCCGCGACAGTGGGCGTCAGGTCGCGAGCCTCCCACATCGCGCGGACTGTGCCTTGGATACCCGCGGGGCGTCGCGCGGCGATCTCCGCCGCCAGTTCCGCAGCCCGGGAGCGCAACTGATCATCGGGCACCACCTCGGTGACCAGTCCGATCCGCAGCGCCGTGTGCGCGGACATCCGCTCCTCGCTGCCCAGCAGAGCCCAGCGCATGACCTCGCCGTAGGGCACACCGAGGGCCAGCATGCCCATGGGCTCGAGTGCTGAGACGATGCCCGCGTTGGCATGCGGGTCGAAGAACGTGGCGGTCTCGCTGCAGATGGAGAAGTCGCACTCGTTGACGAAGTACATCGCCCCGCCCGCGACGATGCCGTGCAGGGCCGCAATCACCGGCTTCCACACCCGGTGCGCCTTCGGGCCGAGCACCTCGCCGGGGTCTTCCTGATTGAAGATCGTCTTGTGCGTCCACCACGTGCCCTCGGACACGTCGAGGCCGGTGCAGAAGGCCCGGTCGCCGTTGGCTTGCAACACGGCAACGCGGATGTCGTCGTCGTCCCGGACCCTGGCCCACACCGCGGCCAGCTCGTCCGCCATCTGTTCGGTGAAGCTGTTCATCCGTTTGGGCCTGTTCAGCGCAATGGTGGCTACATGGTCGGCGACACTGAATTCGATGGTGGCAAGGTCGGTCTGTTCGGTCACGGGCGCCCCTCGGTGGATCCGGTCGGTACCGAAATCTTCGCATCCGCATCGCCTACCTGGTTTACCTGGTTAGCTATCTCGCGCTTGAGGATCTTGCCCGCTGGACCCAGCGGGAACTCGCGCCAGAACACGAACCGGCGGGGTTGCTTGTATCCGGCCAACTCGGCGCGGCACAGTACGGCCAGTTCGGCGGCCAATGCGTCGTTGTCGTTGACGGCGGCCTTGGGTATCACCGCCGCCACCGGCGTCTCGCCCCAGTCCGCATCGGGCACGCCGACGACGGCGACCATGTCAACACCCGAGTGCTGTGCGATGACCCGCTCGATCTCAGCGGGGTAGACGTTGAAGCCACCGGAGATGATGAGGTCGGTGCGCCGGCCGGTGATGTGGAGGTAGCCGTCGGCGTCGAGGAAGCCCAGGTCGCCGGTGCGGAGACCATCCGGCCGGAAGGTCTCGGCCGTCTGCTCGGGCAGTTTCCAATAGCCGACGGCGTTGGCCGGGCTGACGATGACGAGTTCGCCGACCTCGCCGATCGGGGCGTCGCTCCCGTCGGGGTTGATGACGCGGATCGCGCACATCGGGGTCTCTCGACCGCAGGACGTACCGATCGACGTCCGGCCCGCGACGATGTCGCGGTGATCCTGCGGCGTGAGAATCGTGGCCTGCCCGCCACATTCGGTGAGCCCGTACCGCTGCTGCAGATCGCAGCCGAGCAGGTCCATGGCCTTGCGGGCCAGGCCTGGCGGCACTGGTGCCGAGCCGTACGAGATCCGCCGCAGGCTCGACATGTCCCGCGGTGGGCCGTTCTCGAGGATTGCCAGCGTACGGTGCAGCATCGTGGGGATGAACGTGGTGAAGGTGATTGCGCTGCGTTCGATCTCGTCGATCACCGCCTGCGGGTCGAACCGTTGATGGATGACCATCGTCTGGCCGAGGTAAAGCCACGACACCGTGCGCACCATCCCCCCGGCCGTGAAGAACGGGGTGGTCGCCAGCATGACGTCCGACCGGTTGGCCTCGGTCACCAAATTGGTGTCGGCCGCCTGATACAGCAGACTTCGGTGGGTGTGCATCACACCCTTGGCGCGACCGGTGGTGCCGCTGGTGTAAAGGATCACCGCGACGTCGTCGGGGTTGACAGCGAGGCGCGGTGGCTCGGGATCGGCTGCCCACAAGGCGGTTTCGTATTCCGGGCCGATGGTGAGGACTACAGGTAGGTTGGCCAGTTCGCCGGTGAACTTGTCCAGGTGGTCGGCGTGCACGATCACCGCACGGGCACCGCAGTCGTCGCGGACGTGAGCGACCTCGTCGGGCGCGAGCCGGATGTTCACCGGCACAGCGATCAGTCCGGCCTTGGCCAACCCGAACGAGATCTCGGGCCATTCGATGCAGTTGCGGGCGATGACCATCACCCGGTCTCTGGGTTCCAGCCCCTGTCCGGCCAGGTAGCCGGCCAGGCGCCGAGCTCGTTCGTCGACCTGGGTCCAGGTGTGCACCCGGTCGGCGTCGACGAGGGCGCGCTTGTCCGGGTAGCGACGTGCGTTGTTGGTGGCGATGTCTCCGATGAGCATCAGATCAGGAATGCCAGGGTGTCGACCGGACCGCCCGCGTCAATCAGGTTTACGATCTTGCGGACGAGTCGCGGGCCCTCCGCCGTCCGACAAATGGTGTGGCTCACCCGACCGGCCCAGAAGCGTTGCCGGATACGGTATTCGAACAATGCGAAGTTGGACTCGATGGTGACCAGACCGTCAATGTCCTCGACCACTTCGCTGTTGGAGACCACGCGCCGCATTACCGACGGCGGGGTCTGAGAGTGCCGGTTACCCGTGTTCAACTGAGCCACCCGACTCTTGATTCGCCGCCGATTGTCGTTGATGTAGGCCAGCGAGGTCCGCGGGTCGTCGTCGGGATGCATGGGCACGCGGTACACGACCGTGTCGTCGTCAGCCCAGAGCGCCTCCCACTCCGAGTAGCGGCCCTCGTCGGCCAACCGCGCCTCCAGGTACAGGAACGAGAGGATCTCGGCGTCCGGCAACGGCCGCGGCACAGGACGCATCTGTGACTCGGTGTCAAGGGTCATTTCACGCCCTCCCGCCGACCACGGCTGCCCACTGCGAGTAGAACCCGCGCTGCGGTGTCTCAGCGCTCTTGTCCCGGTTGATGATTCCGGTGTCGTCGGTGATGTCATGCTCTACACCGCGTGCCAGCACCAGCCACTCGGGTAACTCGGCGGCGAGGCCGGCCTGGTTGCGCATGCCGATTTCGCCGTCGTCGGCGATCAGGAACCCCGCCGGACCCATCGCCCCTTCAGAGCGCCTCAGCGTGCGTTCGTTCAGTGCGTCCTGGCCCGGGATCAACACGGCCGTGGTGTAGGCGACGGTGCGGTCGGGGGCCTGCGGCTCGACGAACATGACGTTCATCTCGGCCAGGAACAGATTGGGCCAGATCAGGGTGTGCGGGGGGCCCACCACCAGAGCGTCGTGCGCCTGCTCGGGTCCGTATGCCTGCTCCAGTGCGTCGACGTAACCGCCGAGCTTCGCCCGCGGGATTCGGCCGTACCAGATGAATTCCTCGTCCAGCTTGCGGTATTCGTCGGTGTAATCGATCTCGGAGTGTCCGTCGCCGAGGTCGCGGACCAGGACGTCGACCTTCGTCGGGACGTGGGACACCTTGGCCGGCTTGATCGCGTCATATACCGAGGCGTGCGTGAACAGCGCGTGGTAACCGTCGACGTTGTTCTCCACAACCATCTTCCAGTTGGCGTGGTGCAGATGCTTCATCCAGCCGGCCCGTAGGTCGATTTCGCGGGTGGGGGACAGGTTGAGCAGTCGGTCGATGGCGCTCGTCGCCTTGCCGAGGTGTTCGCGCAGGGAGACGCCGTCGGGCGCCAGCGACGCGAAGACGAAGCCGCCGTAACTGTCGACCCGGGGCGCCTGCGCCAGGCCCAGTTCGGAGCGCACCTGGTTGAAGGCCTCGCCGTAGCCCTCTCGCATCGGAACACCTTGTAGCGCACCGGTATTGGTAAAGGTCCAGCCGTGGTAGGGGCAGCGGAACGAGTTGGCATTGCCTTTCTCGGCGTTGCACAACTTGTTGGCGCGGTGTGTGCAGCGGTTGAGCGCCACGCGCACCACGCCGTCCTTGCCGCGCACCACCACGACTGGCTCGTGGCCGATGAGCCGGGTGAGGTAGTCGCCAGGCTCGCTTACTTCGCTTTCGTGCGCGACGTAGACCCAGCCGGTCTTGAAGATGGTCGCCATTTCGCGGCGAAAGATCTCGGCCGAGGTGTAGACCGACCCGTGCACCCGGTCATCACGGACGACGCTATTGACATCGAAATCGTCGGTGGCAGGGGCTGATTCGAGTGTTGTCACTCGTCCTCCAAGGTGTCGATGGCTGGGATTGCGACGCCGCCGAGGCGGCGGAAGCCGATGCGCACTGTTCCGCCGATGGCCGGCACGCCGTCCGCGGGCTGCGCGGACGTCATCAGCAAGCGGTGTCCGCTGGCCAGTTCGACGTCGACGATGGGGTAGGGGGCCTGCGCATGGACCAGCCCGGGTTCGCGTCGGTGCATCAGAGTTGCGGCGTGGACGGTCCCGCGTAGTTCGACTGTGCGCCAGTCGGGTTCGGTGCCCCCGCAGTAGTCGCAGACTTCCTGGTCGAGTTCCAGTGGATTCTCGCACGCCGCGCAGAACGGCAGTGCCAGCTCGTGCCGTTCCGCCGCCCGGTACAGCGGCGCCAGGACATCGAGCTCAGCATCGGGTGCCAGTGCTGGATCCAGCAACCAGTCCTCGAGCAGCCGCTTGTCCACGGTGGTCACGCCACACGCTCCAACACCAGCGCAGCATGGTGGTCAAGCCGACCTCCGATGCCGCCGACCAAGGCCACGGTGGCGTCGGGAACCTGACGATCCCGGCCCGCGCCGCGGAGCTGGATCACGGCCTCGGCCAGGGGCGTCATGCCTTGCAGGTAGAACCCGGACAGTTGGCCGCCGCCGGTGTTGGTCGGCAGCGTGCCGCCCGGTCCGGTGTGACCCTCGCTCACGAAGGCGCCCACCGGGACGTCACCGGTGAGCCGGTATTCCTCGAGCAGCACCAGCGTGACGATGGAGAACGGGTCATAGAGCTCGGCGACATCGAGGTCCGAGCGTGTCATGCCGGCCTGTTCCAACGCGTCGTCCACCGCTCTCGCCCCGCCGCCGAACCACGATTCGGCGCCTGCGCGTCGGCGTCGGACCGGATGCTCCCGGCCGGTGCCGAGCACCCGCAGTCGGGTATCGCCGATCGAGGCCGAACCGGTGAGCACCACGGCGACCGCCCCGTTCACCGGCCGCGCACAGTCCAACAACCGCAGTGGTTCGGCGATCATCGGGCTGGCGTTGTAGCCGGCATCGTCGAGCGGTTCGCGGTTTACAGCGTCGGGATTGCCGCGCGCCCACGCTCGCGCGGTGACGGCCACCGCGCGTAATGCGTCGGCATCGGTTTCGGTGACGTGCAGCCACCGCTGGGCCAGCAGCGCGTACGTCGGCACCGATCCGAGCAGTCCTGAGGCCCGCTCCAACCCGCGGACCCCGACGTTGCCGCCGCTGTGCGCGTACGACGAGCCCGCGCCGCGACCCGCAACCAGCGGCGCGTCGGCGAACACGCACACCACGGTCGTCGCCTCGCCGGTGGTGATCGCGTGGCGCGCGCGCTGGATCATGGCAATCGTGGTGGCGCCCTTGATCTCGACGTGTTCGAGGAGGCGTAGGTCCGAGAAGCCGCCTCGTGCGGCGAAGCCGACGCCCAGTCGGTCCGGCCGCACGCCCTGCGACGAGCCGACCAGGAGGCCGTCGATGTCTGCGCGCCCGAGTCCGGCGTCGGCCAGCGCGATGCCAGTTGCCTCGGCGGCCAGTTCGAGCGGTGTGGCACCCGGCCTCAGCGACATCGCCGTCATGCCCAGTCCGACCAGGTCGACGTCGGGCGTGCTCACGAACGCTTCCCGGGTCGACGTTCTCCGCGGTAGTTGCCCACTCGCAGCCAGTCCTCGCGGTCCTCGGGGGTGGCCTCGGTGAAGCTCGCCAACTCCAGCGGGCAAAGGAAGACGTGTTCGCCACTCTCGAGGTCTTCGACAAGCAGGCGGGGGCCGTTGCCGCTGACGTCCAACGACAAACGCACCGCTGCGAACTCGTTGGCGAGTTCGGCGAGGACGCGGCGTCCGGCCGGGGTGTTCACTCGCTCAGTTCTACCGCATACAACTGTCAGAAGCAATGGAAGTATGTGCAATGGCCGTACGCGCCGAGGACGTCGGCTGGGTGGTGTGAGTTGTTGTCTACATGCGAACATATCGTCTGTGCGACGATGGTCAGACAAGCGCCATGACGCCAGCAGTAGATGACAGTGATGTCAGATAGCGAAACTGAGAAGGTGAGATGAGCCAAGCGCCAGTACCTGCCACCACCGCCCCGGCGGCTGTCGGGGCCGTTGTGGACACCGACGACTACCGCAGCATCTGGATGTACCTGAAGGAATTGGACTTCCGTCAGGGCTTCGTCGAGATCTCGGTCAACGGCGCGGCCGTGAGTACGCGATACGCCGAGGCCGGCAGCCCGGACAAGCCGCACCTCATCCTGCTGCACGGCACCGGCGGGCACTGGGAGACGTTCGCCCCGAATCTGGCTGCGTTGAGCGAGCACTTCCACTGCGTGGCCATCGACATGGTGGGCAACGGGTTCTCGGACAAGCCGGACTACGACTACGAGATCGCGATCTATGTCGAGCACGTGCTGGGGGTGATGGACCACTTCGGGATGACGTCGGCCCACTTAGTCGCCATGTCGCTCGGTGCCTTCGTCGCATCCGCGATTGCGGTCGGGCATCCCGACCGGGTGGACAGGGTGGTCCTGATGTCGCCGGCCGGGCGGGAGGCGTCGGCGGCGAACATGGCGCGTATCCGCGCGGAGCGCACCAAGGCGGTAAATGAGCCGACATGGGAGTCGTTACATGCCGTATTCGCCCATCTGATCGCCGACGAGGGCAACCGGCTGCCCGATCTGATCGGGCTGCGCCAGGCGGTTTACCGGCGCGAAGACACCCGCAGCACCATCGACCGGCTGCTGATCCTGCAGGACGAGAAGGTGCGCGAGCGCAACCTGATTCCCGACGACGGGTGGCGCGGCATCACTGCCCCCGTGATGATCGTGGCGTCGGGCAAGGATCACGGCGTGTACCAGGACACCGCGCGTACGATCGCGGGCTTGATCCCGAACTCCGAGGTCTTCGAGATGGCGTCGGTGCGGCACTGGCCGCACTTCGAGGACCCCGAGTCGTTCAACGCGGCGGCTGTGGATTTTCTGACTCGATGATGAGCGCCTGCGCGAAGAGCATCAGATCATGACGAGACCCGCTGGCACCGAGCTCGATTTAATCGCGCGCCGGTTGTACGAGGCTGAGCAGACACGCACGCCGATTCGGCAGCTGTCCCTCGACTACCCCGACATGACCATCGAGGACGCCTATGCCGTCCAGCGGGCGCTCGTCGCGCTGAAGGTCGCCGACGGCCTGCACGTCAAGGGCCGCAAGATCGGCCTGACGTCGAAGGTGATGCAGCGCGCGGTGTCGATCGACGAACCGGACTACGGCGCTCTCTTCGACGACATGTTCGTCGAGGACGGCGGCCGGGTTCCGCTCGGCCGTTTCATCCGGCCGCGTGTCGAGGTCGAGTTGGCCTTCGTGTTGGGCGAGCAGCTGCGCGGTCCGGGCGTCACGCTGTTCGACGTCCTCCGGGCATGCGAGTTCGTCACGCCCGCATTGGAGATTCTCGACGCCAGGGTGCAGATGTCGGATCCCGAGACCGGTCACCTGCGCACCATCGTCGACACCATCGCCGACAACGCGGCCGACGCGGGGCTCGTGCTCGGTGGGCGGGTGGTGCGGCCGCTGGACATCGACCTGCGCTGGGTCGCGGCTCTGCTGCTGCGCAACGGCACCATCGAGGAGTCCGGGGTGGCCGCCGCGGTGCTCAACCACCCCGGCAACGGCGTCGCGTGGTTGGCGAACCGGTTTGCACCGCATGGTGTTTCGTTGGAGCCAGGCGAGGTGATCCTGTCCGGGTCGTTCACCAAGCCGGTTTTCGCCGAACCGGGGGACAGCTTCGTCGCCGACTACGGTCCACTGGGCACGGTGTCGGTCTCGTTCGACGGGCCGGAATCGTGACGAATCGGTGGACCCAGCGCATCGGCGACGGCGACCCGCGGTTCGGCATGTGGCTGGCCTCAGGAAGCGGTTACGTGACCGAGATCTGCGCGGGATCGGGAATCGACTGGGTATTGCTGGATCAGGAACACGCGCCCAACGACCTCCGTACCACGCTCGAACAGCTGCAGGTGCTCGCCGGCTATCCGGACGTCGACGTGCTGGTACGTCCGCCGTCCGCCGACCCGGTCTTCATCAAGCAACTCCTCGACATCGGCGTTCAGAACATCATCGTCCCGATGATCGACGATGCCCCCGAGGCTGCTGCCGCCGTCGCCGCCACCCGTTACCCACCCGCAGGCATCCGGGGAGTGGGCAGCGCACTGGCGCGCGCATCCCGTTGGAACCGCATATCTGACTACCTTGTCACCGCCGATGCCACGGTGTCCCTGACCGTGCAGGTGGAGAGCGTCGCCGGCTTGGCGCACCTTGGTGACATTGCCGACGTAGACGGCGTGGATGCGGTGTTCATCGGACCGGCCGACCTCGCGGCTTCGATGGGCAAGCTCGGCCAACCGGAGCATCTAGATGTGTTGCACGCCATCGAGAAAGCGCTGGAGACGATCCTTGAGCATGGCAAGAGCGCCGGTGTGAACGCGTTCAAAGAGTCGGTGGCGCGCCGCTACCTGGGGGCAGGCGCGTCCTTTGTGCTCGTGGGGGCGGACGTGGCACTGCTGGCGCGCGGCGCCGAGGAACTGACGGCCAAATACCGCCGACCATGATCAACGCATTGTTTCTGACTATCGTGTCACCTACACTTTCGAATCATGGACCTCGATTTCACGCCTGACCAACTCGAGTTCCGCGACCAGGTCAGCACGTGGCTCGATGAGAACCGGCCGAGCGAGCCACGGCCGCGCGACGACGCGGGCATCCGCGAGTACGACCTCGCCTGGCAGCGCACCCAATGGGACGGTGGCTGGGCGGGTATCGCGTGGCCGCAGGAGTACGGCGGCAAAGGGCTGACGTTGCTTCAGCAGTTGATCTGGTACGAGGAATACGCGGCGCGGGGGTTCCCCGGCATCGACGCGTGCTTCGTCGGCAACTCGCACGCCGGCCCCACGCTGATCACCAGGGCCACCGAGGAGCAGAAATCGTTCCACTTGCCGAAGATCCTTCGCGGTGAGGTGATCTGGTGTCAGGGCTTCTCCGAGCCCGGCGCCGGTTCGGACCTGGCGGCATTGCGCACCAAGGCGGTCGTCGACGGGGAGCACCTGGTGGTGTCCGGCCAGAAGTTGTGGACCAGTTTCGCCACCGTCGCGGACTACCAGGAACTGTTGGTCCGCACTGACACCACCGGCAGCAAGCACAAGGGCATCACCTGGGTCATCTGCGACATGAACACCCCGGGCATCGATGTGCGCCCGATCGAGACCATTGAGGGCGGCTCGGAGTTCTGCGAGGTGTTCTATGACGACGTCCGCATCCCGCTGTCCGACGTGGTCGGCGACGTGGGTGAAGGCTGGTCGGTCGCGATGGCGACGCTGTCCTTCGAGCGCGGCACCGCGTTCACTGCCAACCAGGTGAGGTTGGCCAAGATCATCGAGGACCTCATCGACTACGCCCACGACCACGTCGGCCCCGACGGACGCAGGCCCGCCATCGCTGACGACGAGATTGCGCGGCGCCTGGCCAGGGCCCGCGCCTCGGTGGCGTCGCTGCGCGCCCTCACCTATACCAACATCTGCGAGGCGATGAAGACCGAAACGCCCGGTCCGCGCGGTTCGATCGTCAAGTTGATGTACGCCGAACTGGCCAAAGAGATCGGCAAGTTGGCGATGGACATTGTGGGGTCGGGGGCGATCCGCCACACGTCGCGGTGGGACGACGACGGTTGGGTCGGTTACTACTACTACAGCTTTTCCCAGGCCATTGGTGGCGGTACGTCGGAGATTCAGCGCAACATCGTCGGCGAACGCGTGCTCGGATTGCCCCGTTGAATTCGATGAGGAGATCGTCGTGAATCTGCTGCCTGGACCCGAGCAGCTCGAAATCATCGAGGCTGCAGGAGAATTCCTCGCCGAGCGGATGCCCATCGAAAGCATCCGCGCCCATCGCCATGCGGAAGCGGCGGTGCCGGAAGGCCTTTGGCGGGAGTGCGCCGAACTCGGTCTGCTCACACTCGGACTCGACGAGGAGGCAGGCGGGTCGGGGCGCACGTTCGACGACGAAGCGCTGCTGTTCATCGAGCTCGGCAAGCGACTCTCGCCGGGTCCGTTTCTCGCGTGCACCCTGGCCGCGCGGGTGGCCGCCCGCTGCGGCGACGTGGCGCTTGCCGAGCGCATTGGCTCCGGGACAGCCCTGGTGGCGCTCGCAGTGCTGCGGGGCGACGGCGACGTGCGGCCGATCAAGGGCACCTTCGATCTGTTCGAGCCGGCGGGCGCGTCGCACGCCCTGGTGGTCGCCCGCGGTGGCGCCGCGCTGGTCGACATCGAGTCACTCGGTCCGCTGACCCCCGTGAGTGCCGCCGACCCGGGCATCCGGCTGTGCTCGGCCACAGTCGAGTCCGTGGAGGCGTCGCATTGGCTGTCAAGCGAAGACGACTGGGTCTGGGGGCGCGCCGTGGTGCTTGCCGCCGCATACCTCACAGGCCTGGCGTCGGCTGCTGCAGCGCTGGCGACCGAACACGCCAAGACCCGGGAGCAATTCGGGAAGCCGATCGGCGTTCATCAAGCCATCAAGCACGCCTGCGTGAACATGGAGATCGCCGCCGAGGCCGCACAGGCCCAGACCCTATTCGCCGCAATCGCTTTGGTGAGTGAACGCACGGATGCGCTGCTGCAGGTGCTCTCGGCAGCCACGGTGGCCGGCTCGGCAGCCGTCGACAATGCCGCCGCGGGCATCCAGGTCTTCGGCGGAATGGGCTACACATTCGAGAACGACATGCATCTGTACCTCAAGCGTGCCCACGTGTTTCGGCACCTGTTCGCTGAGCCGGCCGACGTGCTCGCCGAGTTGCTCGCCCAGGACCGCGCCCAGTGAGCCGCGCCGTCGCGATCGCCGGCGTCGCCCTCTCCGACGTGGGGCGCGTCGACCACAAAGGGGCCTACGAGCTGATCGCCCAGGCCAGTAGGCGCGCCCTGGCCGATGCAGGACTGACACCCGCAGACATCGACGGACTGGCCTCCACCGGTCAGGGCACCTTGCCGCCGGTCGACGTCGGCGAATACCTCGGGCTGCGGCCGCGCTGGATCGACTCGACCGCCGTCGGTGGCGCGTCGTGGGAAGTGATGGCGGCGCACGCGGCGGACGCGATCGCCGCCGGGCACGCCGACGTGGTGCTGCTGACCTACGGTTCCACCGCTCGGTCGGATCTCCGCAAAGGTTTACGGGGCGCCAACATCAACTGGGGTGTCCGCGGCCCCCTGCAATGGGAAGCGCCTTACGGCCACACGCTGATCTCCAAGTACGCCATGGCGGCTCGGCGCCACATGTTCACCTACGGAACCACAATCGAGCAGCTGGCCGAGGTGGCGGTGTCGGCTCGGTTCAACGCCGCCGACAACCCTGAGGCCTACTACCGCGACCCGATCACTGTGGACGACGTACTGGCCGGTCCGATGATCGCCGATCCCTTCACCAAGCTGCATTGCTGCATTCGCAGTGATGGCGGCGCGGCCGTCGTGCTCGTCAGCGCCGAGCGTGCGAGGGACCTGCCGACCAAACCGGTCTGGGTGCTCGGTTCCGGCGAGACCACCTCGCACATGCTCACGTCTCAGTGGGACGACCTGACCGTCGGTCCGGCTTCGGTCAGCGGCCCGCTGGCCTTCGCGCGCGCCGGGGTCGCCCCGTCCGACGTCGACGTCGCCGAGATCTACGACGCGTTCACCTACATGCTGCTGCTCACCCTCGAGGACCTCGGCTTCTGTCCGAAGGGGGAGGGCGGCGCGTTCGTCGAAGAGGGCTCGCTGCGACTGGGCGGCAAGCTACCCACGAACACCGACGGTGGTGGGCTGTCTGCTTGCCATCCCGGCCAACGGGGATTGTTCCTGTTGGTTGAAGCGGCCCGTCAGCTGCGCGGCGAATGCGGCCCGCGGCAGGTGCCCGACGCGCGGATCGCCTGCGTCAGCGGCACCGGCGGCTGGTTCTGTTCCAGCGGGACCGTTATTCTCGGCGCCGAGGAGCCGTAGATGTCGCGCGCGCCGGTGAGTTCCGACGTCGGGGACACCCGGTCGATGCTGGAGTCCGCGGCCGCCGCCCACGGTGATGTCGAGGCCTACGTCGAGCCGGGCGCGCGGATCACATTCGCCGAGTGGGTTGGCCGGGCCCGTTGCGTGGCAGCGCAATTCGCCGATCTCGGAGTCGGCAAAGGCGACGTGGTCCTGCTGTGGCTGCCCTCGGGCATCGACTATGCGACGTGCTACGCCGCAGCGGCCATGATCGGCGCTATCACCACCGGTCTGAACCCTCGACTCGGGCGTCGCGAGATCGAATCGATTCTGCAGCAGGCAACTCCTGCGCTGGTCGTCACCGACGCACGACTTGGCGCGCTGCAGACTCACCGGCGCATGCTGCCGCGGACGTCGTTGTCCACTGATACGAGCGGCCCGACGCTGCCCGAGGTGCCGTTGACCCGTCGGGACCCGGTAGCGCTGATTTTCACCAGCGGTACGACGGGAACGCCGAAGGGTGCGGTGTACGACTCTGATCAGCTCGCGGCAGGTGCCGCCGCGGCCGGGGTCATGAGCGCCCCGTACGACCGGCGCCTCACGTCGACGCCGTTCGCCCATGCCGGCTACATGTTCAAGCTCTGGGATCAGCTGGTGTGGGGGAGCACCCTGGTGGTGCCGCCGGCACCGTGGTCGGCACAGGGCATGTTCGATGTGCTGCGCGATGAGCGGATCACGGTGGCCGGTGCCGTGCCGACCCAGTGGGCGAAGCTGCTCGAGGTCGAGGGTGTGAGTCGGAAAGCGTTGCCGCATCTGCGGATCGGTATCGTGGCCACCGCGCCGGCGCCGCCCGAACTGGTGTATCGGGTCGCCGAGCGGATCGGGGTTCCGCTGGTTGTGCGGTACGCGATGACCGAGTGTCCGACCATCTGCGGCACCGAACCCACCGACCCCGCCGAGATTGCGTTCCGAACTGTCGGCCGGCCCGCCGCGGGGATGGAGGTGCGCGTAGCTCCCGACGGGGTCGTCGAGGTGAGCGGCCCCTGTGTGATGCGTGGATACTGGCGCAACCCCGAACTCACCGCCGAGGTGCTGCGCGACGGCTGGCTGCGTACCGGTGATATCGGCACGCTCGACGCGGACGGCAACCTGGTGCTCGTCGGACGTAGCGGCGACATGTACATCCGAGGTGGATACAACGTCCATCCCGGGGAGGTCGAGAGAGCGCTCACCGGACACCCAGGGGTGAAACAGGCTGCGGTGGTTGGCCGTCCCGCCCCGGTGATCGGAGAGATCGGCGTCGCCGTCGTGGTCCCGGCAAAAAGTGCCGAACCACCGACATTGGCCGAGTTACGTTCACACGTGACGGGTCAACTGGCCGACTACAAGGCCCCCGACGAATTGCTCATCGTTGACGAGCTGCCCCTGACGGCGATGCTCAAGCCGGACCGACTTGCGCTACGCGATCTGATCACCCTGCACGACAGGGATATTCAGCGTCGCCAACCAGCGCGGGGTTAGCGCGGACGTGCGTGTGGGTAGGCCGCGGAGGAACCCGACTTCACGCACGCTCGCGACCTAATCCAGACGGATCATGGTTGGCCGGGCCGTAGCTCGATGAACAGTCCCTCGGCTTCGGCGCACAGCGTCTCACCGTGCATGAGCTCAGCGCGAAGGATCCGTTTGCGTCCCTGCTCGCTGACGAACCAGGCCCGTACCACGAGCTCCTCGCCGACGGGTGTGATGGACCGGAAGTCCGTGTGCAGATACGCGGTTCGAGCCGGTGTCCGATCCCCGCTGCTGGCCAGCCGGCCGAGTACCTCGTCGAAGAGCAACGGGATGGCCCCGCCGTGCACCGCCCCACCCCCGCCGAGGAAGTACCGGCCGAACGTGATGGTGCCCTCGACCCGCTGCCGGTCGCCCGCGACGGGAATGAAGTTAGGGCACATGCTCTGCCCACGGCCCGGTAGGTCGAGCCTCCTCGCGAAGATCTGCCTGCGCTCTCCGACTGCGACCTCGGCCAGTCGGGCGGCCCACTCCGTCAGGGCCTCTGTCAGGGCCACCGTCGTCGCGGTGTCCGGAGCGGCGGCAGCGACGTCGTCGAGGAAGCCCCGCAGCGCGGCGATCATGTCGCCGTATTCGGCGCCGCCGCCCGGGCTGCGCACGGTTGCGACGTTGCGATCGTCGGCGTTGGCGCCACACCGTACTACAAGCGCGGCGGATCGCTACCGAAGTCGATCACCGAATTGGCCGGCGACGCAATCCTGGCGGCCTGTGAGGACGCCGGCATACCGGGCTCCGACATCGATGGGTTCGCCTACTACTCCGGTGCCAGCGCGGGTTACACCGAGAAGATGGACTCCGCCGACTTCATGGAAACCCTGGGGATTCCGGAGATCCGTTTCACCGCGGCGTTGACCTCCGGTGGCGGTGGTTCGGCGGGTGCGATCGGGCTGGCCCGAGCCGCCATCGTGGCCGGCGACGCCTCGGTGGTGGTCACGGTGATGGCGCTGCAGCAGGCCAAGCAGCGGTTGGGTTCGGTCTTCTCGGCGTTGGAGCCGGATCCGATCAACTCGTTCCTGCAGCCATCCGGCCTCTTCGGTCCTGGACACCTGATGTCGGTCATGGCCCGGCGGCACATGCACTTGTACGGTACGCGTCGCGAAGCGTTCGCCGAGATTGCCCTTTCGACGCGGGCGAACGCGGCGAATCGACCGAAGGCCATGCACCCCGAGCCATTGACGCTCGAGGACTACTTCAACGCACGGATGATCGCAGAACCCCTGTGCCTCTACGACTTCTGCCAGGAGACCGATGGCGCGGTGGCGGTGATCACCACCAGCGCCGACCGGGCGAAGGATTGCAAGCAGCCGCCGGTCCCCGTGGTTGCCGCCGCCCACGGTGGCGTCCGCGACTGGGGGAGGGCATTCGCCTGGATGGGTATGCCCGACGAATACTTCGCCTCGTCGGGCAATGCACCCATCGCCAAGCGGCTTTACGAGCAGGCCGGCATCAGCGCGGGCCATATCGACGTGGCCCTGCTGTACGACCACTTCAGCCCGATGGTGCTGATGCAGCTCGAGGACTACGGGTTCTGCGACAAGGGCGAGGGTGGCGCATTCGTCGAGAGCGGAGCGATCCGCTACGAAGGTGGTTCCATTCCGGTCAACACCCACGGCGGTCAGCTGTCCGAGGCGTACATCATCGGGATGACCCACATCATGGAAGGAGTCGAGCAGATGCGTGGCACCGCCATCAACCAGGTTCTCGACGCTGAACTCGCCCTGGTCACCGGTGGCCCGGCGAGCCTGCCCGTGAGCGGGCTGATCCTGGGTCGTGCCGCATGAGCACCGCTGCGGTCACCCTGGCCGCCACCATCCCCGGCGAGCACGTGCGGATCGCCGTCAACAAGGACACAGAACCGTTCTGGCAGGCCGCGAAGGAGCGTCGGCTGGTCGCGCCGCAATGCGCTGACTGCCAGACGTTCCGGCTGCCTCCGACTCCGTTCTGTCCCACTTGCCAATCAAAGGCGGTGCACTGGGTCGAGCTGAGCGGCCGGGCCACCGTCTACAGTTTCGCCGTGGTGCACGGCTTCCCTGGCATGCCCGAGCTCGTCCTAGTACCTGCCGTGCTGGACCTTCCCGACGCCCCTGGTGCCCGACTGGTGTCGAACGTCGTCGATGTCGCGCCTAGTGGCGTCACGATCGGAATGTCGGTGCGCGTAGATTTTTCACCGATTACTGACGGATGGCTGCTCCCAGTTTTCCGAGTCGACGGCGAGGAGTGAGGGCCATGTCCGACGACAGTGCTCTGCACGAGAAGCCTCTGGAGTTCCTCACAAGCATTGCGAATACCGGCGGGTCGTGTGACGGTCAAGCGATCCTGCCCGAGAACGGGCACTATCCCGGATTTTGCGTGGTAATTGGTGTGGGTTCGGTGTGATGCCGAGTTGTGTTGTTGGGTAGTGGTTTTCGTGTGGTGGCGTAGAGGTGCTGTCCCGTGTCGCCGGGTGGGGCGGGCTTTCCTGGGGCCTGTGGGTCCTTCATCGTTGATGGGTCCGATGGGGTGGGGTGTTATCCGAAGGCGGTGCGGACGCGGTGCCAGGCGGCGGCGATCGCCGCCGCCCAGCGCCAGGTGGCATCGATGCGTAGCCGCAGTTGGCGGGCGCCGCGGGTGATACGGGCGGCCACGTGCAGGACCCGGTAGCGGAACGTGGTGATCTCGACGCGGGCCAGAGCGCGATCGCTGGCGAACCCGATGAGGCGGGTCCAGGTGACCAGGTCAGCGGCGGCCAGGACGATTTCGAGCCAGGCAGCATTGGCCCAGAAGGAGTGGCAGGGCAGGTTACGCAGCCCGGTGGCTTTGAGTTCGCGGATACGGTCCTCGACGCGGGCGTGCTGGCGGTGCCGTAGTTCCAGACCGGCGACCTGACCGGGTACGACACCCGGTGGTGTGTCGGTGATGAACGCGGTGACCCGCATGCCGTCGGCGTCGGTGAACCGCAACTGCGCGCCGGGGTGGGGGCGTTCTTTACGCAGGATCAGCCGGGTCCCTTCGGGCCAGGAGGCCAGGTTGACCAGGTCGGTGGCTTCAGCGACCCACGCGCCGTCGCGGATCCCGCCGTCGGTGTCGATCGCTGGATACCAGCAATCGCCGAGGTTGAGGGTGTCCACGGCGTCCTGGACGCGGGTATCGACGGGGTACCCGAAGGAGAACCCGGCCCCGGCGGCCCGGCACGCTGCGGCGAATTTGTGGGTGGATCCGGCGGTATCGCAGCGCACCAACACCTTCGGGGCCTCGGGGTTGTCGGGATCGTCGGGGTTGGGCCGCCACGCCGCTGGCAGCGATGCCAAAGCCTGGTGCAGGACGATGATGTGGTCGGAGGCGGTGTTGGAGCCGGCGTTACCGTTGCGCAGCAACCCGGCCAGGGCTTCGCCGCCGGCGATGTCGGGGCGGTCCAGAAACGCCAGCAGCGGGTGCAGCCCGAACGTTTTCTTCCAGGTCGGCGCAGCCCCGGCCTTGTTGTCGGAGTGATCGATCACCAGCGTGGCATCGATGTCGATATGCAGCCAGCCGCCGGTGGTGGGGGCGGCTCCGACAGCCCAGGCCGCTGCCCGCGCCGCGGCTCGGGCTGCGCGCACCCCGGGTAGATGCGCGGCATCGATCCGCTCATCGATCAGCCGCCACATGGTGGTCGTTGAGGCCTTGGCCCCCAGGACGTGCTCCCGGTCACCGCACAGCTGACCGACCGCGTCGATGCAGTCCGCGCCGTCGGCGACCGCGGCCGCCAGATCAGCGAACACCTCCCCAGGCGCATACACCCACGGGCCGCGGTAGGTGTCGGCCAACGCGGCCGTGACCTGCGCCGATAAGCCGGTCCGGTCGGCAAGCTCACGCAGCATGCCCATCCCGGCATGCGACACAACGCCATGGCCGTCGGCGGAAACTTTCACCGGCGATGCCGCCGCGATATTCTTCACCTGCGAAGTGCCTTCCCGTCAGGGTTTTTGAACCGTAGAGAA
The DNA here is from genome assembly GCF_900454025.1 of Mycolicibacterium gilvum. Classification (NCBI taxonomy): domain Bacteria; kingdom Bacillati; phylum Actinomycetota; class Actinomycetes; order Mycobacteriales; family Mycobacteriaceae; genus Mycobacterium; species Mycolicibacterium gilvum. The sequence continues at coordinate 5,978,583 of NZ_UGQM01000001.1, read as the reverse complement.
GTCCAATTATTCCTTGCAGGACAGGCACTTTCGCTTATCTACACACCCCCACAGTCAACATTCCACGAAAAATCCGGGCTATCGGTGCACGTGCTCATGCGACAACTGGGACATCGAGGTCGATGATCCGCAGGAAGGCTTGCGGCTGGCCCGCATTCACACCGGAAGTACGTCACGCTGAATAGGAGCCCGCGCGTGGGGAATTTGAACGGCGAAGTCGCCGTCATCACCTGAGCCGCAGGCGGGCAGGATACCCCGGCCATGAAGCGTGGCCTGGTCGGGTCGATGCAGGCGCTTGCAAATCAACTGGCGCAGTACTGCAATGGGTCAATACGATTCAGCCGACCGGCGTGGCGACCGGGATGGTCATGAACGACGCCATGGCCACAATGGTTGAAGCCAACGACCCCGGACTGTCCTCGATGCAGCATGCGCTGCCCATCCAGATCCTCATGCCGGCGGACATCACGAACGCAGTGGCCTTCCTGGTGTCCGACGAGGCCAAGTTCATCACCGGCATCACCCGGCCGCTGAATGCCGGCTTCCCCGTTCGCTGACAATCCTGAGGAGCGCGAGCAGTATCGCACTCGCCGCAAACACGTAGTTAACCTAGTTGGATGAGTGGAGTGTGATCGGCTGCCCGGTTTCGATCAACTATGACAGTTGACTGTCGTAACATGACAAGACGCTGCTGATTCGAGTACGTGCTCGGTCGCCGTCAACCGGAAGGATCTCATGAGCGAGAGTCAGTCAGGCGCAACATGTCCCGTCAAGGACCTGGAGTTGAACACGCCAGACTCGCCCGCGCTGACGCACTTCCGCCTGCCGGACGAGTGCCAGGATGACGCGCGGCCGGCCTTCCGGAACCGGGAGGCCGGCGTCGAGTATTGGGTATTCACCGACAACGCGGTGATCCTCGATGGTTTGCAGCACCCGGACAAGTGGTCGAGTAGCTTCATCGTGCCGACCGACCCGGAGCCGCCGTACAAGTGGATTCCGATCATGATCGACCCGCCCGACCATGCCAAGTGGGGGCAGGTACTGGCGGAATACTTCTCGCCCGGCCGCGTCAAGGGCCTCCGCGAGGCGCAGCAGAAGCTGGCGGCGGAACTCGTCGACCAGCTCGTCAGCGACGGCGGGTGCGACTTCGTCGAACGGACTCGCGCGTGTTCCCGTCGACAGTCTTCCTCACGATAATGGGCGTGCCCGTCGAGGATCTCGAGCAGTTCATGGCCTGGGAGGACAAGATCCTGCATCAAACGGGCGTGGGAGGGGAAGCCAACGCCGCGCGGCTCGAGGACATGACGCACGTGATGGGTTACTTCTCCGGCCTCATTCAACAGCGCCGCGAGAACCGCGAGCCGGATGCCGTCGCTGCCGCTGACGTGGCTGACGTGAGCGGGCCGCGCACGGAGCGCACAGGGAGCGCCTGATGGCCGGAACTGTGGGGTTTCTCGGGGCCGGCCAACTCGGCGAACCCATGGTGGCGCGCCTGCTCGCGGCGGACCACGACGTGCTGGTGTACGCCCGGCGCGACGACGTGCGGAGCCGGCTGGTGGACCGGGGCGCCACGCCGGCAGGCTCCGTGGCAGAGTTGGCGCGCGGCAGCGACATCCTCATCGCCTGCCTGTACGCTGACGCGCAACTGCGCGAAACGGGCCTCGGCCCGGAAGGTTTCATCGCCAACGCGAAGCCAGGATCGGTGTTCGTGTCCCACACCACCGGCACGTTGGCCACCTTGCAGGCCTTGCAGGAGTCCTCCCCGGCTGGGCCGGTGATCCTCGATGGGCCGGTCAGTGGGACCGTCGAGAACATTGATGCGGGCACGTTGACCGTGCTCCTCGGTGGACCTGCCGACGCCGTTGCCAGGGTGACACCCGTGCTGTCCGCCTACGCCGAACCTGTGGTGCCCACCGGGGAACTCGGCAGTGCGTTGGCCATCAAGCTCGTCAACAATCTGTTGTTCGCGGCGAACGCTCAACTGCTCGCAGCAGCAACGGAACTGGGCGGCCAGCTGGGTGTCGAACCGACCGCGTTGTTGTCGACGTTGCAGGTGTGCAGCGCCCGCAGTCATGTGGCGGCTCACGCACACCGCATCGGTGGGATGGAACGCTTCGAGGAAATGGCCGGTCACTTCCTGCGTAAAGACGTTGCCGCGTGCCGTGAGGCCGCCATCGAAGCGGGGGTCGACCTCGGGCTTCTGGGGATGGCCGTACGGGAAGGGCCGTTATCACTCGATGCGGTCGACACGACGCGGGAGGGAACACGTTGACGACGGGACGGCTGGCGGGCAAGGTCGCGTTCATCACCGGTGCTGCCAGGGGGCAGGGACGTGCCCATGCGGTCCGGATGGCACACGAAGGGGCCAATGTCATCGCCGTCGACATCGCAGGCCCGCTTCCCGAATGGGTGCGCTACCCGTCGGCCACACCGGACGATCTCGACGAGACGGTGCGGGCAGTCAAGGCTGCGGGGGGCCGAATAACGGCCACGGCGGCCGACATCCGCGATCTCGACGGACTGAGGACGGCCGTCGATCAGGGAGTCGACGCCTTCGGGCGGCTGGACATCATCGTTGCCAATGCGGGAATTTGCGTCCCTGCGCCATGGAACGAGATCACCCCGGAGTCGTTCCGCGACATCATTGACGTCAACGTGACGGGCACCTGGAACACGGTGATGGCGGGTGCTCACCGCATCATCGAAGGGGGCCGCGGCGGCTCGATCATTCTGATCAGCTCCTACGCAGGCGTCAAGGTGCAGCCGTACATGGTGCATTACACGGCCAGCAAGCACGCGGTGACGGGAATGGCCAGGGCTTTCGCGGCCGAGCTGGGCAAGCACGAAATCAGGGTCAACAGTGTCCATCCCGGACCGGTCAACACCCCGATGGGTGGCGGTGACATGATCGCCGCGTTGTTCTCCGCGATTGAGAGCAACCCCACGCTGAACAACATGGGTACGCCATTCCTGCCGCAGTGGGCGTGCGAACCGGAGGACGTCGCGGCCGCGGTGTGTTGGTTGGCGTCCGACGAGTCACGCTTCGTGACGGCAACGCGGCTGTCGGTCGACCAGGGCATGGCGCAGTTCTAGCGCACCAGGGTCACGTCGTGGTCGGGGCGGCGCCACCCGCGGGCTGGTGAACTGGCCTGACCAAGGTTCAGAGCCGGTCGAGATAGTGCTCGACCAGTCCGACCGACATGCGGGGATAACTTTGAGCCGTCACCACATCTAAGCCGTCACGCTCGAGCAGCCGGGCGAGCCGATTGTTGATCAGCGACAGAACAAAGGCGGCTATCAGCTGGTAGTAGGCGATGTCGCCGGTGAGGGTCCCACCGAATTCGAGGTAGCGCCTGACGATCTCGTCGTCGTCCGGAATACCGGGCAGCCGGGTGAACCCCAGTGCTTCGCACAGAAAGCGCTCGAACATCAGCCACCAACCGACGTCGATGTCCGGCGGCCCGGTGCCCGCAGTCTCCCAGTCGAACAACGCGACGACCGAGAGGTCGTCACCGAAGCTGATGTTTCCCACCCGGGCGTCGCCCCAGACCACAGTCTCCGCGTCTGTGTCGGGCGCCGCATCCACGATGACACGCAGCGCCTCGGCCAATGTGGCACCGCCTACCTGCATATCGGCATGGCACCATTCGTACCATCCGCGCAGTTTGTCGAGGTAGCGCTGCAGCGCTGTCCTACTCGGATCGGTCCCGCCACGGAAGAACGCCAGCGTGTCGGGGTCGTCGATGCGGTGAAGCGACACAAGCGCCTGCAACCCGTTGTCGCACAGCAGGCCTCGCTCGACGGGGGACAGTTCGACGGTCCAGCCTCGCTTGTGCCAACTAGGAACGTCGGATGGCGTTCGACCTCGCACCCGGCGCATCAGATAGAACGGCGATCCCAGAATCGATGCGTCGCGTTCGATACCGACGACGTGCGGCACTGGAATTGCATGTTCGGCAAGACGTTTCATAACCTCGGCCTGGCGCGGTGCGTCGGGCGTCGTGAACAGCTGGTGGTCCTCGGCCTGTGCACGCAGCACCAGGTCAGCGCTGTGGCGTTCGCCGGCCGGGTCCTTCCACGAGGCAGTGAAGAACGCTGTCTTTCCTGAGTAGCCGGCCGGTGGGGCGGTGAACTCGGAGATCTCGAAGTCGGTTGTGCCACCGGGCGCGAGGCTCGGCGGCAGCCAGGCCTGCAGAATGTCGCTCGTCCGACTACCGAATTGGCCGCGCGCAGATGTGTAAGCCATCATCCCCCTTCGCGGACCTGAACACTACTGTCAGAATAGCGGGATGGATGGCAGACAGCTCAGCGGCATAGCGCTCGGCGCTTACGTGCTCCCCGGACGCGTCGCCGACCCCGCGGTCGTCGTCGATCAGGCGAAGGCCGCCGAGCGTCTCGATCTGCACACCGTATGGCTCAGCGAGCGGTGGGGGACCAAGGATCTCGGGGTGATCGCAGGCGCGGTGAGCCAAGCCACCTCGAGGATCCGGATAGCCTCGGGCATCACCCATCTCCAGTCCCGGCATCCCGCACTGCTGGCGTCGCTGGCGATGACGGCTCAGGCGCTGTCGGGCGGACGATTCATGCTTGGCGTTGGACGCTCGGTCGACGCGATGTGGGCGGCGGTGGGGCTACCTCGTTCCACGAACGCGTCGATCGTCGACCACGCTGACATCTTCCGCCGACTGTGCCGGGGTGAGAAGGTCAGCTACGACGGACCCGCGGGCAGGTACCCGTCGTTGCGGCTCAACGACCTACCGGATCAGCCGGTGCCGCCAGTGGTCTTCGCGGCGATCGGACCCAAGGGCCTGGAGCTCGCGGGTCGCCACTTCGACGGCGTGCTGCTGCATCCGTTCCTGACCCCCGCCGCCGTCGAGCGTTCGGTACGGCGCGTCCGGGACGCCGAGCGCACAGCGGGCCGCCCGGTGGGCAGTGTGCGGGTGTACGCCACTGTTGTGGTCGCGTGCGAGCTGCCCGCCGAGGAGGAGCTCGCTGTAGTGGACGCTCGGGCGGTGACGTACTACCAGATTCCGGGATTCGGCGAGCGATTGGCGGCAGTCAACGGGTGGGATCCGGAACCATTGAGCAGGTTGCGAAGTCATCCGCTACTTGCCGGTGTCAGGGGTTCGGCGGACTCGGTGCTCACCCGCGAGGAACTCGTCGAGGCCGCCTCCGCATTACCTGGGCCGTGGACGGCGGAGGCGGCGGCGGTCGGGTCGGCGCGCTCCTGCCATCTGATGTTCGAACGCTTCCGCGATGCGGGTGCCGACGAATTGGTACTGCACAGCAGCACGCCCGACCGATTCGACGCCCTGTTCAACGGCGCCGAAGCAAAATCATCAAACTAGTTAAACATTGAGCGGATTAGACCTACACTTCGCCCGTGGACTTGAAACTCCAACGCATCGCCGCGTGGGGCGGAGTTGTCATGCTCGCGCTGTTCTTCGTCTTCTTCATGCTCATCGCCAAGCTCATCCCGCCGCTCTCGCCGACCGCGAGCGCCCAGTCCATCGCCGACTTTCTCGTCGCCAACAAGCTGCGGGTGCGAGTCGGCCTGGCGTTCAGCCTGCTCGCCGCATGCCTCGCGCTGCCGTGGTTGGCCACCATCTGCCTGCGGGTGCGACGGGTCGAAGGCAAGTGGGGTGTGCTGTCGGTGACCCAGATCTTCGGTGGCGTCATCTTCGTGCCGGGCTTTCTGTTCCCGATGATGGTGATGGCCACCGCAGCGTTTCGGCCCGAAGAGCGTGATCCCCAGATCACCCAGGCGCTCAACGACGTTTTCTGGTTGATGTTCGTCGGCATCGTGGGAACCCTGGTCGTGCAGGCCGTGGTGCTCACGACCGCGTCGTTCGTCGACCGCACGGAACCGGGGACGTTCCCGCGGTGGTTCGGCTACCTCAACGCCTGGTACGCCTTGCTCGCGCTGCCCGGCGGCGCGGTGATGGTCTTCAACAGCGGGCCGCTGGCGTGGAACGGCGTCTTCGCGTTCTGGATTCCGTTGGTGGCGTTCAGTGTCTGGATGATCGCGGTGACGCTGGTGCTGCTCCGCTCGATCAGTGCGGAGCAGGCCGCCGAGCGATCCCTCACCCTCGTGGCTTCGTGACAGTTCATGCATCTTCGCTGACCGCGACGCCGACGCGGCGCGTGCCCGGTGAGAGCGGCACGTGGGTGTTCCTGTTCGGCGACATGCTGGTATTCGGCGCGTTTTTCGCCACCTTCATGGTCGAGCGGGCCAAGAACCCCGAACAGTTCGACCTCGCGCGCAAGACGCTGCACCTCGGGGTTGGGTTCACCAACACGCTGGTACTGCTGACGAGTTCACTGCTCGTGGTCATCACGTTGCGTGCGCTGCGGTCGGGAGCCCGGCACATCGCGCGCTCGGCCACCGTGGCGGCAATGGCGTGGGGCGGAGTGTTCATCGCCCTCAAGACCTTCGAGTACTACTCGTTGGTGACCGGTGGACACGCGGTCATCGCCAATCACTTCTACCTGTACTACTTCATCCTCACCGGTATACATCTGCTTCACGTCTGTGTCGGTATTACGGTGCTGACATTCCTGCTCACCCAGACGCGGCGGCACGAACTCGGACCAACGCGGATGGCCGTCGTGGAGGGCGGGGCTTGTTTCTGGCACCTCGTCGACCTGCTGTGGATCGTGCTGTTTCCGCTGCTGTACCTGGTGTCGTGATGCCGGGCCCCTCCGTATTGGCCTTCGTCCGTGGCCGCGCGGGCGTGTCCTGGCTGGTGTTGATCGCAGCGACGGTGGTGTCCTTCGCTCTGGGCGCCGACCATGGCACCGGTTCGGCGATGGCGGTCGTCATCCTTGGGATCGCCGCGATCAAGATACGGCTCGTCGGGCTCGACTTCATGGAACTGCGAAACGCTCCAAAGCCTCTGCGGATCGCATTCGAGGGATATTGCGTGGCGCTGTGGGCCTTGCTGTCCGGGCTATACCTATTTCTGTGACCGTTTGTGCAACGTCCGGCAGCGCGTCAGCCGCCCAGTCGCAGGCCGGTGTTACGCGTCCCGAACACGTCGGTGGCCATGATGGCACCGAGTTTGTTTGCATCCCATCGCTTTTGGCCGTTGGAGACCGACGTCACCGGATGCCAGCCCTTGAGCAGCTGCAGATGCTCGCCCATGGCCCGGATCACCTGACCGCTGACATGGCCGGCTTCGGGACTGGCGAGCCACGCCACCACGGGAGAGCCCAGCGACGGGTCCTTGGGATCGAATTCGTCCTCGGCGCGCTCGTCGGGCTCGATGGCCGCCTCTGCTCCCGGCATGGACGCGGACATGCGCGTGCGTCCACCAGGACTGATGGCGTTCACGGTGGCGCCGATCGATGCGAGCTCGAGACTGAGCGTCTGGGTCAGGCCCACGATCGCCGACTTCGCGGTGCTGTAGTTCGTCTGACCGAAGTGGCCGTGCAGGCCGGCGCCCGAGGTGGTGTTGATGATGCGGCCATAGACTTTTGCGCCGGATTCCTTGGATTCCGCGCGCCATTTCCGCGCGACCGCGCGGCTGGTCAGCCAGCTGCCGCGCACGTGCACCCGCATCACCAGGTCGAAGTCGTCGGCCGTCATGTTCCATATCGCCTTGTCGCGCACGATGCCCGCGTTGTTGACCACGATGTCAAGCCTGCCCAGCTGCGAGTAGGCGCGTTCCACGGCAAGGTCTACCTGCTGCTCGTCGCCCACGTCGCTGAAGTCGGACACCGCGCTGCCACCGCGGCTCTCGATGATCGAGACGACCTCGTCGGCGACCTTGCCGGTGCCCTCGCCGGAAAGGGTGGTGCCAAGGTCATTGACGATCACCGTCGCGCCATGCTTGGCCAGTTCGAGTGCGTGGCCACGGCCGATGCCATGCCCGGCGCCGGTCACCAGGGCGACCTTGCCGTCGAGTAGTCCGGTCATGAGTCCTCTCTTGGGGTGAATATCGTGAGATACGGGCTGTCGGGATCTGTCTCGTCTACGGGCCGGAAAATCGCGGTGACGGGCATTCCGACCCGAAGACGCTCGGGTTCGACGCCCTCGATGGCGGTCATCAGCCGCGGGCCTTCGGGCAGCTCGACGATCGCGGCAACGTAGGGCAGTCGCGAGCTGAACGGAGTCAGATCATTCACGTACACCGTCGAATACGTGTACAGGATTCCGGTTCCGCTGGCCTGAACAGGGTGGACGTCGTCGCTCCAGCAGAAGGGGCAGAACGGCCGCGGGTAGTGATGCACCCGCCCGCACGGCCGGCACTTGGCGATCAGCAGGTGACCCTGCCGCGCCGCGGCCCAATACGGCTCGCTGACCTGGTCGATGACCGGGATGTCGGCGCGCGCCATCTACTTCACCACCCGGTGAACTCGGTCGGGCGCTTGTCGATGAACGCCTGCACACCCTCTTTCGAGTCATGTGAGTAGGACTGGATCTCCTGGGCCATCGCCTCGGCGACGAACGCCCCGGACCGATCGGTGTCGGGGGAGTCGTTGAGGAGTCGCTTGGTGAACGCGATGGCGCTCGTCGGTGCCGCCGCCAGTCGCCCGGCGAAGTCGGCCACCGCCGCGTCCAACTCAGCCGGGGCGACCATGCGGTTCACCAGACCGAGTGCCAACGCTTCGGCTGCCGTCAGGCGCTCTCCGAAGAAGGCCATCTCTTTTGCCTTCTGCATGCCGATCCTTCGAGGCAGCAGGTAGCACCCTCCACCGTCGACAACCAGCCCGCGCTTGACGAATGACTCAGCGAAATAGGAATTTTCGGTGGCGATCACGAGATCGGACGCATAGACAATGTGGGCCCCCAGGCCTGTCGCAGCACCCTGCACCGCGGCGATCACCGGCTTGTGGCAATCCAACACGCTGGCAACCAATTTCTGGGCCCCGTTCATGATGCGTCGCGTCGGCTCCAGCACTCGCTTCTCGCCCCGCGCCCGCCGGTCCGCCAGCGAAGCCACGTCAGCGCCCGAGCAGAAGTGTTTCCCGTTGGCGCGCAACACCACCGCGCGTACTTTCTCGTCGTCCGCGGCGGCGGCCAGCAGCGCGATGATCGTGTCGCGGTCGTCGGGCCGGACCGCGTTCGCGGCCTCTGGCCGATTGAGGGTGATTGTGAGGATGCCATCGGTGGTGTCGGATAGCACGGCCGCAGTGGTGTTCATGGTGTGTAGGTCGCCTCGAGGTGTTTGATGCCGTTGACGAAGTTGGATCTCAGCATGACCGGCTCGCTGGCAGCGCTGATGTCGGGGTAGCGGTCGTAGAGCATCTGGAAGGCCACTTTCAATTCCAAGCGGGCGAGGTGGGCCCCGAGACAATAGTGAGGGCCGGGTCCCCCGAAGGCGATGTGGTTGTTGGGCTTTCGTGCGATGTCGAACGCCTCGGGGTCGGCGAATACAGCGGGGTCGCGATTAGCGGCCGGATACCAGACGACTACTTTGTCCCCGGCGGCGAAGGTGTGTGTCACCTGCCCGTCCGCGTCTGTCAGCGTCACACCGTCGCGGGTTACGGTGCGGCGCATGTGGATCACAGGACTCGCATACCGCAGAATCTCCTCGACGGCAGTCGGCGCCAACTCGTCGTAGTCCGCCAGCAGCCGGTCGCGTTGGTCCGGATGCGCGCTGAGGATCAGCAGGCCGTGCGTGAGCGCGTTGCGGGTGGTCTCGTTGCCCGCGCCGATCAGCAAGATGAAGAACTTCGCCAGTTCTTGCGGCGTCAAATTCTCCTCGTCGGAGGTGACGAGCTTGCTGATCACGTCGTTACGCGGCCGGGCGATGCGGTCTTCGGCGATACTTTTGAGCAGTTCGATGAGCCGCTCGCTGGCCTCGGAGACCGCCGCCCCGATTCCCGCCGCGGTCTGATCGGGTACGTACTCCGGATCTGAGGCGCCGAGTACGACGTTGGTGGCATGGACGATGAACTGCTCGTGCTCCCGCGGCACCCCCAGCATGTTGTCGATGATGCGCAGCGGCAGCAGCGTGGCGAACGCCGAGACGAAGTCGCACTTCCCGGTGCGGGGCATCTCGTCCAGGATCTCTGCGGTTGTCTCCTCCACCAAGCCACGCATCTCGGCGAGAATGCGCGGGGTGAACCCGCGGGAGACGATCTTGCGAAGCCGCATGTGCTCGGGGTCGTCCATGTCGATGATGGACCCGCGGTATTCGCGCATCTCGGCGGTCTGGTCGAAGATCTGGGTGCCATGCCCGGAGCAGAACTCGTCGGCTCGTCGGCTGATGTCGACCACATCGCGGTGTGCGCCGACCGCCCAAAAGCCGCGGGCGCGGGGAGCATCGGGCCGGTTGGTCCGCACGAAGACCGCGCCAGCGTCCCGCAGGCGCCGGTAAATCTCCGGGCGTTCTGCGGGATGTTCCTGCCACCACCGCAGGTCGATCAATGGTGCGAACTGTTGCTCGTCGACGTCGATCGCGCTCACAGCTCTAGATTCTGGCACTCATGTCACTTATAGGCAATGTCGGGTAGGCGTTAGTTGAGGGGATTGCGCGGTTTTCCCCTCCTTGATCCGCACCGATATCTAACATTAGTGTCACTAGTGGTCGAGTCCGCCAAGAGGCGATCGACAAAAGGACAGCCGAGGAGAGCACATGACGGACCGCACCCCGCTGAGAGTCGGCATCATCGGTGTGGGGTGGGGCGCGCACGTACAGGTGCCAGGTTTCCGGGCGGCGGCGGGCTTCGAGCCCGTTGCGCTCTGCGCCCGCACCCCGGATCGTCTGGAGCGCGTCTCGGCCAAGCTCGGGATCGAGGAGACGTCGACAGACTGGGAGTCGTTCGTCCAGCGTGACGACCTCGACGTGATCTCCGTCGCTACGCCGACGGTGCTGCACCGCGACATGACGCTGGCCGCCCTCGCCGCGGGCAAACCCGTGCTGTGCGAGAAGCCGCTTGCCGGCGACCCGGAGGCGGCCCGCGAGATGGTGCGTGCCGCCGCGGCAGCCGGCGTACCCACGGCATGCTGCTTTGAAAATCGCTGGAATCCGGACTGGCTCGCTGTTGCTGATCGGGTGCGTTCGGGGTTCCTCGGTGACCAGTACCTGGCACGGGTGAGCCGCAGCGCGTCTTACTGGCACCCGAGCCATCCGCCGCAGGCGCGCTGGATGTATGACCGGGAACAGGGTGGCGGCTACCTCGCCGGGATGCTGGTGCACGACCTCGACTTCGTGTGCAGCCTGTTCGGTGCGCCCGAGGAAGTATGTGCCGAGGTCACCGTCAGCGACCCCGTCCGTCACCTCGCCGACGGCGAGACCTTGCGAATCACCGCAGATGACACCGCAGCTGTGCTCATGCGGATGCCGTCCGGAATGACTGCGGTGCTCAGTGTCTCGGTGATGGGTGCGCATGCCGACCACTACCGCCTCGAGGTGTTCGGCTCCGAAGGCACCATCATCGGGGACGGCGATCTTCGATCGGCACGGTACTCGGCGGGTCTGGCCACCGATGACGGATTGACCCCGCTGCAGGTGGATGAGCGTGAACCCGCCCACCCGGACCAGCTGCCCACCGGCCTGGCCGGCCATGCCAGTCGGGCGATGGCGCTCATGCTCGAGGACTGGCTGCCCGCCTTCGACGGCGAGCCCAGTACCGCGGCCACGTTCGAGGACGGTCTGGTGTCACTCGCGGTGATCGACGCAGCGCACCGCTCCGCCCAGGGCGGTGGATGGGAACCGGTACACGCAAAGGCGTGAGCGGTTCAGCCCAGCGCGGCCTCGGCGGGCGGATAGATGAGCACGCCACGGATATTGGCACCGGCATGCATGTCGGCGTAGCCGTCGTTGACCTTCGCCAGGGGATAGGTGCGGGTGACCATCGCATCCAGGTCGACCTGTCCGGCACTGGAGAGCTCCAGGATCTTCGGGATGTCCGCCCGTGGATTGCCCGAGCCGTATAGGGTTCCGACGATCTGCTTCTCGGTGAGCGTGAGATCCATCAGGTTCGCTCGGACCTCGCGTTCCAACATCGGGTGGATATTGGTGACCACCAGCTTGCCGCGTTTGGCCGTCATTGCCAGCGCCTGCCCGATGAGTTGACCATCACCGACGCCCATCGCGCAGATGAACTTGTCCACCCCGCGGTCCCAAGTCGCCTCGGCAACAACATTTTTCGCCTCTTTCCAATCCGCTGCCGTGTGGGTGGCGCCCATCTTGAGCGCCTCCTCCCGCTTGTACTCCGACGGGTCGATGACGGTGATCGTGCGGGCGCCCGCCAGTCGTGCACCCTGCACTGCCGCGGCGCCGATGCCACCCACGCCCGCAACAGCAACCGTGTCACCCGGTCGGACTTCGGCGGCATAGACAGATGATCCCCATCCGGTGATGAAGCCACAGCCCAGCAGGCACGCCCGGTCCAGCCGGTAGTGCTCCGGGATCTTGACGCAACTCGCCTCGTGAACGACGGTGTGGTGCGCGAATGATCCGACACCACAAGCCAGTGCGAGATCCTCGCCGTTCAGGTGGTGGCGTGCGGTTCCGTCGTGAATCTGCATGCCCGAGTAGATCTTTGCGCCAAGGTCACAGAGGCTTTGATGGCCCGTTGAGCACGACGGGCACCGGCCGCAGGACGGGATGAAGCTGAACACGACGTGGTCGCCGGGCGCGAGCCAGGACACGTGGTCGCCGACCGCCTTGACGACGCCCGCACCCTCGTGACCGCCGATGCAGGGCAGCCGGATCGGCATGTCGCCGGTGACGAGGTGGTCGTCGGAATGGCACATGCCCGAGGCATGCAGCTCGACGAGTACCTCAGTCGCCCTCGGCGGGTCCAGTTCGATGGTCTCGATCGACCATGGCGTGTTGCGCTCAAACAGCACGGCAGCCTGTGTCTGCATTCCGTGATTTCCTTCCGGCCTAACGGATGATGGCTTGGTATTCGACGAAGCCCGCGAGGCCCTCGGGGCCGCCTTCGCGACCGATGCCTGATTGCTTGAATCCGCCGAACGGACTGCCGAAATCGAGGACCGCGGTCGAGTTCACCGCCACCGAGCCGACCTGAAGTCGTGCTGCCACCTCAGCGGCCCGTTGCTCGTCGGCTGACCAGACCGCGCCCACCAAGCCGTAGCGGGAATCGTTGGCAATGCTGACCGCATCTTCTGCGTCCGGTTCGCTGTCGTCGTACGTTATGACGACGGCCACCGGACCGAAGACCTCCTCGCGAGCGATCTCCATGTCGTTGGTCGCCGCCACCAGCGCGGGCGCGACGAACCATCCTGGCAGGTTCGGTCGTTCGCCGCCGACGAGCACGGTGGCTCCTTCGTCCCGTGCCCGCTGCAGGAACCCTTCCGCCTTGTCGCGAGCGGCTTCGTTGATCAGTGGACCGATATCGGTGGATCTGTCCGCGGGGTCTCCGACGGTCAGCGCTTCGACGGCCACCTGGAGCGCGCTCACGAACTCGTCGTATCGGCTGCGGGGCAATAGGATACGCGTCAGCGCGGCACACAACTGACCGTTGTTGCCCATCACGCCGCCGACCAGACCCTTGACCGTCTGTTCCAGCGGCGCGTCGGGCAGCACGATGGCCGCCGACTTGCCTCCGAGTTCGGTGCTGCAGCGTCGCACTCTGGTGCCACACGCCGCGCCTATCTTGGCGCCGACCGTCGTAGATCCGGTGAAGCTGATTTTGTCGATCCCCGGATGCGCGACGAGCAGCTCGCCGGTCGAGGTGCCTCCGTTGACGACGTTGACCACACCGTCAGGGATGCCGGCCTGCTCGATCGCCTCCATCAGCACGCCGAAGGCCAGTGGTGCGTCCGGAGCGGGTTTGAGCACCACCGTGCAGCCGGCCGCCAAGGCGGGGCCGAGTTTGAGAGCGGCGATGAACAGCGGGGTGTTCCACGGGACGATCGCGCCCACGACACCGATGGGCACCTGGCGTACCTCCACGGTTCCACCGGTCATCGAGGGGCGAGTGGCGACGAACGGATACTCGGGTGCGATCGCGGCATAGGCCTTCAATACGCCGGTGGCGGTGAGGACCTGCCCGAAGGTGCTCCACGACCGCGGCGAGCCGATCTCCGCCGTGGCCAGATCGGCCAGTTCGCCCTTGCGGGCGGTCAACGCGTCGGCGAGCCTGCCCAGCGCGGCGCCCCGGTCGGCGGGGGAGACCTGCCTCCACGTCACCAACGCTGCACGCGCTGCGACGACAGCGGCATCAACCTCTTCGGCGCCCGCCACGCCGATCGCGCCCACCACTTGGCCCGTAGCCGGTGACGTCACCTCCACAGTTTCCGCGAGTGCACCTGCAGCCCACTTTCCCGCTACGTAGCTCGCCGCCAACTCGACCATGGGCACCGATTCTGGCAGCAATGTCATTTTCAGACAAGCGGCTCATTGGGGATGATGAGAGATCAACCTACCCGTGGAGAAGATATTCTGACACTATTGGTCACTATGACCGGTATGCCTGACAGTGATAGCAACGAGACCGAGGGCCGCCAGTGGGAAGTGGTCGTCGAGCGGGGCAAGATCGCGGAGTTCGCCGAGGCCATGCTCTCCGACAACCCAGACTTCCGCGGACCCGACGCGATCGTGCCACCGACCTTCCTCACCACCGCCGCCCGCTGGGCGCCGCCCGGCGTGCGCGTCAATGTGGGGTTCGACCGAAAGCGACTGCTTCACGGCGAGCAGGAATACACCTTCCACGGCGAGGTGCCCACCGCCGGCGCGGTCCTGACCGCGCGGGAGCGTCTCGTCGAGCGATTCTCCAAACCAGGTAAGCGGGGCGGCACCATGCAGTTCGCCACCGTCGTCACCGAATACCGCGATCCACAAGGAGCACTCGTGGCGGAGGCCAGGGCGACCTTCATCGAGATGGCCGCGAAGTGAGCGCCGCAGCACAGGTGGAAACGCCGGCGCCGGCACGAGAGTTCGGCCCGCTCACCCGTCAGATGTTCGTCCGCTACGCCGGGGCGTCCGGCGACCTCAACCCGATGCACTACGACGACGAATTCGCTCGCTCGGCGGGGTATCCGTCGGTGTTCGGGCAGGGGATGTTCTCCGCGGCCCTGCTGGCCGGATTCGCCTCCGATTGGCTCGGGGCAGGCAACGTGCGCCGATTCGGGGTGCGTTTCCGTGAACAGGTGTGGCCCGGTGACGTGCTCACCTGCTCGGGGACGATCGTTGACGTCACCGAGGAGCCGGGCGCGGACCGGGTGACAGTGGAGTTGGCGGCCACCCGCCAAACGGGCGGGGTGGCTGTGACCGGCTCGGCGGAGTTCCTGATTCCGCGAAACACGACAGCGAGCGGCGCCGTCAGCCCAGCCAGACCATAGGCTGGACGCATCATGTCCGAAGCATCGATCGTCCGCCGGGCCAGCTACGGCCCATCGAGTCCTGCCATCGGTGCCCGTGGTGCCAGTACCCGCACCCGGATCACCGAGGTCTCGCTGGAGTTGTTCGGACGGCTCGGATACTTCGACACGTCGGTCGATGCGATCGCCAAGGCGGCGGGAGTGTCGCGGGCCACGCTCTACCAGTACTTCAGGGGCAAGGACGAGATCTTCCTCGAGTTGCTCAACGAATGCGGTAGCGCGCTGTTCCGGGTGGCGCGGCGCATCGGTCCTCTCGGGCCGGACGAGGTCGGCTTCGACAACCTCAATTGGTGGTTGGGCGAGTGGAGTTGGGTGTTCGAGAAGTACTCAACGATGTTCGTCCAGTGGACGGCGATCGCCTCGTCGGACGCGAACGTCCGGCCCGAAATCGCCCGCTTCGTCCGCAGCTACAACCACCGGGTGGCCGAACGCCTCGCCGCCTCGGGTGTGACAGGGATCGATCCTGAGATCGCGGCCATGACGATGACCGCCCTCGTGCACCGCATCAACCTGTTCGTCCACACCGACGGCGCCTACGGCCGCAGCGCCAAGGATGCCGTCGACACTTTGTCGGTGTTCCTGCAGTTGGTGCTGTTTCCCGACACCCCCGCCGCTGTGTTGACCTCGCTACGGCTGCGCGCCAGCAACGACCCCGCCGCCGAGGTGGATGCGGTGGAGGTTCCTGAGGAACCGAACGTCGCGGGACTGTCCATCAGCGAGCGCACCGCCCACCTCAGCAAGCGGGCGGTGGCCACCGTGACCGCGCTGGCCGACGCGGGCGCCGCGCAGTTCCGGGCCCGCGGATATCGCAGTACCAGCGTCGACGACATCGTGGAGGCCGCGGCCGTGGCGCGGGGCACCTTCTACAAGTACTTCAGCGACAAGCAGGATCTGCTAGCGGCTATCGCCAGCGAAATCTACGGTGCCGCAATGGCATTCGCGGACCGGATCGCCCTGCTGGATCCCGTCGCCGACGAATCCACGCTTCAGCACTGGCTGGCCACCTACGTCGAGTTCTACGACAGGTATTCCGGTTGCATCGACGTGTGGGCCGAAGGCGCCACCGACGACGCCACCGTCCTCGGCATCGGCGAGCACGGTCAGGTGCTCATGGACCTCGGTGCGGCACGGATGCTGATCCGGCGACCGGGTGTCTACCCGTTCGACCCCGTGGTCTCCGCGCTGATCGTGCGCGCGCTGGTCACGCGGGTGCCGCAGGCCACTCTGGATCTGCCCCACCCCGTCGACGACGACGAGATCGTCACCTTGCTGATGACTTGTATCAAGCGGGGCTTCTTCGGGCGCTCGACCTAGCCGGACGTCACTCCCGCATCGAAGAGGCCGTCGATCGCTTCGGGCGAAAACCCAAGTTCCCGCAGGATCGTTCTGCTGTGCGCGCCCAGGGCGGGCACGTCACCCATCGAAGGCTCGACGCCACCGAGTGCAACCGGCGGCGCCAACGCGTCTGCATCCCCGCCCGGGGTGCGTACCGTGCGCCAGCGGTCACGGCCGGTCAGCACCGGATGGTGCGCCAGTTGCTCGACGTCGTTCATCCGCGCGTGGGCGACACCGGCGAGCCGCAGGCGCTGCTCGAAGGCGTCGGTGCGTATGCCCCCGGCCGTCGCGCTGATGATCGGCTCGAGTTCGTTGCGGTGTGCGACCCGGTCGGGATTCGTCGCGAACCGGGAGTCGGTGATCAACTCGGGCGCTTCCAATACGACTTCGCAGAAGCGCTGCCATTCGGGCGTATTCTGCACCGCCAGCAACACCGTGTCGCCATCACGGGAAATGAACGGCCCGTACGGCGCAATCGTCGGGTGGCGCGCTCCCGTGAGTAGAGGTGGAGTGCCTCCGTAGCGGCCGTAGTAGAGGGGCTGTGACATCCACTCCACGAGCGCGTCGAACAGCGACACCGACACCGGCCGAACCACGCCGGTCATTGCCCGCGTGTAGAGCGCGGTGAGGATGCCCGAAAAGGTGAACATCCCGGCGGCGATGTCGGCGATGGATACACCGGTGCGCGCCACGTTGCCGGGCGAACCTGTCACGGACAACAGTCCGGCTTCGGCCTGGATCAACAGGTCATAGGCCTTGCGGTCTGCCCATGGGCCGTCTTTCCCGTAGCCACTGATGGTCGCGGTGATGATCCTTGGATGCGAGGCCGCGACCGCATCGGCGTCGAGTCCCATGCGGGCGGCCGCGCCCGGCCCGAGATTGTGGACGAGCACGTCGGCCGTCTCCAGAAGCTGGTGCACGATGGCCAGCCCGTCTGGGTGCTTGAGATCGACGGCCAGCGACTCCTTGCCGCGGTTGAGCCAGAAGAAATAGCTCGATTCGCCTCGGACGGTGTGGTCGTAGCCGCGGGCGAAGTCGCCGCCAGGGGGCCGTTCGACTTTCACGACACGTGCGCCGAGGTCAGCGAGCTGTCGGGTCGCGTACGGCGCGGCCACGGCCTGCTCGAGGCTCACGACGCTGATGCCCGAGAGCGGCTCCTGCTCCGGCGCGGAGATACTCACGGTGCGATACTCCCATGCGGTATGACGTTGATGTCAGATTAACAATGCCACAGACCGCGTATTAGATCGTCTGGGCCTATGGCTGCGATATTAAATATGCGCAATCTGTCAGATTATCGCTAGGGTTGGGATCGTGGAGCACGCCGTTTCGTCAGGTCCGCTGTCTGGGATCCGCGTAGTCGAACTGGCGGGTATGGGTCCCGGTCCGCATGCCGCCATGCTGCTGGCCGACCTCGGCGCAGAGGTGACTCGTGTGCAGCGACCCGGGGGCGCGGTCGCGGGCCACCGCGGCAGGCGAATCGTGGCCGCGGACCTGAAGAATCCAGACGAACTCGCCGCCGTGCGTGAACTCATCGACAGAGCCGACGTTCTCCTCGAGGGGTTCCGCCCTGGGGTCACCGAGCGGCTCGGCCTGGGTCCAGACGAGTGCGCACAGCTCAACCCGCGTCTGATCTACGCCCGGGTCACGGGGTGGGGGCAGACTGGTCCCCGCGCCCAGCAGGCCGGGCACGACATCAACTACATCGGTCTCACCGGCTTGCTGCACGCTATGGGTGCCCCGGACCGGCCGCCACCGCCGCCGCTCAACCTCGTCGGTGACTACGGAGGGGGCTCGCTGTTCGCGGTCGTCGGCGTGCTCGCCGCCCTGATCGAGCGCCAGAATTCCGGGCGCGGGCAGGTGATCGACGCCGCCATAGTCAACGGAGCTTCGATGCTGGGCCACGTGGTGTGGTCGATGCTGGCCGACGGACGGTGGTCGGATGAGCGGGGAGCCAATGCATTTGACGGCTCGGCGCCGTTCTACAGCACCTACGAGTGCGCCGACGGCCGTTACGTGGCGGTCGGCGCACTGGAGCCGGCGTTCTATGCCGAGTTGCTTCGACTGCTGGCCATCGATCCAACCACTCTTGGTCCGCAACGTGACCCCGCGGGTTGGCCGGCGATGCGGCGGGTGCTGTCCGAGCGGTTCGGTGCGCATCCCCGCGACCACTGGTCGCGGCTGTTCGCCGACAGCGATGCTTGCGTCACACCGGTGTTGACCGCCACCGAAGCCATGGATGATCCACATCTGAAGGCGCGCAACATCTTCGTCGACGTCGGAGGAACGCTCCAGCCGGCACCTGCGCCGCTGTTTTCCCGCACGCCTGCGCCTACCCCGAAGCCCGGCGCGGACGGTCCACTCACGCCGACGCGGCGACCGCCATCCCGGTGATCCATTCCGGCACCGGCTCGTAGACCAACGGTGATACCGGCCGTCCGCCGCCCGCGGCCCCGGCTGCCAGCCAAGTGCGGACTTCGTTGGCTCCCGCCCCCGCTCGCGCGTGCGCGTTGTCTACGAGTCCGACCAACCTCTCGACATCCCAGGCCGACATCGCTTGCAACACCTCGGCATCCCAGTCGGGCCGGATCTTGGTGCGAGCCTCCGGCATTCCGTCGGCGATGATCTTGGCCCGCTGTTCGTCACCGAGGTCGTAGGTGTCGACCTCCAGGCTGGGCGGCGAGTGCGACAAGCCGCCGGTCCCGATGACCACGGTCCGTTCGTCGAGGCCGTCGAGGAACCGTCCCACCGCCGCGCCGAACTCGGCGACGCGGCGCCCCCTGGGCAGGGGAGCGGTCGCACAGTTCACTGCCACGGGGATGACAGGTTTGTCGGCCAACTCGCCCACCAGGTCTCGGATCGGCTGTGCGAATGCATGATCCAATCCGATGTCGCGGCACGCGGCGACATCGAAGCCTTCCCACAGCAGGTGTTCGCACAGGAGGCGGGCAGTGTCGGGTGGCACGTCGAGATCACCGCTTGGATGCCGGCCCTCGGCGAGAATCGATGCGGACAGCGCGATCCCGAACGCCGGCACGACATGGCGGAAGGCCCGGCGGTGGTCACCGCCGAAAACCACCACCAGGTCGGGATCGAACTGCCGGACCCGGTCCGCTGCCATGTCCAGCGCAGCTCGGAAGCGGCGCCCGAAGGCGTGCTCCACATCGCGTTCCTTGCCTGGGCTGTGGCTCGCGCAGACCACCAACCGTTCTGACGTCACTTACGCACCTCCGGTAGAAGTGACACCAATGTTAGATGAGTGCGCCGCTCCGCGGGAGACTCCCGCCGTGTCCATCGAGGAGCTGGCCCGAATCCTGTCCTTTGGATTGCTAGACAACGCTATTGCACCGCGCACCCCTCGGACGACGGGATTACACGCTGACGACGATGCCCTGCGTCAGCGCCACGATGATGCCGAGGATCACGATGAACGCGGTGCACCCCGCGAGCAGTCGGATGGTTTCCCTTTTCAGCGCCTCATTGCCCTGCGGGGGAAGGAAGAACTCGGCGGGCATGTCCTTCATGTCGGCTCCTCAGTGATCAGGGGATGTAGGGGCTGTCGGCGCCGGTGGCCCACCGCATGATGACCAGCGGCAGAATAAGGAACACGAAGAAGCTGACCTGGAACACGATGAACCAGGCCCCCAGTCGCATCAGCTCGAAGCGCTACCGCGGAATGGTGACCTCGTAGTGAGACAGTCATCGAACTCTTGCTGCTTGGTCAGCCGAGAGTGCTTCGTGGCGACAGCTAGCGTGCCGACCTCGGCGCGATCACCGGACCGACGAGACGAAGCCTTCGGGACCGTGAAGCGATCTAATCGGCAGAACCGCTCGAAGTGGTTCAGCCCACGGATCGGCGGCTTGCCTGCCCAGTAGGCGATCAGGTTGGGCCACGTGCACATGATGCCGATGGTCCAGAGCAGCGTGATCCGACCACCGTTGCTCCATTCGAGCACCGGGCCGATGCCAGGGTCGTAGGTCCACCAGCCCATCGCCGTAGCCGTGCCCTCGACGACGAAGTCCCATAAGTAGTTGACCGGAATGGCAAGCACGGCCATCGATTTGAGCATGCTCCAGCCAAACCGCGCGGACACCCACTGGCTAAGCCACAACACCAGGAGTGCGTGTACGCCCCAGTAAACGGCGTAGGCGAATGGCATGAACAGCGGATCGTTTGGCGTCTTGATCGGCAGCCAGTCGAGTAGATGGTGTTCGGCGAAGGCAGGGCTGTAGAACAGCATTTGGCCCCAGTCGCCGATGGTCTCCATCCAGTACACCGCCAGGCTGTTGAACAAGAACAGGAAGCCCCATGTCAGGCGGCGCCGACGGATCACGTCGGCTATGGCCAGTACGACGAAGATGCTGCCGACGATCGGTATGGCCCAGTTGAAGAACCACACCCCGGAGGGATGGAGGGTCGCCGGCGGTATCAGTTCCGACGCAGCTGACAGCATCGTTGCCTCCCGAGTGAGCGAGCTTGAATCCCGTAACTGTCTAACCAGTTCACTATGTTCTTGTGTAACCTAGTTGACTACATGCGATATGTCAGTGGAAACCGCCGGTGAACGCCGGGCGCTGTGGCGCAGCGGGTTTCACCCCTCGACGGCGACGGGCACCACGGACCGCAGGCGGTTGGCCGTCGTCTGGAACGAGGCAGGCCCTTCAGCAAGACTCCCGCAGCATCTGGTCGTCAAGAGCACGCCGTTGTCGAGACCGCGACCCTGATGAACCGGCGCTACCGCTAGCGGCGCATTTTGTCGCGACCGTTGACACTGTGACAGTGAACTGTCATGTTTGGTAGGTCATTGCCGAAGGGAAGTTTGCCTTGACCGACTTGAAGAGCGCCGACGAGGTCGGCGGGATCGCGCCCAGAGCTGCGCAACCGCAGATCAGAACCATCCGACCGGTGTTGTTCTGGTCGGCGGTCGGCGCAGTGTGCATCGCATTCGCCACCTACGTCTACACCTCGTGGATTGTCTCCGGGAATGCGGCGCCGGTCGCTCCTGGTCCTGATCCGATCCCCGGCGGGACCCAGGTGGCGATCATCGCGTTCCAGATCGCCTGCCCGCTACTGGCGCTCGGCGCGATCGTCTACGTGGTTCGCAAGTGCCTGCGCGAGCGTCAGCTCTGCATCGAGGCGGCCGTCGTCATCGGATCGACGATCGCCTGGTGGCACGATCCCCTGATCAACTGGTTCCAGCCGGTTTTGTTCTACAACGCCGGGTTGGTGAACTTCGGCAACTGGATGGAGAACGTCCCCGGCTCGCTGAGTCCCGGCAGCCGGTTCATGGCCGAACCTGTGTTGATGATCGGGATGATCTACATCTGGATGCCGTTGGCGATGGGATCGCTCGCGCGCTGGGCGATGGGACGGGCACGGCGCCGCTGGCCGGCGCTGGGACCCGTTCGCACGTTCTGCTGCGGCTGGCTCGCGGTGTACGTTATCGAGTTCCCGCTGGAGATCTTCGCGGTGCATCACGGGCTGGTCGCCTATCCCGCTTCGATTCCGAGTGTCACGCTGTGGGCGGGGCAAACCGTGCAGATCCCGCTCTACGGCCCCATCCTGTGGTCTCTGGTGCTGAGCACGAGCGGAGCGCTGATGTTCTTCCGGAACCGCAAAGGCCAGATCCGGGTCGAGTCCGGCATCGAGACTCTGCACTGGGCCGGGCCGAAGCTCAAGGGACTGCTACGGGTGCTGGCCGTCGCCGGTTTCATGCATGTGATCGCGATCGGCGTATACGACGTGCCCGTCAACATCGCCGGGCTCTACGCAGGCCCGACCGATACGTACCCGTCATATCTGCGCACGCAATACTGCGGCCCGGATACACCGCGGCGCTGTCCCGACGGGACGCTGTTCGACGATCGGTAGCTATTTCAGTACTACGGGTAGTGCGGCGAACTCCTCGCGGATGATGTCGTCGAGGCCCCGGCCCGGTGTGGCCAACCACTGGATGAGGGATCGCTCGACGAGCAGCATCCCGACCGATGCCAACAGCTGGCACTCGTCATCCGGAGTCGATAGATGGCGCCGTTCGGCGATCACCTTCGCCACCGTCTCGGCGTTGGCCTCGTGGTTCCTGCGCTCACGCCCGAGCAGCACCAGCGACGATGCGACCGCTTCGCGGTACTGCGCGATTCGCTTACGGATGCGCTTGAGTCCAGGCGCAAGGAGTGCGAACGAGTTCGCCATGGCCTCGAAATCGGACAGTTCGTCCGGCTGGGCGAGGTACACGCCGCTGACGGCGTCGATGAAGTCGTACTCGCCGAAGAACAGCACCGACTCCTTGGTGGGGAAGTAGCGAAAGAACGTCCGCGGCGACACGCCGGCGCTCTCGGCGATCTGGTCCGTCGTGGTGTCGTCGTAACCGTTGACGCTGAACAGGTTCAGGGCAGCCTCGAGTAGTGCATTCCGTGTCCGGTCCGCATGTGCGTCCCGTGGTGAGCGATCCCCCCGTGCCATCACGCCGCCTCCTCGACCGCCTCGGGTGAACCGACACTACAACGCGGTTCGGTGAGCTCACATCGTTGACACTCACTGATTCGTCCACAATACTTCCGCATATATGACAGTCTACTGTCACAGTGTTTGCGGATGTGCAAGTTTGCGGTAACGCGCAGAGAGGATCTCCACCCATGAACAAGCTGGAAGTCAGTGGAACTGTGAACCTCAGCGAGCTTCCGTTCGGACAGGATCGGTCGTGCGCATGGCGGGAATTGCGGGACGCGGGGGAGGCGGTGGCCGCGGGCGAGGAAATCGTGCTCACCAGCGCCGACGCGGTGGAGTTCGCGGCCAAAAGGCCTGACATCTTCTCTTCGGCCAAGGCGTTCGATCGGCTGGGCAGTCCCGTCCCGATGATCCCTATCGCAATCGATCCGCCCGATCACACCAGGTACCGGCGCATGCTCGACCCGTTCTTCAGCCCGAAGAAAATGGCCGAACGCGAGCCCGAACTTCGGCGGCAAGCCGGCGAGTTGATCGACGCGATCGTGGCGAAAGGCGTGTGCGACGTTCTGCCCGATCTCGCCACACCGTTTCCATCCCAGGTGTTTTTAACACTGTTCGGACTGCCCATGGAGGATCGCGACCGCTTGGTGCAGTGGAAGGACTCGATACTCGAGTTCACCGACCCCGGTAGCTCGGAGGCCACTCCCGAGGTTCTTGCGCACGCAATGGAACTCTTCGCCTATCTGACGGAGCACATCGCCGCGCGACGGACCGACCCGTCCGGTACCGACATGCTCAGCCAGTTGATGCAGGACACCGACGAGGGGGCTATGGACGACAACGAAATTCTGGGCCTGTGCTTCATGTTCGTGCTGGCAGGCCTGGATACCGTGACCTCGGCGGTGGGCTTCTCTCTGGCCAAGCTGGCAGGTGACGCGGAACTCCGAGGCCGGATAGCCAGCGATTACTCGCTCATTCCCGCCTTCATCGAGGACATCCTGCGCGTCGACGGTCCCGTTCCGTTCGCGCCCCGCGTCACCACCCAAGAGGTGGAGGTTGCCGGCCGCGTCATACCGAAGGACACCACCGTGATGCTCAGTTACGGCAGCGCAAATCGCGATCCGCGCCGCTACGACGACGCCGACGCGGTTCACGTGGACGGCAAGGCCGTGCACTTCGCGTTCGGTCGCGGGCCGCACCGCTGCCTGGGCTCGCACCTCGCACGGCTCGAACTGCGCCTCATCCTCGAGGAATGGCACACGCGCATTCCCGATTATTCCCACGTCGACGGCAAGGAACCGCAGATGCCATGGCCGACGGGGACTATGGGCCTGCGTTCGGCGCCGCTGAATATCAAACCCGCGTAAGGGTCGGGGTACTAGGCCTCGAACCGACTGAGCTTGTTGACAGTCCGGGTTCTTGACGAAGGGCGCCGCCAGGCTGATCGCGTGTGGAGTGAAGAGCACCTGGTCAGGCGAGTCAACCGGCAACTGTTTGTGCCGAGGCATGCGGTGGAGGTCAGGGAGGGTCTCGGAGGCCTCTAAGGACCGCTCCAGTGCACCGTTGCACTGCCCGACGGTGATCCAGCAGCAGGTGGTGGAGAGTCGTCCGTGCCTCTGGTGTATGGCGAATCCTGAACCTGCTCAACATGACTGGCTTCCTGCTTCTCAACGCTACAAAAAGCCACACCGGTCGGTGTAAGCGCCATGCGAAGCAGCTCCCAGGTCATCACGTACAAATCGACGCGGCTGCGGGTGTTAGTACTGGTACGTCCCTGACCATGCCATCGGCCATATCCAATCCGGCGCCTAAGCCGGGCTTAACGGGAGAGTGTGTGCGCTTGCAGCGCATCGATGCCGACTGCTCGA
Source organism: Mycolicibacterium gilvum (assembly GCF_900454025.1). Classification (NCBI taxonomy): domain Bacteria; kingdom Bacillati; phylum Actinomycetota; class Actinomycetes; order Mycobacteriales; family Mycobacteriaceae; genus Mycobacterium; species Mycolicibacterium gilvum. The sequence continues at coordinate 5,953,631 of NZ_UGQM01000001.1, read as the reverse complement.
CCGCGTGATGGTGGACGATGCCGGCGAATTCCACCAGCAACTCAAGGAATGGGGAACCTTGCAACCACCACCCGCCTCACGGCGACTCGGCGGCCAAACCCGTATGTAAGTGTGCCACAAGAGACCCGGGGCCGACATATAGCCGGCCATCGTCAGTCGCACAACTAGTTTCGGTTCAGCTAGTTCAGGTCCGGGAACGGCACTTCGACATTCCCGGACATCAGAGTTAGCCGACCTTCGGCATGACCTCTTCGGCCACCCATTGCATGTGGTCCAGGTAGGCGTTGAAGTCTTTCACGGGCGGCGGGTTGACCCAGGTATCGGTGACGCCGCGCTCGGCGAGCATGTTGCAGTTGTCGATGACCTGCTGAGCGCTCTGGCCGAACTGCGCGTTCGGATCGTCGACGATCGCGTGTTCCTGACCGATCGACAGCACCGCCAGGCTGTAGAACACCGAGAACGGCCGGTCGTCGAATCCGGGTTGCGAGCGTAGGTAGTCGAGTTTGGCGGGCAACTCGTCGGGCTTGGTCAGCCATGGGGCCCATCCGTCGCCGAAGCGGGCCGCCCGGCGCAGCACCGCGTCGGCATCTCCACCCATCCAGAGGGTGGGGTGGGGAGACGAAACCGGCTTCGGCCCGAAGGCGATGTCGTTGAATTTGACGAATTCGCCGTCATAGCTTGGTGAGTCGCTGTGCCACAGCTCGAACATCGCTTCGAGGCACTCGTCCATCACCCGGCCTCGCTTGTTGAAGGGCACGCCGATCGCGTCGAATTCGTCCTTCAGCCAGCCGACGCCGACCGTGACTTGCGCGCGTCCGTCACTGAGCCAATCGAATGTCGAAATCTGTTTGGCGGCGATGATCGGGTTGTGTAGCGGAAGGATGGTCACCATGGACCCGACAGAGATAGTCGACGTGGCACCCGCGATGAACGCTTGGGCTGTGGTGGCGTCGAAGTAGTGGTTGCCCGACAACTCGACGTGCGGCCTGGGGGTGAAAAAGTGTTCGGGCAGAAAGACCATGGAGTAGCCCAGCTCCTCGGCCCGTCGAGCGACGCTGACGATGTCCTGGCCGCCGAGCTCGTATTCCCAGGGCTGGGTGACAGCGGCGACGTGCATACAGTTGGGCAGGTAGACGGTGAATCTCATTGCCAGCCTTTCGGTTCGGTTCAAGGATCGCCAGGAGGCGCACTCGGCGGCCACGGCACCAACCATGTGACCGAGAACACTATGGCAGTGCACTGTCACAGTCAACTTGTCGACTGGAGGATCTGGGAAACCGTGACTCCCGTCGAGCCGACATGTCAGAATCACCCAGAGAATGACAGTAGACTGTCATCAGTGGGTCAGGAGGACTATGCCCGACGACAGTGATTCCGCAGGCCTGACAGACCCGATTCGGGGCCGCAGCGAGCCGGAACGGATGTGGACGCTGACCAACGTCGGCGAGGCCACTCCAGACATCCTGTCGCCCCTGTGCTGGTCACTGTGGGGAGGCGGTGTCGAACTCGCTTCTCGCGCAGGCATCTACGACTTCGGTGTGCTGCCCCGGTCCGAGCTGGCTGTCCCCGACGACCCGAACCAGTGGGCAACGGCGTGCTTCTACGGCAGGCAGGCGATGAATGTCGATCGCGCCCGTGAGCTGGCCGGGCTGCTTCCCGGAACCACCGGTGACGACTTCGAACGAGACCTGCTGGGTTCGGTGCGTGCCGACGCCGCCCCCACCAAAAGTGATCCCACCCGCATCCCATTCGTACTGGTGAAAGCGCCACTGGCCGCAACACGGCAACGGTGGGCGCCTCAGCGTGCACATGACGACCAGATGCAGTGGTGGCGAGCCCAGGTATTGCCGGGCACTCCGGTTGATGCCAGCGCGCTGTTGACCGATTCCATCGCCCGCTTCACTGCGGTCATGCGGGTACATGTCCGCACTCGGATGATTCTGAATATGCTGCGCTCCCAGGTGGAGTCGATCAGCGTCCGGCTCGGCCGCTCGGATCTGGTTCCTACGTTGCTTGCCGGGTACGGCGGGGTCATCGAGACCCGGCTCGCCGACGATGTGTGGTCATTGGGGCAGGGACAGCTATCGGTCGCGGACTTTCTCGAGCGGCATGGCTTCCACGGTCCCAATGAAGGCAACGTGATAGGGCATTCGTGGCGGCAGGATCCCGAGGCGGTGGTCCGGATCGCCGCGGTTCATGCGGGCCGACCCGAAACCGAACGACCTCGGGTGCGGGCGCAGCGTGCTGTGGTCGCCCGAGAGCGGGCGGAGGCAGAACTGCTGGCCGGCTTGCCTGCGTGGCGTAGGCCTCTGTTACGCCGGCTGATGCACTTCACCGGATTTCAGGTGCGGTCGGTGGAACTCACCAAGGCTGGCTTCCTCACCGCGGTGGACGGAACCAGAGCGGCCGCAGGCGCACTCGGCCGGGACCTGGTTGCGGCAGGCAAGCTCGATTCTCCCGACGACACCTTCTACCTCACCACAGAGGAGCTGCTCGGACCGCTACCGCGCAACGCACGCGAACTCGTTGCCTACCGAAGGGAACGGCGCGAAGCGTATCGGGCTTTCGAGGTTCCGGTGACCTTCATCGGTATGCCGGAGCCGGTTGGGCCGACCGGGTCAGACAACGTGGGTGACCGCAGCGACGCCACCGTACGCGGCACGCCCGCGGGACCCGGCGTGGTCGAGGGGACTGTGCGGGTAGTACTCGACGCCGATTCCGACGACGTCCTCGAGGACGGTGAAGTGCTGGTGTGCAAATTCGTCGATCCCGGGTGGACGGCGCTGGTGTCGCTGGCGGGAGCGCTGGTCACTGATATCGGAAGCCCCGCCAGCCACGGCGCAATCGTGGCACGTGAACTCGGCATCACCTGTGTCGTCGGGACTGGCAACGGAACCAAGGTTCTTCGCACCGGAGATGTCGTACGTGTCGACGGCTCAACCGGCGAGATCGCCGTGCTGGCCGCGTCGGCCGGATAGAAAGGATCATCCCATTGAGCAGCACGATCCAGCAGTTGTCGTCCGGGCTGAACCCGGACAGCGAGCGCACCGTGCGGGCGTGTCCCGATATCCCGGCATGGACTGAGAACCTCCTGTTCACGCCTTACGATCCCGTAAACGACGTCGGCATGTGGTTGCACTTGGGCACCGTGGCCGATAAGTGGGAGATGTGGGAAGACCGGGTACTCATCGCGCTTCCCGAGGACCAAGGTGTGCTCAGCATGTGGGCCTATCACCGCACCGTCGCCGAGCGTCAACCCGCGGGCGCGAATCTCGAGTTCCATTGCGAGCAACCATTTCGGAAGTGGCGTATCACATTTGACGGATACTGCCTCCGCTCGTCCTATGAGCAGATGCGCACCGGCCTGCTCGTCGACGGCCCCAAGAGTCACGTGCGCATGGACCTCGAGGTCGAGTGTGCGACGCCGGTGTGGGACGCCGCCAGCGCCGGCGAAGGGATGGCCGAGCAGAGTTGGGCGCGCGAACACTACGAGCAACTCATCCGCGTGACGGGGCAGGTAGTTGTCGACGGCGTGGCCATCGACTTCAACGGTGTTGGCTGGCGGGATCATTCACGCGGGCCCCGCGGTGCCGACACTCTCAGGGACTGGGGCGGCCATGTGATCACCGGCGCGGTATTGCCCGGCGGCCGGGCATTCGGGATGTGCCGCTACTGGGCCCGCGACGGTCACACCACACTAGAAGGCGCCTACGTGGTGGAAGACGGCACTTTACGTCACGTCGACATCGTCAGCGCACCACCGCCCGCAACGCTGGCTCGGGACGGGGAGACATTTTCCTTCACACTGGGGGGCGGTCGCGTGATCGACGGTGTCATCCGCTCGTCGATGTGGATAACCATGGCCGACGGATTGCCCTACGGTGTCGCCGATCCGGTGCGGGCGTACACGGTCGGTTGGGCAGAGGTGCAGTGGGCAGGCGAAACCGGCTACAGCTACATCGAGCGGTCGGCGATGACGCCGAGCTCCGCTCGTTGACTGTGACAGTCGACTGCCATAGTGTGGAGGCCTAGCCCGGAGGGGTTCTGTCGAAAGGCGTGCTGGTGACCGGAAGTCGGTTCGTAGTCCTGAGCAATCCCATCGAGGGTGAGGACGACCAATTCAACAAGTGGTATGACTCCGTCCACGTGCCCGAGGTGCTCGACGTTCCCGGCGTAGTAGCGGCGCAGCGCTACGACCTGGCCGAGCTGACGATCCCCGACGACGAGGACCTGCCCGCGCAGCTTCCTCCGCCCACCCACCGCTACATGGTGATCTACGAACTCGACAGGGAGCCGCAAGAGGTGATGGCGGAATTCCTGAACCGTGTGATGACGGGCAAGTTGTCGCTCGGCGAGACGCTCGACTTGTCCACTGTGTCCATGACCGGCTGGACGCCTAGGGGCGAACGACGGTTGGCCGATTGAGATGAGCGAACTCCGTACACTGGTACTGTCACAGCGCGCCTGCAGGCGATTCGATCCGAACGGCAAGGTGCACGAATCCGATATCGAGCAGATGCTGCAGCTCGCCGTGCACGCACCGAGCGCCGAGAACACGCAGCCGTGGTCGTTCGTCGTTGTCCGCGACGAGGAGAGTCGCAAACTGCTCGCCGACTGGTGGACCGAGACGTGGAATGCCGGCGGTGGCGACTTCGTGAAGCAGAGTCTGGACGACCAGGTGCTCATCGACGACCTCGAATTCGGTTTCGCGCGAGGCGGATTTGCTGCGGCGCCCGTCGTCATCGTCGTCTGCGCTGACACTGCACGGGTCGCCGAGATCTATGCCCCGTCGTCGATCTATCCCGCCGTGCAGAACCTGCTGCTGGCGGCGGCTGACCTCGGATACGGTTCCTGTCTGACCACCGGACTGACCACGTTCGGCATCGAGCGCGTTCGAGAGCTGCTGGCGCTACCGGACACCCTGCTGCCCATGGCGGCGGTGTATGTCGGCCAGTCGTTGAAGAAGCTCTCACCGCCCCGGCGCCGACCCGCCCTCGAGGTGACCTACCGCGAGAAATTCGGCAACGCCTGGTAATTCGCGAGATCCAGGATCTCCTTCCAGCCGTAGGGTGAAGATTGGGTCACGGGTCCGGTACGGGCCTAGGCGCAGCGCTTGGCCGTCGACAACCTTCGCTTAATGACCGGGGTCAACACCTCGATGATGAACGCGCCGCCCGTCCATATATCAATGAAACCGCCGACGTGTCGGAGCGGTTCAGTTCCTCGTCAGCGACAGCGGCAAGTAAGTAACACACGGTCCTGACTTGAGCTGCGCGACAGCCGCAAAGGCCTCAGCGCAGTAGCGCGCCGGTTCCGAGGTCTGAGTAGGCCTCGGCGAACCGACCTAGCACCGCCGTGACGATCTCGACGGAGTACATCTGGTCGGGTGTGATCGCCCACATGCAGAAGCCCCATGCCGGGCTGCGCCGATAGGCGGTCCACATCTGCTCGCGGTCAGGCACCGCTACGCCCGCGTCGCGTAGCCGGCCGCGGTAGTTGTCGAGCAGTTCTCGCTCATGGCTGCGCCGAAGCTCCGGTGGCAGCGCGCCGATCAAGGCGTAGCCGACATCGTGTGCCCACGACCCACGCCGCACAAGTTGCCAGTCGAGGACACCCATGCGGCCGTCAGGCAGTGCGTAGGTGTTGCGTGGGTGTGGGTCGCCGTGCAGCAGTGTGATCGGACCCCCGTCTGAGCCTGCTACGGTCTCCTGCAGCTTCCAGAACGCAGCCTCCATCGAGTCCGCGTCCTCACCGGTGGCGTCCAGCAACGCCTTCTTGTAGGGCAGTTCGAGGAACATCCGAATGATGGCGAACCCGTTTTCGCGCAGGAACTTTGCGAACTTGCCGGTGATGGGATGGTTCAACCAGGACAGGTCGCCGTCATCGCGCAGACGCGGGCTGTCCCAGAACGGCGCATGGACCCGGCCCAACGTCGCGAGTAGCTCATCGACCTGCTCGACGGACAGCCCAGCGACCGCGTCCGGCACCTGCGCGCCGCGCAGCGTGATGTCCTCGGCGATGATGATGAATTGCGAAGGGCCGTCGAGGTGCTCAGCGAAGTATGTCGTCATGGTCTCGACCTCCAGATCGGCCCGAAGGTCGCGGTAGAACGTTGTTTCATCGTCAAGCAGTACCGTGCCGCCACCGCCCTCCGACAACGAGATGTCGACCGCCTCGGGCAGGTCGTGCACGGTGCCGAGTTGCGTTTTCACGAAGAGATGGCGGGGAAGCGACGTGTCCGCGGCGGCGTAGTCGACGTCCAGATGCAGATGGGACGTGGTGCCCTGCCAGGTCCGGCTCAATGCCGCGGCCGTTACGGTGACCGTCGGATCGTGCCGACGCAGCAACGTGGTGAGAATGTCCGGCGTGAGGTCGGCCGCCGAGCGCAGCGTGACCGGAAGGATAGTTGACATGGTCGAGACTCCATTGGTGTCAAGAACGTTTGACAGTTGACTGTCATCTTAGCAGCGACGAACATGATCGAGTGGCGAGTTTCGACGAACTGGCGCTCACGGACTTCCTGAGGCGCAATCACCGGGCGTTCCTGTTCTGTCGCGACGCCGCCGGACATCCCATCGGCTATGCGATGCGTACCCTCACCTACGAGTCTGGCGGGCTGTACTTCGCCACGTACACCAAAAGCGCGAAGGTCGGCCATCTGCGCGCCGACCCGGAGGCAGCATGCGTGGTGAAGAGTGAGGACGGAGCGTCTTGGGCATCGGTACGGGGGCGCGTCGAGATCTACCGACCGTGCCCCACAGAGATCGCGAGAATACTGGCGCGCAGTTCACCTGAAGTTCGGGTGCCAGACTCGGTGGCCGCGAAGGTTCGCGATCGGTTGCTCAGTGGCAAGCGAAGTTTCATTCGGCTCGATGTCGAGGAGGTTTGTGCCCATGGTTGAGGAAAGGCGCGGTGGCCCGGGCAGCATGTCGGAGGCCGAGCTCGTCGCGTTTCTCGCCGCCCAACCGTCGGGTGCAATCTGCGTGAGCGACGATGACGGCCGGCTGCTCGCGATGCCTGCGCGGATCCTGAACAAGGATGGGGACATCGTGACTGCCGAAGTCGCAGACGCGGAGCTGGCGTCCGCGTTCGACGACGAGCTGTCCGCATGCGTGGTCGCCGACTCTTTCGAAACCTACGAAGCTATCCGGGGGGTGATCGCCCAGGGGCCGGCCGTGCGCGTTGCGGGGCAGCGCCCGGTGGTCGCCCTGACGGTTGCTCGTGTCGCGACTTTCTCCTTCGCAACAGACCGCCGCCGCTCGAGAAGCGCTCAGGCGGAACCCGATTGAATGGGGCGGAACAACGGAATCCAAACCCGGCTGTGCTCCTCTCCCGACAGCGCCGTCCAATCCTCGAAGAAGACCTCCACCGCCATCCCGACCCTGACATCGTCGATGGCCACGCCCACGATGTTGGTGATCAGCCGTACGTCGGGCTCGTCGTCCAGCTCGACGATCGCGACGACATAGGGTGGCTCGTATCCGGGGATCCAGATCTGCCGGTTCACCGTAAAGGTCGCAACGGTCGCCTCGCCCGACACTGGCTCCGGGGCGACATCCGTGCTGCGACAGCGCCAACACGTCGGACCCGGCGGATGGAAAAAGCGCCCGCAAGCGTGGCACCGGTTGATCAGCAGCTCGCCGCGCTGGCCGCCGGTCCAGAACGCGCGCGATTCAGCGGTAGGGCTAGGCGCTAACCTCAGTTGTGGCCGTTGATAATACGTGTCGGTTGTCATGTCGTGCCTCCTGCACAGCTGAGCGACCGGCCGATGACCAGGCGCTGATCTGGTTGGTGCCTTGAAGATCTGAGTGAACTTGGCCTCGCGCATGTAGCGCTCGACGCGGTATTTGCAGATGTAGCCGGCGTGCCGCATCGAGGTAGGTGGCGCGGGTGGAGTCGCCAGCGGCTGCAATGTGGGCCGGCAGAGACGACAAATACTGATGGGTCGATGATCCTGCGGCCGAATGTCGTTCGCTCGTGCTCGACGATCGGGTCGAGCACCTTGTCGACGACATCAGCCGCAAGCTGAACCAGCTCTCGCGCTTCGGAGTTCGACAGTAGCCGCTCGAGGATCATGGCGCGCCATCCTGCCATTCGCACCCGGTCAGCTTCGCGGAGCACTCCCACAGCCGTCGCGCGCTGTCCGGGTCGACTGCCTTGGCCTTGAGCGTGGTCGGCTTCGGCCTGCCCCACTGATGCATCAAGCCGCGCGGCGCGAAGTAGGTGCCGTTCGGCAGCGTCGTGGAGATGGCCTGGATCGTCGAGCGCGCGCCGTCAGGCGGGCTCTGCGCGATATACGGTGAAATCACCCGGCCCGCCCACTGCAGCATGCCTGAACCGTCGCGGGTGATCGCGGTGTTGGTCATCCCGGGGTCCGATGCGTACGCGGTCTTGCCGCGGGCGACCAACTCGCGCACGAACAGGAGGTTCGCCAGCTTGGACTCGCCGTAGGCCGCCCAGGGGTTGTAGCGTCGGCGCTCCCAGTTCAAATCGTCAAAATGAATCTGCGCTGTGGTGTAGTTCGTGCTGGAGACCGAGATCACCCGGTCGCGGATCCGGTCGCCGAGCAGGCAGGTCAGCGCGAAGTGTCCGAGGTGATTGGTGCCCATGTGCGCCTCGAACCCATCGGCCGTGCGCGTCAGGGGCAGGCCCAGCACACCCGCATTGTTGACCAGCACGTCGACCGCGTCGACGGTGTCGGCGAACTTGCGCACGCTGGTGAGATCGGCGAGATCAAGTTCGCGTACCTCGACGTCCCCCGACATCGCCGCCGCAGCCTCGTGCCCCTTCTTCAGGGACCGGCAGGCGATCACCACTTCATGGCCCGCCGCGGCCATCGCGGTCGCGGTCGCCAGGCCGACGCCACTATTCCCGCCTGTGACGATGATTCGCACTCCGCCTCAACCCCTCCCAAACGTGGTGGCTAAACCGTAAACCATTTATCGCTTTGATCAAGTGGCGACGAGTTGCTGGATCCTGGCGCCCAGCCGAATCCGCATGCATTTTTCCGACGCCAGGGCTAGTCAGCGCATATATTGGGCTATCCCAAGGTCTCGATCTCAAGGTCTTGACGTTGGAGTCGCGCGGCGTCACTGTGCCAACGACCCATGTCGGCGTGCCGGTGGACCTGCGCCACGACTGGCGGCCCGCTCTACGCGACACCGGATTCGGCCCTGTTGAGGTGGGCCCCCTGTAGTGGTCCAGTAGATCTGTACCCGTGTTGTTGGTCCACTGTTGTGCGAGTCGAGGGCAGAGTGATCACCGGGAGGTCACATGCCCCGTCAGTATTCGTCTTCGGTGCGCCGGCAAATCGCTGCGCGGCTGCGAACGGGTGAACCGGTGGCCGCTTTGGCTGCCGAGACCGGGATCTGCCGGGCCCTGTTCCGTGGAAACGTCAGGCTTTCATTGATGCCGGAGTCATCGAGGGCACCCCGAGCGTGGAGGCCGACGGGCCTGTTCCGCGCACAATCGCATTGCACAGATCGAGGCCGAGCTGGCCTTGACCCGCGATGCCTGCGCGTTGTTCGACGAGCAGGCGGTGGTGCCGCCAAAACGCCGACGCGCGATCGCTGAAGGGCTGATCGGGCGAGGACATTCAGCCCGATCCGCCTGCCGGATAACGAGATTAGCGCGTTCGCTGTTGCAGTATCACCGACACGCCCTGTTCCGGACCGTGAGGTGCGCCGGCTGATCGTGGCCGACACGATCACCGAGATCCACCAACGTTCTCGCGGCACCTACGGACGCCGACGGGTCCGCGCCGCGCTACTGGCCGACTACGAGACGAATGTCAACCACAAACTGGTCATCTCGATCATGGCCGAGTACGGGCTGTACGGGCTGCCGCGCCCAGGGCGGCGAAAACCCAACCTGAGCGGCCTCGACACCCCCGCTGACCTGGTGAACCGGCGCTTCACCGCCACGATGCCCAACCAACTGTGGTGCACCGACATCTCCGAACACCCAGCACGTGATGGCAAGGTGTGCTGCTGTGCGATCCTGGACTGCTTCTCGCGCATGATCGTGGCTCGCACCTTCTCGACCACCGCCGACACCGCCCTGGTCAACAACGCGGTGAACATGGCCGTCGGCAACAGAACCCGCAGTGGGTCAACGATTCTGCACGCCGATCACGGCACGCAGTTCACGTCTTGGAGCTTCGGGGAGATATGCGCCGATGGGGCCTGCTGGGCTCGTTCGGGACCGTCGGCGACTGCTTCGATTGTGAGAATGATGGTGGCTGCCTGGTGGCCTGACTCTTGCTTTCGACTGACCCCGAGGTTTGGGTGTCCTGGCTGTTGATCTGTCGTCCATCAGGCGGCCGCACCACATGGTGCTGGCCGGGCGGGCAGTGACCTCATAGGAGCCTGACCTCACCAGGTCCCATCACAGTCCCGTCCACCCGACCGGCCAGCGTCACAACCCACGTTGGAAGGTCGCAATGACAAGCATGAACCACAACCAGCGCCGCGGTCGAGTCGTGATCGGCGTCGACACCCACAAACACATCCACGTCGCGGTCGCCCTCGACGACTTCGGCGGCGTCCTGGGCAAGGAGAAGTTCACCGCAGACACCGCCGGGTACGGCCAGTTGATCGACTGGTCGATGACCCACGGTCATCTCCTGACCTTCGCCATCGAGGGAACCGGGTCCTACGGCGCCGGATTGACCGCCGCGGTCCGCCGCCGTGATATCGGTGTCGTGGAAGTGATGCGCACCGACCGCCGCGACCGCCGGTTACGAGGCAAGTCCGATTTCCTCGACGCCGAGAACGCAGCCCGCGCCGTGCTGGCCGGCCACGCCGACGCCGTACCGAAAACCGCCGACGGGCTGGTGGAAATGATCCGGACCATCAAAGTGGCCAAAGACGTTGCCGTAAAAGCGCGTACCTCGGCAATAATCTCGCTCAAGGCAGTCCTGGTCAATGCCCCAGCGACCCTGCGTGAGCAATTGCAACCCCTGTCGAAGATGGCACTGATCCACCGCTGCGCAGGACTACGGCCCGGCTCGATGACCACAGTGGAGGCGGCGACCAAACACACACTGCGTTCCATCGCGCGGCGCTGGGAACAACTCAACGACGAAATCACCGCCCACGAAAAAATGCTCGCCGAACTCACCACAACCCTCGCACCGCAGCTCTGCGCTGCCTTCGGCGTCGGCGCCGACACCGCCGCCGAAATGCTCATCGTCGCCGGCGACAACCCCGAGCGAGTCCGCTCAGAGCCGGCCTGGGCTCGGCTCTGCGGCGTGGCACCCATCCCGGCGTCCTCAGGGATGACGACCCGCCACCGGCTCAACCGTGGCGGTCACCGCCAGGCCAACGCTGCGCTCTACCGCACCGTCATCGTGCGAATGCAGCATCACGAACCGACCAAGTCCTACGTAGCTCGCCGCACCGCCGAAGGCAAGACCAAAGCCGAGATCATCCGCTGCCTCAAACGACTCCTCGCCCGCGAAATATGGTCCCTTATGCGCCCTCTGCGTATCAATCCGCAGACCGTGGAATCCGCCGCTTGACGGATATAGGAGCATCAACGCCGCGATGGAGTCGTTCTGGGCGCGGATGCAAGTCGAGTTGCTCAACACCCGCAAATGGGCCACCACCATCGAGTTGGCCGCCGCCATGGCCGATTACATCGACAACTTCTACAACGTCGAACGCCGCCACAGCTACCTCGGTAACATCAGCCCCACAGAGTTCGAAACGCTCTGGACGTCCACCCATTCGATCCCTCAACTCGCATAACCACGGCTCGAAACGGACGGGACAGATCAACTGGACCACCAAACGGGTCCCCCTCACTGTGTTGCCGACCGCCTCGTCGGCGGAGGGCTTGCTGCTGTACCTCACGGCGGAAGCGCATGACCTGCCGCTCCAGCGCGGAGAACTTCGCGCGGCGTGAGAAACAGATGCGGCCCTCTCGCGGGCCGCCGCGAAGCTGGACCGCGCCGACATCCCCGATTCAGGCAACCTACTCTACGAGGAGAGCCGCACCCACGGGGTCAACTGATCTGGAGGACGCCACCCCGCAGAGCGTGTTCGTCGGGGGCCGGTTGCCCCTTCAGTGCGATGTGTAACCGGGCGGATTTGGTGAGTCGACCCACAAGTCGAGACCCAAGTCGCTGCCCGGTACGCAGTCGTACACAGACAAGTCGGTGACACCGGCCTCGAGTAACACGTCCTCGCACAGCAAGCTGCGGCCCGTGTAGCTCTTGGCCGGCTGGGCGAGCACGGCGTAGGCCGCATCCGCGTAGACCTCGGGCTTGCGAGCCCGCGCCATCGCCTCGTCGCCGCCAAGCAGGTTCTGCACCGCCGCGGTTGCCACCAAGGTGCGGGGCCAGAGCGTGTTCGACGCGATCCCGTCATCGCGAAGTTCCTCGGCGATACCCAACGCGCACAACGTCATCCCGAACTTGGCCATCATGTAGGCCGTCGGCTTGAGCCATTCGGGTTCCAGGCGGATCGGCGGTGACAGCGTGAGGATGTGGGGGTTGTCGCGGCCCTTCATATGCGGGATGCAGGCCTGCGACACGGCGTAGGTACCGCGGACCTGAATGCCGTTCATCAGGTCGAATCGCTTCAACGGCACGTCTTCGATGGAGCCAAGATTGATCGCCGAAGCGTTGTTCACGCAGATGTCGATGGCGCCGAATTGGTCGGCAGCCTTGGCCACGGCCTCCGCGACGGATTCGCCGTCGCGGATGTCGCCGACGATCGGGAGCGCCTGCCCGCCTGCGGCCTCGATCTCCTTGGCGGCGGTATAGACGGTGCCCTCTAGCTTCGGGTGCGGCTCGGCGGTCTTGGCGACCAGGGCGACGTTGGCTCCGTCGGCTGCGATCTTCTTGGCGATCGCCAGACCGATGCCCCGACTAGCGCCGGAGATGAACATGGTCTTTCCAGAAAACGACATGTGGTCCTTCTGACGACTACAGCGATGATGCTCGCCACCGCGTTCGGGTTCAGGAGCGTGCAAAATCGATAAACAGTTGTTGCATTTGCGGATTGTACGGGTCCTACGCTGGCCTGGGCCGAGGTGGTGGTGGCGGCAGCGCGGCTGCATTCGCCCATGCCGCGTCCAAGCATGATCCCGCCCGGCCTGACGGGGGGTCGCGGAAAGGCGATCATGGGGGTGTTGGGTGTCTCGAGGAACATGGTGTGGGGGGCGGTCGGCTCCAATGTTCGGCGAGCGAGCCGTCGACAAGCCAGGCGAGGTAGCCCGAATCGGCATACTTTTGCTGGATAGTGATGCGGAACAGTATGGCGCCGAGCACAGTCGCGACCAGTTCGTCAGTGTCAGGTCGGCTGCTGAGCTCGCCGTTGGCGATCGGGACTGCCCCGATTTCAGTTGACTCGCGGGGTGTGAATTTCAGGCCGCGGTTGCGACCGGTGTGTGGAGCAGTTCGAACTCTATCGGGGTGAGCCGCCCGAGTGCGCGTTGCCGGCGGCGTCGGTGGTAGGTCCGCTCGATCCACGTGACGATGGCCAGGCGTAGTTCGGCTCGGGTGGACCATCGTTTTCGGTCGAGCACGTTACGTTGCAGGAGGGCGAAGAACGACTCCATGGCGGCGTTGTCCCCGCATTGACCGGCTAATCCGGGCTCATGGACTCGCGGTGTTGGGCGGAATGGTTCATCGTCGGGGTGGTTTGGTGAGCTTGCGGATTTGTTCTTCGTGGCGTTTGACTCCTGCGGCGAGTGCTTCGACGGCGGTGCGCAGGTGTGCGACTTCGGTGGCCAGGCCGGTCAGGGTGCGGGCGTCGGTTTGTCGGGTGCGGTGTTCGTCGACGATGGCGCGGAGCTGGTGGTCGCGGTAGAGCGTCGCGCGGCTGATCTGGGCGTGTTCGGCCACGGTGGTGAAGGTGATGGGTTGGCCTGAGGTGGCGAGTTCGGCGCAGACGCGCTCGACTCGGAGCAGGGCGGGTTCATTCATGCGGATGCCGATCCGGTGATGAGTGCGTCGAGTCGGGAGACGAGGTTGTGGTGGCGCTCTGCTTCGTCGATCCATCCTCGTTTTTCTGCGTCTGCTGCCAGATCTTGGGCGTCGATGCGTTGGGCGGCGAGGACGGCCAGGTGGGTGGAGTCGGTGTGAAAGCTTGGGCAGTGTTCGCAGATGTTGGCGTAGGGGCAGGATCCTTGCGCGGGTGCGCGTAGGCAGTATCCGCCGGCGAGGCGGGATTTGATGGCCGGTGTGTCCTTCCATCCGGTGCCGGTGATGTCGGTGATGGGCAGCCCGACTGCGGTTTTCGGCAGCGCTCCGATATGGCTCTTCGCCAGATCCAGGGCGCGTTCGTATTCGGTGCGTACGGTGTGGTCGAAGAGGTGGGCGTAGCGCAGGCTCATCTGGGTGGAGACGTGGCCGAGTAATGCCATGAGTGCTTGCAGGGAGACTCCGGCGTTGATCAGCGCGGTGGCGTAGGTGTGTCGCAGTTGGTGCGGTGTGATGTGTCCCAGGCTGGCGGCCTGTGCTGCCCGGTTCAATTCTTCACGTACTGCGTTCTGGGAGAGTCGTTTTCCGTGGTGGGTGAACAGGAAGTCGGCTGGGGCTCCGGTGCGGGGGTGGATCATCGGTCGGCCCGATGAGCGGGTTGTGGTGATCCGGTCCACGAGGGTGAGGACCTCGTCGTCGACGGGGATCATGCGTTCGGAGTTGAGCTTGCCGAGGGGAACTTTGAGCCAGGATCCTTGGCCGGGGATCTCGTGGATGCAGTCGAGTTCGAGGTCGAGCAGTTCACCGATGCGCAGTCCGCATGCTCGCTGCACCAGCAGTGCGTCAGCGGCCAGTCGGTAGGGTGATTTTGCCAGTGCGGCAGTGAGTTTGCGGTCGGAGTCGACGGGCAGGTATCGGGGCAGGCAGCGGGGTGGCCGTGGCAGGTCGGTGCGGAAGATCAGGCGCCGCGGTGGCGCGTCGTCCCATCCCCATTCGGTGATCTCGGCTAGGAAGTTTCCCACCGCGTGGATGCGTCTGATCCGGTCTGCGACGGTGATCGGCTCACCGGTGACGCTGTTGGTGGCTGTGGTCAGCGAGGTGATGAACGGTTCGATGTGCCTGCGGCGGTCCAGTTGGTTCAGGGAGGTCAAGCTGGGGTCGGCGGCGGCGAGGTACCGGCCGAAATGGGCCAATCGGGTGGCCAGGGAACTGACCGTTTTGGGCACGCAGGTGGCGTATTTGCGGTTCAGGTAGGCCACGAACGCCGGTCGCAGCGCGACAGGAACGTCGACCATCCGCTGCTCGAGGGTCAACGCAGTGACCGCCGGCCGTGCCTGTGTATCAAGAATGCCGAGGTGGAACAGAATCTGGCGGGCACTGTGGGTGGTGCTGCGATAGTGCTTGGCGCCGCGTCCGGTACGTTCTTGGCGAACATGGCAGGCGTGCAGCAACTCCTGCAGGTCGCTTTCCCGCAGGCCGGTCAAGGGGCGGCCGGTCTGGATCAGCAGCCGGGCGATGATCTGCGAGCCGATGGCCGAGGCGACCCGTTCGGTGAAACCCAGTTCCAGTGCTGCGCTGATGAACTGATCGAGGTCGGGTTGCAGGCAACTGTCGGTCAGCTCATGCCACAGACTCGACAGCTTGCGGTGAACGAGGTAGTCGTAGCCCGGTTGCAACCGTCGGCTGACCATCAAGAAGGTGACGAATGGGCGTGTCGAGCAGTTCGCCGCCAGCTGCTCATCGAGTGGGATGTCGGCCCATGACTGGACTCGGGGCCAGCGCCGCAGGAACGATCGGGCGGCCTGGGCGTAGGCGGTGTTGCCGCGGTCCCGGCGTTGTAGGTGCACCAGGTAGGCGGCGTAGATCTGCGCCGGTGTTTCAGGTGTGGGAGCGTAATCGTGTTCGGGCAGCATCGTATTCCGCCTTGACATGGGTGGGTGCCAGATGGATGTAGCGGGCTGTGGTGTCGATGTGGGCGTGTCCGAGCAGTGCCTGCATCACCGCTAGATCCACACCGGCCTCGGCCATCGCGGTGCCGAAGGTATGACGTAACGCATGCGGGTGACCGGCGAGCACTCCGGACTTGATCCGGTGATACCGGAAGATGGTGCGCAGTCCGGCCGCGGTCAACGGCTGACCCCGGTGGGGGCCTTTGGCGACCAGGAAAAGGCGGTTGCTGTCCGATTCGGGTCGCTCGACGAGAAGATACGTTTGGATCAGCCCTGCGACCTCCACATCGAGGGGCACGCGGCGTTCCTTGGCGCCTTTGCCCATCACCTTCACCCAGCGGGCTCCGATATCGACGTCAGTCACGTCGAGGGTGAGCAGTTCCCCGGATCTCAACCCGGACAACAACATCAGCCCGGCCAGCGCTCGGTCACGCCAGGTTCGCAGGCTCGATAACAGCTCGGCGGTCTCGCGGCGATTCAAAGCCCGCGGAAGCCGCCGCGGTTCACGCAGGCGCAGCGCCGATCGGCGTTTCGGCCTCACCAGATGTCCGAGCAGGCCGTTGCGTTCCTCGGCGCTGACCCGCCGCGCTTCGCGGCCGCTGGGGATTGGGGTACGCAGTCCGGGGTCACGCAGCTCCCGGAAGGTGAACAGCCCCGTCAACGCGGCAAGCCGGTGATTGATGGTGGTCGACGAGTAACGGTCGAGACGCGTGCCGGTCATCGACACCACGTTGGTGGGGCGTCCCGCGATCGGAGTCTGCCTGCAGTGCCGCATGAAGTCGAGCACGGTCTCGGTGGTCACTGAACTCAACTCGACGTCGACGCTGCCGAGCCACCGGCAGAATGCCAACAGGTCATAGCCGTAGGCCCGCAGCGTGCGAGGAGAGTAATTCCGGTCGGCCAGATACCTGAGGTATTCGTTGACCAACGCATACTTCCCGCAACCCGGACCGGACAACACCCAGGCGACATCGGTGCCTGCTTGCAGACGCAGCTGATGCTGAATCGTCATGAGACAAGTGCAACCCCGCCGGCCCCCACCGGTCAAGCATTTTCCTTGCTGGCGTGTCGTTTACATGCCAGTACCGTCCCCGATTAGCCGGTCAACAGGCACGCGCCGACGCGGCCCATTGAACCGTGTAACCCGTGGTGCGACAGCGCATGAACAAACTTTCGTGACCGGAATTGCCTGGGTTCAACCGGTCCTTGCAACACCGGGTTATTGGAGGGAGCGTAGCTGCTCCTCGAACACCTCGGCAGGTGTTTTCCAGTCAAGGCTTTTGCGGGGTCGGTTGTTTAGCGCGAGAGCGACTGCTTCGAGGTCTTCCGCGGACCACCGTGAGAGGTCGGTGCCTTTCGGGAAGTACTGGCGCAGTAGCCCATTGGTGTTCTCGTTCGTCGGCCGTTGCCAGGGCGAGTGGGGGTCGGCGAAGAACACCTTCGTGCCCGTCGCGAGAGCGAACTGGGCGTGGCCGGACAGTTCTTTGCCGCGGTCCCAGGTGAGTGTCTTGCGGAGCTGTTCGGGAAGCTTCGTCATTGACGCTATGAGTGCGTCGTTCATCGCGACGGCGCCGTAGCCGCCCAGCGCGGGACCGTTTTTGACGGGCGGTATCTCGCCATAGCCTTGCAGTCGCGGTAGGTGCACCAATAAGGTCGAGCGGCTCTTGCGTTCGACGATCGTGCCGCCGGTGCGAGATCTGCTCTGGGCTCCACGCGGTCGCCCGAGCCGCTCCTGGACGTACTCGCGCAGCCTGTCGTTAGTCGCGAGCTTCGCCGTTTTCGGTCGCTTCGCTGTCTGCTGCGCTTTCCACTGCGCCACCAACGCCCGGTACTCCTGCTTGCCGCTGCGCGTGGCCGCGTTGCGTCGCAATTCGCGGGAGATCGTTGCCGGGTCGCGGCCGATCCTGCGCGCGATCTCACGAACGCCGACCTGCTTAGCGCGCAGAAGCGCGATCTCTTCGCGCTCCTCGAAGGACAGGTAGCGGCCGGTGGGCACGGCAAGCGAGATCGGTGGCATGCCGCCAGCGTGGCGAAACCAACGGGCTCCGACCGGCACGGACACGCCCACCTTCAGCGCCGCCTCGGCCGAGGTGATGCCCGTCGCGATCAGCCGCCAGAACTGCCGCTGCACCGCCCGCGAGGGCTCAGGCCGCCCGGGCGAACGCATCGGCGGTCGCAACGCCCGATCCGCACGCCACTGCCGACGAGCACCCTCGGGCACATCACTGGTCTTCGCGGTCCAGTCTTTCGTCGCCACTGCTGAACACCTCCACAGTCAAGGTGTTGCGACGACCAGTTGAATCCGCCTTGACTGCCTCTGTCGGAGTGAACGATCGTGGCGACCGGTGAGCGCAGCGACACTGCGTGATCGAGCGCGGCCACCGCGAGTGAGGACTTCATCCGCGAGTCGATCGAGTAGCCCACAATCCGATTGGAGTACACGTCTTTGATGGCGCAGAGGTAGAGCTTGCCTTCGTCGGTGGGGTGCTCGGTGATGTCGGTCAGCCAGACCTGGTTGGGGCAGGCTGCGCTGAAGAGGCGTTCGACGAGGTCGTCATGGACCGGCGGGCCGGATCGGCGGTTCAGTCCACGCTTCTTGGCGAAGATGGACCAGATCCGCTCTTGGGAACACAACCGGGCCACGCGGTTCTCACCGGCGGTGATCCCGCGACTGGGTAGCTCGTCTGCGATGAACCGGTACCCGAATGCGGGGTCGTCGGCGTGAATGTCGCGGGCGGCGTTGATCAGGTGCGCGTCGTCCCAATCGCGCTGAGACAGGGGGGCTTTGCGCCACTTGTAGAACGCCTGGGTGGAGAATCCCAGGACCCGGCAGGTCACCGTGACGGGCACACCGTCATCGGCAAGGTCGAGGACCAGCGGGTACATCATTTGGGTTGGCATCCCGCGACAGATAGCCAACCGCGCGGCGCATCACCTCAGCTTCCTGTTCGAGGAGCTTGATCCGCTTGTGCGCTTCGCGCAGTTGCGCCGCTACGTCGTCAGGGGCCGCCGCAGACGTGGGCCGGTCGGCTCCGTCCTCGCGGTCGGCGATCTTGAGCCAGCGGTGCAGACAGGCCTCCGAGATGCCGAAGTCCTTCGCGATCTGGCGCAGGGGCGCCTCACCCTTGCGGGCTACGGCGATGACATCGGCTCGGAACTCGGCAGGAAACGGCTTCGGCACGGGGTCGATCCTTCCAGCAAGGACGAATCCTCACAGGTCAGGAGTCAACCAAACTGGGGGCAGTCCCGAAGGCCGTCAAAGCCACGAGGGATACCGCCGTCTTCATGCTGGCAGCCTTGCGTCTCCTACACGTAGTGCTGCTCATCCGATCACGACCGGTTGACTGGGACAGCTGCCGCACCACTGCATGCTCAACAGGTCAGGGCGACCGCTTGCCAAACCGAAAGTGGCGCTCTACGGTAATCCTCCATATGTTTAGCGAGTTTGCTCACACTGCCGTGGTCTTTGTGAGGCGCGGCGCAACTCTAGCGAACGTGCCAACAGGGAGGACGTTTTCTTGATGAAGCTGTGGCCTCTGATCGGATCCACTGCTGGAAGGTGCGGCGTGCCAGGCGACCTGTACCTCCTCAACGACGGTTGGAGCCAGGAGCCGGCACGTCAACCCCGGGCGGCCTCAGGCCCTACGGATGCATCGCGCCGCCGCGCTGCGCAGTGTGGGCGTCTATTCCTTGCAACCGGTTTCTCGCATGGCAGCTAGAGTGCCGACGCCAGTAGCGGCGGTCGTCATCGCCACGCCGGAGTGCACGCGTGCTCGCAAGCGTTCTGACGGTGGTTCATGACCACACCCGTTGACTACGATCACCCGCAGGGTGCATCGACGTCGGGCTCGAGCAAGGTGCGCCAGTCACGCCTCAAGGCGTACCCGTTCAGCGCAGCCCGGCACGTGGGAATGATTCCAAGGCGTACCGCGGCCACGACAGGTCGTGGTGTCCAATTGTTCGCGGACGTGATTCGCTACGTCGTCACCGATGTCATCACCATGAGGCTCGCGGTCGGCGAGGTGTTCGTGCAGGCATGGACCTTGTTGAAGGTGACGACCATGCCCGCACTGCTGATGGCCATTCCGATCGGCGCAATCACCACCATCGTGACGTCGGGGCTCGTCAATCAATTGGGGGCAACCTCGCTGCTTGGCGCCGCGGCCGGCGTGGGTGTCATTCGGCAGGGAGCACCGCTGACTGCGGGGCTGTTGATGGGTGCCGCAGCAGCTTCGACCATCGCGGCCGACTTCGGGGCCCGCGCAATCCGTGAAGAACTCGACGCAATGCGAGTAATGGGTGTTGACCCCGTGCGCCAGTTGGTAGTGCCGCGTTTTCTCGCGCTGCTATTGATATCCCCCCTTCTGTGCATCTTCATCGTCGCGTCGGGAACTGCGTCGGCGTTCTTGATGGCAGTGGGGGCTTCCGATGTGGCACCGGGAAGTTTCTGGATGTCGTTTGGGACGTTCACGAAGGTGGTGGACGTATGGTTTGCCATCGCCAAGACGGTCGTCTTTGGGGCAATCGTGGCAATAGTTTCATCGCTTCGTGGAATGGAGGCGAAGGGGGGCCCGCGCGGTGTCGCAGATGCCGTGAACTCGTCGGTAGTGGTCAATGTCGTTCTGATCGTCTTCGCCAACCTGGCGATAACGCAATTGCAGTCGATGTTCGTCCCGATGGAGGTGGCGTAGTGACTTCCGCAGGTCGCGCCCTGGTGCCGAGCAGGTATGGCTCGCGCTTGTTACAAGCGACAACGGGGTCTGTCGGCGGGGTATTCCGTGAGGTCGGACAGTGGGTGATCTTCATTGCCAAGGCCTTCAGTTCGGTTCCGGTCGCGGTCGTCAAATATCGACGACAAACACTGCAGCAAATGAACAGCCTCGCTTGGGGCCGCGGTTCGCTCATCGTGGATGGCGGTGCGATAAGCGTATTACTGCTCCTCGGCATTGCTGTCGGTGCCTCGTTGGCAGTTGAGGCGTTTGCTGTATTGAACATCATCGGGTTCGGTGGCTTGTCGGGGATCATCGGCGGTATAGGCGGGGTTCGAGAGCTTGGGCCGATAGTGAGTGCTGTCGCGTTCGCCGGACAGGCAGGGTGCCGGATGACCGCCGAGATCGGCGCCATGCGCATCGCCGAAGAGATAGATGCCTTGGAAGCAATAGGCCTGCGGCCCATACCGTTTGTGGTTGGTACGCGCCTGATTGGCGCGATGATCTTGGTGGTGCCGGGATACCTGGTGGCCCTGATAGCCAATTTCTTCGTCATGGACACCGTCATCCGGGTATTTCACAATCAGCCGGGCGGGACATATAACCACTATTTTGCTCAATTCGTGACGCCAACAGATCTCGCGTACTCCGTCATCAAGGTAGCTGTCTTCTGCATGGCGGTGACGTTAATCCATTGCTACTACGGATACTTTGCTTCCGGCGGACCGGTCGGTGTCGGTCGAGCGTCCGGCCGTGCAGTGCGGACCAGTCTGATCACGATCATCTTTTTGGATTTGATACTGACCGTGGCGATGTGGGGCCTTCATCCAGTGTTCGTGTTCAAGGGTTAGGTGAGAAGACATGCTCCTGCATGGCTCGGAGGCATCTGAGAAGCGAACATTGACCATCGTCGGCACAGTTGTCGTGCTCTGCGCCGTGGCGGTTGCAGGCATATTCATCGCGTTCAAGCCATTCGCCAGCCGACCGGACGATGAAATCTCGGTGGCGATCGAGACGCCATATGTCGGACCGGGCGTCGCCAAGGGCACGCAGCTGGTCATGCACGGGGTGAAGGTCGGGGAGGTCACCGCCGTGTCCAGGTTGTCCGGAGGCGGTGTTCTGCTGGATACCAATCTGCAGAAATCGCCGACGAAGGGCTTGACTGACGCAATGGGCATCGATTTCCGGACCATCAACTATTTTGGTGTGACCGGTATCGATCTAGTCGCCGGTACGGGTGGCCGGCCGCTCGCCGATGGAACCCGGTTGACGATCACGCCGAAAGGTAATTCGACACTTCAGGCATTGCTATCCCGCCTTGGAAAACTCGCCACCGGGGCGCTGACCAACCAGCTGATCGAGGTGGTCGAGAAGGCCACTCGATACACCGATGCGTTGAATCCGCTGGCCGAGACACTGGTGATCTCGGCGAATGCACTGGCTGAAACTCAAACAGTGAGTACCGCGCAATTATTGACAAACGCGACTGGAATAAGCGTCGCGTTCCCCGGGTTCGCCGATGCGATGCTCGACGCCGGTTACTACGCAACACACGGTACGAATAAACTCAACAAAGGTACTTGGAATGCCAGCGAGGAGGAATATCAAACCGTCATTCTTCCGTTCATGCAGTATGTATCCGATAACCTCTTTGGGGCTATCGGCAGGCTGGAGTACACGCATATTGACGATCTGACGCCTGTCATCGACAGTGTCCGGGCGATGACTGATGTGGTCCCACCTTTGATGAGACCCCAAGGCATGTCGGAGATGCTCGTGGAATTGCGTACCCGACTTGAGAAGATGTACGCAGGGACCCCTGAGCAGCGCGCGCTTCAAGTTCGTATCCTTCTCGACAGCATGCCGGGTGTGGCGGCGCCACTTGCTGCCGCGGGCGGTGCCCGATGAAGACCGGCGCGGCATTGTGGCGACTCGCGATCAGCGGCATAGTCGCCATTACCCTGTTCATCCTGTTGGCGAACGTGATCAAGCAGCCCACAGCAGCGGAAACGCGAGCGTATACGGCCGAGTTCACTGACGCATCGGGCTTACATGCGGACGCCGACGTGCGGGTCCGCGGAGTTCGCGTCGGGAAGGTGCAGTCGGTCGACCTTGAGCGAAGGAACGGTCAAAGCATCGCCGTTGTCAGGTTGACGTGCGACCAACGCTATGGCGTGGTGTCTGGCACCCGACTTGCCATCAAGTTCGAGGCGCTCACCGGACTGCGTTACATAGATGTCGTCGATCCGGCGGAAAATTACTCCAAGGCCGATCTCGTTACTGACGTGACTACGACGATGACGCAACCGTCTTTCGACGTCACCGAATTGTTCAACGGGCTACAACCTGTGATCGCCACCCTGAATCCCGACGAACTGAACACCTTTACAGCGAACGCGGCAACATATCTTTCGGGTGATGGCGGCGGCTTGGCGCCGATGCTGGAAAGTATCCACAAGCTCACCAGGTTCGTAGCGGACCGTCAGCAAGTCATCGCCACGTTGATGCGTAATCTGAAGGACATCTCCGACACCATGGGCGGACATGGAAAAGATCTGATCCAAATAGTGGATTGGCTCAACAAGGGTCCGGTCGACGGCATGCTTGGAATTCTGGACGAGTTTCGAAAAGCCCACCTCTACGGCGAATTTATGGACGATGCGGCGCAAGTGGTCAAGAACTTGGGATTCCCGGCCGAGGGCAACAATGGCGACTATTTCGTCTACGGCCCGGAATCCAACAAGAACGTAACCAACGTGGACGAAGCCTTCGACCGTGCGTTCACCGTGTTTGACGACTATACGGAGGCCTTCAAGCTGGTTCCGGTCATGTGGGAGAACATTCCGCCGCCGCCTGAAGCTGGTGCGCCCCTGGCGTGTTCCCGGGGACGGGCTCAGTTACCGGCAGAAATGGACGTATTTCTCAATGGACGAAAAGTGGTGTTGTGCAACCGATGAAAGTGTTACGTAACCCGACTGTCTGGGGTGCCGGCGCCCTCGCACTCATGACCGTTATCGCGCTGCTCATCGCCATGGTTTATGTCAGTCCGCCCGGGCAGAAGACCGTCATCTTCTATACCGACGACGCGGCGGCGATCCGCCCTGGAGACCCAGTACGAATTGCCGGCATCAACGTTGGCAAGGTGAAGGATCTGACACTGGAATCGGACCAAATCCGGGTCGAAGCACGGGTCGACGACAGTGCATTCGTCGGTGACCGTTCGCAGGTGCAGGTCCGCATGCTCACCGTGGTGGGGGGCTATTACGTAAGCATCTCGCCAATAGGTGACACGCCTCTGGGGACGAAACCTATTCCGGTGGAACGGGTGACCATGCCCTACAGTTTGATTCGCACCCTCACGGATGCGACGAAGATCACCGACAATGTCGCCCCACAGCCCATCAACGAATCACTCGGCCAGGTGCAGCGGGGGCTTACCGGTACCAACCTGGAATCGGTCTCCGCGGTCATCGATGCGGGCAACAACGTAATGTCCACCATTGAGAAGCAACGCGGGCAGGTGAGCGCCATGCTCAACCTGTCCAATGAGTATTTGCAGGATGTAAACAATTACAAAGATGAGCTCAAAGATTTGATACGCAAGATTTCGATCATTGAGCAGTCGCTTACGTTGTACAGCAAGGGGCTCGCCCGCGCCATGGCTGGTTTCGGTGACATCATGGATGGTCTTTCACCGGTCTTCATCTTTTATCAGAATCACCGCGACAAAGCTCTCGTGAAAATTCGCGATTGGTTGGAGAAATCACGAATGTGGTCGGAACGCAACGGTGTAGTCGTTCGGGCGCTGCACCTGACGCGGGTGAAGATCGAACGGATCCTGGGCGCACAGCAGGCGGCACCAGAGCTATTGGCTACCGACCTCTGTATGCCAATACCCGGAAGTCCGTGCTGATGCCCGGGTCAGGTTCGCCTCACCGTCGCCGGGTCGTGGCAATCGCGCTCACAGCGGCGGCGGTGGTGACGGTTGGCACTTCGTGCGGCGGGCCGCCCGAAGAACAGGCCAACGCCCAATACTGCGCGGTCCTGCCCGACAGCATCGGTCTATACGTCGGCAATCCGGTGACGCAGATGGGCTACCAGATCGGTGAGGTCACCAGTATCACCCCCGGTGCAACCGACGTACGCGTCGACTTCAGTGTCACTGAACGGCGTTTGTTGCCCGGTGACGTCAAAGCAATTGTCCGGTCGACGTCGATTCTTGCTGATCGGTCGCTGGAACTCGTTGGCAACGCTGGTTCGGGATCCCACCTCGGTGCGGGCGAGTGCATTCCGCTTTCCCGTTCATGGACCCCGAAAAGCGTGTCGGCAGTGATAGGTTCGGCGACCGATTTCGTCAACGGAATCAATCCGGCTGAATCGACGAATGTCGGCGATGTCGTAAGTCAACTCGATCAAGCGTTGCACAACAATGGCGCCGGCGTAAACAAGCTCCTAACGACGTCATCGGCTGTAGTCGATAGTCCCGATCAGGTGATCAGCGACGTCGGATCCGTGATCACCAACCTCGCCGAACTGACCTCAGCAGTCAGCGAGATCAGAGGGCCGCTGAAAGAAGCTCTGCTGAATGCGGAACAGAACATGTCGGACGTCGCCGTGACCTTGGATGGTGGCAACCGTATGGTCGGAGGATTCATGGGAGCTGTGAAAGCCGTTGTGGACATAGAAGAAAACCTCGGTGGGGAGTTTCAGTTCACGCTTGATGCGACATCGGTTGCGCTGCGGAAACTGAGTGCACACGCGCCGTGGGTGGCAAGTCTCCTGAACCCGGTTCCATGGTGGGTCAATACGCTGGCGGGCCATTTCAACAACCGTGAATTCAATATCAATTACCGTCCGCCGTTGTATCGCATCAGAACCCCCGACGGGTGGGCGCTCTGTGGCATCATGAATTCTTCGACGCCGGGGAGCTGCGCGAACGTTGCCGGGCAGCCATACGCGGTTGATGTTGCGCTGCTTCAGTACGTACTCACCCAGGCGAACCGATGAACCGCCGGGATTGGCGGTTGGTCGCGGCCGTTGCCACCGTCATTACGGTTTCCTCGTGTGCTTCGCTCAACGTGAGCTCGCTGCCTGCGCCGGGAAGTAGCTATAGCGATGGATACGACATCGTCATCGAGTTCGCCAACGTACTTAATTTGCCGGACAGCGCAAAGGTGGTCTTGGACGGCACCACCGTCGGGGTCGTATCGGATGTGGCACTGTCCAGCAGTGCGGTTGACGTCACCTCGACTATTGAGCGAGGCGTCGCGGTGCCCTCTGACATCCGAGCGGTTCTGCAGCAGGACACGGTCTTGGGCGACATCTATGTCGCTCTCGAGCGACCGAGAACCGACCAGGCGCCGGCGCCCGCGTTGAGTCCGGGTGCCCGCATCCCGCTGGCACAGACCACATCTCCACCGCAACTCGAAGACACCATCGCCCACATGGCGAATTTTGTGTCGAGCGGTTCCATCCAACGCGTTCAAGAGTCGATCGCCCGTATCAACCGAATCCAGCCGCCCGGGGGCCAGGACGGGATCCGCAAAATGGCTTCCCAAGTGGCAGCCGACCTCGGGGACCTGTCGAACAACATGAATCTCGTTGACCTGTGGCTCAACGGCGTGTCCGAGACCATAGATGTCGCACATCGCAAGATCCCGGTTTTGCAGGAGATGTTCTCCGAGGAAGGGATGACCGCTTTTCGTCGGTTCTTGGAGATATTTTCATATGTCGGAACCATCCTCCCCTCTACCGGGAGTATCTACGCCGGTGGTTTCTGGCTGGTGCCCCTACTGAATTCATTGCGAGATGCGGCAGGCGCTACTCAGCAATCCAAGAGGATGTTCGAAGAGGAGGGGCCTGCATGGCGCCGGCTACTCACTGAATTCTTCCTCCCGCAGGATAAATATCCCGCGATCAACATTACTTCGATAATGAGTCCGGACGGCCGGGAAATTTCGGGAAACGTTCAGGACGTGCTACGGATCTTGGGTGGGACACCATGAAGGGCCGAAATTTCCTGTCGTTTCTGGCGTTTGCTGTGATGATTGTGTTTGCGGTGAGCTACATCGGCTCGCTCGGTGTGCGGCTCAAGCCGCCTGATAACAGAGTCAATCTCTCCATGACGGTGGCTGATATCAATGGCATCGTCGTTGATTCGAATATTCTGTTGCGTGGCGTTCCGGTCGGCAAAGTCAGCCATATCGCGTCATCCGTCGGCGGAGCCACCATCGACTTCTACGTCGACGACCGCTTCCCTATCCCCGCCGACTGCGATGTGCGGCTCGATAACCTGTCCGCCCTCGGTGAAAGCTATATCGGACTGTTCCCGCGGCGCCAGGACGGTCCTATGTTGCGCGATGGCCAGCACATCTCAACCGAGATGGTGGAGCAACCACCATCGATAACCGAACTGGCGGCAAGTGTCACGCGGTTACTCAATCAGGTCGACCCCGATGCGCTCGCACGCATCATCAGCGAGGCAGATACAGCGTTGCCGGATCCAAACTCGGCACTGCCCAACTTGGCGCACGCCAGCGAGATGCTGAGAAACACCGCAGCGAATATGCACGGCCAGGGCCGGGTCTTGTTGAGCAATTTTCAAACACTGTTACGCAACGCTGGATGGGTTGGGCCCACGCTCGCTGCCACGGCGCCCGATCTCCGAGAGAGCGCCCAAAATGCCTCCAAGACCCTGCAAGGGTTTTCGGTGGGTGCCCTCGAGATTGGCCCGGACGGTATGAAGAAATTCGGCTTCTTCATCAACCGAATCCAGAAGCTGTTGGATGCCAACGGCGGTGACCTCAAAGTGCTGGGCGAAGCATTTCGGCCACGCGTCAGGGCTATCGCCGGTGCACTGTTGAACTTCGACCCCAGTCAGATCTTGACCAACATCCTGGAGACAGTACCCGAGGACGGCGCGATTACCCTGCGCGTAACCGTCCCCCGAAGTAAATGGGCAGGTACGACTGCCCTAGACCACGAATTGAGGAATTCTAATGACGGTCGATAGCGAACGAGACGCCGCCGTGCCGAATTCGGCGCAAATAGATGCTGCCGGATCAGAGCCCGAGGGCGAAAGCACCATTGAGGAGACGTCGGCGGCCAAAGACGCACCTCAGCGTGAGAAGTCCAGACGAGTACAACTCTCGGTCTCTCTACGTGGCGCGGTGACCTCCGTGGTGATCGTCGTCCTTGTCGGCGCGATCGGCGTGCTGTCTTGGCTCTACGTTGGAGCGCGAGGCCAACTCGACGAGGAGGCCCGTCAATCCGAGAACAACGTGCACGCCGAGAAGATAGCGCTGCAGTACGCGGGTGAAGCGGCAGCAATGAACTACCAAGACCTCAACGCCTGGAAAGACAGGCTTGTCGCGGGCACCAGTCCTGAACTGAGGGACAAATTGTCCGAGGCTGCCACGTCAATGGAACAGATTTTGGTACCGCTTCAATGGAATTCCACCGCACACCCACTGGCGGCAAAGGTTCGGACAGTCACCGACGGGGCCTATGTCGTCGACGCTTTTGTAAGCGTCCTCACCAAGACTGCGCAATCGCCGGAGCCACTGCAGTCGACCGCGACATATAGCGTCACAATCGACAGCAACAAGGATTGGCAAATCACAGATGTTGGCGGAGTTGGCGACGCGTTAGCACCAAAATAGACCTCCGAAAAGGTGATTCATGATGGGTCGAGATAGGCAAGGTTCAGGTGGCGGCGTTCAAGGGCGTCGCCGGGCGGTTGGGGCTTCTGCGGCGCAGGACAAGGCGATGCAGAGCCGCCTCAGTCGCGCCGTCGGCTCGTTCGCATGCGTGTTCATTGTGTTATCCGGCGTGTCGGTCGCGGTGGGGCCCGCTTCGCGAGCTGATCCGTCCGATTACGCGCGGCCTCCCGTGCCATTACCAGTGATCAATCCAACACCTTCGGGCTGGGTGCCGAAATTTCCATTTCCTTTTGACCAAACCAAAAATAGGGTGACCGATGCGGACATCAACGCCGAACGGGAGATGTGTCAGTGGTTCAACGCACAATATGACGAGCTGATGCGCCAGATCAATAGGCTGCAGTTCAACCGGATCACACCTAATGGACCCGGGGTCTACATGGGTTCGGGCTCCGACTGGGACTACAGCATTGGCGACCTTCAGCAGCAAGTCGACATAGTCACCACGAATATCGACCAATCGGTGAGCTTCCTCGCCCCCCGCGCCCAAGCACTCACTCAGTCAACCGACCACGCGGGGAACGTCTACTTCCCGATCTATCAAGGTGAGAGTTTCTACCTACTGTGGCAGCACCTGTCCAATGTCAATGCCGGCATCAAGAGTCATCAAGCCGCCTGGTTCACAGGTCCATCGGTGCACAGAGTGTTGCGTTGGGGTAGCAGAATTCATCGTTCAAATGTATGCGAGTAAGAGTGCGTCCGGTCACTGATGGTTAGACGGCGAGCGTGCGATTCGGCTCGATCCATAGCGGAGTCCACGGCATCGAGCGCAGGCGCTGAACGATTCTCGACCTCGATCGGCGAGGTCACCACCGGTTGCCATCGCGCTGGCGGCGCCGGGTCCGCTGGGCTTCATCAGCTGAATTAAAGGGATTTGGGGAGTGTGGGATGAGCCAACGTCGTTGCCTTTCGCAACTTGTGGGCTGCTCAAAGGAGGAGCGATTGCATCACCGTGCACGCCCTTGGAGGTGGTTGGCGGGCATTGCCTCGGCAACCATATTGATGTTCAGCACCGTGGTGCCGGGATATGCGGAGCCGGCAGGGGATGCCCCGGATCCATTCCCAGAATTGATGCATGTTTTGGCGTGGTATGACCGATTTGAGCCAGACCGATTCTTCCTCGCTGACCGTCCCGGTGTCTGGTTCCTGTCACCCACTGGACTCAACTGCGGAATCTGGGACAAGGGAAGCTTTGGTTGCACTGGCAATATCCCGGGTGCGCCCCCGGGGAGCAATCACATCGCGTGGTTCAACGGAAATCGGTCCGTCCACCACGGCTGGACCGCCGCCATTCAGTTTCCTCCTGGACAAGCTCATGTGACCCTGCCGCCGCGCAGCTACGTAACCTACAACTCGACGACCTGCGCTATACGGCCGGATAGCAGCCTTTATTGCGGGCGCGGCGAGTTCAAGTTTTTGATGACGGCGACAGGGACATGGTTCAAGGCCTACGACGAGAGGTCCACGCGTGTGTGCCTGAGCTACGGGTCTTGTTGACGGAATGTCTTTTTGACGGTGGCCCGGTTAGCTTCACGGCGCGTTGGGAGAAATAAGTAAATGGTTCTGCACGCCTGCGGAGTCCATTCTTGGTTTTGAGGAAAGGATTTGTGAATGAAAGGGCAATCGCCTGCTCCACCTCTAGACCGCGAGGCGACGGCGATACCGCCAAACCGCCGGACGCCCTTCCGGTTGGTAGTCGCATGCGCGCTGCTTTTTTCTGGTGGCATGGTGGTGACGCCGTCAGCTCTCGCGGATCCGGTGGCCAACGTAAGGGATGCGATAGTGACTGCACGCGGCGGAACGTCATGCCCGCCGTTCACCTACAACCCGATTGCCGAGAAAGCAGCCGCGATCGTCAATAAGTCGACCGACGACTATATCGACCACATCTCAACGTACCAACCGATCACCGACCCAATGCCCGGTCTGAAGGATCTCGGCTACGGCGGCAACAAGGCCGTGTTGCTTCAGGGTGCCCTGACCAACGAAGCCGATGCCATAAAGGGTGCGTTGCTGCAAGGCCATGCGGTAATCCCCGATTGCTCTTACACGGACCTAGGAATAGACGTGCGGCTAAACGAGGCGACTAATAACCTATTGATCGTGTACTTGCTAGCCGGCGCCTAACAATATTGCAATGGGCGCGACATCGACGGGCATTCAACCACCTTGGCGCATGGGGACGCCCGTCCGCTCGCGTTCAGCTCGGCAATCATACGTGCGGGAAGGGCCCCAATGATCCACATGAAGTTTGCGGTTATCACCTCGGTTGTATGCCTATTTTCTATCGTGATGTCGCCTGGAGCTCGCGCAGCGGATACCGTTACGTATGAGGTCCTCTCGAACAATGTCGCCGCAGCAAAAATTCAGTATTTTGACTCCACCGGGCGAAAAGTACTTTATGACGTGCCGCTGCCATGGCGAACCAGCGCAACCGTGCTGGACGCTCACAGTCCGTCAGTCGACGGTGCAGAGGTTCGCGCCGACTGGCGGCCTCGCGTGTGTGACGGGCGCGCGTGGTGCCCAGAGGCCATGCCCAATAATTGGGTGACAGTCCGAATCTCTCTTGGCGGAAAGGTCATCTGCGAAAGCACTCTTGATGTGGGCAATGCCGCCTGCTACGGGAGCACGTCGTTTCGATCCTGAAGCCGACAGAGTCGTGAACCGATGTAGCGGAAGCGGCTGTGCGGCTCCCGGCAATGCAGCGGGCGTGCGGGTTAGCCCGGTCGCCGTGAATGAGTCCGTCGCACGACGCTGACCTGTATGGGTTCAGGACATCTTTGACCGTTTGTCATCGGGACATCGTTGACGGGTAACCCGTGCCTGCCACGGTCTGGCGGTGGTCAATCCAGAGGTTCCTGAATCTGATTCCGATGTTGCGGCACGTGTCACGGTCGAGATCCGTCTGCGCGCTGTCACTGAAGTCAACGACGGCGCACCCGTTGGTGAGGTAGCCGAACGGTACGGCGTCACGCGGCAGACGGTCACGGCGTGGCGTAAACGGTATGAGGCCGGTGGCCTGGAGGCTTTGTCCGATCAGTCGCGTCGCCCGCATTCCAGCCCGGGCCGGATCTCTCCCGATGTCGAGGCGTTGATCTGCGAAATGCGCCGCCACCATCGACGCTGGGGACCTGACTTGGCTCACTTTTCGGGTTCGGGCCTGACTGCAGCGTTCTGACCTGCGTGTCAGCGGTCACGTAATTCCTCCAGCTTGAGGGGTTGTCCGTCACGGAATTCCCCCACCCCGTCTGTCACGTAATTCCCCCACCCTGGGGCGGTGTGGCAGCCGGTCGTGGGCCTCGTACACAGGTTCGCTCGACTCACGGTTCGACTCGTGAGGAAGGGCGCCGAATGGCGAGGAGAAGTTTCGACGTGTTCGACCTGATCGAGTTGTTGACCCATTGGCATGCGGGTCGGTCTCAGCGCCAGCTGTCGGAGAGTTTGGGCATCGACCGCAAGACGATCGCGAAGTATTTGGCGCCGGCGATCGCCGAGTCCCGAGTTGGCTCAATTTAGTGTTCAAGTCGGGGCACTGATTTTGGCGAGGGCCACGCGGAGCTCGTCGGGCAACGGATCGGCGGCCGTGAGGAGCTGGCGGCCTGCTTTGATCTGGACGGTGCGGTAGCGGCGGGCGGTACGCACGAACTTCTTGATGCTCCAACCGGTTTGGGTTTCGATGTAGTGGCTGACGGCCATGGCGGCGACCACGATGCTCAGGTGGGCCTCGATCGACTCGCGCAGGTGATGGTAGATCGGGCGGGCGGCCAGGTCGTGCTTGGACATCCGGAAGCTCTTCTCGATGCGCCAGAGCTGGTGGTAGGCGCCGATGACGAAGTCAGCGGGCTGGTCGACCAGGTTGGTGGTGTAGCCCTTCCAGCCGGCCAGAGCGCGGTTCTTGGCTTCCAACTCGCGGTTGACCGTCTTGGTGGCACCGGTGAGCTTGATGAACCGGTTGCGCTTGACCGGAGCATGACCATCGACAGCCTTCTGGGCCTTGGCGACCTGCTCATCGATGCCGCGCAGGGTGCGCCGGGCCCGGTCATTGCGGTACTGGTAGTAGACGACGCGATCGGGGATGCCGCGAGTCTTCTCCGAGCTGCTGGCCGGCCAGGGCTGGGTCAACACCAGCTGATCAGGAACGGCCTCGTCGGGGTGTTGATCGCGCCATTCGCGGACCACATCGGGCAGGAACGGAATCCGGGTGCCCAGGATGAATGACAACCCCGCGGCTTGCAGGGCGACCTGGTTGGATTCGGAGATCATCCCGGCATCGGCGACGACGGTGACATCGCTCAACTGGTGGGCGGCCTTGAACGCGTTGATGACTGGAAGCATGGTGGCGGTCTCGGCCCGGTTGCCCTCGAAGGCCTCTACCGTGAGCGGGAACCCCGAGGCGTCGGTGAGCAACCCGAGGGTGATCTGCGGTTCCAACCGGCGTTCCTTGGAGAACCCAGGTTCGCGGAATCCGTCACCGGTATCGGTCTCGAAGTACAGCGTCGACACGTCGTAGAGCACTAGTGAGGCCGGCCCCAGCCGGGCATGCCGTGCTGTTGCCGCAGCCAGGGATTGCCGCCAGGCGGGTGTGGCATAGATCGGCAGCCGACGCTTGAGGGTGGCATAGGAGGCCGCGTCGACGCCGACTTCGCTCAACACCCGTGCGGTGTCGATCTTGCTGGTCGGCTCGATGATCCGGGCAAGTACGAGATCGCGAAACACGTTGTCGCCCTGGGTGACCGTTTCGAATCCCAGTGCACGGTAGGCGGCGCACAGGCCGCCCCACAGATGCGTCATCTGCGAGGAGGTGATCGGCAGCGTCCCCGGCTCGAGGCCACCAGACAGGCCCAAGTCGAGTTCAGTTTGTCCGGCCGCCAAGCGGGCGGCCGCAGCGGACTTCAATGCCGCGAGCTCAACATCATCGTGGGCCGATCCGATGTGCTCGATCGAGCGTGACCCCCGCCGCCAGGACCACACGATCTGCACTGCAGTCGCCCCCGAGGCGGTCTTCACGGTCCGGATGTAGGCCACCAGCGCAGCCTACGACCACACTTTAGTGTGCAAATTCCGGCCGATCTACAACTAGAACCGCAGGTCAGAACGCTGCAGTCAGGCCCGAACCCGAAAAGTGAGCCAAGTCAGGTATTTGGCGCCGGCGATCGCCGAGTCGCTGACCCCGGGCGGGGAGCCGGTCACCGAGCCCGAGTGGGCGGCGCACATTGGTCGGTGGTTTCCCGAGGTCGCCGACCCCGGTCTGCGGGCCACGACCTGGCCGGGCATCGAAGTGCACCGCGACCGGATCCGTGACTGGCTCAAGGCCGAGGTCAGTGCGGCGACCGTGGCGCAGCGGCTGCGTGACGACTATGGCGTTGCCGCGTCGGAATCCTCAGTGCGCAGGTGGATCTCGGCGAACCTCTCCGAAGAGGCGACGCGGGAGAAGGTGACCGTGGCCCGCGGATCGGTGCCAGCGGGCAGCGAGGCCCAGATCGACTACGGCCGCCTCGGGATGTGGTTCGACCCAGTCAGTGGTCGACGCGTGACGGTGTGGGCGTTCGTGATGGTGCTGGCCCATTCGCGGCATCTGTTCGTCCAACCGGTCCTGAAGATGCATCAATCCTCCTGGTGCGCTTCGCATGTGGCAGCGTTCGAGTTCTTCGGTGGCGTCCCGGCCCGGCTGGTCCCGGACAACCTGAAGACCGGTGTCACTCGACCGGATCTCTATGACCCGAAGATCAACAAGGCCTACGCCGAACTGGGTGCCCACTACGGTTGCCTGATCGACCCGGCGCGGGCGAACAAGCCGAAGGACAAACCACGCGTCGAGCGCCCGATGCAATACATTCGGGACTCGTTCTGGCGGGGCCGCGAGTTCACCTCGCTGGAGCAGATGCAGGCCGCCGCGCTGGTCTGGTGCCGTGAGGTAGCCGGGGCGCGAAACTCTCGGGCACTCGACGGTGAGCAACCAGGGTTCGTGTTCTCCACCGTTGAACAGCATGCCCTGTTGCCGTTGCCGCACAGTGATTTCCAACTTGCGGTGTGGTCGACGGGCAAGGTCGCCGCCGACTGCCACGTGAAAGTCGGCAAGGCGCTCTACTCGGTGCCGTGGCG
The DNA here is from genome assembly GCF_900454025.1 of Mycolicibacterium gilvum. NCBI lineage: Bacteria > Bacillati > Actinomycetota > Actinomycetes > Mycobacteriales > Mycobacteriaceae > Mycobacterium > Mycolicibacterium gilvum. The sequence goes on along the minus strand of NZ_UGQM01000001.1, from coordinate 5,919,220 downwards.
GCTGATGGGCCAACAGGTCCACGCCCGCACGTGCGGCGACCTGGTGCAGATCGTGCACGACGGCGACGTCGTGGCCACCCACGTCACCCATCACCGTGGGCGGGCCACCGACTTCGAGCACTACCCGCCGGAGAAGATCGCCTTCACGATGCGCAACCCGACCTGGTGTCGCCGAGTAGCCGCCGAGGTCGGACCGGCCTGTACCCAGGTGATCGCCGAATTCATGGAAGTCAACGCCATCCACCGACTGCGCAGCGCTCAAGGCGTCCTCGCCTTGCTCAAGACCGTCGGCCACGACCGCCTGGAAGCCGCCTGCGCGCGGGCGATCACCGTCGGCGACCCGAGCTACCGCACGGTCAAGGGCATCCTGGCCGCCGGCACCGAACTCGACGGCATCATCGAATCCGCCGCCCCGCAAGCCGCGGCGCATCTGCGCGGGCCGCAAGCCTTCGACACCACCACCGGCGAGATCGCGTGATCAACGCATCGTATCCAGCTGGCAACCAACATCATTCGATCTGAACCTAAGGACATCACCACCATGAGCATCCTCGACCCCGCACTACGCAATGCGCTGCGCACCCTCAAACTCACCGGCATGCTCGACACCCTGGATGCCCGGCTGGCGCAGACCCGCGACGGCACCCTCGGGCACCTCGACTTCCTCCAGGTGCTCTGCGAAGACGAGATCGCCCGCAGAGAATCCGCCGCCCTCACCCGGCGCATCCGCCGAGCCCGCTTCGAGGAACAATCGACATTCGAATCCTTCGACTTCACCGCCAACACCAAGCTGCCCGCGGCGATGCTGCGCGACCTGGCCGCACTGCGGTGGCTCGACGCCGCCGAATCAGTGATCCTCTACGGACCCGTCGGAGTCGGGAAAACCCATATGGCACAAGCGCTTGGGCACGCAGTGGCCCGCCGCGGCGGCGACGTCCGATTCGCCAAGACCTCCCGGGTACTCTCCGACCTCGCCGGCGGTCACGCCGATCGCAGCTGGGGTCAACGCATCCGCGAATACACCAAACCGCTCGTGCTGATCCTCGACGACTTCGCCATGCGCGAACACACCGCGATGCACGCCGACGACCTCTACGAGTTGATCTCCGATCGCGCCGTCAACGGCCGCCCCCTCATCCTGACCTCCAACCGATCACCGAAGGACTGGTACAACCTGTTCCCCAACCCCGTCGTCGCCGAGTCGCTGCTCGACCGCCTGATCAACACCAGCCACCAGATCCTGATGGACGGACCCAGCTACCGACCCCGAAAAAGACCCGGCGCTAGCGCGCCGGTAGACAACGCCAAGCCCACCCGGTAGACCTACACCGAGGCCCACCGGTGGCGGAATTACATGACGGACACCCCGGGGGAATTACGCGACGGTCGACATCCTACCGGCTGGACGCTGCAGCCGGGCGACCGTGGTCAGCGATCTCGCTGGGGGCGAATCGGTATCGCTTCACCAATGGCTCCGGTGGACGCCTTGCAATGATCGCTCTGACGCCGTTCGGGGCCACCCATGTCGAGGTCGAAGGCAGCCCCGAACCCCACATAGTTCCTGCGCCGGTTGATGCTGGCGCCAGTTTCATCGCGGTGGTTCGCGGAAGAGGTGTGCGAATCACCGCCACTGCGTTGCCGTCGATGACATACACCTACTCGGACTTCGTGCCGGGCTGACTCGCCACTGTCGGTGGGTGTTAACGCCGGCGATGTCCCGTGTTCGCCGAGACTGACGGCCGGGCCATGGCGTGCGCCTGTTCAAAGTAGGAAGGCCGAAGTTGTGGGTCAGCACGATGTCCTGGCCGAACCTTAGGCACCTGCTACCGGCAGACTTTGTCAAAATGGCTGCGCGAAATGGGAGCCAACCGTCGCCTGCTGCCGGTTCAGGTACAACCTTGATGGTGAAGCCCTGGATTCGGGCGTTATCAGCGGTGGTAGTCCCTCCCGGGGTCATCCTGCGAAGATCGCCGTGACGATTCGTTCGGCTCGAGGAGGCTCGTTAACGTCCGCCACCCATGCTGTCCAGGTGGGCGCAGTCTGATCGATTCCTTCACCCGAGCCCGGAGTCGTCACCACTATCGGAGGTCGATCTCCACCGTTGCATCCGTACGCAGGCGAATAGCCATCCGCTCGGCCTCTGGCGCCGCCGATGAGGATGCTGCAACGCGATCCGTCCGCAAGGAGCACCGCCAGTGGTTGCGGGGTTGACGGTGGCAGCACCGCCGGCAACGTCGCCGTAGAGAAGGCGAATCGAGTAAGCCGTTTGCTCCAAGGGTCATCGAGACACAGCATCGCTTGGGGCTGAGCGGGCCAGCAGGTGGTAGCGCTCGCGGCGAACGGGTAACAGCTATAGATGCCCGGTTGCACCGCCGATACCGACGGTTGTGAACACTCCGACAACGTCGCGCGGGAGGGGTCGGCAGGCTCCTCGCTGTACCCGGCGGCCGGCAAGCCAGCTGAGTTCACCGCGGCCGCAGTGACGATCTCGGTCGGTGTGGCTTGCGGCGGCGCTTGCGGGAGTGCGCTGGTTGGCGCTGCAGCGATGGGCGGACTCGGCGGTGCCGTGCTCGATGGCGAGGCAGTGGCGCTCGGCGGCGTCGGCGCACGCGGGCTGTCGCCAGGGGCCGTCTCCCACGGGCGCCAAAGAATAAGCATGGCAGCGGCCGCCGCGAGGACGCCTAGGCCAAGAAGGGCCTTCAACCACCGAGACGGCCGGGACTTCGGCGATGCCTGGGGTACCGGTCCGGCAGAGGGCTCGCTGGGGGTCTTCGGTGCGCCAGCGGGACGCACCTGAGTGGCCTCCGCCGCTGGCGCGCTGCCTGGATTTGGAGAAGTTGCGCGCAGGCGCGCCGCGAACTCCGTAGCATTCGCAAAGCGGTCAGTCGGGTCTTTGGCCAGCGCGGTGTGGAGCACGTGATCCAGAGGCGCGAGGTCTGGCCTTGTGTCGCCGATGCGGGGTGGCGCCGCATTGAGATGGCGACTAATGACCACAGCAGCATTGGAGTGGGGGAACACTGTTGTGCCCGTCAACATCTCGTAGCACGACGCAGCCAGTGCGTACAGATCGGCGCGACCATCGAGTTCTTCACCCATGAGTTGTTCTGGGGCGCAGTAGGCCACCGTCCCCACAGTCATATTGGTTTCGGTCAGGCCACTGACGTCTCCTACAGCGCGCGCCACGCCGAAGTCAGTAAGCATGATGCGTCTGTCATCCCCGCCGCCGGCGACCATGATGTTGGCGGGTTTGACGTCGCGGTGCAGCAGACCTTGCTTGTGGGCATAGTCGAGGGCGCTGGCGACGGCAGTAGCGATCGAACGGACGTCGTTCACGGGTAGACCGGCCGGGTACTTCTCGCGTAGAAGCTTCCCGACGTCTGATCCGTCGATGTAGTCCATCGAGATCCACAGGTGATTGTCGAACTCGCCACGATCGTGAACACCGACGATGTTTGGATGCCAGAGCCTGGAGGCGAGATCAGCCTCACGCTCGAATCTCGCACGGTATTCAGGGTTCTGTGACAGGTCTACACGGAGCACCTTCAGGGCGTCCAACCGCGGCAACCGCGGGTGCTTCGCAAGGTAGACCTCCCCCATACCACCGGAGCCAAGCGGGCGTAGAACGTGGTAGCCAGCAAACGTCTGACCAGCACTCAACGGCATATCGAGATCCTAGAGGCGGTTGCGGGGCGGATACGCAGCCTTCGGGTTCGGTTGGGTGTCTTCCGGCCCGCCCGTCTGAACTTACGGCGGCGCACCCACCCTGTACGCGCGGACGGCGGCTCAGTAAGTGCGCAAGGCGGCCGACAGGCTGGATGGTTTGTTATTCGCGAGGTCGGACAAGCTGGGGCCGGAGTACTTACGCGAAGCGTCAAGGAGGCACCGCTCCGCTTGATCAGCATTGTCCCCCCACGATGTTGTTGCGCGTCTGATCGATCCATGCGCCGAGGAAGTTGAGCATCGCCTCGCCAGTGGCGATGCTGCCGTCGTGAGGACGGGCTGCAAGTGATATGCCGAGTATGCCTGTCGCATTGTTCACGACAGCGAGTTGGCGAACTAGATACCCACCGTCGGTTCCGGGCCCCCAGCCGCCTTTTACAGCGGTGCCTGCGAAGTTTGCCAGCCCCCACTGCTGATTTCCTCCAACTGCCCGCATCGAGGCCAGTACAGGTTCCGCGCCCGGGACGCAGGGGAGGTTGAAGGCAAAGATTGCGGTCTGATACTCCGACCACGTGGTCTGCCCGTAAGAGCTATAGGGTGGCCGAACCTGTTGCTGCTGGACGGTGGTAACTGCATCGCCCCCTTCGCGGAGGACGTCCTCTACTGCGGCCGCCGCCGCAGCGGGATCGCCGAGCAGCGCCCACATTTGATCAGCGGAAGAATTGTCGGACTGCGAAATCGCCTGGCGCATTAGGGGTTCTGCGCCTTCGGGATCGGCGCGAAGGGCGGCGATCGACAGCGGAACCTTAATGGTCGACCACGCTGCGCCATCGGTCCACGACCCATACTGGGTGATGCGTTGCCCATCGTAGATGGTGACCCCGACATCACCCGCCGGAAGGGTCGCAGCCATCTGCGTGAAGCTGGTCGCCAAGCTGCTCGCATCAATCTCTTGAGCGCTCGGAACGGGCGTCGATTCGGAGTTTGTGGGCGTCACCGGCGCGACCAGTACAGGCACCGGTGGTGGAGGCGGGGACGCGCTCGTGGTCTCCATTGAGCGGTCGGAGGGTACGCACCCAGTTAGAACACTTATTAGAGAACCGAAGACAAGTGCCCGCTTGCTAGTAGATATGGACAACCGCGTTCACTCCACCTCGGCAGGTGACCCAGTCGCCGGTATCGAAGGGGCTGCATTCGAGGATGTAGAAATCGCCCGCGCACCGTGCGCGACGCGGATTACACGGGACACCGCCTGCCGCAGAAATCGTGCGCGGTGAGGCATTCGGCCCGCCTGCATCCCAGTAAGCGGTCAGTACGTTCTCCACGAAGCGGCAACTGGTTTCAGTACTTCCACGTACTGCACGACTGCCAGCGCCGGGACTGCCAAGAACCTGAACGCCGCTGTCGCACCGTTGTCCTAATCCGTCGACACCGGTTACCGCCGGCGGCGCAACTGCCGGGCGAGGCGCGGAGGTCCGGTCTTGGATGGTGGGACGCTGTCCGGCCGGTAGCGGCCGTTCGGGTGCGGGTAACCGCGTGAGCGACGGATTCTGGACGGCGTTCTGGTTACCGCTGTCTCCGGACTGGGCTGCGATCATGCCGACGGCGATACCTGCCGCAGCGAGAAACAGTGCGGCACTGGCTGCGACACCGATGATCATCGGTTTGGAGATGCCGGATTCCTGCACCGTCGCGCTTGCCGGCATCGGGGTGGGTGGCACTTGTGGTGCAGGTGCTCGCCTCGTGTGTTGCTCGGTGGGGTAGTTGACGTGTGCGGCTGCCATCGTCGCGTTGGGGTCAAGTTCGGCGGGTCCGGAGATCGCACGCTGCGCGGCGCGCGCAAGTGCGCCGGCACTTCCGTACCGGTCGTCGGGTTCTTTGGCCATTCCGCGTTCGATGACGGCATCGAGGGCGCGGGGGATGTGTGGGTTGGTCGTGCTTGCCTGTGGCGGGGGAGTTTGCAGGTGGGCATTGATGACCTGTTGCATGCTATCGATGGCGAATGGTCGAGTACCAGTGAGGATTTCGTAGAGGACGCACGCCAACGAGTAGATGTCGACCGCATATGTGGCTTGGTCGCCGCTGAGGCGTTCGGGTGCCATGTATGCCCAGGATCCGACGGTCAGGCCGGCCTGTGTCAGATGGGTGTCTCCGATCTTCTCGGCGATGCCGAAGTCAAGGAGATGTGCGAAATCGCCGCCAGATACCACGATGTTTTCCGGCTTGACGTCGCGGTGGATCAATCCCTCGGCGTGCGCAGCGTCTAGAGCTGAGGCGACCTGGCTGATAATGCGGACTGCTCTGGCAGGGTCTAACGGCCCGCGTGCGCACAGCTTGCGTAGGTCTGTACCGCGGATGAGACGCATGTCGATGTAGAGGTTGCCGTCGATCTCGCCCCAGTCGTGGATAGGTACGACATGCGGTTCTTGCAGCGCAGCGGCGGCATTGGCTTCGCGGGTGAATCTGTCCCGGTATCCGGGTTCTTGCGCGTACTGATCAAGGAGGATCTTCAGCGCGACGATGCGCCCTTTTTGGGTGTCGCGGGCTTCGTACACCTCACCCATGCCACCGCGGCCCAAAAGCGTGAGCAGTTCGTACTTTCCGAAACGTGTGCCAACCCTTGAGCGGCCAGACGTCACCGCCACCGAAACCCCCTAAGGTACATCTCCCAGTTTGCTAGTGAACCACAAACAGCCGGTCTATCGGCCGGATCAGCGTGAGAAGCGGATGGTCAGTATTGCTGGAGGCACGTCTGCTCGGAGCCTGCGAGCCCGGCTCGAAACGCTTCGATCCGGGTGAACCCGGCGGGCACTGTCAGCCCGTCGATGGTTCCCGCAACGAGGCCGTTGGTGAGAAGACCGCCAATCGCCTCGTCGATATCGCCGGCCGCAAGTTGCAGTGTGTTGCCGCTCGGAAGGTCGAGGGGTTCGGCCATAGCGCCTTGTGCGACACCGGTGAGGCAGGCGGTAAGAAGCGCGGTGCTGGGAGCATCGAGTGGCCGTCCACGCGCGTGCTGCAGCGACATCGCGTAGCGCGATGTGACGATCGACAGGCCGCTGTTATCGCCTTGGGGAAGGCTGTAGTCCTCCCGGCGGGCGGGCACTGACATCGCCTGGAGCCCTGGCAGGTCGACGACAATCGTGTTGGTGCTGGCGCAGTACGAAGCCGGGGGACTAGCCGGCCCCTCGGGGCATGATTCGGTGTCAAACGAGAGCCCGGGTGGACTTGGAGGGCGATGAATCTGGTCGAGGAGTTCCATGAGCGTCGACAGCGTGGACTCGTCTAACGGCAGCTCACCGCTTTGGGTGCCCCCGGTGGAGTCTCGCTGCAGCAATATCGGGAGGTCGCCGCGCTGCTGCTCGATGACGGCCAGGTCAATCGCGGCGCACGACGCCGTACCGTCGGTGAAGCCTTGTTGGAAGGCACGTGTTCGGTCCAGGGCGGTGCCGTGACCTTCCTCCACCATCTCCGACTCACGCTCTGACCACACGGGATCAGCGGAGCTGATGGCACCGGCAAGCACGCGATTTAGGCCCTCTCCGGTTGACAGCGTGAATCTCGGTGACTTTCCCTCCGCTACCCAGCGGCTGTACGCGCCGGCGAAGCAATCCGCTTGCTGTTCCTTGACGATGGTCTCGGTAAAGAATCCGACAAGATCGGCCGAGCTTTGGACCGCATGGCCATACTCGTGGGCGATGAGGGCAGCGATTGCACTATCTCCGAAGTACTGCTGGCCGGTGGGCACCAGAAAGCCACGATCCCAGGCGATGTACTCCTTGTCTGAGAACAGCGGAGCGCACCACATCGCGTTGGGCATGTCATAGGTGTCCACACCGCAGACTTCGGGGCTCGACGGGTCCAACGAATCGTAGGAGACCAGTTCGTCGACAGGTCGGAACTGGGTCCCGAACGTGTCGGGATAGACCTGCTGCCAGAACATTTCAACGTCATCGATCGCAGCGAGGACCAGGGCATCGGCTGGACCGCCGTCACTGCCATCGGCGCCCCTCCGAAGTCCGGGGGCATTGTCACGCAAGCCACTCGGGCCCTCCACGACCGGTAATCCACCGACGCGGTATTCCGGCTGGTCGGCTGGGTCTGGCGTCCTGACGTTGTGCTGGCTCGAGCACGCCGCGACAAGAAGTAGCGGCATCAGCATGGCGATGCGCAAACGCCCGCGGGTTCTCGGGCACGAAAGTCGTGGGCGGGCGATCAGCACGGAATCTGGAAGCTGGGGTCGGTTGTGTAGTCCAACCACTTGCCGTACGCCTCTCCGCCGGCCGCACGCACCGCAGCGCACACCTCGATGATGGTTGTTCCGGCTGGTCGGTAGACCGCGTAGATGGGGTTGCCCTCTGCGGTCGCTGCGCGCAAAGACGGGCACGTTTGATCGGTCCGGAGGTAGGACGCTCCAGGGTGAGCGGCCAGAAGCCGTTGCACCCCAGCGGCATACTGCCCAGGCGTGGTGACGGACCCCAGCACAACGATTCCTTGGCCATTGCAACTCGGGCGACTCATCGGACGAATCAGACCCAGATCTCCAGAGGACGCCGACGGGGCACGCGGGGCGGGCGCGGGCGCACGCGGGGCCGAGGGGGCGGCGGGCGGAGGACTGCCAGGCTGCGTGACGGTCACCGGCGGGGCCGTCTTGGTTACCGTGCGCGGCGGCTCGACAGTCTCAGGCCAGGCCGGCCGGGTTAGAGTCGGCGATGCCGCCGGCGGCTGCGGGGTTGGAGACTGCGCCAGTTTCGCGCCCATGAAGGCGACGCCTCCCACCACGAGCAAAGCCGCAACAGCCGCGGCAACCACAAGCCCTGTCCGTCGCTGCTGAACACCACCCGTCGACGAGGGTGTCGGGACTTGGCGTAGTTGCGTCGGCGCCTCGGGCGGCACCGGAGCGGGTCGCGGCGCAAGCTGGGTAAAGTCATAGGGGCCCACGGCGTGTCCGCTGACAGCGGGTGAGCTGCTACGACCGGCGAGTGCCGCGGCAAAATCCCGACAGGTCTCGAAGCGGTGATGAGGTTCCTTGGCCATCGCGGTGGCCAAAGCCGAGTCCATCTGTCCGAGGTCGTCGCGCAGCTGACTAAGCAACGGCGGAGGGGAGCTGAGATGGTTGCCGATCACCACGGCGGGATTCGAGTTGCCGTACGGCACCGTCCCGGTGAACAGGTGAAACGCCGTAGCAGCTAGCGCGTACTGATCGGCACGACCATCGAGCGCCTTCCCCGTAAGTTGTTCCGGCGCCGCGTACGCCACGGAGCCGACCGTCATATTTGTCGCGGTCAGGCCATTGCTGTCGTCAACTCCGCGTGCGATCCCGAAGTCAGCGAGGACGATGCGACGTTCACCATGTCGAAGGTCACTGAGCAGGATGTTCGCGGGTTTGACGTCGCGGTGCAGCAGGAACCGTTCGTGGGCATAGTCAAGCGCGTCTGCGACCGCAGCGACGATCTCGACGACGTCTCGCGGCGGCATTCCGTGCGGGTAGCGCTCGCGCATGAGCCGCGCCGCGTCGGTGCCCTCGACGTAATCCATCGTGATCCACAGCTGCCCGTCGTGTTCGCCACGATCGTGCACCGCGACGATATGCGGGTGCCACAGCGACGCGGCAATATCGGCTTCACGTGCGAACCGTTGGCGGTAGTCCGGGTCAGCGCTTACGCTCGCAGGGAGGATCTTGAGAGCCTCCTGGCGCGGCAGCCGAGGATGCTGCACAAGATAAACCTCGCCCATTCCCCCGCTGCCCAGTAAGCGCTGAATGGTGTATCCGGCAAAGACCGCCCCTTCAGCGATGGGCATAACTGGATACTAATCAGCATTGCTAGACGCCACACCCGTTCCGACAAGGGAGCCCGCGCGCCAGCTGCGGGCAAACGGCGGCACTGAGCCTTATCAGCAGAAGGAGCCCATATCAGCGGTCTCCTCCGTAGGGTTAGGGAGCATGTGCACCTGCGGGCACGAAGAACCTGCCGGCCTGCTCGACACGCCCGTCAATCGGCGCCGGCTGTTGGCGATAGCGGGCACGGTTGGGTTGGCGTCGGTACTGAGCGCGTGCTCGCAAACCACCGATGTGGCGAACTCGGCAACGCCGACAAACCCTTCGTCGCCCCCGCCTGCACCCACGGGCAGCGTCGAGCCAACGCCGCCCCCCGAGCCAGCACCGCAACCAGTCCAGTCGCCGCCAGCCGCCGCAGCGGTTGCGCAGATGATTTGCAGGGACGGATGGGGCGCGCTACCGGCACGTGAGGGCGGTATCTCCCATATCCCGAGGCTGATGACGATCCACCACACTGGCGCGGTGCTCGGCGACAACCGCAATGCGCCAGCCCGGCTGCGCCAGCACCAACAACTGCACCAGAACCAGCACGGTTGGACGGACATCGCTTACCACGTGGCAGTCGATCGCAACGGCAACATCTACGAGCTACGTGACCCCATGATCAAGGGGGATACCGCGACGGAGTACGACACCGACGGACACTTCCTCGTGCTATGCGAAGGGAACTTCGACGAAGAGGAAGTTATACCCGAGCAATTGGGCAGCGCTGCAATAGTTTTCGCGTGGGCAGCGAATGAATACGCGATCTCGCCGACTGTGGTTGAGGGGCATCGCAATTATGCGGCCACAGCCTGCCCAGGCGCCAACCTGTATGCGTATGTCGAATCTGGGGAGCTCACCCGCCGCGTGAACGAGCTCCTTGCTTCGGGTCCAATTGAGCTGCAGAGGATCTGTGGTACCGCAGCTTTGGAACGTGTCGCGGCGATACAAGCGGGCGACTAGCCACCGAGATCGGGGTCGTTATCGACCTGCTGTGTCGTTCTCGAGGTCGTCGACACCTGCCGGCCGGCCAAGTTGGAGTACTGCAACGTGCAGCGCTCCCACTGATTGGGGCATATGCGATCTCGACGGCCGGAGTGGTGCGCTAGGAATGTCCGCCTCGCCAGATCGCTTGACCAACTTGCAAATCGCGTCTCCATAAAGCTATTGAAGCTCGTCGCCGCGGATATCCGAAATCGCCCATAATCCGATTGATCGGCAACCGTGAGCCGCATCCGATATGTGATCGCTTGTGCAACCAAGCGCTACGAGTCTCTGCTCGCTGCACCAACCGTCATCAGGTCTGAGTGATACTCGAGATCGTAATGCCTAACGGGCCCGGACGCCTCTCCAGCCAATAGTTCAAGCAGGAGCAGATCCAAGGCGACCACTCTGCGCCGGTGCCACTACGCCTGACCCAAACTCGGTCGGTAGTCAACCGTCTCGGCCTCAGCCGCAAGCAACGCAGTCAACTCGCCCTCCTGCTGGGCAACAAAGACACCGACTACCTGTCGGCACACCTCCGGCACAGTGACTCCGCGCGCATCCGCAATACGTTTCAACCCGACGAGCATTGACGTCGTCACATGAAACTGCACCGCGAACTGACCGCACGAACCATCTTCAGGCGGCGACCCCGGACCCACCACCACAGGACCGTCGACCCCGAACTCGTCCACCTCAGCGCTGCGGACCCTCTGAACACCCCCACTACTGGCGCCGCCACTCACCCCATCGTCCGGATCCCGGAGTTCCTCATGACTGAACAAACCCATTCCGCCACGCTAGTCCTCGCAGACCGGTCGCGGTCGGGGCTCAGTCCTGCTGGAAGGGGCTTTTCACCCAGTCGGCCACGACGACTAGTCGGCTGGGCCGGTGGACGGCAAGGAGGCCGTCAGCGTGCTCCACCTTCCAGCATGGCTTGAATCCAGCGCTCCAGTTGCGCAGCCTCCGAGACAACCGGAGCGCCGTGGACGAAGCTGAGGATCACGCCGTTGATCATCGTCAGCACCATGACGGCCTGCTCCTCGACGAGGCGCGGATCCGGCGCGGGATCGCTTGCGTGCCAATCACGTATCACCGACTCCGCCAATGCGTAGAACTTCGCGGCGAACTGCATCAGTGTCTCGGCGAGTTCGGGTTCGCGACTCATCTGCAGAGCGAGCTCGTAGCGCGCCCGGCTACGCGTCAAATAGGGCTCGGCGTTGGACGCCATCACCAGCCGGGCCAGCCCGGCCGTCCCGGTGAAGCCGTCGGCCATGTCGTCGGAGAGTTCGGTCATTCGGGACAGGTCGGCGATATCGAGATCCGTGAGCCGCGCGGCGATGCCGTGCAGCAAGGCTCTCCGCGTACGGAAATAGAACGACGTCGTGCCTCGCGGTAGTCCGGCGTGCTGGTCCACTTTCTCGTGGCTCAGGCCGCGGGCTCCCTGGGAACCGAGCAGATCAATCGCGGCGTCGGCCACCTGCCGGCGCCGCTCGGGGGCGTTGTACTTCCGACGGACCGCGATGCGGCCATGTTAGCTGTCCGCCTCCTGGGGTCGCATCAGGCCACGACTGCTCTACAGATTTCTCTAGAGAGCTAGAGAAAAATGCTTCCCTTTGCTTCATCACGTTGTTACCTTCGGGCAGTGATGTGGATGGGCGCGGGACGCGTGGTCGTGGCGATCGTCATGGCCGCCGGCATGGTGGTCACTCTCGGGAGCGGCCGCGCACGCGCCGACGACTGGTATCCGTTCTACAACGAGGACGAGTACACCGCGTTCTACACACCACCGAATCCGTTGCCCGACATCGCACCTGGCGAACTCGTTCGCACGGAACCCTCCCGGCTGGTACTTGAGCCATCGGGTCAACTCGGCGTGATCGAAGCCACCGGGACGCGCGTGATGTACCGCAGCACCGACGCCCACGGCAGACCGAATGTCGTGACCGGCACCTACTTTGAGCCGTTCGCACCCTGGCTCGGACAGGGACCCCGGCCACTGATCGTCTACGGCCCCGGCACTCAGGGCCAAGGCGACCAGTGCGCGCCGTCGCGGCAGTTCAACCAGGGCATCCACTGGTCTCCGTATCTGGACATCATGGTGAACTACGAGATGGGGTTCGTCGAGACCCTCGTGCGGCGCGGATTCGCGATCCTGATGACCGACTACGAGGGGCTGGGCACCATCGGCGTGACCCACACCTATGTCAATCGCCTCTCTCAGGGCCATGCCATGCTCGACGCGGCCCGCGCTGCCCGCAAGCTACCCAACACATCACTGAAACCCGATGGCCCCGTGGCTTTCTGGGGATACTCCCAAGGTGGTGGCGCTGCAGCTTCCGCCGCGGAACTGGCCCCGGTGTACGCGCCGGAACTCGACGTCGTGGGCACCTACGCCGGCGCGCCGCCGGCAGACCTGGCCGAACTGATGCCCTTCGCCGACGGCAGTGCCCTGGTCGGGGTGATCGGCTACGCGCTCAACAGCGTCTTCCAGGCTTACCCCGAGGCGGAACCCAAGATCCGGGCGCTGCTGACCCCGCGTGGTCACGACTTCGTCGACAAGACCAGGGACCAGTGTGTCGGGGAATCCGTCACCAAGTTCATGTTTCGGCACCTGCAGCCGTACTTCAACCAACCCTTGCCAGACCTGTTGGCGGACCCGCAGTTTCGGGGACTACTCGATCTGCAGAAGCTCGGAACCCTCAAACCCAACGCGCCCGTTCTGATCAACAGCAACCGCTACGATCCGCTGGTGCCGTACGGACCGGCTGTTCAGCTCGGACGTGACTGGTGTGGCAGAGGCAGCGATATCGAGTTCCGCACCAACGAAGCCCCGCCCATTTTCAACAAGGTCGTCATCAACCACGCCCTGCCCATGGTCGTCGACGGAGAACCGGCCATGCGATGGATTGCCGACCGGTTCAACGGAGTACCGACGGCATCGAACTGCGGACAGTTCTAGGACTGCGTAGTGGCGTCGACAGCCCTGACGGTGATCGTGAACGGCCCCTGCTGTTTGTCCAGAATGTAGACCGATAGCTGGTCGATCCCCGCTGGATCCAACGTCTTCGGTGCGTCGGGTTCGGGGTCGAGGCGCATGCCGACCGGCTCGAAGCTCTCAACGGGCAGATCGTACGTGCGGTCAACGTCGGCCTCGGTGCCGAAGCGCTGGATGTAGGACCACGGCTGATCGGCGATCCCCACCTTCAACAGATAGGTCTTACCGTCCCCCCGAGCGTGCACGCGCAGCGCCGTGGCACCTGCCGCCCGCCGCCCGATATCGGGATCCTGCGGACCGCGTGCCGAGGCGAACCCGCCGTTGTTCTCCAAAGAGATGTCTCCGGAGAACACGAGCCCGCCATCGCCGAACCTCACCTTCGAGGTAGACGTGCCGCCCATGACGGGGTCGTTCACCGTCGTCCAGGCCGCCACCTCGCCGGGCTCCGCCAGGTCGACGAGGACGACGTCGCCCGCCGCCGGAACGCTTGTCTCGTCGCCGCTTCCGCACGACACGACCAGCAGCGCGGCACACGCGGACACCGCGCCGAGCCTCCACGACGTCGCCATCAGCACCGACCCGGATCGGCACTCATCTCACGGCTCCGCATGGGCATGCCGTCGATGAGGTCATAGAACGTTTGGAGATCCGGTATCTCGTCGACGCGCAGCTTCTCGCCGCCGTCCTTGCCGATCAGTATCACGGCGAACGCAGTGTCCTCGACCGCATACCGTTGCGCCAGCTGTTGTGATTCCTCAGCGCTGAGCAATTGACCATCGAGGGTGCTGTCGCCCTCCCGCACCACGACACCCGCCACCATGTCGCGACTGACGAAGTCGCATCGACTCGACTCGATCCGGCGCAGCGTTTCCACGAGACGCGGGTCGGTCTCACCGGGCGCGAACATCAGTAGCGGGCGATGTTCCCAGAGATGGTCATCGAGTCCGGTGGCTGACGCGGTCGCCGATCCCACGCCGGCTCCCACGATCAGGACGACCAGCGTGAGAGCCAGTCGCCGGACACCGCGGATCGTCGTCATCGTATTCCCGACTGTACCGAGTGAGTACGGCGGAGAAGATGACGAGATCGTCACTGTCAGTGGGGGAGAACACCTACATCGCGATGTCGAACACCCACACCGCCAACGTCGTTGAGGCCACGCTGATGATCACGATGGCGATCATGTTGAGCCAGATGCCGCCTTTGACCATGCTGCCGATGTTGACGTAGCCGGTGCCGAAGACGATCGCGTTGGGTGGGGTGGCGACGGGGAGCATGAACGCACACGTTGCCGCGAGGGCGACGGGGATGGTCAGCAGTAACGGATCCTGGCCGATCCCCATCGCAACCCCGCCGATTACCGGAAGGAACGTTGCCGCGGTCGCGGTGTTGCTGGTCAGCTCGGTCAGGAAGATGACGCCGGTCGTGATCAGCGCAACCAGTAGGAGGATCGCCAGTCCGCGCAGGCTCTCGGCCTGCGTCCCGATCCACTCGGTGAGGCCCGAGGAACTGAACTGCGAGGACAGCGCCAGGCCGCCGCCGAAGAGCAGCAACACACCCCACGGGAGTTGCACCGCGGTGGCCCAGTCGAGAAGGCGTACACCCAGTTTCGCGCCCGCGGGAAGGATGAACAGCAGAAGTCCGGCCGCGATCGCGATTCCGGCGTCGGAGATCGGCGGGTCGTCCCAGATCAGAGGCAACGTGATCCAGCTCAGCGCTGCCAGCGCGAAGATCACCGCGACGCGCCGCTCGCCGCTGGACAGCGTGCCCAGTTTGGCCAGTTCGTCGTCGAAAAGCTTTCTGCCACCGGCGAGTTCGTCGACTTCCGGTTTGAAGATCATTTTGGTGAGCAGCAGCCAGGTGATCACCAGAAGGACAGCGGCGACCGGAAGGCCCATCAGCATCCACTGCCCGAAGCCGATGGCGATGTCGTGCTCGTCTTGCAGGTATCCCACGAGCAACGTGTTGGGCGGTGTTCCGATGATCGTCGCGAGCGAGCCGATCGATGCCGCGTAGGCGATACCCAACATCAACGCCGTACCGAAGTTCGACTGCTTGACCTGATCTTTGACGTCGGCAGTGCCCGCGTCAGCATCGTCGGCATCTTCCGGGGGCCGGGCGACGGTCCCCGCGATCAGCAGGACCGAGACGCCGATCGGCACCATCATGACCGCGGTCGCGGTGTTGGAAACCCACATACTCAGGAATGCGGTGGCGAGCATGAAACCGGCGATCACCCGCGTGGCGCTGGTGCCCATCGCCCGCACCGTCAACAGCGCGATACGCCGGTGCAGATTCCACCGCTGCATCGCCAGCGCGATCAGGAATCCGCCCATGAACAGGAAGATGATGTCACTGCCGTAGTACGCGCCCACATCGGAGACGTCCACGTCGTCGACGAGAATGGGGAAAACCACCAGCGGCAGCAGCGCGGTGGCCGGAATCGGGATCGCCTCGGTCATCCACCACACGCCCATGAGGACCGCGACGGCGGCGGTGACCTTCGCGGGGTGCGCCAGGTCGGCGGGCAACACCAGGTACACCACCGCGGCCAGCAGCAGGCCACCGCCGAACCCGAACCAACGCCTGCGGAACGTCGACATCTTCTCGGCCGGCGCGCGCTCACCCGCCGACTGCTGGTCAGCGTCC
Organism: Mycolicibacterium gilvum; assembly: GCF_900454025.1. Classification (NCBI taxonomy): domain Bacteria; kingdom Bacillati; phylum Actinomycetota; class Actinomycetes; order Mycobacteriales; family Mycobacteriaceae; genus Mycobacterium; species Mycolicibacterium gilvum. Next base: position 5,903,111 of record NZ_UGQM01000001.1, on the reverse strand, counting down.
TCGTCGAGGTCGACGTCCTCCCTGGCCATCGGTCACTCCTCCCACAGAGTCGATCGTGATGTGCATCACCAAAGCTCTACCCATTACGTGACCTGCGGAAGCCTGCAATGCCCAACCGGGTGCAGTCACCACGTCGACGATGACCGAACCGGCGCTGTCGCAGTGTGTATGTCAGGGCGCGGCAGGTTTCGAGGGGCTCGGCCATTCGGCCGGCGGATCTTGCAGCGCCGAGATGTCGGGTAGCGGCTTCTGACAGAGCGCTTTTGCCTGTCTCGACGTCATCCCGAGCGTGCGCAGGAGGCGTTCGGTCACCTCGTCGACGGTGGCGTCGGTGTCGCGCTGAGGTCGCTCCCGCAGCAGCGTGGTGAGTCCGACAAGCATGCCGCCGGCAATGGCCAGACCGAGTTCCGGGTCGGAGATCGTGAAACGCCGCTGCTCGATTGCTGCGGTGATGTCGCGCAGTGCCCGCGGGGACAGGCCACGGTCAGACATGATCAGCGAGCTGCCGTGGGCAAGAAGCAGCGCTGCCTCCTGGGGGCGGTGGCGCATCAGCCGTCCGGTCAGCCGATAGTTCGTGGTGAAGGCTTCGGCAGGATCGGCGATCGAGCCGGTGAAGCCGTCGAGTAGGGCACCCAGGTCGTCGAGGGCATCGGTGACTGCCGCCTCGAACAGCTCTTCCTTGCTGGAGAAGTGGTTGTAAAAGGACCCCATCCCGACGTCGGCTGCCTGGGTGATCTCCAGGATCGGAACAGCGAGCTTGCCTTGGGCGATGAAGCTTTGGGCCGCCCGGACCAGGGCGCTACGAGTGCGCATCTTTCGGCGCTCAAGACGGCTGACGCTCGCGGGCCGGGACGCGGGGCCATCGCGGTCGGGCACGTCCATGACGCAGAGATTATCAAAGCGATAGTTCTGAGGATTTCGTCAGAACTACTTGACTGATGTTTTGCGCGTATGTGACGATTTCCTCAGAACTAGGTCGAGGAGGCCACGTGACGCCGGTGACCGACGTACACAAGGACTTGCACAGCGAACACGGCGCCCACCGAGGCGAGCATCCGGGCCGCGCCCGCGACCCGCTCATCCGGGTCACCGATATAGCCTGGCTGGAATTCGACAAGCCGGACCTGATCCGGGCCGAGGCTTTCGCCCGGGCGTTCGGATTCGGCGTCGCTCTTCGCGATCCCGGACAGCTCCATCTGCGCGGCACCAATGCAGGAGCGCCCTGCGTGCTCCTGCGACGCGGTCAGCGCACACGCTTCGCCGGCGTCGCCCTGCGTGCCGCTGATGAGATTGACGTGATGCGCCTTGCCGACAAGGCGGGGGCGCCCGTGCTTCCCCTGCCGGAGTCCCTGGGCGGGGTGGCTGTGCAACTGATCGACCCGAGCGGCATCCCGGTCAAGGTCGTCGCCGGCACCCATGATCTTCCCGCTCACCCGGAGCAGACCGTCCAGGTGCTCAACACCGGTCCCGCGCCGGCCCGCGTCAACGGCACGGTTCGTCCGCCTCGGGTCCCGGCCCGCATCAAGCGCCTCGGCCACGTTGTGCTGCAGTCGAATACCTACATCAAGACCCTGAACTGGTACCTCGATACGTTCGGGATGATCGTCAGTGACTTCCTGTTCTTCCCTGGTCAGCGCGAGCGCGGTCCGGCGATGAGCTTCATCCGATGCGACCGCGGCGCCACGCCGGCCGACCACCACACGTTGGCGCTGTCGCTGGGGCCGGCCAACCGCTACGTGCACTCCGCCTACGAGGTCGGCGGTCTCGACTCGTTGGCGGCCGGAGGCGAATACCTTTCCGACCGTGGGTATGTCCGGTCCTGGGGTATCGGACGGCACATCCAGGGCAGCCAGCTCTTCGACTACTGGCGTGACCCGGACGGCTTCCTGGTCGAACACTTCGCCGATGGCGACGTGTTCGACAGCACCGTCGAACCCGGTTGGTCGCCGTTCACCGCGTCCGGGCTCGCACAATGGGGGCCGCCCGCCACCAAGGACTTTCTCGACGCCGGCCCCCGCGCCGCACGCCATCAGGTGACCTCGATGCTCACCGCCCTGCGCGGGGACAACGAGTTCGACCTCCACCGTCTCATCGGACTACTGAAAGTTGCGACCTCATGACCACTTCCGTCCTGCGCACGACCGATGGCTGGTGGGTACAGACCCCCACCGGGGCTGCCGAAATCGCCACCGCCGCCACCAGCACCGGCGAACTCCTCGCCGATCGTGCTGCCATCGAGACCGCGGCGGCCTCCGAGGCTTCCGTCGCGGTCGACGAACTGACGTTGCTGTCGCCGGTGACTTCCCCATGCCGGGTGATCGCCCAGATGACCAACTTCGAATCACACGTCCGCGATTCCGGAATGGACCCGAAGACGGTGCCGCTGACCTTCTTCCGGAAGTCGTCGGCGTCCATCACCGGCCCCTTCGGCGAGATCCTTCGGCCGCCCCACGTGGGCCTGCTGGACTACGAAGTCGAAATCGGCCTCGTGATCGGACGCGCGATCCCTGTCGGCACCGCCATCACCGACACGAACCTGGCCGACTACATCGCCGGCCTGACCATTACCAACGACGTCTCCGCACGCGACATTCAACTGCCGCAAACCCAGTTCTACGAGGCCAAGTCGTACCCGACCTTCACCCCGGTGGGCCCGGCTCTGGTGCTACTGGACCCCGCCGAGCTGGCACGCTTCGGCGATCTGCGTCTGCGGCTCAGCGTCAGCGGCGAGGAGCGCCAGAATTCCATCGTCGACGGTGACATGCTCTACCGGCCCCTTCAAGCGCTTCAGGCGCTGACACGCTTCCAGAGCCTGGCGGCCGGCGATCTCATTCTCACCGGAACCCCGGCCGGGACCGCGCTGACCGCTCCACCCAAGCCGATCGAGATGATCGGCAACCTGCTGCCACCGGCGGTCAAGTGGAAAGCATTCTTCGCCCGGCAGGCCAAGAATCAGAAGTACCTTCAGCACGGCGACGTCATCGAGGCGTCCGTCGCCACCGACGACGGATCTCTCGACCTGGGCACCCAGCGGTTGGCGGTGCGGCACACATGAGTACCGACATGATGTGGCCTGCCGCGCGAATCCCGCAGGACATCGTTGCCATCGAAGAGATCCCGCTGGACCGTCGCGGACTGCCCGCGTGCACCTATGACGTCGTCCTGCGCGCAGCCCGATTGTGGCCCGAGCGCACCGCGGTCACGGTTCTGCCCGATGGAACCGACTATGTGAGAAGCGCGCGCCGGACGTTCGGCGAACTCGCCGATGATGTGGCGCGTGCGGCAAAGGCGTTGCGGCAGTGCGGGGTCGGTCGACGTGACGCGGTGCTGCTCATCAGCCCCAACTGCGATGAGCTGATCACGGCCACCCTTGCTGCGCAGGCCGCCGGTATCGCGGTGCCGATCAACGGATCGCTGTCCGGCGAGCACATCGCTGAGCTGGCCCGGCTCTCCGGAGCCCGGGTGCTGATCACCGCTGCACCCGAACTCGACCCTACCGGCGTGCAACACGCCTCCGGCCTCGCGGATGCCGGGCTGATCGACACGGTGTTGCTGCTGCGTCCTACTCTGGCCGACGGCGCACCGAACTCGCTGCCGGATCTACCCGCCGTCACGGTGGCCTATCTCTCGGTCCTGGCCGCCGACCACGACGCCGGACCCCTCGTCGATGGGCAGGCGGACTCCACGGAATTGGCTGCGCTGTTTCACACCGGCGGCACCACCGGCACGCCGAAACTGGCCGCGCACACCCACGGCAATGAAGTCGCCGACGCATGGATGGTCGCTCTCAGCGCTGACCTCGACGAGGACGCCGTGGTGTTCGCCGCGCTGCCGCTGTTCCACGTGAACGCCTTGATCGTCACCCTGTTGGCGCCCCTGTTGCGCGGCCAACCGGTCGTGTGGGCAGGGCCGCTGGGCTATCGCGACATGGGCCTGTATCAGAACTTCTGGCGGGTCGTGGAGCACTACAGCCTGGCGGCGATGAGCGCCGTGCCGACCGTGTACGCGGTCCTCGCACAGATACCCGTCGACGCCGAGATCTCCACCCTCACCTCCGCGGTGTCGGGCGCCTCGGCGCTGCCGGACACCGTCCGCCAGGACTTCCTCGACGCCACCGGCGTGAAACTGGTCGAAGGGTACGGGCTCACCGAGGCCACCTGCGCCAGCGCCCGTAGCTTCCCTGACCACCCGCGCTCCGGGTCCGTCGGTCAGCGCATGCCGTATCAGCAGCTCAAAGTCGTGGAGGTTGGTGACGACGGCAGCTGGCGGGAGCTTTCTGCCGGTCAGATCGGGACGCTGGCCATCAGCGGACCGACCGTCTTCCCCGGTTATGTCACCGCCCGCACCGAGGGCGGATACGTGCTCGACGGTCGCGGCGTTCTGCGGGACGGCTGGCTCGACACCGGTGATCTCGCCAGTGTCGATGACGACGGCTTCATCCACCTGGCAGGGCGCGCCAAAGACCTCATCATCCGCGGCGGCCACAACATCGACCCAGCGGTGATCGAGGATGCGCTGCTGGCCCATCCCGACGTCACCGCCGCTGCGGCAGTGGCGCGCCCCGACGTCCATTCTGGCGAAGTCCCCGTCGGATTCGTCACGGTGCGGCACGGTGCGACCGTCACCGGTGAGGATCTGACATCGTTTGCCGCCGAACACATCTCCGAACGCGCCGCAACACCCAAGGCGGTGACCATCATCGACGCGATACCCGTGACCGACGTCGGTAAGCCCTACAAGGTGCCGTTGCGTGCCGTCGCCGCCGAACACGCACTGACCGAAGCACTCGCTGAAGAACCGGGTGTACTGCAGGTCGTCGGTCAGGTCAGCGCCGGGGCGCCCCTCGTCGTACTCACCCTCGAGCAGGCAGCCGACCGCGCCGCTGTGGAGCGGGCGGTGAAGTCGTTCGCGGTGACCTACGAGATCCGCCACCAATGACGCCTTCTGCCGACGGTGTTCTCGGCGAACACTTTTCGGTCGCAGTGGTCGGCGGTGGGCCCACCGGTGTGGCCGCCGCTACGCTGCTCGCTCAGCAGGGTGTCGACAGCGTGGTTCTGGACCGGTGGCCGCAGGTGTACCCGCAGCCGCGCGCGGTTCACCTCGACGATGAGGTGTATCGGATCCTGGCCCGGCTCGGCGTCGCCGAGGAGTTCGCCGGCATCTCCCGCCCGGCCCGTGGCCTAAGGCTGGTCGATCGAGAGCTGACCGTGCTGGCCGAGTTTCGGCGTGACGAGCGGCTGACGCGCAACGGCTTTCCGGCCGCGAGCATGTTCGATCAACCCGAACTCGAAAAACTGCTGCGGCGAAATATTCGCCGGTACCCGCAGGCCCAGTTTCGGGGTGACGTCGAGGTCCTCGATGTCACCTGCCACGGTGCCGGTCATCCGCAGCGTCTACGGGTACGCGATGGCTCGAACGGCGAGGAGTCTGTTATCACCGCCGACTTCGTGTTCGGCTGCGACGGCGCCAACAGCATGGTGCGCGCGGCGATCGGTGCCACGATGCGTGACCTGAACTTCGGTCAGCGCTGGCTGGTGGTCGACATCGCCACCGACGCCGACCTGAACCAGTGGGAGGGCGTCCACCAGGTCTGTGACAGTGAGCGCGCCGGAACCTACATGCGGATCGGCGCCAACCGGTACCGGTGGGAGTTTCGCCTCCACGAGCACGAATCGGCTGACGACTACGCCACCCTGTCCTCGCTGCGCCCGTTGATCACCCCGTGGACACGGCATGTCGACGACGCTGACCTGCGAGTGATCCGCGTCGCCGAGTACACCTTTCGTGCCCAGATCGCCGACCGCTGGCGCCGTGGCAACATCTTCCTGCTCGGGGATGCCGCCCACCTGACCCCGCCGTTCATCGGTCAGGGCATGGGCGCCGGACTACGCGATGCAATGAACCTGGCCTGGAAGGTTGCCGGCGTATGCAGGGGTGATCTGCTCCCAGCCGCCCTCGTCAGCTACGAAGCCGAGCGCCGTCCGCACGCGCGTCACATGATCTCGTTGGCGCTCAACATCGGACGCGCTATGACCTCCGGCGGCCGCGTCGGAGTGGCCGCGCGGGCAGTGGTTCTGCCGCACCTGCATGCGGTGCCGGGCCTGCACACCAAGGTCACCGATTCGCAGACGCCGCCGCTGCGGTCCTCCACGCTTGTCCGGCGCTCCCTGCGCACACGTGGCATCGCCGGTCACCTGTGCCCCAACGCAGTGCTTGACAGCGGCGTTCGTCTCGACGACGAAGTGGGTCTGCGGTTCGGCGTGATCACCACCAAGGCGCTGACCCCGTCACAGCAGGACGTCGTCACAGCCCGCGGCGCGCAGACGGTGCTCGTCGAAGCGGGATCGGTGCTGGCTCGGTGGCTCGACAGCCAACACGTCACCGCGGCGGTGGTCAGGCCCGACGGCACCGTGCTGACCGCGGGACGCGACGTCACCGCAGTGTGTCGGGCCGTCCCACTGTTCGTGCCGAAACCGTCACCGGCGCAAACCGGTGCGGCCCTCCCAGGACAGGACTGACCGAGTGTTTCGCCACCCCACTGCGGTACCGGTGTACCGCAGCGACATCTACAGTCGCGCCGCTCTTCTCGACCCCTACCCGCACTATCGCGCACTGCGTGACCTGGGTCCGGTGGTATGGCTGGCCCGGCACCGCCTCTACGCAGTGCCTCGCTATGCCGAATGCAAGGAAACCTTGCGCGACGACGGCAGGTACCTGTCCGGCCACGGGGTGGCCGCCAACCCATGGGCCAACCGACTGTCGCGCGGCACCACCCTCAACAGCGATGGGGCGGACCATGACCGGCGGCGCAAGCTCGTGGCGCACCGATTGATGCCGAGAGCCCTGCGCACCCTCGGCGACGACGTCGACGCGCGGGCTCGCGCGCTGGTCGATGATGCCGTGCGCCGGGGAACCGTCGACGCGGTGGCCGACCTGGCCACCGCCCTTCCGCTGGCGGTCGTTCCCGATCTGGTGGGCTGGCCCCCGGATGAGCGTGGCGACCTACTTCACTGGGCGGCAGCGACCTTCGACATTCTCGGCCCCGCGAACTGGCAGGCCCTCAAGGCGTTGCCGCGCAGCTTGCACATGCTGCGCTTCGCCCGCCGTGTGGTGCGTGAACGCAATGTGCTGCCGGGAAGCCTGGCCGCAGAACTGCTCACCGCCGTCGACGAGGGCGGCCTGGCCGCCGAAGAGGTCCCACCCCTGCTCATTGACTACATCGCTCCGTCGCTCGACACGACGATCAGCGCCATCTCGAGCGCCCTGTATTTGTTCGCCACCCGTCCCGACCAATGGCAGCTGCTCAAGGAGGAGCCCAGCCTGCTGCCCAACGCCGTCAACGAGATCGTGCGGTTCGAGTCACCACTGCGAGGGTTCACGCGAAAGATACTGCACGAGAGCACGATCGACGGTACGCATCTTCCCGCGGGTGCGCGTGTGCTGGTGCTGTACGCGTCCGCCAACCGTGACGAGCGGGAGTGGGACGCCCCCGACGTCTTCGATATTCGCAACAACGCCGGACGCCACGTCGGATTCGGCAGCGGCGCACACGCCTGCGCCGGCCAGGGGCTGGCGCGGCTGGAGACCACCGCCATGCTGCAGGCACTCATCGAACGTATCGACCGCATCGAGATCGTTGCCGAACCGACGTGGGCGGTCAACAACATCATCCGCCGCCACGAGCATCTCCCGGTGAAGCTCATTCCCGCGACATGAGGTCACCCGAGCAGCGGTGTGCGGCGCGCGGTCAACGCGTCGAGTCGAGCCTGCATGACTCCGTGAACGCGGTGTGCGAAGTCGTCAGCGGATTCATCGGCCTCGGGAAGCATCGCAGGCATCACCGCCGTAACCAGTTTGGTGGGCATCGGTAGATAAGGCGCCAGGCCGACCACGCCCACGTTCAAACCCCACGGAACAGACAGGGTGACCGGAAGTGCCTTGACACGTAGGAATTTCGGCAGCTGCAGGGTCCTGGCGAGGGTCTGTCCGTTGCTGAGCACCACCAGGGACTCACCTGCTCCGGCCGTCACCACCGGCACGATGGGAACGCGGTGGGCTTTGGCGAGGCGGGCGAAACCGGAGCCGTGGAACGTGATTCTGTTCCGATCGCGCCACGACTTGCCGGCATCGACATCGCCACCCGGGAAGACGAGGACGTTGTGGCCGGCTTCGAATGCTGCGCCGGCCGCTTCCCGACTGCCCGGGGTACCGCCGAATCGTTCGACGAGCGGTCCGACCCCGAGCGTCCATGCGATCTGATGCACCATGGCGGTGGTGGGCCGTGTGACACCCGCGGCCTGCCGTGCCGCGACGAACGCCGCGACGTTGAGGTCGATGACGCCGCCGAAGCCGTGATTGCACACGAAGAGCGCAGGCTGGTCGGGAACCGGAGCGTCGATCTGGATCTCGTGGCGGTGGTAGACCCGCAGATAGGTCTGTATCGCCGCCGCCAGCCAACCGGGTGGTGCGATGTCCGGTGGCTCGCTCATACAGACTCCCTGTCTCGGGGGCGAAGGTGTGCGAACGCTATCAGGGCCTGCTGTGGAGCGACGATGGCGCTGTGCTCAGCTGAGTCGGGATTTGTGAGCCCAGCGTTGAGGATCGGTTTCGAGTGCGCGCCGATCCCACCCCATCAGGTCGGCGGCCGCGCCGTAACTGAACTCCAGGAAGTCGAGGACCAGCGCGTCGGGATCCGCGGCTTGGCGTGCCACCTCGTAGGGCAGCAGGTACTGCCGGAACCCGTTGTCGTAGAACGCTCCCTCGGGGCAGCCCGCCGCGTCGGCGAATCCATCGGGTTCGGGATAGGCGTACGAGTAGAACGCCCCCTCCGCGCCGCCGCCGGGCCAGAATCCGCAACTGCTCAGCTCGTGCGAGTATCCCTCTTCCATCACCCAGTCACCGCAGTTCGGCGCGCCCCCCGGGTGCGGGGGAGCGGGGCGACCGGAGAAGCGGGTGCAGGCCATGTCGAACGAGCCCCAGAAGAAGTGCACCGGGCTGACCTTGCCGACGAACCTGGCGCGGAACTGTCCCATCACGCGGTCGGCCTGGATCAGCTGCCGCCAGAACAACTGGGCAGCCTCGGGCTCGTAGCCGGCATGGTTGTCGTCGACGAACGGTATCGCGGGCTCTACCTCGTTCGGTCCCTTCGATATTGACGTGTCGATGCCGAGCGCGCCGAGACTGTCCAGCAGGGCTGCATGCAACTGCGCGACCGAAACGTCACGGAGGTCGATGGTGTCGGCACCGCCATCGCTGACCCGTACCGAGAGCACATGGTCGACGAAGTCGAACTCCACGTCGAACGAACCGGTGCCCACGGGGATCGCCGACGTCGACAATCCGCGTGGAGAGACGTAGAGCGGAACCTGCCACCAGTGATTGACCATCGGAGCGTGAGCCAGCCGCACCTTACCCACGATCTGGGTCCACATGTGCAACGACCTGCGCGTCGGTTCCCAGTCGTCCACCCGGAGTGCCGGCCACCCTGAACCTGCTGCGACATCTGTCATGCGAACCTCCTGCTGACATGAAACCGAACCGGACGCGGTGGCGTCTGAGAATCGGCGGACAGAGGCTCGGCGTACAGAGGGGAAGGACTACGAAGACGTACCGATCGCCAGCGCAACGGTCAGTTCTGCGATGGTGCGCGGGTCCCGCAGCCTGTCGCCGTAGGCATCTCGCAGCTGACGCAGCCGGTAGCGGATCGTCGACGGGGACACGAACAGATCGGCGGCGATGTCGTCGCGGCGGCCCTGGTGCAGCAAACACGACCGCAACGTCTCGGTGAGTCGGTCGCGCGACGCCTCCGGAAAGTCCGCCAGGGGCGCGAGCGCACGGGCCCGCAGATCGGCCAGTGCGTCCGCGTCGGCGCCGACCACGAGCTCCGGAAGGATCTCCTCGGTGTCCAGCACATCGCCGCCGTCGGGCCTTCGGAAGCACATGGCCCGCAATACCCGCCGGACCGAGGACTGCGCGTCCGTCCACGACCGGGCCGGTCCGACAACGGCACCCGTGCCGGCGAGTGAGGCGACGAACGATGCGCGCGCCGAGCCGCCGACATCGCAGACCAACACGACATGCATCCCGATGCGGGAGTCGACCGCGTCGTCGGGAACGCGGAGTGTGCGCGGGTCCGAGGTGATCGCCGTGGCACCCCGCTCCTGCCGGGTCGGCATCGCGACCGCGGTCAGGGTGCGAGGTGTCGCCCACGTCGCGTACTCGGCCGCCAGGTCGAGCTCGTCGGACGCGGTGTCGCTCAACAACATCCGAACCAGTCGCTCACGCCGGCGCTCACGGTCCAGACCCGACCGGGATTGTTCCTGGGCGTGACCGGCCACGCCGGCGGCCGAAATCAGGTCGAGGTAGGCGAAGAACATCTCGGCAAAGGCGCTCACCTGGTCGCGGTCCACCCCGCCTTGTGCGGCCAACGCACTCCAGTCACGCCAAAGTTCGCGTGCACCAACGCGATAGGCCGCCAGTTGGACTTCCGCGGGCCGGCCGTTTCGCGCCTCGCGCCGGCCGAACCGGTGAGCGATGTCGAGCACCTCCTGCATCGGCACCGCCGTCGGAGGTCCTGTCGATGTGCCCAGCTCGTCGATCAACGAGCCCAGCAGCAGTTGTGCCGAGGTGTCGATGACCGGCCGCCACGACTCCTGGGCTGCCTGAGCCAGCAACGGCACCTCGGCGATGACCGCCTCCACCATGCGGTCGACGAGGGCGGGCAGTCCCGCGCGCATCGCCTCCAGCGTCTCCCGGGGCAGGTCGACGATCCTGGGGGCCCCCGTCGCAGGTTCCGGCATACCGAGATCCTAGGGTCAGAATTGACCGGACTGTCCGAAACGGTCAATCAGGTGCCACCAGATCTAGCCGCTCGGGGCGAGACTTTGACCCGTACGGTCACACAAAATGGACGGCGTGACCACAATGCCCGCGCCCTCCGCGATCACCCGCGACAAAGACGACGTCGCGCTGCGACTGCTCAAGGGTGCCGCCAAGAAGTCCTACGAGCCCGTCGTCGACATCGATTGGGAAGCCCCGCTGGCCGACGACAAGTTCTTCCTGCCGCCGCAGATGTCCTCGCTGTACGGGACGGACCTGTGGGAGCAGATGAGCCCGCAGCAGCGCATCGACCTGTCGCGCCACGAACTCGCGAACTATCTGTCGATGGGTATCTGGTTCGAGAACATGCTCAACCAGTCGCTGCTGCGCGGCATGATCTACTCCTCGCCGACGTCGAACAGCACGTTCTACGAGCTGACCGAACTCGGCGACGAAGCTCGCCACATGCTCATGTTCGGCAAGGCAATACGGCGCATCGGCGTCGAGCCATTCTGGCCGAAGGGGCGCCATGCCCGCCTGGTCAACGCGATGCCCTTCCTCTTCCGCGGCCCGATGCTCTGGATCGCGGCACTGGTCGGCGAAGAGATCTTCGATGCGCTGCAACGCAGGATCCTTGAAGACGGCGAGAACGTGCAACCGCTGGTGCATCGCCTGATGCGTATCCACGTCACCGAGGAGGCGCGCCACATCCAGTTCGCACGTGACGGCATCCGTCGCGACGTCGGGCGGCTGCCGTCACGTACCCGGTGGACCCTGTCCAACCTGCACGGACTCGGGGCCGCGCTGTATCTGAAGAACTTCACCCGGCGCGGCCTGTACCAGCGGGTCGGGCTCGACGGCGCAGAGGCACAGCGACAAGCACGCGCTAACAAGCACTTTCACGGGATGCTGACGTTCGGCTTCGCATCGCTGGCGCAGTTCCTGGAGGAAGCCCGTCTGATGGGGCCGGTGGCCCGCCGGATGTGGAAGCGGAACCACTTCCTGTGAGCACCGTGGACGAGGACGGAATCTACGCGGGACCGGCGTGCCTGATCATCCACGAGGTGCGACATGCCGTCCGGGTGCGGCTGAAGGGCTCGGTCAACCCTTTCGACGGGTACTTCCATTGGCAGGGCACGGTTTACGACGCACCGGAACATATGAGGCCGACCGGTTCACAGATACGCCTCGGGATCGACGACACCGAGGCGCCCGCCCGCCTCGTCGAACGCACCGCTGACGGGCACCTGATGATCAGCGGTACGGGCCGTCCACCCTTCCGACCGTGAAGTAGGCGAGCGGGCCGACCGGCTGGACGACGGACAGTGCCCGCCACAGCGCCTTCGAGCCGCGAATCTGCGACGCCGGACGCCGCGCGAGGTCGATCAGCATTGCCGTGGTTGCCACCACTTCGACGACACCGGCGACGGTGATCGCCTTCTGCTGTACCGGGGACAGTTCGCTCCATTTCCGCTTCGCCACGGACACCACTGTAGTGGCCGGGTGAGTCACAACGGAGCGACCACGGGATAGATGTGGGTGTAGGCGCCACCGCCGGCCCAGATCGTCTGCGTCTCGGCGAAGAGCCGGAATTGCTGGACGCGGTCGGTGTTGTTCCACGAGAACACCAGTCGACTGACCCCGTCGATCACGGCGTTGCCGCGGAAGTCGGCGAGCACGTCGGTGCCGTTGACGAGATCGGTCACGGCCACACCGGCCCAGATGTGGTGGTTGCCGGTGCTCGGCAGCGTCAGCGCCGGCGCGAGTCCGGTGGGTGTGGCCACCGGACTGAGCGTGCCGTCGAGTTGTTGCTTGTAGATCTCCCACTGCACGCCGGTGATCGTGAAATACGCCGGCGCCTGGTTGACGAGGCTGAGCCGCAGCATCGGCGTCGGCGGTGGTGGCGGGGTGACGAGATCCCAGGTGATGGGTTCAGACGCATAGTCCTTGGCCACCACGACCGACGGGAGCACAGCACCGGAGGGAAAGGTGAACGTGAAGGGCTGACCTGTGGAGCCCACGATCGCCGCACCGATCTTGACCTGGCCGGCCACCGTGTTGCCAGTGTCGGCGTCGCCGGCCGAGACCGTCACGACCGACGGTTTGGTTCGGGTGGCCGCTGGGGGGAGGTGCCGGACGGTCAGGCGGCCGAGCTCGGTCAGTTCTGAGTTGCCTTCTTCGGAGATCTTGGTGCACATTGCCTGTCGGGCCGTGATGGCCGCTTCGAGGGGTAGCCCGGGCATCGGCACGAACATCTTCTCGTCAGTCGCGTCGAAACTGGCGGCGAGCGCGTTTCGGACAAAGAGGTGGACCCGGGACCCGACGAGGAGGTCGGCCAGGTTCACGCCGCCGTGCGGAATGCGGACCGGACCGACCACTCTGGGCTCCGGCAACGCATGGAACTCCTGTACTTCGGTAGCGGGTGACTCGCCGGCAGCGTTGCAGCCCGACTGCACGATCTTGATGAACTCACCGGCACGGAGCGTGCGGTACAACGGAATCGCCGCAGTGGTCGCGCTGGCGAACATCGGCGTGCTCAGGACCGGTGCGTCGGCCTGGTCCGAAACGACGACGACGACGGCGCCCGGGGTCAGTGAATGGGCGGCGACGAGCCGAGCGCATTCGGTGGGCGAGGTCAGTCCCGGCTGTTCGACGATGCCGGGCAGTGGTTCGACGGGGTGTTCGGCTGTGCCACTTCCGCTGTCGCAATTCTGTTGGCTAACCGTGATATACAGTCTGCCCGGGTTGGCGACCAGCTGAGGGTGCTGGGCCCAGTCGGGAGGTAGCTGCAGATTGCAGACGGGTGCCCAGGCTCTGGCCTGACCGAGCTGCGCCGACGCGGAGCCGCCGGTACTGTTCTTGGTCATCCCGACGATCGTCACGGTGGCGCCCGGACGCAGATTGCCCACTTGGACGACGGCGGCGTTCGGGCAGATCGGCCCCTGGATGGTGGGGGTCGGAAGGGTCGCGGTCGGGTTCACCCCGACCTGGGGACCGAACCCACTGGCATTGCCGCAGTTTTCGAGCGCCTGCTGCGCGGAGAGTTCTTCGCCCTGGCGGACGGGTCGAAGGAGGTTGGCCCACACGGTGTTCCCGACGAATGGATATCCACCGAGATCGTCGCCGTCGTGGCGAACGGACAGGCTCGCCCCGTCGAGCAGTCCCGAGACCAGGACTGCCATGTCGCACTCGAACGGAGGCTGCAGGGTGGGTGCCATGACGTCGTGCTTCGGCCCGTCTGCGATGGGCAGCGACGGTGTCTGTGGGCCGCGCACCATGGTGCCGTCCGGCATCGCGACCTCTTGGGCGGCGTGCAGGACGTCGCCGGCGCTGGGTGTCGACGGGAAGTGGACACGGACCGAGACCTGAGGTCCCCGGGCAACGGCTTCGCCGACCCGGTGTCCTGCGTGGATCACCTCGACTGTGGCCCCGGCGATGCAGCCGCCGACAATCACCCAGTCGACGCAGGGATGCACTTTCGACAGGAAGGCCACGGCTGGAAGTCCTGTCGTCGGACTCGGTCCTGCGCCGACGGTTTCGGGCAGAGCAGTGGAACTGCTTGTCTGCCCGTTCTTGGCTTGGGTCGCCGTGATTTTCTGGCCGGCACCCAGAGTGGCGCCGCCGAGGTCCACTTCAGTCGCCAATCCGCTGGCGACAGTGGGAAGTCCGATGGGTGCGCCGTTACTGAACACCTGGACGGTGGCGCCGTCGACGGCGCCGAGGACGGTCACAGTGGTCGCGAGGGTGTTGATCGGGCCCTGCACGACGGGAGGGAGAAGCATGGCGTGTCCTTGAGGTGTGTGCGAAACAGAACATCTCCACACAACCGCCGGAGCGACGCCGCGTCACGAGTAGCCGACTACGCGTCGGTGGGCCGCCGCGTTACGTAGCTGTACCGCAGATAGCCTTAGGAGTCCCTTCCATGTATCGTCGATATACATGGACTCGGGACGCCGCCGCCTCATCGATGCCGGGCTCGCGTTGCTCACCGAGCAGGCCGACCGGGAACCGAGCACCCGTGAGCTCTACGAAGCCGCGGGTGTTGCGGCTCCGACGCTGTATCACCACTTCGGCACCAAGGAAGGACTTCTCGAAGCCGTTGTCACCGAGGCGTTCTCCGACTACCTGGAGCGCAAGCGGGCAGTGCCCGACAGCGGCGACCCGGTGGCCGATTTCGCCGCCGGCTGGGACATGCACATCGAGTTCGGTGTGCAGAACCCTGTTCTGTACCGGCTGATGTTCGGCCAGGCGGAGGAGCGTCGCTCCTCGGCGCGGGACATCGCCGAGACCGAGTTGCGTCGCCGGCTGCAACTCCTCGCCGATGAGGGCCTACTGCGGATCGACGTCGACGACGCCGTCTCGGTGACGACGGGCATGGCATTCGGGTGTGTCACCCAGCTGATCCACAGCGGCGGCGACGCCACCAGTGCCGTCGCGCAGGCCATACGGCATGCACTGATCACTGAACTGACCGGAAGTCCCGTGCGCCACGACGACCCGGCCCAGGCGGCACGGCAAGTTCTCGCCGGCCTCGGCACGATGCCGGCGCTGTTCACTCCAGCCGAGGAGGGACTGCTGCGTCAATGGCTGCGCACCGTCGCCGAGCACCTCGACACGCCTGCCGCCCCTCGCCGGACCCGAAAGAAAGGAAACCGATGACGACGGCAATCCAGACCACACTCACCCTGGGTGGCGAACTCCCGGTGCCCCGGATGGGCTACGGCGCCATGCAACTGGCCGGCCCCGGCGTCCTCGGGCTTCCCGACGACGTCGACAACGCGGTCGACGTCCTGCGCCGAGCCGTCGACCACGGCGTCCGGTTCTTCGACACCGCCAACGCCTACGGGCCCCGCACGGTCAACCAGATCATCGGACGGGCGCTGGGCACGCCGGCCGACGACCTCGTGATCGGCAACAAGGTCGGCGCTGTCCGCGGTCCTGCCGGTGAGTGGCTGCAGGACAGCCGGCCGGAGATCCTGCGCACCCAGGTGGAGGAAGCGCTGCTCGACATGCGCGCCGACGCCAGTGCCCTGACGTACCTCCGCCTGGCCGGAGACATCCGCGGAGTGGGGGAGGGGCCCGGTGAGGTCCCGTTGGAAGAATCACTGGGCGCACTCGTCGAACTGCGCGACCAGGGCAAGATCCGCCACATCGGGCTCTCTGGTGCCTCGCCCGCGGCACTCGAACGCGCACAACAGATCACAACGATCGCCGCGGTCCAGAACCGCTTCAACCTGATCGACCGCAGCGGTGTCGAAGTGTTGGCGGCCTGTGAGCGCGACGGCATCGCGTTCGTCCCGTACTTCCCGCTGGCCACCGGTGGACTCGGCGATGACGACGAGCTGCGCCGTCCCGGCGAGCGCCTGGGCGTCCCGATGTCGACGATCGCCCTCGCGTGGCTGCTCCGGCGGTCCCCGGTCATCGTCCCGATACCGGGGACGAAATCCGTTGCACACCTGCGGGACAACCTCTCGGCGGCCCAGGTCGCCGATCAGCTGACCGAGGATGAGGTGCACGCGCTCACCGCTGTCGAGGACGAGCAGTCCGCGACGCTGTCGACGATGCCGTCGAGGATGACCGACGCCTTCGCCCGCGTGGTCAGCCCGCCTGGATCTGGCCGCCGTCGATGACGAGGTTGGTCGCGGTGATCCAGGCGGCCCTGTCGGAGACGAGGAAGGCGATCGCCTCGGCGATGTCGGACGCTTCGCCCTTGCGGCCCAGCGGGATCGGTGTGCCACCCGCCGCCGGTGCGTCGGCGCCTCCACTGTCGACGATCGCCTGCCGAATGGCGTCAGCACCAGGTGACGTCACGTTTCCGGGGGTCACAGTGTTCACCCGCACGCCACGCGGCCCGGCCTCTGCTGCCAGACCCGTTGTGTAGGTGGCCAGGGCCGCCTTGGCGGTGGCGTAGTGCAGCATCGGCGCGGGCGGGCTCAGGATCACCGTCGAGGACACGTTGACGATCGAGCCGGCGCCGCGGGTGTACATCGCGGGCAGCAGTGCAGCGTTCAGCCTCACGGCGGCAAGGAAGTTGATGTCGAGGTCCTTGCGCCAGTCGGCGTCTGTGATGCCGAGAACGCCGCCCAGGCTCAGGGTGGTGGCGCCGGCGTTGTTGACGACGATGTCGATGTCACCCAGGATCTGCTGAGCGCGTCGGGCGAGATGCTCGACCCCGTCGACGGTGGCGACGTCGGCGACCACGTATTCCACCCCGTCGGGCAGCGGGCCCGGCGTCGAGCGACCCGACGTGACCACGCGCGCGCCGCCGCGGACGAACCGGGCGACCGTGGCCGCGCCGATGCCCTTGCTGCCTCCGGTGATGATGGCGGTCTTTCCCGCAAGGTCCTGGATGGGTGTGGCGTCGACGCTCGGGGCCACAATCGTTGAACTCATGAGCTTCTCCTCTGGAAGTAGATGCAGGGAGGCCTGTTATGTACTGTTTAGTACAGAACAAGAGGATCGGCAACATTGTGTACTGAAGTGTCACTAACGGGTACGCTCGACGTCATGGCACGCCCCCGGACCTTCGACGAAGACGAGGTCATCGAAGCCGGCCGCGATCTGTTCTGGTCCCAGGGATACGCGGCGACGAGTATCGACGACCTCAGCGCCGCTACGGGTTTGGGTCGCGGCAGCCTCTACAAGGCGTTCGGCGATAAGCACAGCATGTTTCTGCGCGGGCTCGAGCAGTACTGCACCGAGGCGATCGCCGGCATCCGCGCCGAGCTGCGCGAGCAGGATCTCTCGGCCTATGACCGTTTGGTCGCACATGTCCGGGGCAGAGCAGCGGATGTGGTGTCCGACGACGATCTGCGCGGCTGCCTTTTGGCCAAGAGTGCCGCCGAACTGTCGTCGACCGATCCGGAGGTGGCCAGGCACGTCAAGCGCACCCTGGACGCTTGGCTTCGGGAATTGACCGCTACGATCAGCGCCGCGCAGGCCGACGGCGACATCCCGTCCAGCACCGACGCCAAGGCGTTGGCCGCCCTGATTCTGGCGGTACTGCGGGGAATGGAGGCGCTCCGCAAAGGCGGCGCGTCGGCGGCGACGGTCAAGGCGACGGCCGAGCAGCTCGTCGCGATGCTGTAGATCCGTGGCGCACCCTGCAGAGCTATGCGGACACCATGAACCTCGGGTTCGTCGGCTGCCGTGACCGCCTGCCGCATCTGCAGCGACTTGCGGTGTACACCGGCGATGCGCTCGCCGAACTCGAAGCCGCATCCCAGATCTGAGGTTCAGAACGGTGGGGGTTCATCGGGATCGGCGCGATCCTGCGGTGGCGGATGCCAGTCGGGTGGTAGGGATTCAGGTTCGAACGGGTCGTTGACGAAGCGGCCGAACGGACTCCGGCTGGGCGCGTTGTGGGCGAACTCTCCTTTGAAGAGGAGATAGCGTCCACGGAAACCGTTGCGCCAGCGTCGGTTCCGGACCTCATCCCGGGCCTGTTGATTACGGTACCTGTTGTATGTGCTCGCGTCGCGGTGGCGGTGCAGACGCTGCCGGGCAGCGGCTACCCGCCGCCGCTCGGCGCTGTTACGGGCGCGACCCAACCCGGGGAACAGTCCCACTCCCGCAGGGACGGTGCGGTATTCGTGCCCGGTCGGCGCCGTCCAGATGATGGTGCCGTCGACCAGCTGTTGATCACGCCAGCCGGTGTCGAAAGTCTTGTGGCGGTGGTGTTCCCGGCAGTAGCAGGCCAGATTCCACGGCACCGTCCACCCCCCGGCGGCGGGATCCTCGTGGTCGAACGGGGTGGTGTGGTCGATGTCGCAGCGCGTCGCGGGGACGGTGCATCCGGGGAACCGGCACGTCAGATCGCGGGCACGGATGAAGCGCGCCAGCGCATCCGACGGTCGGTAGGTCAGGGCCTGACGCTCTTCGAACCGGGGCGCCTCGACCAGCCGGCGGGTGGCGTCGCGGGCCAGCTCACGAACCAGCTCGGCGTCGATGACGCCATACCCCAGCAGATAGCCCGCAGCATTGCCGAGCCCGGTCACCGTCTCGGCCGAGGCGATCACGTTCAGCACCACCTGCCGGCCCATCGGCAGCGACTGCTGGGGCGGGGCCGCGGGAGTTGCAGCCACGGGAGTTGCAGCCACGGCGTCCGGGCAGTCGTTGCGGCCGCACATGCATCCGAACGGTTCTCCGAGAGTCAGTGCCTTGAACGCATCGGCGCGACGCTGGACGAGGCTTCGCGGATCGCAGGCACACACTTTCTTGGCGATCGCAGTCAGTCTGGTATCGAGCGCTGCCCCGGCCTCGGCCGACATGGTCCCGCGCACCACCGCCATACCGTCCGCTCCGGCGGCCACCGACACCCGTCGCTGATCGTAGGCGCGGGTGCGGCGCTGCTTGACCGCGTCGGCGTCCACTTCCTTGACCAGGGCATCCACCGCGTCACGAAGTTGCTTGCGGGAGAAACACGCCCACCCCCGCACGCGCTCGAGAAGCGCCGCTTCCAACTGCGGCATGACGTCCTCGTGCACCAGATCGGTGCGGTCGAGCACCATCGCCACGGTGTCGTAGTCGACCTCGCCCGCGGCCAACAGCGCCCCCAAACCGGGCAAGCGGGTGTGCAGCGCGTCGGCCTGACGCACCAGCTCGCGTGCTTTCGGCGAGGGAAGTGCCAGCGCCGCCCCCACCTCGACCGCGGTGCGATCGAACGCCGTGATCACCGAGCGCACATGCAGTGCGGCGTCCAGTTCCTCGGCCGTCCGTCGGTCCAGAAGTTCGGCGATGCCAGCCAGCGACGCGGCCATCGCCGCCGCGATCTGACGATACGAGCCCTGCACCCCCGACAGGACCCGCAAATCAGACCAACCTTCGAACACGTGTTCGATCTTACACCACCCGGACGACACTTCGGGCACCTATTTCCTGCCATCGTTCGCGGCAACCTCGTCGAGCGCCGCCCGCAACCCGGCGATCTTCGTCTGCAGATCTCCACCCGACAAATTTCGATGCCCACATCCGTGAATGACGATTCACATAATGGTCGTCGTGCGATACCTTCGGGACCATGACGGTGACCGGTGAGCGCCCCGAGATCCTCCTCGAGGACGTCGATTTCAATCGGCGGGACCATCCCGACCGGCCGCTGCGGCCCATCCCGCCGGGCCGCGACCACTTCGCCCCGCAATGGCGGCACATGCGGGAGGTCATGTTCGGTGAGTGGATCGACATCGACAAAGAAGTCGAGCCCAGCGAGCTGACCCGTCTTCGCGACGATTACTTCTGGCAGCGCGACGAACTGATGATCGGCGTCGTCGACGCGTTCGAGCGCATCGGCCACGAGACGGGCCGCGCGCTGTTCGAACAGGCGCTGACCCGGGGCATCGACACCCTCGACGATCCGCCCCAGGAATTCGTCGACCTGTTCGCGCATCTGGACGGGTTGGCCGGCGAGTTCGATCTCGTCGGCGCCGAACGCGGACGGATGCTGGCCATGTCGAGCACGATGGCCGCCACCACGATCATCCGCGGCTGGGCGCTGTACGAGACCGCGATGACCGGTGACATCTCCGCTGCCACGGGCGCCACCGGACGGTTCGCCGACGACGGTCCGCGCCGCAACATCGAAACCGCCCGGGTTTTCGCCGAATTCACGCTGCCCGATATCTTCGACCGGCAGTCGGAGGCCTTCCAGGATGTGGTGCGAGTGCGGTTGATGCACTCGTTGGCCAGCCGCGGCCTGAGGCGCAAATGGGGCGACGCCCTCTATCTGAAGTTCGGCGAGCCCATTCCGGTGACGTCGCTGCTCGGGTTCGGCAGCGGCATGCTGCTCGGACGTCTCGTCGACCACGCCTTCGGCCGCAAGCTGACGGGGCAGCAGCTCGAAGATCTCGCGGAATACTCGTCGTACTCCGGCCAGCTGTGGGGGGCGCCGCAGCAGCTGCGCTCGCCCGACGGTGTCGAGCTGATCAAGTCGCTGAACTACGTCCTTGCCAGAGGCGGCAATCCGTCGCCGTGGCGGGCCGAACTCGTCGATGCCATCGCCAGCCGGGAGCATCTCGAGGTGCTGACCGATGCCCTTCCGGACTGGGTGCGAAGCGTGGTGTCCCGCTACGCCGACCAGATCACCGCGACCATCGCGATGGCGTCGGCCGGTGTCGTGTTCGGCTACGAGCAGATCGACGCCATGGTGGCAGACACCCGTTTCGCGAAGGGCTTCAACTTCGAGCGCCGGGTACGGCATTTCGCTCGATTCACCAAGCTCAACGTCCGCCTCGCCATCGTCGCCGACCGGCTGCCGTTCTCGAATCCGATCCGCGAGCGCAGGAAGAAGACCGGCGCCGCCGCGCGCGAGCGGATCGCGATGCTGAACAAGGTCGCCGCCGGCCGGCAGATCCCCCTGACCTACACCCACCACGACCGGTCGACGTCGGGCGAGGGCTTCACCGGCTGATCTGGCTAGAAGCGTCCCTCCAGCCAGCGGTGCACGAGGTCTCCGTCGTCGGCTTCAACCGACCGCAGTTCCGTGAGTGTCGGATGCCCGGCGTCGAGCAGCGCGCTGTCGGTGTCCGCGTCCGGTTTGTCGGGCACCTCGACCTCGGTCAGGCGCACGCCGCCGTCGCGGACCTCTTCGACCTTCGTCTGCACCGCCCCGCCCGGCGCCAGCCGCGCGGGCCGGATCGGACCCACCTCGTCGGCGGGGCGGTCGGGCACGTTGAGTGACAGCACGGTCCCGTCCGGCGCCTCGAGCAACAGGTCGAGCACCGGCGCGATGAGGCCGGCGGCCGTCTCCCAGTACCGCTCGCCGGTGGGATGCAACGCGACGTTCAACGAGACCGCCAGCGCACGGGTGTCACTGATCTTGGCGGTGAGCGCGGCGCCGACGGTCCCGGAATGCAGGATCGCCCGACCGACGTTGGCGCCGTGGTTGATTCCCGAAAGCACCAGGTCGGGCCGCGGATCGAACCATCCGTTGAGCGCCGCGGCGACGATGTGTCCCGGCTGGGCCTGCACGGCCCATGCCTCGACGTCGAGCTCCGGCAGCTCTCGTCGCTCGACGACGGTGCGGCCGTCCTGTCGGACCGCGCTCAGCGCCGCGCTGGCGCCGCTGGCCTGTTCAGCGGGCGCGGCGACGATGACGTCCAGACCGGCCTTGATCGCCGCGCCTGCCAACACGTGCAGGCCCACGGAGTCGATGCCGTCGTCGTTGGTGATCAGTGCGAGGGGCACGGTCACTTCTTCCACTCTTTGAGTTCGACCCGCTCAGCGAGCGTCTCGACGGCCCGGGCGCCGCCGGTGCCCAGCCCGTGCCGCACCACGTTGAGCGCACCGCACGCCGCGCCGATCTGCAACGCCTCCCGCAGCGACCGGCCCAGCGCCAGGGCGGAGACCATGCCCGCGGTCATCGAGTCCCCGGCGCCGGCGGGATCGGCCGGCTCCAGGGTCGGCATACAGACCTCCAGGACGTCGCCGTCGTCGAGCAGAGCCAGTGCCGGCGCGGAACCGGACCGCGACACCACGATCGTTCCCGCGCCGTCGTCGCGCATGGAGTGCATCGCCTTGACGAGGTCGGCGGCATCCTCGGATTTCGCGCGACCGTCGTCGAGAAGCTCCTCGTGGCTGACCTTGATCAGGTCCGGCTTGCCTTCGAGCACCGCCTTGAGGCGCTCACCCGACAGGTCGGCGGCCACCTTGCAGCCGTTGGCGCTCAGGTCGGTCGACAGCCGCCGGTAGAGGTCCGCGGGGATGACGTCATCCTCCTGCGGTCCGGACAGCAGGACCCGACCGTGGGTGAGACCTTCGGTCAGGGTGAGCTCGTAGAGGGAGTCGAGTTCGTGACGGTCCAGCGGGCTTCCGTCGGCCTCGGCGATGATCTCGCGGCTGCCCGAGCGGCGGTCGTGCACGTAGGAACCGTTGCGTGCGCTGACCGGGACGGTCTGCACGGTCACCCCGTCGGCCGGCAGCAGATGGCCGAGCACGTCGCCGGTCTCGCCGCCGAGCGCCGAGCACAGCACGACCGGCACGCCGAGCGACGACACCATCCGGGACTGCCAGACTCCCTGGCCGCCGGCGTGCACATGGATGTCGGCCTCCCCGGAACGATCCTCGACCGTGACGGTGAGAACGGGCAGGGGGGCGAAGATGACGATCGGACTGGGTTTCTTGTCAGCCATGGGGCGAGGGATACCCACCCGGATGCCGATCCACCCGCACAGCAGGCACGATGGACGCGATGGACGTTCTGGTGGTGGGTGCCGGACCCGCGGGGTTGGCGGTGGCGGGCGCCTGCGCGCGTCGGGGACTCGCCACCGCTGTCCTCGACCCGGGTCCGGACCGGCCATGGACGGCGACATACGGGATGTGGAGCCGCGAGCTACCCGACGATCTACCGGCCGCCGTCGTCGCGGCGCGGGCCGCAGGGCGGGCGATCGCGCGGACGGAGCATCGACTGGGCTGGGAGTACGCCGTGCTCGACGTGCCGGCGCTGCAGTCCCATCTCACGGCACAGGCCGACGGTGTGCGGTTCCACACCGGGCGGGCGGTCGGCTCGCCGCAGCGTGGTGTCGTCACCCTCACCGACGGCTCCGAACTGCGCGCGGACGTGGTGATCGACGCCGGTGGACGGTGGCGGCCACTGGCCTACAGCAGGGCTGAAGTGCCGGCCGAGCAGACGGCCTTCGGTCTGGTGCTCGACGCCGAGACCGCCGCGCCGCTGGTGTCCGCCGGCGACGCCCTGTTCATGGACTGGCGCCCCGACCACGGCGAAACCGGTTGGCCCACATTTCTTTACGTCATTCCGCTGGGTGGCGGTCAGGTCCTGGTCGAGGAGACGTCGCTGGCACGCCGGCCGGGCCTGCCGCTGTCGACCCTTCGCCGGCGGCTGCACGCCCGGCTCGCCCACCACGGCATCCGAGCGCCGGAAACCGCTCGTAGCGAACGGGTTTCGTTCCCGGTGGACCAGCCGCGACACGACGGGGTTGCCACAGTCGGCTTCGGCGCGGCCGCGCCGCTGATCCACCCGGCGAGCGGGTTCAGCGTGGCCGGCTCCCTTCGGCTCGCCCCGCGGGTCGCCGACGCGATCGCCGCACACCTGCCGGCCGGGCCGGAGGAGGCGCTCGCCGCGGCCCGTGACGTGGTGTGGTCGCGCTCGGCTCAGGTGGTCCACCGCATCCGGCGCATCGGTCTCGAAGCCCTGTTGCGGATGCCGCCCGACCAGATCCCCGGGTTCTTCGACGTGTTCTTCGGCCTGCCCGAACACCACCGTTGGACCTACCTGACCGCCCGCGACGACGTCCGCGGCACACTCGCCGCGATGGGCCGACTGTTCGGTGAATCCGACAACCGACTGCGCTGGCATCTCGTCATCCCCGCGCTGCGGCGCCGGTTGCCGAGCAATGACCAAGGGCCACAACGAGCGGAGACGCTGTGACCGGGGAACCCGACCCCTACATCCGTGTCTTCGCCTCCCGCGTGCACAACCTCAAGACCGTCGACGTCGCCGCCCCCAGGGACTCCTTCGTCGCGTTCACCGGAGTGTCCGGATCCGGCAAGTCCTCGTTGGCTTTCGGCACCATCTACGCCGAGGCCCAGCGTCGCTACTTCGAGTCGGTCGCCCCGTACGCGCGCCGGCTGCTGCTGCCCCAAGACGCACCGAAGGTCGACGACATCACCGGCCTTCCCCCCGCGGTTGCGCTGCAGCAGCGCCGCGGCACCGCGACGTCGCGCTCGACCGTCGGCACCGTCACCACGCTGTCGAACCTGGTGCGCATGCTGTTCTCCCGGGCCGGGACCTATCCGCCCGGCGCCACCGAGCGGCTGGACTCCGACGCATTCTCGCCGAACACCACGATCGGCGCGTGCCCGCAGTGCCACGGCCTCGGCCGCATCCACGAGGTGACCGAACAGACGCTCGTGCCCGACCCGTCGCTGAGCATCCGCGACGGCGCGGTCGCGGCGTGGCCGGGCGCGTGGCAGGGCCAGAACCTACGCGACATCCTCATCACCCTCGGCTACGACATCGACAAGCCGTGGCGCAAACTCACCAAGCGGCAACGGGATTGGATCCTGTTCACCGAGGACCAGCCGACCGTCGAGATCGACCCGAGCCGGCACCCGGTCACCGCCGACTACTACTACAACGGCACCTTCTCCAGCGCCGAACGCCATGTCCGCCACACGCTGGCCAACTCGCAGAGCGCCGCGATGCGGCGTCGGGTGCTGCAGTACGTGCACAGCACCGACTGCCCGGTGTGCGGGGGCTCCGGACTGCGGGCCGAGGCCCTGGCGGTGACGTTCGCCGGCCGCACCATCGCCGAATTGGTGGCGCTGCCGCTGACGACGCTGGCCGAGGTGCTGGAGCCGGCGGCGACCCGGACGGAGTTCGCGGCGGCCTACGAGTCGACCGAATCCGGCGAGTTCACCGAAGTCGCGACGATGATCGCCGCCGACCTGGTGGCGCGCATCGGGGTCCTCGTCGATCTCGGACTGGGGTACCTCAGCCTGCACCGCCGCACACCGACCGTGTCGCCCGGGGAACTGCAGCGGCTGCGGCTGGCCACGCAGTTGCGTGCCGGGTTGTTCGGTGTGCTCTACGTCCTCGACGAACCGTCGGCGGGTCTGCATCCGGCCGACGCCGAGCCGCTGCTGGAGGTGCTGGATCGTCTTCGGCGCGCGGGTAATTCGCTGTTCGTGGTCGAGCACGACATGGACGTGGTGCGCCGCGCCGACTGGGTCGTCGACGTCGGTCCCGGAGCCGGCGAGCTGGGCGGTGACGTGCTCTACAGCGGGCCTGTGGCGGGTCTGGCGAACGTCGACGCGTCGGTCACCCGCAGGTTCCTGTTCGCCGAGGAGGCCCGCCCCGCTCGAGCGCCCCGCACACCGGCGTCGGTGATGCGGTTGCGCGGCATCACCTTTCACAACCTCGTCGGCGTCGACGTCGACATCCCGCTCGGTTCCTTCGTCGCCGTGACCGGGGTATCGGGGTCCGGCAAGTCGACACTGGTGTGCAAGGTGCTCGGCGACGTGATGGCCAGGCAACTGGGCCGGTCACCGGAGCCTGCCGAGGACGCCGCCGACGGCGATGCCGAACTGCTCGACATCGACGTGGATTCCAGTGTCGGTGTGGCCGTCGAGGGTGCCGAGATCATCGACCGCCTCGTCACCGTCGACCAGCGACCGATCGGACGCACTCCGCGGTCGAACCTCGCGACCTACACCGGGCTCTTCGACGCGGTCCGCAAGGCGTTCGCCGACACCCCCGAGGCGCGGCGTCGAGGATGGAGCGCGGGCCGCTTCTCGTTCAACGTCGCCGAGGGCCGCTGCGCGACGTGTCAGGGTGAGGGCTTCGTCGCCGTCGAGCTGCTGTTCCTGCCGGGCACCTACGCCACCTGCCCGGCGTGCGGCGGCGCACGCTACTCCGACGAGACGCTCGAGGTCACCTACCGGGACCGCACCATCGCCGACGTCCTCGCCCAGACCGTCGACGAGGCCGCGGACTTTCTCACCGAACTACCCGGTGCGGCACGGAGTTTGACGACTCTGCGGGAGGTGGGTCTGGGGTATCTGCGGCTGGGCCAGCCGGCGACCGAACTGTCCGGCGGCGAGGCGCAGCGCATCAAACTCGCGACCGAACTGCAGCGCGCGAAACGCGGTCACACCCTCTACGTTCTCGACGAGCCCACCACGGGACTGCACCCGGCCGATGTCCAACTGCTGGAGCGTCAGCTGCACCGCCTCGTCGACGCGGGCAACACGGTGGTGGTGGCCGAGCACGACATGGCGGTGGTGGCGGGCGCCGACCACGTCATCGATCTGGGACCCGGTGGAGGGGACGACGGCGGCACCGTCGTGGCGGCCGGCACGCCGAGCGTGGTGGCCGCGCACGCGAGCAGCCGCACCGCCCCCTACCTCGCGGCACAACTCAGATGGAGCCGCCGGGGAACATCGTCTCGACCGCCCGCGTCATGTTCTGGCGCGCCGCAGCCTCACCCGACGGGTCCAGTGAGCTGAGGGCGACCACGTAGCGGCGGTCCGCGCCCACCACGCCGGTCGACACGTGCAGCTGGTTGCCGCCGTTCCAGCAGCAGAACCAACCCTGTTTGACGGCAACGGGTTCGCCGCGCAGACCGTCGGGGATGCCGAACCTCTGCGGGTAGCCGTCGGTGCCCGTCGGGGTGGAGCGCGCGAGGTTGCCGACGATGAACTCGGTCTGCTCGGGCGGCAGCCCCCCGGCACCGTCGAGCAGCATGTCGTAGTAGCGAACCAGGTCACCCGAAGTGCTCAGCGTGACGTCCCAGCGCCCGTTGGACGGCGCGGTGGTGCCGCCCAGACCGTAGCGTGACACGGTGCGCGCGATCACGGCGTTCCCACCGCTGCGATCCCAGAACGTCTGCGCCGCACTGTCATCGGAGGAGCGCAGCATCACCCCGAGTGAGTCGCGGTCGGCGGCGGAAAGCTCCATCTCGCCCCGCGATTCCCGCAACAGCACATCGTCGGCGATGAACAACTTGACCACCGACGCGATCGGGAACGGCCTGCCGGCACCGACGGAGACGAAGCCCCCGGTGTCGCGGTCGAGGACGGCGGCGGTGAGTTCGGCGCCGGACTCGGCGGCCTGCGCGGCGGCCTGCTTGACCCGGGCGTCGAGGCCGTCGAACGTCAGAGCCGGATGCGCCGGGGGAGCCTCGGGCACCTGGGTCACCGGCGCCTGCGGCGGGATCTGCGAGTCCGGGGGCATCCCCGAGACCTGCGCGGTGCATCCGCTGAGCAGCAGTGCCGCACAGGCCGCTGCCATCGTCGCGATCGCCATCCGTCTGCTCATCACACTCTTTCTCGGGGGAACCAACTCCGGTTACCCCAAACTAACCCGCCCAATCGTGACGTCGCACGTCACAAAGGGTGTCAGGCAGAGGACTTCTCGTACTCGACCGGTGCCGGTGCCTCGTCGGTTCCCGGGGTGGCCGTGCCGTTGAGGGGGCATCGGGTGGTTTCCGGGATACGCATCAGGGCCAGCGCGCCGATGACACAGGCGCCCATCATGTAGTAGGCCGGAACGAGATTGTCACCCGTGGCGCCCACCAGCCAGTCGTTCACCGCGGGTGCGGTACCGCCGAAGATCGACGTGGACACGTTGTAGGCGATCGCGAAGCCCGCGTAGCGCACCTGGGTGGGGAACATGGCCGGGAAGGTCGCCGAGATGGTGGCCAACTGGGGGACGTACAGCAGGCCCAGGATCGCGAAGCCGACCACGGCGCCGGCGAGGTTGGTCCCCATCAGCAGGAAGGCCGGGATTCCCGCCACGAACAGGCCGATGAGCGAGAACCACCACAGCGGCTTACGTCCGACGCGGTCCGACAACAGGCCCGCGAACGGCACGAACACCATCATCGCCAGCATGCCGATGATGGGGACCATCAGCGACTGGTCGGCCGACAGCCCGATCGAATTCTCAAGGTAGGTCGGCATATAGGTGAGCAGCGTGTAGTTCACCACGTTGAGGGCGACGACCAATCCGCCCATCTGCAGGATCGGCCGCCAGTAGCGGACAACGAGGTCGCGGAACTGCATCGAGGTGCTCTCCTCGGTGCGGCCCTCCTGCTCCAGCTCGCGGTAGACCGGCGTGTCCTCCAGCCGCGAACGCAGATAGACACCGATCAGGCCCAGCGGCGCGGCGACCAGGAACGGCAGCCGCCAACCCCAGGCCTGCATGTCCTCGTCACTGAGTACCAGCGAGCAGCCCAGCATCAGCAGCGCACCGCAGGAGAAGCCTGCCAGTGTGCCGAACTCCAGGAAGCTGCCGAGCAGCCCGCGACGTCGGCTGGGGGAGTACTCGGCCATGAACGTCGCCGCGCCGCCGTACTCACCGCCGGTCGAGAAGCCCTGGATCATGCGCAACAACACCAGCAGGAACGGAGCCCACATCCCGATCGCCGCGTACGTCGGCACGAGTCCGACGCAGAACGTCGCCCCGGCCATCAACAGGATCGTCATCGCGAGCACCCGCTTGCGCCCGAGCCGATCACCGAGCGGTCCCCACACGAAGCCGCCGAGCGGCCGGACCAGGAACGACACCGCGAAGGTCATCAGCGCGAGGAGCGTGGCGTTGGCCGCATCACCGGGGAAGATGGCCGCCGAGATGTAGGTGACCCCGTACGCGTAGATGCCGTAGTCGAACCACTCCGTGGCGTTTCCGATGGCCGACGCGGCGATCGCCTTCTTCAGTACCGCCGGTGGCTGTTCCTTCTCGATCGTCGGTGACCGAGCGTCTCGGGAATCCACTGCGTCCTCTCGTCGCGGCTGCAATTGTGCCGGGGAGGGCATTGACGCCCGGCGCGCCGCCTAAACCAAGATCATTGCGTCATGTCGCGTCGGGCGCGTCCTCGGTCCCTGGCGTATCTGCGTGCGATCCCTCGAGAGCCGGCTCGGCCGGGAGCGGTTCCAGCGCCACGCTCCAGGACCGTTGGTAGGGCGACGCAGGCGTGGCGTCCTGATCCTCGGCCGGTCCCAGGCGGACCACTCTGCCCACCGCGCGGCGGAGGCCCGGCGGACCCTGAACCTGCAGGAACTGACCGATACGGCCGGCGCGGTAGCGCAGCGGTGAGCCCAGAAGCTCGCCCATCACCACCCCGGCGCCGATCGCGAGCGCGGTCGCCGCGGCGACCATCGCCTGCGTCATTCCGGCGGCGAAGTCCTTTTCGACCGCGAAGTAGAAGACCGCGCGGAACACCGCCATGCCGGGCAGCATCGGGGTGATGCCCGCGGTCGCCGTCACCAGTGCCGGCGCCTGCCTGCGGATGGAGATCAGGGTGGCCAGGAACCCCACCCCGACCGCGGCGCAACCGGTGGCGATCACCGAGCCCAGGCCGCCCGACCACAGCGCGATCAGCACCAACTCGGCGAGGCCCGCCGCGAGACCGGCGGTGGCAACGGCCCGTAACCGCGCGTAACTGGCGATGGTCAGGCAGGCGCCGGCCACCGTGGCACCGAACACCGCCCACGCGATCGACGCCGGCTGATTCGGCAGGACCATGATCTCGGTGGCGTCGACCTGCAACTGGATGGTGATGCCTGCCAGCGAGGCCACCTGCAGACCGGCGAGGATTCCGACGACGATCCCCGCGGTCAGGAACAGCACCTCGCCGAGCCGGGCCGCAGCGGTGATCATGTACCCGGTCAGTGCGTCCTGCACCGAGCCCACCAACGTCATCCCCGACAGCAGCATCACGATGCCGGTCGCCACCAGCGCGGTGGGGCCCAGACCGGCCAGTCGGTAGGCCGCGACCGCGACCAGCGTCGCGATCAGCGCGCCGGCGACCTGCTGGAAGAACAGCGGAGTGCCGGCCCGGTTGAGTCGGCGCCCGGTCTGGTCGATGACCGCGGAGGTGGCCGCGGCGAGAAGGCACACCAGCCAGTTGCCGCCCAGCAGGATCGCGATTCCCAGCGCGAAACCCGCCCAGCCGGCGGTCGCGACCCAGCGCGGGTAGGGGTGCGGCCGTTCGGACAGCTCATCCATGGCGTCGTGGGCCTGGTCGACCGAGACACCGCCGGAGGTGATGCGGCGGACCAGCTCGTCGAGCGCGGCCAGTCGCGAGTAGTCGGTGGAACGGGCCCGCACCGACCGCACGATGGTCACCGCGGGACTCTCGGTGGTCGGCGGCGCCGACACGAAGACCGTGGTGACGAATACGTCGACGACGCAGTCGTTGAGCCGGTACGCCTGGGCGACGTCCTGGGCGGTGGCAACGACGTCCGCGGCACCGGAACCGGCGGACAGCATCACCTCGGCAAGTCGCACCGTCAGATCGAGGACCTTGCGGGTGTGGCGTTCGTCCGAGGTGTTCTGGGGGCGTCTACTGCGTTGGCCGGCGCCGGTCGCGGGGTCGCGTCGCCCACGCATCGCGATGCGCAGACCGCGCCGGAACCGGGGAGTGCTGTCGGGTTCCATCGGGGGCCACGATACTGACGCCCGCCGGAAGGGAACCGGCGTCCGCGGTTGTCGGGAGGGCACCATCGGCGACGGCAGCATTGTGCCGTCGGAACAGGGCGGCCACCCACCCGCGGCCACACCATGGAGTCCATGAGTGAACGGAGCGGCGGTCGAGCGCAGCGGGTGGTGGTCGTCGGGGCGGGCATGGTCGGACTGAGCACGGCGTGGTACCTGCAGGAGCATGGCGTGGAGGTCACCGTGGTCGACTCCGACGGGGTGGCGGCGGGATCGAGCTGGGGCAACGCGGGCTGGCTGACGCCCAGCATCGCGACGCCGCTACCGGAGCCGGCGGTCCTGAGGTACGGGGTGCGCGCGCTGTTGAGCCCGTCATCCCCGGTGTATGTGCCGCCGACCGCCGATCCCCGGCTGATCGGCTTCCTGCTGCGGTTCGCCCGCAACTCGACCGCCTCGCGCTGGCAGAAGGCCATGAAGGCGCTGATCCCGCTGAACCGGGACGCGCTGGCCGCGTTCGACCGGATGGAGGTGCAGTCGAGCGAACAATCCAGTCCGGCAGAGCCTTTCATCGCCGCGTACCGAACGGCAGCCGACCGCGAGGTGCTTCTGGAGGAGTTCGCGCAGATCCGCGCGGCCGGGCAGTCGGTGAACTTCGAGGTGCTCGACGGCGCGACCGCACGCGCCCAGGAACCCGCGCTGTCCCCGGAGGTCGACGCGGCCATCGCGATTCACGACGAGCGGTTCGTGAACCCGTCCGCCTACGTCGACGCCCTCGCCGCGCAGGTGCTCGCCCGTGGCGGCCGCATCGAGGCCGGTGTCGACGTCGACTCGGTCTCGGACACCGGTGACGGCGTCCGGGTCGCCGGACAGCGGTACGACGCGGCCGTCGTCGCCACCGGCGCGCGGCTCAACAAACTCCTCGCACCGTTCGGCGTCCGGCGAACGGTACAGGCAGGACGCGGCTACAGCTTCACCGTCAAGGTGGACCACCTGCCGCGCGGCCCGGTGTACTTCCCGACCCAGCGCGTCGCGTGCACACCCGTCGGCGACCGGCTGCGGATCGCCGGGATGATGGAGTTCCGCGCCGTCGACGCGCCCCTGGACCCCCGCCGCATCGAGGTGCTCAAGAACGCCGCCGGCGAGCTGTTGACCGGTGCCCACCTCGACACCCGCGAGGACGAGTGGGTGGGCGCACGTCCGTGCACGGCCGACGGCCTGCCGTTGATCGGCCGCACCCGGAGTTCCCGGGTCTTTGCGGCGGGCGGTCACGGCATGTGGGGTATCACGCTGGGACCCGTGACGGGCAGGCTGCTGGCCGAGCAGATCGTCACCGGCCGGACGCCGGACGCGCTTCGCGCGGTCGATCCGCTCCGCTGACCCGGCGCCGGCGCCGTCGCCGCGCGGTCCGGACCACGGCTTTGCCGATCTCGTCGACAACCAGCACCGAAGATCCGACGGCGATCGCGAAAAGCCATTGCGCCGAGGTCAATTCGGTGGTGTCGAACAGGTTCTGCAGCACGTCGAGCTGCACCACCAGAACCTGCAGGACGATGACGGCGGCCAGCGACACCCAGATGGCGCCGTTGGTGAACGTCTGGCGGGAGAACGCCGAGCCGGTGTCGCTGCGCACGTTGAGCAGGTTGAAGACCTGATAGAACACGAACGTGGTGAACGCCAGCGTGGTCGCGAACAACGGGTCGCCCGCGCTCTCGGGGAACAGGTCGTCGGCCAGCATCAGCACCGTCACGGTGCCGAGCGTCATCACCATGCCCAGCACCAGGATGCGCTGCAGCCGTGCACGATTGAGCAGTCTCTCGGTGGGAGGCCGCGGCTTCTGGTGCATCACATCGGGTTCGGTGGGGTCGACGCCCAGCGCGAGGGCCGGCGGACCGTCCATGATGATGTTGACCCACAGGATCTGCAGCGCGGTGAACGGCGCACCGCCGGCCAGCCCCAGCGATCCGCACACCAGGAAGATCAACACGAAGCCCCACGCGGTGGTCAGCTGGAACTTCACGAACTTGATGATGTTGGCGTAGATCCCGCGACCCTCACGCACCGCCGCGACGATGGTGCCGAAGTTGTCGTCGGTCAGGATCATGTTGGCCGCGCCCTTGGACACGTCGGTGCCGGTGATGCCCATCGCGATGCCGATGTCGGCCTGCTTGAGCGCCGGAGCGTCGTTGACCCCGTCCCCGGTCATCGCCACCACGTGCCCGCGGGACTGCAATGCCTTGACGAGCCGGATCTTGTGCTCGGGCGCGACCCGCGCGAGAACCCCGAACGACGGAGACTGCTCGCGCAGGGTGTCGTCGTCGAGGCGATCGAGGTCGGCACCCGACGCGGCCGCGCCGGGGATGCCGAGATCGTGGGCGACGGCGGCGGCGGTGCTGAGATGGTCGCCGGTGATCATGTGGACGGTGATGCCCGCGGCGTGCGCCGTCGCGATGGCCTCACCCGCCTCGGGCCGGGGCGGGTCGACGATGCCGACGACCGCGTAGACGGTCAGGTCGTCGACCAGCGTCTGCAGGCCATCGGGATCGGCAGGCAGATCGTGGTCGATGTCGCGACCGGCGATCATCAACGTCCGTAATCCTTCCGAGGCGAGCTGCTCGACGCGTTCGCGGATGCGTTGCCGATAGCCGGGGTCGATCGGGCGCGGACCGTCCTCGCCGAGCACCGAACCGGCGTGCTCCAGCAGTACGCCCGGTGCGCCCTTGACGAAGCAGCGGTGGCCACCGCTGCCATCGAGGTCGCTGCGCGCGCAGAAGGTGGCCATGTACTTGTACTCCGAGTCGAACGGCACCTCGGCGAGGCGGGGGATCGCCGCGCGGGCGCCGGTGACGTCGACACCGCCCTTCTCGGCGAGCACCACCAGCGCGCCCTCCGTGGGGTCACCGACCAGCGCCCCGTCGCGCACCGACGCGTCGCTGCACAGCGCCATCGCCAGCAGAGGGGCGGTCAGGTCCGGCAGTGGCCGGCCGTCGGAGACCAGGATCTTGCCGTCGGTCGAGTAGCCCTCACCGCTGACCCGGAATTCGCGGCCCGGCAGCAGCAGGCGGCGCACCGTCATCTCGTTGAGCGTCAGGGTGCCGGTCTTGTCGGTCGCGATGTCGGCTGTGCTGCCCAGCGTCTCGACCGCGGAGAGCTGCTTGATGATCGCGCCGCGCCGCGCCAGCCGGGATGCGCCCATCGCGAGGGTGAACGCGACGACGGCGGTCAGACCCTCCGGAATGGTGGCCACCGCGAGTGACACCGCGGTGAGCAGCAATTCGGTCCAGGTGTCGCCGCGGAGCAGACCGAGCACCGTCACCACGATCACGACCAGCAGTGCGACCACGGTCAGCATCTGCGCGAGATTGTCGATGCGCTGCTGCAGGGGTGTCCTGCTGACCCCGGCTGTCCCGAGCATCGTCGCGATCGCCCCGACCTCGGTGTCCATTCCCGTGGCCGTCACCACCATGGTCGCGCGGCCGCGGGTCACCTCGGTGTTCATGTAGAGCATGTTGGTGCGGTCGCCCAGGGGCAGGTCGGTGTCGTCGAGCCCGTCGACCGCCTTGTCCACGGGCGCCGACTCTCCGGTCAGCGCGGACTCGGCGACCTGCAGCCGCGCCGCCGACACGATCCTGCCGTCGGCGGGCACCGCGTCCCCGGCTTCGAGCAGCACGACGTCACCCGGGATGAGTTCGGTTCGGGGCAGCCGATGTTCGCCACCGTCGCGGCGCACGCGGGAGTAGGAGATCGACATGTCGCGCAGGGCCTGCAGGCTGTTCTCGGCGCGCGCCTCCTGCACGTAGTTCAGCACGGTGTTCAGCGTGACGACGAGCATGATGACCACCGGGGTCTCCCACTCCCGCGACACCACGGCGCTCACCGCCGCCGCGACGAGCAGCACCAGAGTCATCTTGTCGGCCAGCAGGCGAAGGACCTTCCGCCACACGGGTACGGCGGCGGCTTCGGTGAGCTGGTTGGGTCCGTGCCGATGCCGGCGTTCCTCGGCCGCCTCGGAGGTCAGTCCGGCCGTGACGTCGGTGTCCAGGGCGTCGGTGACCTCGCGCACCGATCGGGCATGCCAGTCGGACAACTCAATCCTCCAGATTCCGGGCGAGCAACTGGGCCAGGTGAATTCCGTGTCGGTCGGTCAGGTCGTCGAGCTGGGTGCGGCAGGAGAACCCGTCGGCGAGGATCGCGGTGGCGGGACCGGCGCCCCGGACGGCGGGCAGCAGCTGCTGTTCGGCCACCGCGACCGAGACCTCGTAGTGGCCCTTCTCCACACCGAAATTGCCTGCCAGACCGCAACATCCCCCGAGCCGCGACACCTCCGCACCGGCACCCCTCAACAGCGCCGCGTCGGTGCTCCACCCCATCACGGAGTGGTGGTGGCAGTGTGGCTGGGCGACCACGTGCCGTCCCTGCAGCGACGGCGGTGTCCATCCGCGGGCGGTGAGCAGTTCGGCCAGGGTGCGGGTGGCGGCACCGACCTGCGCGGCGATCTCGCCGCCGACGAGTTCGTCGGCATCCGAGCGCAGGACCGCGGTGCACGACGGCTCGATCCCGACGATGGGGACGCCCCGCCGGGCTGCGGGTGCCATCGCGGTCAGTGACCGGGTCAGCGTCCGTCGTGCGGTGTCGAGCTGGCCCGTCGAGATCCACGTGAGACCGCAGCACAGTTGCTTACCGGTGAGGGTCGGCCGATATCCGGCCGACTCCAGCACGCGGACCGTGGCGATGCCGACGTCGGGGGTGAAATAGTTGGTGAAGGTGTCGACGAACAGCAGCACCTCGTCCCCGGCTGCAGGGCTCGCCGGGCGTGATGCGAACCAGGACCGGAAAGTCTGCGACGCCAGCGGCGGGATGCTGCGTCGGCGGTCCACCCCGGCGGCGGCAAGGGCCGCCGCGCCGAGTCCGGGAAGGTGGGCGGCCCTGTTGGCCAGGCGCGGGACCGCGCTGCCCAGCTTGGCCCACCGCGGCAGCCAGCCCAGCGAGTAGTGCGACGCGGGCCGGAGGCGCCGCCGGTAACTCTGGTGCAGCACTTCGGATTTGTAGGCCGCCATGTCCACCCCGGTGGGACAGTCCGAGGCGCAGCCCTTGCACGACAGGCACAGGTCGAGCGCCTCGTGCACCTCGGGAGACCGCCAGCCACCGCGGACGTCGGCGCCGTTGATCATCTCCTGCAGCACCCGCGCCCGGCCCCGGGTCGAGTCCTTCTCCTCGCGGGTCGCGAGATAGGACGGGCACATCACCCCGCCGGTGTCGGTGTTGTCCGCGCGGCACTTTCCGACGCCGGTGCACCGGTGGACGGCCTGGGTGAAATCGCCGCCGTCGTGGCGGTAGGCCAGCGCCAGGTCATGTCGGATCGGGGCGGCGGCGGGCACCCGCAGGTCGGCGTCCAGTGCCCGCGGATCGACCACCACGCCGGGGTTCAACAGGTTGTCGGGGTCGAACGCGTGCTTGACGGCCGCCAGCAGCGCCAGGGCCTCGGGGGAGTACATCACCGGCAGCAGTTCGCTGCGCGCTCTCCCGTCGCCGTGCTCACCCGACAGCGAGCCGCCGTAACCGGCCACCAGATGTGCCGCGGCGACCATGAACTCACGGAACACCGCGATGCCACCGGGCCGGTCGAGCGGGAGATCGATGCGCACGTGCATGCACCCCTCGCCGAAATGTCCGTACGGCATTCCCGTGACGCCGAATTCCGCCATCAGCGCATCGAAGTCCCGCAGGTAGTCGCCGAGCCTGTCCGGTGGCACCGCGGCGTCCTCCCAGCCGGCGTGGGCCGGGCGTCCGCGGGGGCTGCGGGCGGCCAGACCCGCGCCGTCGGCCCGGATACGCCACAGCGCCGCGGCGCGTCCCCCCTCGCCGACCACCAGCGAATCGACGGCGCCGCAGCCGGATCCGACCTCGGCGGCACGGGCGAGGGCCTCCCCGGCAGTATCACCGACGACCTCGACGAAGACCCACGCGGCGCCCCGGGGCAGCGGCGGAACGGCCTTGTCGCCCTTGCGTTCCCGCACGACGTCGACGATCCGTGAATCGATGCCCTCACAGGCCGTCGGGCGGTGGCGCAGGATCGCCGGGGTCGCGTCGCCGGCACTGGCGATGTCCGGGAAGCCGAGCACCACCAGGACCCGGTGGGCGGGTTCGCGGACCAGTGCCACGGTGGCCTCGGTGCACACGGCCAGCGTGCCCTCGCTGCCGACCAGCAGGCGGGAGACGTCGAAGCCGTTCTCGGGCAGCAGATGCTCCAGCGAGTATCCCGACACCTGCCGGCCGAACCGGCCGAATTCCGTTCTGATGGTGCCCATTCCGGCCCGGGTGAGCTCCGAGAGCGCACGCGGGATCGGGCTGCTGGGCGCGGGGGACCGGGTTCCCGGACCCGAGGACGTGAGCCGCAGCTCCTCGCCGCGTGCGGTGAGCACCCGCAACGCCGCGACGTTGTCGGAGGTGCGGCCGTAACCCAGCGCCCGGGACCCACACGCGTTGTTGCCGATCATCCCGCCGATCGTGCACCGCGACAGCGACGACGGATCGGGTCCGAACCGCAGCCCGAACGGTGCGGCCTCGGACTGAAGAACGGCCTGCACCACGCCCGGCTGCACGACGGCGGTCTGCGCGTCCGGGTCGATCGAGAGCACCCGGTTCATGTACCGGCTGAAATCCAGGACGACGCCCGCGCCGATCGCGTTTCCGGCGATCGACGTGCCGCCACCGCGGGCCGTGACGGGCACACCCTCGCTCCGGCAGACGTCCAGCACGGCGTGCACGTCGTCGTGGCCGGTCGGAAACACGACCGCGGTCGGGGTGACCCGGTACAACGACGCGTCCGACGAGTACGCCGCGCGACTGGTCGCATCGACACGGACGTCGGCGATCCCGGCACGGCGGAGCGTGTCTGCGAGAGACTCGGGCACGGGTAGCACGCTACACGGCCGTAGCATGCTACGGAACGTCTCTGTTTGCTACAGTGCGCGGATGGCTGATGCCCAGCTGCAGCTCGCGGCGCTGCCCGCCGCGGAAGGTCGGCGTGCCGAGCAGGTGATGGCGGCGGTGCGTGCGGCCCTCGACGCCGGCGTGATGCGCCCCGGGGTCAAGTACTCGGTGTACCAGCTCGCCGACGCGCTGCAGGTGTCGCGGACCCCGGTGCGAGATGCGCTGCTGCGGTTGGAGGAGATCGGGCTCATCCGCTTCGAGGCGCGGCAGGGGTTTCGCATCCTGCTGCCGGACCCGCGGGAGATCGCCGACATCGTCGCGATCCGGTTCGCCCTGGAGCCTCCCGCGGCAGGACGGGCCGCCGCGGTCTGCGGGCCACCGCTGGCCGACCGGCTCGCCGAACGAATGGAGTTGCTGCGCCGGGCGGCGGCACGAGGGGACGAACCCGGATTCGCCGCGCACGACCTGTTGCTGCACGACCACATCCTGGAAGCCGCGGGCAACAACCGGGCCCGCAGGATCGTGCGTTCGCTGCGCGAGTCCACGCGGCTGCTCGGCGGGATCACCGCGGATCGCAGTCGGACCATGAGCGACATCGACGCCGAGCACCAGCCGGTGGTCGACGCCGTCATCGCCAACGACCCCGCGGCCGCGGCCGCGGCGATGCGGACCCATCTCACGTCCACGGGCCGGCTGCTCGTCGCGCAGGCCGTTCGCGACCAGGACTCCCCGCTCGATGCCGCCGCGGTGTGGGCCGAGGCCGTCGGCGCGAATACTGAACTTCCCTGAGAGCGACCGAATTTCGGCCGCTGGCTTTTAATTTTTTCCCGGGTATGGTCGGGGTTGGTGATGGTTGCGAGCAAAGGAGCAACGATGGCTGACAAGTCCCAGGGTCGAGCGGTCAAGAAACCCGCGATGACCATCAAGGAGCGCCGAGCTGCCAAGCGTGCCAAGGAGATCGAGTCCGGCGCCATGGTGACGCGGCGCAAGCGCGCGGAACGGTCCTGAACGAGCGACGAATTTCGCGGTGCCGACGTGTCGTCGGTGTTGATCCTCGGACCGACATCGGAGTTGACCCGCTCGATGATCGAATCCTTGAGACGTCTCAGTGTCGACGTGGTCGAGGGGTCCGCGCGCGAGGTCGACTCGGTGATCGTCGTGCTCGACATCGAACATCCGGAATCGCTGCTGGCAGAACGGTATTCGTGCCGTTCAGGCCTGCGGCGCCGTGCCTATGAGAACGAGGTCTGTGGCGTGGCGGTGGGTACCGCCCTCGCGACCGGCGCCCGCCGTGTCGTGGTGGTGTGCGATGGGCGCCGGTTGACGTTCGGACAGCGGATCAGAGCTGCCGGCATGGTGAGACGGCTGGCACGGCGGATCGACTACGAGTGCGAGCTCAACGGTGAGGGGCCCGTCGAGACGTCCTACGCGGTGGTCGACACCGGAGACGACGTGGCCCGCGTCACGGCTGCCGCTGCGCCAGCTCCGGTTGTGCACAACTAGACCGGGTGCGATACGGTTGTGCGCATGGCGAGGCTGCGTTTGGACGAGCAACTCTGTTTTGCGCTGTATTCGGCGTCGAGAGCTGTCACGTCCGCGTACCGGCCTCTGCTCGAGGAGCTCGGCCTGACCTACCCGCAGTACCTCGTCCTTCTGGTGCTGTGGGAGGAGGAGCCGTGCACGGTCGGACACCTCGGTGAGCGGTTGCACTTGGACTCCGGCACCCTCTCACCGCTGCTCAAGCGGCTCGAAGGTGCCGGGCTCGTGCAGCGGCAACGCAGCGCCACCGACGAGCGTCGCGTCACCGCCACGCTCACACCCGCGGGACGCGCCCTCGAAGAACGGGCGGCGTGCATCCCGGAACGGATGCTGGGTTCGACCGGCGCGGCCGCAGAGGATCTCGCCGCCCTGCGTGACGCTCTGCACCTCATCACCGAGGAACTGCATACACGCAGTTCCTGACGTTTTTGCCCCCTCACCTGGAATCGACGACGAAAGGCCCGATCTTGTCCGACCTGCCTGCGCCCCCGCCGACCACCCGCGCCCGGACCGTGGGACGGTACGCACTCGCCGGCGCGATGATCTTCGCCGGATTCAGCCACCTGTTCTGGGCGCGTGAGGAATTCCAGGCCCAGGTTCCCCGGTGGGTGCCGATGGACGCGGACGGGGTCGTCATGGCATCCGGCGGTGTGGAGATCACTCTCGGGGTGGGCCTGGCACTCCTGAACCGGGACCGGGTGCTGATCGGCCGGCTGCTGGCGGCCTTTTTCATCCTGATCTTCCCGGGCAACATCGCCCAGTACGTGAACCATGCCGACGGGTTCGGACTCAACAGCGACACCAGCCGTCTGATCAGACTCTTCTTCCAGCCGGTGCTCATCGCGTGGGCGCTGTGGGCGACGGGGATCCCGCGCGGGCGGCGCTGACGTCGCTAGGACGAAAGCGCTACCGGTGCACCGTGTTTGGTGAAGCGCAGGGACTCCTCGTCGACCTTGCCGTAGCGGATGGTCCGCAGATCGATGAAGTAGTTCTGCTTCAGCCGCCACGGGGCTTCCGAACCCGACTTCGGCAGCGTGTCCATGGCCCGGCGGAAGTAGCCGGGAGAGAAGTCCATGAACGGCTTCTCCTCCACGCTGTCTCCGGGGTGTTGCGCCTCGACACGATCGAATCCGTTGTCGTCCATGTAGTTCAGTAGGCGGCAGATGAACTCCGAGACCAGATCGGCCTTCAGCGTCCACGACGCATTGGTGTAGCCGAACGTGATCGCCATGTTGGGCACACCCGAGAGCATCAGGCCCTTGTACGTCATCGTCTTGGTCAGATCGATGGGTTCACCGTTGCGGGTCGCGGTGGCGCCGCCGAACAACTGCATGTTCAGACCCGTTGCGGTGACGATGATGTCGGCTGCCAGCTCCTCACCGGAGTTGAGTCTGATGCCGGTCTCGGTGAACCGGTCGATGGTGTCGGTGACGACGTCGGCCTTGCCGGCCCGGATGGTCTTGAACAGATCTCCGTTGGGCGCCAGGCACAGCCGCTCATCCCACGGGTTGTAGCGCGGACCGAAGTGCTTCTCGACGTCGTAGCCCTCCGGCAGCCGACGTTGGGCCATCGTCATCAGCGTCTTGCGCATGTACTTCGGGAAGCGCTGCGACAGTTGGTACTGCAGGGTGCTGAAACTGATGGCCTTCCAGCGGTTCACGAAGTGCGCGAGGCTGCCGGGGAGGTACTTGTTGGCTTTCTCCGCGATCGGATCCACCAGCGGCAGCGACCCGATGTAGGTCGGGGAGCGCTGCAACATCGTGACGTGTCCGGCGCCGCCGGCGACCAGCGACGGGATCAGGGTGACCGCGGTGGCTCCGGAGCCGATGACGACGATGCGCTTGCCGGTGTAATCGAGGTCCTCGGGCCAGTGCTGGGGGTGGATGATCTGGCCGGCGAAGTCGTCGGCTCCGGGGAACTCCGGCGAGTACCCCTGGTCGTAGTTGTAGTAGCCGCTGCACACCGACAGGAACGAGCAGGTGATCTGCTTCTGCTCACCGTCGTGGTCGACCGTCAGCTCCCACCGGTTCTCGGCATCGGACCAGTTGGCCGCCAGGACCTGGTGCTTGACCCGGATGTGCTTGTCGATGCCGTTTTCCTGCGCGGCCTCGTTGATGTAGTTCCAGATCGACGGGCCGTCGGCGATCGAGCGGGCGGACGGCCAGGGCTTGAAGC
This sequence comes from Mycolicibacterium gilvum, assembly GCF_900454025.1. Classification (NCBI taxonomy): domain Bacteria; kingdom Bacillati; phylum Actinomycetota; class Actinomycetes; order Mycobacteriales; family Mycobacteriaceae; genus Mycobacterium; species Mycolicibacterium gilvum. The sequence continues at coordinate 5,861,758 of NZ_UGQM01000001.1, read as the reverse complement.
GGAAACCGAGGGTGAACATGTCGGAGTCCGACCGGATGCCGGGGTACTTGAACAGATCCCAGGTGCCGCCGATGTTCTCCCGGCGCTCCAGGATCACGTAGCTCTTGTCCGGGCAGCGCTGCTGCAGGTGCCAGGCGGTGCTGATGCCGGAGATGCCGGCGCCGACGATGACGACGTCGAAATGATCGCTCATGGCCCTACGGTATCAACACGGTGTCGATGCTTGTCAACAGTGTGTCGATAAAGTCGACGTCGTGTAAGGTAGCGGCGATGAGTTCCACCACTCGCACCGGCCGGGGACGTCGGGCCGCCCGCCCGTCCGGCGATGACCGCGAGTCGGCGATCCTGACCACCGCGGAGCAGCTTCTCGAGCAGCGTCCCCTCAACGACATCTCCGTCGACGACCTGGCCCGGGGCGCCGGAATCTCGCGCCCCACCTTCTACTTCTACTTCTCCTCCAAGGACGCGGTGCTGCTGGCGCTGCTGGACCGGGTGATCGCCGAGGCGAACGCGCGCGCGGACGCCGCGCTGGGTGGCCGCGACGACCGTCCGCTCGAACCCGCCGGGGTGTGGCAGGCGATCAAGGCGCTGTTCGAGACATTCGCCGCCCACCGGGCCGTGATGCTGGCCGGCGCGGCGATGCGGCCCAACAACCCGGAGGTACAGCGGGTGTGGTCACACTTCATGCAGAAGTGGATCGACTACACCGCAGCGTCCATCCGCGCCGAACGCGAACGCGGTGCGGCGCCGGACACCCTGCCGGCCGAAGACCTCGCGATCGCGCTGAACCTGATGAACGAGCGGATCATGCTCTCGGCGTTTGCGTCGGAACAGGCTGCGGTGACCGCCGACCGGCTGGTCGGCACGCTCGCCCACATCTGGGTGAGCAGTATCTACGGGACCCCGAGGGCATGATGAAGGGATGGCCGAACGCACCCGGGACGACGACGGCCGTCCACGCAACTCCCGGCCCCGGGACGCGCTGGGCCGACCGCTGCCGCCCGGTAGCGAGGGCGTCCCGCGGATACCCGACGAGCTTCGGCTGACCGCACCCGGGTACCTCGCCTACGCCCAGGACCTCCTCGACAAGGGGTTGGCGTTCAACGCCCACGAGGTGCTCGAGGCCGCGTGGAAAGAACGCCCGCAGGACGAGAGATCGCTGTGGCAGGGGCTCGCACAGCTGGCGGTCGGCGTCACGCACATCCAGCGGGGCAATATGCCCGGAGCGGCGGCCCTGCTTCACCGTGGTTGCGCGGGTCTGGCCGAGGTCGCTCGCCCTGCGCCGCATTCGGTCGACGCCGACGGTCTGATCGCGTGGGCGACCGACATGGCCGGTGAGGCCGCCGTGACCACGGAGATCGCGCCGGAACGGCTGCGGCCGAGGCTGACGCGGGGCTGATCGGCATCCGGGGGTAGCGCGTGCGCTACCGTCGGACGGTCCTGTGAGCCAGGGACTTTCGGGCAGGGTCGCACTGAACTGGATCCATGACCCGACAGCAGGATCTGACACGAGCCGAGCCGCCCACCGCACCCGGACCGCCCCGGTCCCGACATCGAGGCGTGCGGTGGTTCCTCGCCCTGGCGTTCCTGGGGGCCTGGTTGCCGTGGGCCGGGGTGCATGCCCTCGGCGGTTCGCTCGACGACCCGCTGATCCAGCTCGCCACCGCAGCCTTCGTGCCGGCGATCGCCGCGTGCATCGTGCGGCGGTGGATCACCGGGGAAGGCTTCACCGACTCCGGCCTACGGCTGGACCTGCGCACCTGCTGGCCGTACTGCCTGGCCGCAGTCACGATCCCGTGGGGGGTCCTGCTCATCGGCGTGACCGCCGCGACCCTCACGGGATGGTGGTCGCCCACCGAACTCGACATGCCCGCCGCGGCATGGGCGTACCTCGCCGCCGGACCTGTGGTCTGCCTCGTCGCCGCACCGATCTTCTGGGGTGAGGAATACGGCTGGACGGCATACCTGCGGGACAGGCTGGTGCCCGGACGCCCGGTCGCCACCACACTTCTGACGGGACTGATCTGGGGGATCTGGCACTGGCCGCTGCCCTGGGTGGGCTACTTCGGCGGGGAACTGGCTGTGTCCCAGGCGGTTTGGAGCATGGTGTGGTGGATCCCGCTGAGCGTACTGCTGGAGTTCCTCATCGGGTGGATGTGGTCGGCCTGCGGATCGGTCTGGCCCGGCGCGATGCTGCACTCCGGCGCCAACCTCGTCGCCGCGCTGGGGATGCTGCACGTCCTGGGTGACCGTGTCGGTGTCAACGAATCCACGGCTCTGCTCTGTATCGGTCTGACACCGTTCGTGGCGGCGGTCGCGTTGGCCCGCTCTAGACTCAGATGATGGTCCAGGCTCCGGCCCGAACGTTGGTCGCCGCGATGATCTCCGGGCCGCGATATCTGGTCTCGATGTGGCCGTGGCGGGCCCTGCTGTGGACTGTGTTCGGTGGTGTCCTCGGTACCGTGCTGATCGTCGGTCTGCCGTTGATCCTGGTGATGGGGGTCAGCCGATCGGCGCGCACCGCGGTGTGGGCGCCGCTGCTGGAGATCGAGTGCGCGCGACTGTCCCTGATCGACGAAGCCGCTGCCGAGCGCGCGCGGTCCGACGTGAATGCCGCACGCGCGCAGCAGCGCCTGCCGACGCTGCGCCAGGCCGGCTACATGGTCCTCACGGCGATGTTCACCGGCCCGTGGGGCGTTGTGCTGGTTGGTTTCTCGGCGATCCTGATCGGGGTCATGGTGGCCGCGCCGTGGTTGGTCCGTCCGGGTGAGCCGATCAACGTGGGGCTGTGGCTGATCGACTCCTCCGGCGAGGCGTGGGCTGCGGTCACCCTCGGTATCGCGCTCCTTGTCCTGGCGGCGTACCTCGTCGGGGCCTATGCGGCGGCGGTCGCACAGATCACCGTTGCGGCACTGGTGGATCCGCACGCACTGCAGCGCGAGGTGGCCCGGTTGGAGCACTCTCGGACCGCACTCCTCGACGCGGTGGAGCAAGAACGCCGGCGCATCGAAAGCGACCTGCACGATCGCGTCCAGCACCGTCTGGTGGCGCTGGCGCTGACGCTGGGAATCGCCGAGAACGCCCACGGCGATTCGGCCGCCGGGCGCCTCGCCGCCGACGCACACGGCCAGGTCGACGACATCGCCGCCGAATTGCGGTCGGTGCTGCTGGGCATCCTGCCGCGGGCGCTGACCGAGCACGGCCTGGTCGCGGCGGCGACCGACCTGATCGGTCGTTATCCGGTGGCCGTCGAGGCCGACTTCGGCGCCACCGAGATCCCGGCCCGCCTACCGGGCCCGGTCGAGCACACGGCGTATCTGGTTCTCAACGAGGCGCTGACCAACAGCGCCAAACACGCATCTGCCGGCCACGTCACGATCACCGCCGACCGCCGGGACGGGTTGTGGTGGTTGGTGATCCGAGACGACGGCCGCGGTGGCGCGACCATTCAGCCGGGCCGGGGGCTGGCCACGCTGGCCGCCCGCGTGGAGGCCGTCAACGGCACGCTGACGGTCACCAGCCCCGCCGGTGGCCCCACCGAGGTCGGCATGCGGTGCCCGGTATGACCGGACTACGCGTCGTGCTCGCCGAAGACGCACCGCTGCTGCGCGCGGGGATCGTCACGGTGCTCGAATCCGACGGCCACCAGGTGTGCGCCGCGGTCGAGTCCGCCGACGAACTACGCGCCGCCGTGCGGGCGCACAACCCGGACCTGGTGGTCACCGACGTCCGGATGCCGCCGACCCATACCGACGAGGGCATCCGGGTGGCGATCGAACTGCGCCGCGCCACCCCGGGACTGCCGGTGGTGATCCTGTCGCAGTACACCTCGGTCGGTTCCCTGGACCAGCTCCTCGACCGCACCGAGGACGCCGGCCGCGCTGGGCTGGGCTATCTGCTCAAGGACCGCGTCGCTCACGTGCGCCACTTTCTGGATGCGGTGCGCGACATAGCTTCTGGCGCGACGATCATCGATCCCGACATCGTTGTCGCGCTCGTGGGTGCGTCCCGCCGGCGAGGAGTTCTGGCGACGCTGACACCACGTGAGCAGGAGGTGCTCGGTCTCATGGCCCAGGGCCTGACCAACCCGCAGATCGCCCAACGGCTGGTCGTGTCCGAAGCGGCCGTGCGCAAGCACGTCGGCAACATCTTCGCGAAGCTGCCGCTTTCCGCCGACGGCGACCGGCGGGTGCTGGCTGTGCTCACCTACCTCAATGAGCACTGACCGGGGAGGTCTCGATGAGTACTGAGCGGGGCGGCGGGATCAGCATCGAGACCGTGGTGGACCGCATGGTGGCCGACGGCTGCACCACCGTCCTCGTCGACGGTCGGTCGGGTTCGGGAAAGTCCACGCTCGCCGACCGGATGCAGCAGTGCTGGCCGGCGAGCGAGGTGGTACGCCTCGACGACATCTACCCCGGCTGGGACGGACTGTCCTGGGCGAGCGAACACGTCGGCAGCGCACTGCTGGAACCGCGCTCCGAGGGACGACCGGGACGGTGGCGCCGGTGGGACTGGGCCTTGGACGCACCCGACGGCTGGCATGTCGTCGAGGCCGGTCGCCGCCTGATCGTCGAAGGCGTCGGTGCGCTGTCGCCGGCCAACCGTGCCCTGGCCGATCTCGGCGTCTGGGTCGACACCCCGGACGCGGTCCGCAAGCAGCGCGCGCTCACGCGCGACGGCGACCTCTACCGCCCACATTGGGACCGCTGGGCGGCACAGGAACTCGAGTACATCGCCCGCTGCGATCCGCGCGCGGTGGCCGACTACGTCGTCACCGAGACCGCCGACGGGCTGCGGTGGGCGTCGATGCGGGACTGACCCCGCCCTGGCGTGCCCGTGCCCCCCTGCGCTAGCTTGGACGCACACGGGAGTGCACACCGAGTGCGCTGAGAGGACGGCTGACCGGCTGTCGACCGTACGAACCTGACCGGGTAATGCCGGCGTAGGGAGATGCACGTGGACCAGCATTATCTTGATCCGACAGCAGAACAGGACCGCAAGCCGGTGCTGCAGTGGCGGGTGGTCGACATCGTCGTCGCCAGCGTCCTGGCCGTAGCCGCAGGGCTGGTGTTCGTGTTCTGGAATGTCGCCTCCAATCCGATCGCCGCACCGCTGGGCGCCGTTCTGCCGGGCTTGCAGGCCCTCGCCGGTGGTGGCTGGTTGTTCGCCGGGGTTCTCACCGCGCTGGTGATCCGGAAGCCGGGCGCGGCGCTGTACGGCGAACTGGTGGCCGCGACGGTGTCGGCGCTCGTCGGAAACCAGTGGGGTGTGCTGACCATCGAGTCGGGACTGGTGCAGGGCCTCGGCGCGGAGCTGGTGTTCGCGGCGTTCCTGTACCGGCGGTGGAATCTGCCCGTGGCCGTGCTCGCCGGCGCCGCGGCCGGAGTCGCCCTGGCCGTCAACGATCTGATCCTCTGGTACCCGGGCTCGACCACCGCGTTCGCCGCCATCTACACCGGTTCGGCGGTGGTCTCGGGCGCGGTGCTGGCCGGGGTGCTGTCGTGGTTCGTGGTCCGCGGGCTCGCCAAGACCGGTGCGCTGAGCCGCTTCGCCTCCGGCAGGGTGCCGAGCAGCCAGTCCCGATGACCGCCGACGCGGCCACCCGCCGCGGCGGAGCCGAGGTCGCAGCCCAGGGCTGGGGCTGGCGGCACGCCGGTCAAAATCGCTGGGCGACAAAAGAAATCGATCTCTTCATCGGGTCCGGGGAGAGGGTTCTGCTGCTCGGCCCGTCGGGCTCGGGGAAGTCGACGCTGCTGCAGGGGCTCGCCGGCCTGTTGGGCGGCGCCGACGAAGGGCATGCCGCGGGGCGCCTCCTCGTCGACGGGGCCCCGCCCGCCCAGCAGAGGGCACGCATCGGGATGGTGCTCCAGGACCCGGATGCCCAGGTGATCCTGTCGCAGGTCGGTGACGACGTCGCGTTCGGGATGGAGAACTTCGGGGTATCGCGCAGCGAGATCTGGCCACGGGTGGACGAGGCACTGGCCGCGGTGGGGCTGAACATGCCACTGGCGCAGGAGACTTCGCAGCTGTCCGGCGGGCAGAAGCAGCGTCTCGCGCTGGCCGGTGTGCTGGCCATGAGACCGGGCCTGATCCTGCTCGACGAACCCACCGCGAACCTCGACCCCGCAGGTGTCGTCGAGGTCCGCGATGCGGTCACCGCCGCTGCCGAGTCCACCGGTGCCACCGTGGTGGTCGTCGAACACCGCACCAAGGTGTGGCTTCCGGTCATCGACCGGGTGGTGGTGCTCGGCGCCGACGGCGCCGTCATCGCCGACGGCGCACCCGAACAGACCATCGCGGGCGAACGTGAACACCTTGTGCGCTCGGGAATCTGGATACCGGACAGCCCGGCCGTCACCGTGCGGCGCGCGCCCACCGTCGCTGCCGAGACGCTGCTCGTCGCAGCAGACCTCGCCGTCGGTTATCGGGATGCCCCGCCGGTCGGCACCGGGGTGAACGCCGAGATCGCCCGGGGCCGCATCACCGCGGTCACCGGTCCGAACGGCTCCGGGAAGTCCACATTGGCGCTGACACTGGGCGGTCTGTTGCCGCCGCGCGGCGGCACACTGCAAGGCACCGATGCATTCGCGCCGTCACCGAAGAGACCGGAACCGGTGCGGTGGCGGTCGAGAGAACTGCTCACCCGCATCGCGAGTGTTTTTCAGGATCCCGAACACCAGTTCCTCACCGGAACGGTCCGCGACGAGCTCGCGTTGGGGCCGAAGGCCCTGAAAAGCAACCCGGGTGACACCTCGGCACGGATCGACGACCTGCTGGCGCGGCTGCGCCTCGACCACCTCGCCGACCGCAGCCCGTACACGCTCTCGGGCGGCGAGAAGCGCCGGCTGTCGGTCGCGACCGTGCTGATGACCCGACCTGCGGTGATCGTCGCCGACGAGCCCACCTTCGGTCAGGATCGCCGCACCTGGGAGGAACTCATCTACCTGTTCGCCGAGATCGCCGACGCGGGAACCGCTGTCGTGGCGGTGACCCACGATGACGAGTTCGTCGACGCCCTCGCCGATGAACGCATCGAGCTCTCGGCGCCGGTGCGCCCATGATCCGCGTCAACCCCGTCGCGAAACTTCTGGCGGCTTTGGTGATCGCCGGTGTCCTGGTGCTCAGTGTGGACTGGGTGTCTGCGCTGACAGCGCTGGTACTGGAGATCCCGTTGTTCCTCGCGATGCGGATCCCGTTGCGTGCGTTCCTGATCCGTGGTGCCTTCATCACCCTCGCGGCGGCCTTGACCGCGCTGACCAACCTTCTCTACGGCGAACCCGGCGGTGCCGTGTATTGGCATTTCCTCCTCGTCACGGTCAGCGACGGATCCGTCGAGCTCGCGGCGGCGATGTTCCTGCGCGTGCTGGCGATCGCGCTGCCGTCGGTGTGCCTGTTCATCGATGTTTCGCCGACCGAACTCGCGGACGGTCTCGGGCAGATCATGAGGTTGCCCGCCAGGTTCGTGGTCGGCGCGTTGGCGGGAATGCGTCTGGTCGGCCTGCTGCGGCAGGACTGGGAGTATCTGGGCTACGCGCGCCGGGCGCGCGGTGTGGCCGACCACGCGCGCCTGCGCCGGTTCATCGGCCAGGCGTTCGCACTGCTGGTCTTCGCGCTGCGCAGGGGATCGAAACTGGCCACCGCGATGGAAGCCCGCGGTTTCGGCGCGTACCCGACCCGAACGTGGGCACGGCCCTCGACGTTCGGTGTGCCCGAAATGGTCCTGATCGCGGGCGCGGTGGTGATCGCCGCGGCGGCGGTCGCGGTGTCGACGGCCACCGGCCACTGGGACTTCATCGTCGGGCGGTGACCGCGCCGGTGCGGGAGTTGCGCAATCCGAGCGCGCGTCTGCCTGCTGCGATCAGCTGGTCCCTCAGAGTGTCGTCGTCGACGTCACCTCCGTAATCCACCCCGGCAGCGGAGGCGATCCCCGACATGGCGAGCGCAGCCTTCACCTGTCCGCCGAGTCCGGGCTCGACCTCGGAGAACAACGCCAGCTGACGGCGCACGAGGTCACCCCACTCCGATCGGGTCCGCAGAAGTGCGACGACGCCGGGGTCGCCGCTGAGCAGAGGGATCAGGGTGCGGTGCCGTGCCGCGATGGATGCATAACCGACGAGCATGTGATCGGCGCGGGCGTGTGGGGTCCGCTGCTCCTCGGCGGCATCCACGATCTCGGCGACCTCGGCGATGAGCGGTTCCATCACCGCGGTCAGAAGTTCGTCCCGCGTGCGGAAGTGGTGGTAGATGGCGGATTTCGTGAGTCCGAGTTCATCGGAGATCATCTGCAGTGACGTGCCGGCGACGCTGTATCGCTTGAACAGCTCGATCGCGACGTCGATGAGACGACGCCGAGTGGGCCCGCCGGCGCGGGTTGAGTCACCGCTCACACTTCCACCTCCGGTGTCGACCGCCTGACATGAGTCGCCTGCACTGACCGATCGTACAGCTTCTTCCTGTACGGTTGGTCAGTAGTTAGCTGTACGAATGGTCAGGCGAAGGGTCCAAGAAAGTATGACGGTGCACGAACTCGACTTTTTCCACGACGACGCGCTGATCGACGACCCGTACCCGGCGCTGGACCGTATGCGCGAGCAGAGCCCGGTGTACCGCGAACCGGTGCACGACGTCGTGGTCGTCACCGGATACGACGAAGTGCTGACCGTCGTCGGTGACCCCGAGACGTTCTCGTCCTGCAACTCGGTCACCGGACCCATCCCGGGCTTCCCCGTGTCCCTCGAAGGCCGAGACGAGGACGAGGTGCGGGCGTTGATCGACGCGCACCGCCACGAGTTGCCGTTCAGTGACCAACTCCCGTCATTCGACCCGCCCACCCACACCGCGCACCGCTCGCTGCTCTCCCGCCTGATCACCCCCAAGCGGCTCAAGGCGAACGAGGAGTTCATGTGGCGGCTGGCGGACCGGGTACTGGACCCGTTCCTCGCCGGACGGGGCGGCGAGTTCATCGGCAGGGTGGCCAGCCCGTTCGCCCTGCTGGTCATCGCCGACCTGCTCGGCGTGCCCGAAGAAGACCATGTCGAACTCACGTCGATGTTGACCGGCGACCACGCACTCGGCAGCACCGACGACGACGTCGTGATGGCACACACTCCGCTGGAGTACCTGTACACGCGCTTCACCGATTACATCTCGGAGCGACGCGCTCATCCGCAGGACGACGTGATGACCGAGATGGCGCTGGCGACTTTCCCGGACGGTTCCACGCCCGAGGTTATCGACGTCGTGCGGGTGGCAGCCAACCTCTTCTCGGCGGGGCAGGAGACGACAGTGCGGCTGCTCTCGTCAGCGCTCAAGTTGTTGGCCGAGGACGCCGCGCTGCAGGCCCGTCTGCGCCGAAACCCGACCGACATCGGCAACTTCATCGAGGAGTGCCTGCGCTTCGAGAGCCCGATCAAGGGTGACTTCCGGTTGGCGAGGGCGACCACGACGGTCGGCGGCGTTGAAATCCCGGCCGGCACAACGCTGATGGTGCACTTCGGCGCCGCCAATCGCGACGCACGCATCTTCGAGGATCCGCACATCTTCGACCCCGACCGGGCAAATGCCCGCCGCCACATCGGATTCGGCCGGGGAGTGCACAGCTGCATCGGTGCGCCACTCGCGCGTGCCGAGGGCCGGGTGCTCATTCAGCGCCTGCTGGAGCGGACCGAGGCCGTCCAGATCGACGAGCAGGCACACGGTCCCGCCGGGGACCGTCGCTTCCGCTACGTGCCGACCTACATCCTGCACGGGCTCACCGATCTGCACGTGACGGTCGGCTGAGATGAGAGTCACGGTCGACAACGATTCCTGTGCCGGCCACGGCGCCTGCACGGTGGCGTGCCCGGAGGTGTTCGTCATCACCGACGACGGCTACGCCGAAGCGACCCGGTCCGAAATTCCCGCAGCACTTCGATCCTCGGTCGCCGACGCGATCGAAAGCTGTCCCGAGCACGCCATCCATGTTGTGGAGGAGAACCATGTCAACTGATTTCGACCAGCAGGGCCGCAAGGCGTTCGACCTGTCGGGCAAGGTCGTCGTCGTCGTCGGAGCGGGCCAGAGCCCGGGTCCCGGCACGGGCAACGGGCGGGCCATCTCGCTTCTGGCCGCCCGGCACGGCGCAGAGGTGGTCGCGGTCGACCTGAACCCTGCGGCGGTGAAAGAGACGGTCGAGATGATCATCGCCGAAGGCGGCAGCGCGTATGCCGTCGAGGCGGATGTCTCCGACAAAGACGACTGCCGACGCATCTTCGACACGGCGATGCAGACCAGCGGCCGCGTCGACGGCATGGTCTACAGCGTGGCGACGAACCCCCCGTTCGACTTCGAGACGAACTCGATGACGGTGGAGAACTTCAACCGCGGCATCAACGTCAACATGCTCGGCTGCTACTACTGCAATCTGTTCGCCGCCGAGTGTATGGAGCGCAATGCCGGCGACACCACCGGCAGCATCGTCAACATCTCGTCGATCGCCAGCGTCAAGAACGAGCTGGGCCTCAACATCGGCATCATGCCGTACGCGCTGGGCAAGTGCGGGCTCAACCAGATCACCGAGATCGCCGCGGTGCAGTACGCCCCTATGGGTATCCGGGTCAACACGCTGATGCTCGGGCCGATCAATTCCGTTCTGGCCAACAGGGATTCACAGTCGTTGTTCGGCCTGGACGCCGAGGAGGCGACCGCCCGGCACAACGAGGTGGTCAAACTCAAGATGGGCCGAGGCACGGTGTGGGAATCGGCCTATGCCGCGCTCTATCTGCTCGCCGACGAGTCCCGGTTCATGACCGGGCAGCAGCTCCGGCTCGACGGCGGCGCGACGCTGGTGCGGTGAACCATACTGCGCCGCCGTCGGATTCCCACCGGTCGATCGCCATACCCTGATCAAAGACGGTTAAGCTCTGTTGCGGCCCTGCGGTGGAAGCGAATTCGATGATCGCGGTCATGATGTCTCCTCTGAAAGGTCGTGAAGACCCTTGTCCCAACGGGACTGGCGCACCCGGTCACACAGTGCGCGTGTGACGATAAACAGGGCGACAGCGGCGACGGTGGTTCCGGCCCAGATCAGGACTCCGCCCGTTGCGGCCTGGGTGGCCGCAGAGCCGGTGTGGCGATGACTGAGCGCGTCGTAGGCCGCCGTGCCGACGGCTCCGGCCACCGGCAGCGCGATCAACGACACGAAGAACGCCAGCACCAGCACCGCGGCTTCCACTCGATCCACGGCGCGGACGAGCGCGTGCCGGCCGCGCAGGCGGGCGAGCAGGGGCCAGCGCGGAACGGCCAGAGTGAACGACGTCCACCCGGTCTCGTCAGTCCCGCGACTCGTCGTCGCGTCCTGATCCCTGGCTCCGTGCGCGCGCACTGTTCTTCCTCCTGTTGACGTGGTTGCGGTGAATCGGGTCTGGGCCGGCGCCCGCTCGGGCGCCGGCTTTCCATGCCCCTTCATGGTGGTCCGTTTCGCGACATCCGGCTTGGGCCACGGGGACAACGGTCAGGTGCGACTTTGTCGCCTGCGCACAATGAGCGTGGACCGGGCGCTACTCTGCCCTCTATGAGCAACGCCGACCTGATCGAATCCGTCGCCGCCGCAGGTACCGCCATCGAACAGGCGGTTGCCGTCTTCATGCTTCACCCCGAAACCTACGGCGGCAGCGTCGCCGCGGGTTACGAGAACCCGCTGGCTGGTTACATCGCCGGGCGGGGCGGCGTTCTGGGTGAGGCCAACGGCGCCACCGTCGCTGCGGTGTTCGCGGTGTTCGAACCCACTGCGGTGGCGGCGATGTGGGACGAAGGCGTCGCGGTGCGCGGCGCGGCCGGTGCAGCGGAGGTCTACTGGAATCAGACCGCCGAGTTCGGTCGCAAGTACCTGGCCGGTGCGGACGGACTGGACCGGATCGCCGCACTGGGGGAGAAGCTCATCGCTTCCGCGCCGAACTGGGGAGTGCCGCTGTTCGTCGGGTGGCGGGCGATGCCGCTGGCCGAAGATTCTCCCGCCCGGGCGTTGCAGGTGATGTTCGTGCTGCGTGAGCTGCGTGCCGCGCTGCACTTCAACGCGCTGTCGCTGTCCGGCGTGACACCGATCGAGGCGCACATGCTCAACAAGGGCCCGCAGTACGCGGCGATGTTCGGCTGGCCCGAGCCGTACGCCGACGGCGCGGACAAGAAGGACCGCTACGACGAGATCGAGCAGGCGACCAACCGCCGCATGGCAGAACTCTTCAGCGCTGCGCTGGAGAACGGGGAAGCCGGTGAACTGGCCCGGTTGAGCACCGCGGCACTGGCGACCTTGAAGGCCAACGTCCCGAGCTGACTTCCCGTCTCGGGACCGGCCGCAAAGACGTAGGCTCACCAGGATGAGCGCTCCTCACCGACCCGGCGACGGAGAGCCCGACTACCGCTTCACGCTGGCCAACGAGCGGACCTTCCTGGCCTGGATCCGCACCGCGCTGGCCTTGATCGCCGGTGGCATCGCCGTCGTGCAGTTCGTACCGTCGTTCGGGATTCCCGGCGTACGGCACGGGCTCAGCGTGGCACTGACCGCCGGAGGCGGAGTGCTGGCCGCGCTGGCCGTGCGGCGCTGGCAGCGCGTGCAGGCCGCCATGCGTCAAGACGGGGAGCTGCCACCGACCCGTATCCCGGTGCTCCTCGGCGGCGCCATCTTTCTCGTGACCGTGGCGGTTCTGGTGGTCCTGGTGATCTGGCCACCGACCGGGTACTGAGATGCCCCGCCCACTGCCGGACAAGCCGGGTCTGCCCGCGGAACGCACCCTGTTGTCCTGGGAGCGAAGCTCATTCGGATTTCTCGTGGGCGGAGCGCTGGTGCTGCTGCGCCAGCACGGGCCCCTGGGACCGGGTCGGATCCTGCTCGCCGTCACCGCCACGCTGCTCGCGCTGCTCGTGCTCGCCCTGGGCTACCGGCGGTCGCACGCGATCAGGGACAGTCCGGCCGTCACCGCCGAGCCGCGCACGGAGGTGCTGCTGATGGGCGGCGCCACAGTGGTTTTCGCGGTCACCGTCGTTGGCGTCCTGCTCTTCGCCGTCAGCTGACCAGGCCGGTCTTCTCCGCTTGGTCGAACGCGTCGTCGACGAGGACCACCGTGCGGTCGCCCCGGTCGATCATCGATGCGGCGATCGATGAGCGGTATCCGGACGCGCAGTGCACCCAGACCTCTCCGTCGGGAACCTCGTCGAGGCGCCGGCTCAGCTCGTGCAGTGGAATGTTGACCGCTCCTGCGATGTGCCCGTCGGCGAACTCGCCACTCTGGCGGACGTCGAGCACCGCCGGCGCCTGTGCCTGCATCGCGTCGGCCAGCGCGGCGAAATCGGCGACACGGTAGGACCGTAGCGGCGTCCCTTCGGCCAGGTCGTGGATGTCTCCGGTGGCGGACCCGGTCAGGTTGTCGACCCCGATGCGGGCGAGTTCACGTCGGGCGTCGGCGATCTGGTCGACGTCGTCGCCGATGAGAGTCAGCGGCGACCCCCAGGAGTAGAGCCAGCCCAGATAGGTGACGAAGTTGTCCGACAGCTCGAAGCCCAGCGTCCCGCCCAGATGTCCGGCGGCGAATGCGGTGCGGTTGCGCAGGTCCACCACCCATTCGCCGCCCTCGATGCGGCGGCGGAGTTCGTCGGGATCCACCGGTTCGGGCACCGAGAGGTCGACGGGGTCGGGGCCCTCGGTGTTGATGACACCCATGTGCGCGTAGTACGCGGGGTAGGCCCCCAACCCGGCGATCAGTTCGTCGACGTAGCTCTGCTCGTCCTGGGTCAGCGCCGGATTGGTCTGGCGCTGATCGGCGATGGTCGACGAATCTCCGCTGGCGGGAGTGGCCGAGCAGAAGCTGCCGAAACCGTGGGTGGGGTACACCTCGGCGGTATCGGGCAGCTCGGCGGCCAACCGCCGCACCGAGTGGAACTGCGCGTGGCTGAGTTCCTGGGTGTGCTCGTCGCCCAGCAGGTCCGTGCGCCCGGTCGTGCCGTGCAGCATCGATCCGCCGGTGAACACGCCGAGCACCGGATCACCCGAACCACCGGCATCGCGCAGCACGTAGCTGACGTGGTGGTGGGTGTGCCCGGGGGTGTGCATCACCTGCAGCCGGACCGGGCCGGCGTCCACGGTGTCGCCGTCGCTGACGGCGCGCCGCTCGTATCCCACGTCGTCACCCGCGGGCACGACGTATTCGGCACCCGTGACGCGGGAGAGCTCCAGTCCGCCGGTCACGTAGTCGTTGTGGATGTGTGTCTCGAGCACATGGCTGATGCGCACCCCGCGCTCGCGGGCCAGGTCGAGCACCCGGTCGATGTCGCGCTGCGGGTCGACGACGACGGCGGTGCCGTCGGCGCTGATCAGATAGCTGCGGTCTCCCAACCCGGAGGTCTCGATGATGGAGACGTCGATGGCTGAACTCATAGCGATTCGATTGCGGCGCGCAGCTTCGCAGCGGCTTCGTCGGCGACCTCGCGCAGGCCCGGTTGGTCGGAGACCTGGACCATGATCTGCGGATCCATCGCGTCGACGATCACCGTGTCACCGTCGCCCGAGGTGTCGGCGCGGACGGCGACGTTGCAGGGCAGCAGCAGGCCGATCTGACGGTCGGCGTTGACCGCACGGTGTGCCAGCGGGGGATTGCACGCCCCGAGGATCAGGTAGTCCTCCATGTCCTCGCCCAGCTTGGCCTTCAGGGTGGCTTTCATGTCGATCTCGGTGAGCACACCGAAACCCTGGTCTGCCAATGCCTTTCGGGTTCGCTCCACCGCATCCTCGAACGTGGTGTGCAGCGTGGTCGACAATGCGTAACTCACAGTTCCTCCGATCTCGTCGTCGTTGACGCCGGTTGGCAAATCAAGCCAGGGCCAGAAACAGCTTCTCCAGCTCGGCTTCGGTCATCGGCTGTTGGCCGTCGGCCGCTTCCCCGGTCAGGCATTTGCGCAACCCGGTGGCGACAATCTTGAAGCCGGCCTTGTCCAGGGCGCGTGAGACCGCAGCCAGTTGTGTGACCACGTCCTTGCAGTCCCGGCCCTGTTCGATCATCGAGATCACCCCGGCGAGCTGCCCCTGCGCCCTGCGCAGCCTGTTGAGCACCGCGGCGATCGCATCCTCGTCACCAACCATGGCGCCTCTCCCTTCAACCGACGTTATAGCCATGGTACCCGCGGGGGTATTCCCGTAATCATGCATGGGCGCCCCGCGCCGCCCCGATTCCGGTGATCCGGCGCAGCGGACAGTGCGCATACCTGCTGCAGGCGAACGTCATCAGCGCGGCGATCGCCGTCAGCGCCGCCCCGGCGATCCCGACGGCCAGGTGAATCTCCTGGGCCAGGATGACCGACGACATCGCCAGCACGAACCAGCCGAACGCCTTGCGCAGCGAGTCGGGGTTGACCATCGAGGTCAGCCGCGCGCCGAGCAGTGCGCCCACCACGGCCGCGGCGGTCACCGCCAGCGCCAGCGACCAGTCGATCTGCACGCTGGACAGGTATCCGCCCAGGCCGGCGAAAGACTTCATCGCGATCACGATCAACGAGGTGCCGACCGCGACCGGCATCGGCAGTCCGCCGAGCAACGCGAGGGCGGGCACCACCAGGAAGCCGCCGCCGGCGCCGACCAGGCCGGTGACCAACCCGACAAGAAGACCCTCGGCGAGGATCTTGGGGACGGGCAGGCGATGGGAACCTTCGGTGGCCTGCACGTTCTTCCGTCCACGCAGCATGGCGACAGCGGTGGCGATCATCATCAACGCGAAGCCGATGAGCAGCACCGTTCCCGGGATGAAGCGGGCCAGCAGCCCGCCCGCATAGGCGCCGGCCATGCCCGCGGCGCCGAAGATCAGCCCGGTGCGCCATTGCACCCGTCCGGCTCGGGCATGCGAGACGGCGCCGATCGCACTGGTGACACCGACGACGAGCAACGAGGTGGCGATGGCCTGCTTGGCGTCCATGCCGGCCACATAGGCCAGCAGCGGGACGGTCAGGATCGAACCTCCGCCGCCGAGCAGTCCCAGTGCGATACCGACGAAGACGGCCAGGCCGACGGTGAGCGCCATCATGACGCGCTGCCTTCCACGAGCTGGGCCACGATGCCCTCCGCGTCACAGGAGGCGCCGCGGTTGTAGGGCAGCTTGGAGAGCAACATGCCCATCGCGCAGGTGTTGGACAGCGCCGCGAAGGTCAGGCCGCCGCCGACCGCGCCGGCCACCCATTTCAGCTTCGGGGCGGCAATGCTGCCGAGAATGCTCGACAGCACGATCGAGCCGGCCACCAGACGGACCTGGCGTTCCAGGTCCCACCGCTGGGCGCCGCGGTTGACCGCGAATCCCTTGGCTTCCCACGCCGTGATGCCGCCGTCGAGGATGTGCACGTTGGACAGCCCGGCGTTGCGCAGGGTCTCTTCGGCCTGGGCGGCACGCTGACCGGACCGGCAGACCAGGACCACGTCCTCGTCGAGGTGCTTGACGATCTCGTCGCGGTGTTCGCGCAGCAGGTCCAGCGGCACGTTGTAGGCGCCGGCGATATGGGCCGTCTCGAATTCGCCGGGGGTACGCACGTCCAGCACCCGGGGCGGGGTGGGGGAACCGAGCATCTGGCTCAGGTCGTGGGAGTCGATGGTGACGGGTGCGGTCATTGAAGTGAGTCCTTTCCGGTGACTGGGCTGATGACGAAAGTCCCTGGAGGGTAGATACCTCAGGGGGTATCGTCTCCCTCATGATAGACATACCCCCGGGGGTAACCGCAACAAGGAATTTTTATACCCCCTAGGGTACTTGACATACCCGAGGGGTATCGGCAGTCTGAGACGCAGAAGGCCGGACCCACCTACCGAACGAGAGGACCACCGCCATGAAGTTCATCCAGTACTACCTGGACTGCCTGTCGCATGCGTCGTACCTGATTGCCGACGAAACCACCGGGCGCGCAGTCGTTGTCGACCCGCAGCGGGATGTGGCCGAGTACCTGTCCGATGCCGAGGAGTTCGGCTACACCATCGAGCTCGTCATCGAGACGCACTTCCACGCCGACTTCCTGTCAGGTCATCTGGAGCTGGCCGAGGCGACAGGCGCCAAGATCGTGTACTCCTCCGTCGCCGAGACCGAGTTCGAGTCGATGGGAGTCGCCGACGGTGAGCGCTACTCGCTGGGCGACGTGACGCTGGAGTTCCGCCACACCCCCGGCCACACGCCGGAGTCGATGAGCATCGTGGTCTACGAGCACGCCGACGACCAGGTGCCCTACGGGGTGCTGACCGGCGATGCGCTGTTCATCGGTGACGTCGGCAGGCCGGACCTGTTGGCCTCGATCGGATTCACCCGCGAAGAGCTGGCCGAGAAGCTCTACGACTCGCTGCACAACAAGCTGATGACACTGCCCGACGCCACCCGGGTGTACCCGGCCCACGGCGCGGGCTCGGCCTGCGGCAAGAACCTGTCGACCGACCTGTGGTCGACGATGGGCGAGCAGAAGGAGACCAACTACGCGCTGCGCGCGCCGGACAAAGCGACCTTCATGGCGCTGGTCACCGAGGGTCAGCCCCCCGCACCGAGCTACTTCGTCTACGACGCGATCCTCAACCGCAAGGACCGGGAACTGCTCGACCAGACCAAGATGCCCGCCGCGATGACCTATGAACAGGTCCGCGACGCGATGGCCGCCGGGGCGATCCTGGTCGACGGCCGTGGCCCGGAAGAGTTCGCCACAGGCCACCTGCGCGGTGCCGTCAACATCGGGCTGGCTGGCCGCTACGCCGAGTTCGCCGGTTCGGTCGTCCCCACCGACGTCGACATCGTGCTGTTCACCGAACCGGGTCAGGAGCTCGAAGGCAAGAACCGGCTCGCCCGTATCGGTTTCGACCGGGTGGTCGGCTACCTGGACCGGCCGTTCGAGGTGATGTTCACCCACCCCGGAGACGTCCAGATGGCGTCCCGGCTGACCGCCAAGGCGTTCGATCAGCGTGCCGCGGAAGTGGCGGACCTGCAGATCGTCGATGTGCGCAACCCGGGTGAGGTGGCCGCCGGAACCATTCCGAACGCGATCACCATCCCGGTGGGCCAGCTGCCCGCCCGGTTGGGCGAACTCGATCCGGCCAAGCCGACCGTCGTGTACTGCGCCGGCGGTTACCGGTCCTCGGTGGCCGCAAGCCTGTTGCGGGGCAACGGTTTCACCGACGTCAGTGACATCCTGGGCGGCTTCGGCGCCTGGGAAGAAACCCATCAGAACGCCTGAGTGGCAGGAGGATTCATGATCAAGGACAAGCATCAGATCGTCATCGTCGGCGGTGGTACCGCCGGGATCTCGGTGGCGGCCCGCCTGCTGCGCAACGGCTACTCCGACGTCGCCGTCATCGAACCGTCCAGCGTGCACTACTACCAACCCCTGTGGACGCTCGTCGGTGGCGGGCAGGCCAAGGCGGCGACGACCGCCCGGCCCGAGTCCTCGGTGATGCCGGCCGGCGCCACCTGGATCAAGAACGCCGCGGCGGCGGTCGACCCCGACAACAACACGGTCACCTGCGCCGACGGTGCGGTCTACGAGTACGACGTGCTAGTCGTCGCCCCCGGCATCCAGCTGGACTGGAACCGCACCGAGGGATTGGCCGACGCGCTCGGCAAGGACGGGGTGTCCTCGAACTATCGTTTCGACCTGGCCCCGCGGACCTGGGAGTTCATCCGCGACCTACGTTCGGGCACAGCGGTCTTCGCGATGCCGTCGGGGCCGATCAAGTGCGCCGGCGCCCCGCAGAAGATCGCGTATCTGGCCAGCGACTACTGGCGTTCACAGGGTGTGCTCGACAACATCGACGTGCATCTGGTGGTGCCGACGCCACGCCTGTTCGGTATCCCGGCGATCGCCGACACCCTCGATACCATCGCCGCCGGCTACGGCATCACCGTGCACACCGATGCGGAGGTGACCTCGATCGACGCCGCGGCGCACAAGGTGGGCGTGACTCCCGCCGGCGGCGGAGCCGACACCGTGCTTGCTTACGATGTCCTCCACGCCGTACCGCGGCAATCGGCCCCGGACTGGATCAAGTCCGGCCCGCTGTCGACCGGGGATGCAAACGGATACGTCGAGATCGACAAGCACACCATGCAGCACGTGCGCTATCCCAACGTGTTCAGCCTCGGCGATGCCGGGTCGTCCCCCAACTCCAAGACCGGGGCCGCAATTCGCAAGCAAGCCCCGGTGGTGGTCGAGAACATCGATGCGCTGCTGACGGGGCGACCGCTGACCGCGTCCTACAACGGCTACGGGTCATGTCCGATCGTCACGTCGTCACACGAGATGCTGCTGGCGGAGTTCGACTACGACCTGAACATGACGCCGTCGTTCCCGCTGCTCGACCCGACCAAGCCGCACCGCGGCTACTGGTACCTGAAGAAGTACGGACTGCCGTTCATGTATTGGAATCTGATGTTGAAAGGACTGGCGTGACATGGCTACGAAGAACCTGACCTACGACGACTTCGAGTCCACGATCACCGGCAACTCGATCGTGCTGGTCGACTTCTGGGCGTCGTGGTGCGGCCCGTGCCGCGCGTTCGGCCCTGTCTACGAGCGATCGTCGGAGGCCCACCCGGAGGTCGTGCACGCGAAGGTCGACACCCAGCACGAACGCGACCTGGCGGCCACGCTGGAAATCACCTCGATCCCGACCGTGATGGCCTTCCGGGACGGCGTGCTCGTCTACCGGCAGGCCGGCGCGATGCCTCCCGCCGCACTGGAGGACCTGATCGGCCGCGTCAAGACACTGGACATGGCCGAGGTGCGGGCCAAGATCAACGCCCGGAGGGCCGCCGCACAGGCGTGAAAGTGTCTGGCGCACCCTGCTTGTCACACCTCGGCGCTTTTCGACGATCACTGCCCGTGTCATGCCGAGTGTGGCAGTGTTGGCCGCATGAAGAAGCGGACGCTCGCCGCACTGGTTCCCGCCGCCGCGGCGGCGGGCATCGCGGTGCAGGACCTGCTGCAGAAGGAGCACGCGCTGCGCCGCAACTTCCCGCTCGTGGCGCGGGCGAGGTATCTGCTGGAGTCGATCGGCCCGGAGTTGCGCCAGTACATCATCACCAGCAACGACGCCGAGCGGCCGTTCAGCCGGGACCAGCGGCGCTGGGTGTACACGTCGGCGAAGAAGGAGAACAACTACTTCGCGTTCGGCACCGACAACGACGTCGAGAACGCCGCATATCCGATCATCAAACAGGCGACGTTCTCAGATGTCGTGCCGGCCTCCCCGATCCATCTCCGTGACATCGAGGTGCCCGGGGCGAAGGTGCTCGGCGCGCCCCGCGGGCGCCGCCACGCCTTCAGGCCGGCATCTGTGGTGAATGTGTCGGCGATGTCGTTCGGCTCACTCAGCCCGCAGGCGATCGAAGCGATCAACAAGGGCGCGAAGATCGCCGACTTTCTCCACAACGTCGGTGAGGGCGGCCTGTCCGATCACCACCGTCAGGGCGGCGAGTTGATCTATCAAATCGGTACCGGTTACTTCGGGTGCCGGGATGAGCACGGCGACTTCGACCTCGCCCGGCTCGTCGACGTCGTCGGTGCAGCCCCGGTGCGGGCGATCGAGATCAAGCTCAGTCAAGGCGCGAAACCGGGTCTGGGAGGCCATCTTCCGGGAGCGAAGGTCAATGCGGAGATAGCCCGCGTCCGGGGCGTCGAGCGGGGCAAGGACGTCGTCAGTCCGTCCCGGCACACGGCGTTCCGCAACGTCGACGAGATGCTCGATGTCGTGGAGCGGATCGCCGACGCCACGGGACTGCCCGTCGGCATCAAGTCGGCGGTGGGGGAGATGGGCTTCTGGCAGGAGCTGGCCGACCGGATGGCCGACGGGCAGCGCGGTGTGGACTTCATCGCGATCGACGGGGGTGAGGGGGGCACCGGTGCCGCACCCCTGGTCTTCGCCGACCACGTGTCCTTTCCGTTCAGGATCGGCTTCACGCGGGTCTACGGGTTGTTCGCGCAAGCGGGTTTGACCGATCGGGTCACCTGGATCGGGTCGGGCAAGCTCGGCCTGCCCGCCAACGCGATCGTCGCGTTCGCCCTCGGCGTCGATCTGCTCAATGTCGCGCGGGAGGCGATGCTCGCGATCGGCTGCATCCAGGCGCAGAAGTGCCACACCGATCACTGCCCGACCGGCGTTGCCACCCAGAACCCTTGGCTGGCCCGCGGATTGGACCCAGAGCAGAAATCGCATCGGCTCGCCAACTACGTCCAGACGTTGCGCCGGGACCTGTTGAAGGTTTCGGAGGCGGCCGGAGTCCGACATCCGGCCATGCTCGGCCCTACCGACGTCGAGATCCTCGACGGCGATCGCGGGCACCGAACCCTGGCCGCGGTATACGGCTACCAGCCCGGATGGGGCGTTCCAGGCCCGGAGATCGTCGCCGAGATCGACACGTACATGTCCCGTTACGACGACCGGCCGGGAACCGACACCGTCGTCGAACACGAGCCGCTCAAGCTTGCGACCGATCCGAACCAGGCGACCGAATAGCCGGGCCACTTCACACGCTGCGGACTCCAGAAGTCGTCCGAGCACCAGATGCGGCGGCCGGGCGCTCTAGGCTGGCAAGATGTTGCTCTTCTTCGGCTACGGCACCAAGCAGAAGTACCTCGGAGCCGGCCAGGTAAGGACCTGTCCCCGCTGCCACAACAGCAGCCAGTGGAACCGGATGCGCGAGTTCAAGCAGTTCACGCTGTTCTTCATTCCGGTGGCGCGCTGGAAGCGCCGCGTGTTCGAGGTCTGCGGCATCTGCGGCACCGCGGTGGCGGCTTGATGTCGCAGACCCCCGCGGTCGTGCAGCCGCTGTCGGTAGCGATCAGAGAGGGTTCGTCGGCAGAACACGACGCAGCCGAGCGGTCACCGTTCGTGACGGAACTGCTTGCCGGGCGAGTGAGCCGCCGCGGCTACGCCGACTACCTGCTGCGGTTGCGGATCGTCTACCAGGCGCTCGAGGACGCCGTCCGGTGCCGCCTCGACGATCCGCTGGTCGCTGCGATGTACGACCCTGCCCTCGAACGTATCCCGGCCCTCGATGCCGACCTGGCGCACTGGGCTCCGTCGGTCAGCAGTGAGGTCGATTCGCCTGCCGCGCAAAGGTATAGGGCGCGGATCGCCGAACTGCCCTGGGGTGGTGCGCTCGTCGCCCATCACTACACCCGCTACCTCGGCGACCTCTCCGGCGGACAGGCGATGGCCCGCATCCTCGACCGCGAATTCGAGCTCGGGGGAAAGGGATTGGCGTTCTACGAGTTCGAACTGCGGATCAAGCCGTACAAGGACGGATACCGGGCTCGCCTCGACAGCCTCGGACTGGAAGCCGGCGACATCGAGCGCGTGGTCGGTGAGGTGAAGATCGCCTTCGGCCTCAACCAGGCGCTCTTCGACGAGCTCGCGACGATGCTGCCGCACTACCGTCGCTGATCGGCGCTCCCCGGCGGGCTAGGCGCGTTCAGACCGAAATGCACACCGAGCATCCGGATCGCGAAGCAGACGGCCGCGGCTGCGAGCGCGGCGGGCAGGCCGTACACACCAAGGCCGAGCGCGGCGACCGTCAACGCGGCCGCGACCATCGCGGGAATCGCGTACAGCTCGCTGCGCAGCACGGTGGGTACCTGACCGATCATCAGATCGCGGATCGTGCCGCCGCCCACCGCGGTGATCACGCCGAGAAGCACCGCGGGGCCCGCCCCCAGCCCGTATTCGATGGCTTTGTTCGCGCCGATCACCGCGAAGACGCTCAGGCCCACCGCGTCGAGCACGGTGATCGGCAGCTCCAGGCGGTGGAGCCAGTGGCCAACGGCGAATGCGATGAGCCCGCCGGCGAGGGCCAGGGCGAAGTAGTACCAGTCCTGAAAAGTCGCGGGCGGCACCGAACCGATCAACACGTCGCGAATCACGCCGCCGCCCAACGCCGTCATCATGCCGAGGGTGAGGACGCCGATGACGTCGAGGCGGGTGGCGCGGACCGCGGTCAGCGCACCGTTGAGTCCGAAAGCGAAGGTGCCGACCAGGTCAAGGGCAAGCAGCAGTGGCGGTTGGGCGCTCACCCGATATGCCTACCACGCGCTCTCTCCCCGCCGGGGCCGGGCGGCCAGGGCCAGTACGACCGCGAGCGCCGCGGCGCCACCGAGGGCAGCGATCAGGATCGGCGTGGTGTCGTGCAGCCGGACCGCGATACCGATCAACGCCCAGATGAGCACCAGCAGGTACGCGATGTCGCGGTGGCGCAGACCCATCGTCGCACCCAGTGCGGTGGCCACCAGCACCATGATGACGCCCCACGTCGGCTCGCTGAGCCCGAAGCCGGACCAGCCGGCGTCGTCGAGGGTGATCGTCGCATTGGCGATGGTCGCCACCGAGACCCAGCCCAGATACACGCGGAACGGGATGTGCACCGCCCACCGCTCCAGCGTCGACGTCGCCGGCAGCGTCGCCTGCAGTCGGTAGATGACGATCAGCGCGCCCAGCAGCACCGCCATGAGCGCCATGCTCAGCGGAAAAAGGTTGTGGTGCCAGGCGAAAAGCCATGAGCAGTTCGCCAGCGCGGTCAGCAGGTACCAGGGTGCGATCGCACGCGCCGCACCGCCGTCGGGACGTCGCCGGGCCAGCGCCAGTCCCAGGTAGACGGTGTAGGCGAACAGGCCGAGGTAGATGACGCTCCAGATCGAGAACACGTACCCGGCCGGGACGAAGTACACCTCGAAGCGCCGGGTGACCTCACCGGTGGTCTGACCGTTGATCGGCAGACCGTTGGCCAGGCCGTTGACCACCAGCGTGGCCGCCGTCGCGAGGCTGACCGCGGCAGGCCACAGATAATCCGACGTCGATCGGCGGTTGACGGTTGGGCTCGCCATGGACAGCTCCTCGTTTCTGCAATGCGTACGCGGTACATGCCCGTTCCGGACGGTGGCGAACCCACCCCAACCTCTGGGGCCTCAGTCGCTACTCAGCCGTCGATGCCGCGCTCAGCCTATTCTTCTGCGCGGACAGGTTCCTCGCCAGCGGCTTTCGCGCCGGCGACGCTGCGCGCGGCGCGCACCCCCAACCAGATCAGCAGCACGGCGAACAGCCACAGATAGGCGTTGCGCAGCAACACTTCCGGTACATGGGTGTACGGGAACAGGTAGAAACCGATGCGTGGGTCGGCGAGGTTGCGGAACCAGAACGGCCACGCGCCGAGCGCGACGAACAGAGCCGCCGGTGCGAGCCACCATCGCCAGCACGTCAGCGCCCGGTGCACGAACCACACCATCAGCGGCACCACCCACACCCAGTGATGTGTCCACGAGAAGGGCGACACCACAGCCGAACTCAGCCCGACGACCGTCACCGACAGCAACCGTTCCCCGGTTCGGTGCAGCCACACCGCCAGCGTCAGGCTCGCGACACCGATCAGCACCGCGAGCGCCAACCACAGCCAGACTGGAGGCTCGTCGTCCAGCAGGCGGGCCAACATGCCCCGCAGGGACTGGTTCGACGGATGCCCCAACCGGTCCCCGATCCGCTCCGAGCGCAGAAAGGTACCGGCCCAGTAGGTGAGCGAATCCCGGGGCAGCAGAATCAGACCGACGACGACGGTGGCCGCGAACACAGCGACCGCCGTGACAGCCACCCGCCGCTGCCGCAGCGTGAGGAAGTACAGCACGAAGTAGAGCGGGGTGAGCTTGATGCCCGCCGCCAGGCCGGTGCCGATGCCGGCGAGCCGGCTTCGCGTCGCACCGACGGTGTCGCTGAGGATCAGCAGCATCAGGATCAGGTTGATCTGGCCGAAGAACAACGTCGTCCGAACCGGTTCGACGAACACGCAGCCCAACGCCATGAGGACCGAGACTCCCACCAGCGCGCGATCGACGCGGTATCCGAGCAGCCGCCAGCTCTGCACGACGACCGCGATCAGGACCGCCAGGTTGAGCGCCAGCCAGATGTGCCGATCCGGTTCTGCAGGAAGCAGTTCCAGCGGGGCGAACACCAGGGCCGAGAACGGTGTGTAGGTATAGAAGAGCTTCTTGTCGACGGGGAAGTCGTACAGCGGGAGTCCGGACAGTACGTGCCAGGCCCCCGGCGGTACACGTCGAGATCACCGCCGCCGTCGAGCAATCCCCAGTTCGCCGTCGGGCCGACCGTGGTCAGCGCCAGCACCACCGACAGAGATGCCCACCCGGCAAGAACCCCCAGCGCCGGCCGAGACAGCGCCAACCGCGACATGTTCGGTGACCGGCCCTGGTCTCGGTGTCAGCGGAACCGAATGTGCAGCGAGGCGAGCCCGAAGATCTTCCTGCCGGCCGACTTCGCACCGACGAGGACGACTCCGCTGCGCGTCTCGGGGTCCAGAGACTTGATCCGGCCGCTGTATTCGATGTCCGCACCCTCTTTGGCCGACACGATGGCCGGCTGTGACAGCCGGATCGAGTAGCGGGTGACCGCGCCCGGGTCGCCGGACCAGGCGGAGACGAAGCCGGCGCCGAGGCCCATGGTGAGCATCCCGTGCGCGATCACGTCGGGCAGTCCCGCCAACTTGGCGATCTCCTCGTCCCAGTGGATCGGATTCGCGTCGCCTGCGACACCGGCGTAGTTCACCAGATCGCCGCGCGAGAGCCGGGTGTGGTGGACCGGTATCTCGTCGCCGACCTTCAGACCATCGAACGACACCGAGCCGGGTGTGCGGGTCAGGCCACCCTCGGAGATGCGGACCTCGCCGCCGGGGCGCTCCTGCTTCTCGTAGTCGGCGTCCGTTCCCGGGATGTCGAGGATGTTCATGTCGTGCATCATCGCGTTCTGCACGGCGATCTTGACCCCGGCGTCGATGTCATCGGCGGTGACGCCGACGACCGTGGTGTGCAGCGTGTGCACCCGTTCGCCGGCCGGGTCGGTGAAGGTGTTGGTGACCGTGATGAAGTCCCGGCCCGCCGTGCGGCGCACCGAGGTCAGCTCGACGTCGATGACCAGCTCGTCACCGGCCACGATGGGACGGTGCTGCTCGAAGACCTCCTCGGTCTGCAGGTAGGTGTCGTAGCCGACGACGATCTCCTCGAACATCCGGCGGTTGCACTGCATGCCCGGCGCCGAGGTGAAGGTCAGCGGAGCGACGACATCCGGGAAACCGAGCGCCTGAGCTGCTGCGACGTCCCAGTGCGCGGGGTGGTAGTCCTGCACGGCGCGCGCGTACTCCCGTACCTTCTCGCGGCCGACGAGGTAAGTGCCGGCCATCTGGTAGTGGTGGCCGACCCGGGCTTCGAGCGGCGACGAGTCTGCTGGTGCGGTCACCGTTGCACACTAACGCGCGCGCAGGGTCGGGCCGACCACGGTGCGACGATGGAGCCATGACCGCAACGCTCGTCGCCAAGAACGTGGCCGGCGGATTCGCCCACCGCACCCTGTTCGACGGTGTCGACCTGACGGTGGCGCCGGGCGATGTGCTCGGCGTCGTCGGGGTGAACGGCGCGGGCAAGAGCACGCTGCTGCGGATCCTGGCCCGCGACCTGGAGCCCTTGGAGGGCACCGTCAGCGTCGCTCCGGCCGACGCGTTCGTCGGGTGGCTGCCGCAGGAACACGAGCGGGTGCCGGGGGAGACGGTGGCGGCCTACATCGCCCGGCGGACCGGCTGCGCGGCTGCGACGCTGCGGATGGATGCCGCCGCCGAGGAGCTCGCGGACTCGGAGCAGGGCGCGGACGCGTACTCCGCGGCGCTGGAGCACTGGCTGGCCACCGGTGCCGCCGATCTCGACGAGCGTATGCCCGCGGTGCTGGCGGATCTGGGTCTCGACTCCGACGCCGTGCGGCCGGAATCGACGATGATGACGGCACTGTCGGGAGGGCAGGCGGCGCGGGTGGGCCTGGCGGCGCTGATGCTGTCGCGGTTCGACATCGTGCTCCTCGACGAACCGACCAACGACCTGGATCTCGACGGGCTGGATCGCCTCGAGCGGCTGGTCCGCGAACTGCGCGGCGGCGTGGTGCTGGTCAGCCACGACCGGGAGTTCTTGGCGCGCAGCGTCACCCGCGTCCTGGAGCTCGATCTGGCCCAGCACACCACCACCGTTTTCGGCGGCGGGTACGAGAGCTATCTGGAGGAGCGGGAGGTCAACCGCCGTCACCGCCGCGAGCAGTACGAGGAGTTCGCCGACAGGAAGGCCGATCTCGTGGCCCGGGCGCGGGTGCAGCGGGAGTGGTCGAGCCAGGGCGTGCGCAATGCGATCCGCAAGGCCCCCGACAACGACAAGATCCGGCGGCGCGCGGCGTCGGAGTCCAGCGAGAAACAGGCGCAGAAGGTACGTCAGATGGAGAGCCGGATCGCGCGGCTGGAGGAGGTCGAAGAACCCCGTAAGGAGTGGCAGCTGCAGTTCACCATCGGTTCGGCACCGCGGTCGAGTTCGGTGGTGGCGACGCTGGACAAAGCCGTGGTGCGATTGCCGGATTTCGTGTTGGGCCCGGTGTCCCTGCAGGTCGATGCCGGCGAGCGGATCGGGATCACCGGCCCCAACGGGGCCGGGAAGTCGACGCTGCTGCGACTGCTGCTCGGACGCTGCCAACCGGACGAGGGGCGCGCGTCCCTGGGCGCCAACGTCGCGATCGGCGAGATCGACCAGGCGCGCGCCGAGTTCACCGGTGCCGACAGGCTCGTCGACCGTTTCGAGCAACGCGTACCCGACTGGACGACCGCCGATGTGCGAACCCTGCTGGCCAAGTTCGGGCTCACCGCCGACCACGTGGAGCGCGGCATCGACGAGCTGTCACCCGGTGAGCGCACCCGCGCCGGTTTGGCGCTGCTGCAGGCGCGCGGCACCAACGTGCTGGTCCTCGACGAGCCGACCAACCACCTCGACCTTCCCGCGATCGAGCAGCTCGAAGCGGCACTCGACACCTACGACGGCGCGCTGCTGCTGGTGACCCACGACCGCCGAATGCTGCAGAACGTCCGGTTGGACCGGTACTGGCGGGTGGACGGCGGGCAGGTCAGCGAAACGCAGCGGTGATCGCTGCGACCCTGGGATCGGCCTGCAGTTCCTCCAGGGTCAGTGGCAACGGCAGCCGCCAGTTCGGGTATTCGTCCACTGTCCCAGGCAGATTCGGCTGCCGGACGTCGCCGATGACGTCATACGGCGAGATCAATTTCAGGCGGCTCGGCGTCGCGGCGAGCAACCGGTGCATCGCCACGATGATGTCCTGCTCGTCGGCTTCGGAGCCGTCGTCGGGCAGCAGCCCCTCCGAGCGCAGCAGCGCGAGCCATTCGGCGCGTTCCCGGTCCGCAGTGGCTTTCTCGGCCGGCACATCGTCGAGCAGTTCCAGCTCGGCGCGGACCCGGACGTGTTCTCCGCGAAGGAAACCCGCCGCTGTCGGCAGATCATGGGTGGACAGGGTCGCCGCGGCCCGCGACGGCCAGCGCTGCGGCGGCAGCAGCGGCTCCCCCGGGGCCGACTGGTCGCGCGTGAACCAGGCGACCGCGCAACCCAGCATCTCGTTGTCGGCCAGCGCCTCGGTGACCTCCGGTTCGACGGTGCCCAGATCCTCACCGACCACGGTGGCCCCGGCGCGGTGGGCTTCGAGCGCCAGCACGGCGAGCATGGTGTCAGCGTCGTAGTGGACGTAGGTGCCCTTGTCGGGTCCGTCGCCCGGCGGGATCCACCACAGGCGCCACAGACCCGCGACGTGGTCGATGCGCAACCCGTCGGCATGGGAGAGCACCGCCCGCAGCATGTCCCGCAGCGCGGCATATCCGGTGTCGGCCAACCGGTCCGGCCGCCACGGCGGCAGCCCCCAGTCCTGTCCGCGCGGGGTGAAGTTGTCGGGCGGGGCGCCGACGCTGACACCGGAGGCGAGCACGTCGGACAGCGCCCACGCGTCGGCGCCGTCGGCATCCACGCCGACCGCAAGATCGTGCAGGATGCCGAGCGGCATCCCGGCATCGCGTGCGGCGGCGCGGACCGCACCCAGCTGTTCGGCGCACTGCTGCTGCACCCATGCATGAAATGCCAAGCGCGGAGCCAATTCCCGGCGAGCATTGGCCACATCGGGACCTGCGACGTCACGAAGGCCCTCCGGCCAGCGCGACCACCGGCCGCCATGCCGCTCGGCCAGCGCACAGTAGGTGGCCCAATCCCGCAGCCCGCCCGAAGCCGACGGACCGTCCAACGGGTCCGGCCTGCCGTCGGCGCGCCAGAGCAGTTCCAGTGCACCGCGTTTGGCCGCCCACGCCAGATCATGGTCGATGCGCGGGGTCGTCGCCGACACGCGCAGCGCGTCGATCTCGGCTCTGGTGTCGGGGTCGGCGCGACGGTAGGCGTCGATGTCCTCGATGCGCAGCGCCAACGGATTGGCGAACCGCCGACTCGACGGCGTGTACGGAGAGGGCTGCACCGGATGCGTCGGGCCGGGTGCGTGCAACGGGTTGAGCAGGACCGCCCCGGCGCCGTGTTCGCCCGCCGTCCAGTCCACGAAGGCGCGCAGATCGCCGAGATCGCCGATACCCCACGAGTCTTCCGATCGCAGCGCGTAGAGCTGCAGCATCCATCCCCACGTCACCGGGGACGGGGGAACCCGGGGAGGCGCGGCGACCAGCGTCGCTTCCTGACCGTCGCGGGTGTGCACTCGGTACCAGCCCGGCTTCAGATCACCGGGCAGCTCGTCGCGGACGTCGATCCGCTCGCCGTCCTCGGCCACCAGCAGCGCTGCACCCGGCAGTGGCTGGGGCCGGCCGTCGAGCCGCGTGGCGACGGTGGGCGCGAGGACTCCGGCACGGTCGAGTTCGGCCAGCCGGGCGAGCTCTGCTCGGCAGGCGTCCTCGGTGGCGGCGTCGACATCGAGCAGACCGAGAACCTTGATCACCACGTCGGCGTCGACGTCGACGGGTTCACGCCGTTCGTTTCGGTAGGCCGTGGCGACACCGTGGGCGGCGGCTACCCGGCGGAGGTCCTCGGAGACAGCGCGGTGTGGGGGCACGCCGCGCCTATACCCGCGATACCGCCGGCCACACCAGGTCTGTGGCGTCCGACCTACTCCACAACGAAGACCGGAATCAGGCGATCCGTCTTGGTCTGGTACTCGGCGTAGGGCGGATAGGCCGCGACGGCGAGCTCCCACCAGTGCGCGCGCTCGTCGCCCTCGACCTCGCGGGCAGTGCCTTCGATCACCGTGTCGCCATCCTGAACGGTCACCGACGGGTTGGCCTTGACGTTGAAGTACCAGCTCGGGTGCTTCGGGTCGCCGCCCTTGGAGGCGACCATCGCGTAGCGGCCGTTCTCCTCGACACGCATCAGCGGCACGTAACGCTTCTTGCCGGACTGCGCGCCGACGGTCGTGAAGAGGACGATCGGCCGGTCGAGAATCTCGACTCCGTCGGTGGTGCCCTGTTCGAGGATGCGCTGGGTCTGCTCACGTACCCAATCGGTCGGACTCAGTTCTGCGTGCTCGGTCATTCCGCCTCCAACTTCTCCGGCTGTCGTGGTATTCCCTCGTGCGGTAGCAACGGCCCCAGGACAGCCAGCTCGGCGGTACTGACCCAGGAAGGATTGGACTGTTGCGGTGACCGGAACACCTCCATCGACCGCAGCGCGGTCGACCGGGCCAACTCTGCGGCGGTCAGCGGTTCGGCGAACAGCGGAATGTGCACCGGGACGCTCAACTGCCCGGCGTCGGTGGCAGGCCTGCCGGTGATCCTGCCCGCTCCCCAGAAGCCCCACAGAGGGTGGGCCGACACCCACAACAGCACCCGCTGTCCCGGCCGGATCAGCCGCGATCGGTAGTTGCCGGCGATGCACCAGCGGGCCTTGGCCAGACCTGATCGGCGCATGGCCTCGACGGGAGTTCTGCTCGGGTTGCACTTGATGACCCAGGCCCCGAGGGTCTCCGGCGTCACGCTGCGTTCGGTGGCCACCCGCGTAGAGTTCCCGGTTCCCGCCGAAAACACCGTCGTTCCTGGAACTGGATCGCACCGAAACCTACGTTGCTGAAAATTAAGGACTCTGCGCGGTTTGCTGCTGAATCGGGGTGACCGAACTATGCTTCGTACGCAGTCGATCCCGCCACGGCGAAGCGACTCGACATCGGGACGAGGGACGTAGCGGGGTGGAAGTCGGTGTGCTTGTCCCGGGAGGGGCGCAGGAGCGGATGGCCATCTCTGTGCTGATGGACGAAGCCCCCGCAGTCGAGGATGCGCAACGGGTTCTGATCGTCGACGACGATGCGCGGCTGCGCGATCTGCTCTGCACGGTGCTGACACCGCTCGACTGCGACATCGTGCAGGCCGGTTCCGGCGAGGAAGCTCTCACGGTGTTACTGGAACGGCAGGTCGCCGTCATCGTCCTCGACATCAACATGCCGGGCATGGACGGTTTCGAGACGGCCCAGCTGATCCGCGACGTCGACGAACTCGCCTCGACGCCGATCATCTTCCTGACCGGGCAGGCCGAGGCCGGTGATCTGCACCGGGGATACGACCTGGGCGCGGTGGACTTCCTGGTCAAGCCCGTCGGGCGCCAGGTGTTCTATGCGAAGGTCAAAGCGCTGCTGGAGTTGGACCAGTCGTTCGCCCGGCTGCGCAGCGAAGCCGCGAAACTCCACGAGGAACAACTGCAGGCCGCCCGCGCCGCCGAGATCCGTCAGCGTGACGAGCTGGCCATCACGCGGCGGCGGGAGAAGCTGACCAATATCTTCGCCGAGGCCAGCATCGACCTGCCCTCGCTGGAACGCACGATCGTCACCGAGTTGAGTCAGATGTTCGACGCCGAATGCGTACTTCGACTGCCCACGCCGGACCACGGTTGGCATGAATCGCTGTCGCACACCGAATCTCGCGGCGCGCTCGAACTGTTGCAGGCGTTGATGGCCGACACCGATGCCGAGGCGATCGCCCGGGCGGCGAACTACGACGCGGTGATGGTCGAGGAGCTGACGGCCAGGAGCCAGCGCTTCGGCGTGGTCTGTATCGGCCGCGCGGACGGGCCCCCGTTCTCCGAGACCGAGGCGGCGTTGTTCCGCGGGGCGTCCGCGGCAGCGGCGCTGGCCATCTCCAACGCGACGCTGTACCGGGTGCAGGCCGAGTACGCGGCCGTCATGCAGGCCACCGGCGACGCGATCCTCGCCGTCGACGTCTCGGGCGTCATCCGAAGCTGCAACAAGGCCGCGGCGTCGTTGTTCACCGCCGGCCAGGACACCGACGCGTTGCTCGGCAGGTCCATCGTCGAATTGGCCGTCGACGCGGAGCGCGGGCGCATGCAGGAACACCTCGACGACGCCCTGACGACACGTCAGGAGGTCTCGCTGGAGATGACGCTGGCCGCGCACGACGGCCGGCACGTCGAGGTGATGATCACGTTGTCGCCGATCGGCGATTCGGTGGACCTGCTGGTCGCCGTCGTGGTCCACGATCTGACCGAGATCAAGCACGCGCAGACCGAGATCCGGCACCTCGCGAGCCACGACCCGTTGACCGACCTGGCGAACCGCCGCCAGCTCACCGACCGCCTCGCGGCCCTCGCTCGCAACCGGACGTCCATGGCGACGCTGGTCGCGCTCGTCTATGTCGACGTGAACCACTTCAAGGCGGTCAACGACACCTACGGTCACGACACGGGTGACGAACTGCTGCTCGCGGTCGCGACGCGGCTGCGGTCCGCGGTCAGCGAGGACACCCTGGTCTGCCGGATCGGCGGCGACGAGTTCGTGATCGTGCTCGAAGACGTGCTCTCGTCCGCGGCGGCCGTGGCCGCCGGTGACAGGATCCTCGAACTCGTGCAGGGGCAGCCCGTGCACTGCGGCAGTGCGATTCTGCAACCCTCCATCAGCATGGGCATCTCCTGCCTCGGCGCCACGGCCCACACTCCGGAGGAGTTGCTGACCCAGGCCGACATGGCGATGTTCGAGGCGAAGAAGAGCCAGTCACAGGTGTGTGTGCTCTACACCGACGCGATCGGTTCCCGCCAGCAGGGGAAGGTCAACCTGCGCACCGAGGTGGTCGAGGCCATCGCCCGCTCGGATCTCCGGATGGTCTACCAGCCGATCGTGAACTGCGAGACCAACACGACCTTCGGGGTGGAGGCGCTGCTGCGCTGGCGGGTCGGTGGCGTCGACGTCCCGGCCAGCGAGATCATCGCGCTGGCCGAGGACGCCGGGCAGGCCGCGCCGCTGGGCCGGTGGGTTCTGGCGCGGAGCCTGACCGATTACGCGTCGCTCGGCCGCGACGATCTGAAACTTCACGTGAACGTGTCTCCCGAACAGGTCCTCGACTGCACCTTCCTGGAGCACCTGTTCAGCACGACCCGGGACAGCTCCGTCCCCGCCGGCAACGTGTGCCTGGAGCTCACCGAGCGGGCGTTCCACCGCGATCCGAAACCGGCCCACGTCGCGCTGCGCAACGCACGTGACCACGGATTCAGTTTGGCCATGGATGATTTCGGCGTGGAGTACGCGAGCCTGATCAACCTGGTGCACGTACCGGTGGACTGGCTGAAGATCGACCGGTCCTTCATCGCCGACGTCCTCGACAACGAGCGCACGCAGCGGCTGGTCCGCAGCCAGATCGCGGTCGCCGAATGTATGCAGGTGGGTCTGATCGCCGAGGGCGTCGAGAACCAGCGGCAGGCGGATTGGCTGCGGGACGCGGGATGCGTTCTGCAACAGGGCTTTCTGTACTCACATCCCCTCGAGGTGACCGACCTCGGTGGCTTCCTGGGCAGCGTCGACGAGAATTAGGGTGACATGAAGCTTGCGACCCGGCTGGCGATTCTGTGCGGAACAGCGTTGGTGGCGATCGTCACCGCCAACACGCTGTACACCATCCAGACCAACCGCGTCGGGGCGCTCTACGAGCAACGCCAGCAGGCGCGCGAGGCGCAGATCACCGCGCTCGATGTCGGGAGGGATCTGCAGGCGCTGCTGGCGACCTACAGCCAGATGCTGTTCCAGACCGATCCGGCCGAGCGTGCCAGTCTGTCAAGCGAACTCGACGAGTGGGACCGGATGATCGACGAGGATCTGCGGTCCGCGGCCCGCGACACCGCCGACGCCAACACCCGCAACCAGTATCAGCAGGCCCTGACCTCCTGGGAGTCCTTCCAGCGGTCGTTCCGCTCCGACGTTCAGAACGTCCGGACGGCCGAGGACGCCGCGACGGCCATGTCGCAGGTCGACGGTGATGTCGCCCAGCTGGAGAACCAGCTGAACCAGATCGACGAGGAGACCTCGCGCAGGGTCGACGAGGTCAACCGGGCGGCGAGTGACTCGATCCGGACGTCCAGGGCGTTCCTGTGGACGTTCGCCAGCCTTATCGTGGTGGCGCTGGGCGCCCTGATGTTCATCACCAGCCGTAACATCCACCGCACCGTGACCTCGTCGGCACGGCAGAACGAACGGGCTCGCCGGGCCAAGGAGATCCAGGCCGAGCTGATGACCGACGTGCAGAGCGTCGACGACATCGCGGCCGCGTGCGGGATCATCCTGTCGGGAAGTGCCAAAGCCGTCGGCGCCAAGCACGCGGCGCTGTACCTGCAGCAGCCCGACGATCCGGGCCGCTACGCGCTGACCGCGTCCTACGCCTTCCACCGGCGTAAAGGCCTGCCGAACTCGTACGGGCTGGGCGACGGGCTCGTCGGCCAGTGCGCGCTGGAGGGCGTGCGCATCGAAGTGACCGACGTCGGAGACGATTACGTCGAGATCACCTCGGGGCTGGGCAAGAGCCGCCCGATGTCGCTGCTGCTGGTCCCCGTCAAATTCGAGTCCGAGGTCGTCGGCGTCATCGAGCTCGCCGCCCTCCGGCTGTTCTCCGAAGAGGACACCGACCTGCTGGACAGCATCGCGCTGGGGGCCGGCGTCGCGCTCAGTGCGATCGAGTCCGCGCAGAAAACCCGTGAACTGCTGCGTGTTTCGCAGGCCCAGACCGAGGAGCTGCAAACCCAGGAGGAGGAGCTGCGCGCCGCCAACGAGCAGCTCACCCAGCGTGAGGACATGCTGTCGGCGCAGAACGCGGAGCTGGAGGAGACCACCGAGGAACTTCGCACCCAGAAGGAGGAGTTGCGCGCCAGCTCGGAACGGCTTGAGGCACAGGCTCATTCGCTGGAGGAGAAGAACGAGGAGCTGCAGCATCTCAGTGCCTCGCTGGAGGCCAAGGCCGAGGAGCTCGCGGTGTCCTCGCGCTACAAGTCGGAGTTCCTCGCGAACATGTCGCACGAGCTGCGCACGCCCCTCAACAGCATCCTGATCCTGGCCGGGCTGTTGACCGAATCCGACGAGCCGCTCAACGCCAAGCAGCACGAGTTCGCCGAAACCATCCAGCAGTCGGGCAAGGATCTGCTCAACCTGATCGACGAGGTGCTCGATCTGGCCAAGGTCGAATCGGGATCGCTCTACGTCGACAACGAACCGATCACGATCGCCGAACTCGTCACGTTCCTGGAGCGGACGTTCCGTCCGATCGCCGGTGACAAGGGCATCGAGTTCCTGGTCTCGGTCGACGACTCTGCGCCCGGGCAGATCACCAGCGACTACACCCGGGTCAAACAGATCGCGAAGAACCTCGTCGCGAACGCGATCAAGTTCACCGACACCGGATCGGTGTCGGTGAAGTTCTCTGGATGCGTGGACACCGACGGCAGTCCGGGAGACGGCTATCTTTCTATGGCCGTCGTGGACACCGGGATCGGCATCGACGAGAAGGACCACCACCTGATCTTCGAGTCCTTCCAGCAGGCCGGCCGCGGGTCGGCCAAGCAGTACGGCGGCACCGGGTTGGGCCTGGCGATCAGCCGTGAACTGGCCCGTCACCTCGGCGGGGACATCGCGCTGCGCAGTGCGTTGGGGGAGGGGTCGACCTTCACCTGCTACCTGCCCGTCGAGTCGCCTACCGAGCCGGATGCCCCTGCCCCGCCGCGGCCCGCGCCCGCCCGGCCCGTCGCCCCGCCCTCCGACGACACGGACACGGACACGGCCGACCGGTTCGGCCCGGTGGACACCTCGGACGTCGCCTGGCCGCAGGGTGACAAACCGGTCCTGCTGATCGTCGAGGACGACCCGACCTTCGCGCGGATGCTCTCCGGGCTCGCCGCCGAGGCCGGTTTCGACTCGGTGATCACCGCCAGCGGCCGGATGGCACTGGCGCTCGCCAAACAACACCAGCCGGCGGCGATCACGCTGGACATCGGCCTGCCCGACATGGCCGGCTGGGTCGTCCTCGACGTCCTCAAGCACGACCTCGCGACCCGGCACATCCCGGTCAACGTCGTTTCGGGAACCGAGGACGACGGGCGGGGCATGCGCATGGGCGCGATCCGGACCGTGAACAAGCCGGCCGAAATCTCCGATCTGCGGTCGATGTTCAGCTCCATCGCGGACTTCCTGAAGCCGGGTCCGCGCCATGTGCTGGTCGCCGAGGACGACGCCAACCAGCGTCAGGTGGTCAAGCACATGATCGAGAGCGACGACATCGCGATCACCTGCGTCGGCACCGGCGCCCAGGTGCTCGACGAACTGTCGGGAGGCACGTCCTACGACTGCCTGGTGCTCGACCTCGGGCTGCCCGACATCGACGGCATCGACCTGATCGAGCGGATCAAGGATCAGCTCAAGGAGAAGCGCCTGCCGGTGATCGTGCACACCGGCCGGGAGCTGACCGCCGTCGAGACCGAACGGCTGGAGAATCTGGCCGCCGCGATCGTGCTGAAGAACGCCCGGTCCCCGGAACGGTTGCTGGACGAGACCGCGCTGTTTCTGCACCGCGTCGCCGACGACATGCCGAACTCGGCACGCGAGATCCTGGCCAACCCCCGGCGGGTGGACGAGTCCCTGGAAGGCAACACGGTGCTGCTCGTCGACGACGACGTTCGCAACGTGTTCTCTCTGGGAAGTGCGCTCAAGCGCTACGGCATCACGGTGCTGCCGGCGCGCAACGGACAGGCCGGCCTGGACGCTCTCGGCGAGCATCCCGAGGTCGGGCTGGTCCTGATGGACATCATGATGCCGGTGATGGACGGCTACGAGGCGATGCGCCGGATCCGGGCCGAACCGCGCTGGCGCCATCTGCCGATCGTCGCGCTCACCGCGAAGGCGATGAAGGGCGACCGCCAGAAATGCCTGGAGGCGGGTGCGTCGGACTACGTCACCAAACCCGTGGACATGGATCAGCTGACCTCGGTGCTGCGGGTCTGGCTGGCCGGAGCGCCGCGCGGGCAACGCAAACCCCCGGAGACCTGATGTGAAGGGCCTGGAGGCCATCGAGGCCGACGCGTTCTTCTACACCGTGTTCGAACACCTCGGGTACGACTTCCGCCACTACAGCGACGCGTCGCGCAATCGGCGGCTGGCCGCGTTCGTCGGCAGGCACAGGTTCGCCAGTATCTCCGAGGCGCAGGGCAGGGTTCTGCGGGACCCGGCCCTGCTGGCGGACCTGCTCGCCACGATGACCGTCAACGTCACCGAGATGTTCCGGGATCCGTTGGTGTTCAGCAAGATCCGCACCGAGATCCTGCCCAGGCTGGCCACCTACCCGAGGATCCGGATCTGGATCGCCGGGTGCGCGACCGGTGAGGAGGCGTACTCGATCGCGATCCTGCTGGACGAGGTCGGCCTGCTGGAACGGGCGAGCATCTACGCCACCGACATCGACACCGAGTCGCTGAAGGTCGCGACGGCGGCGATCTACCCGGCCGACGCGATGGTCCGGGCCACCCGCAACTATCAGGCCAGCGGCGGGGAACGGCCCTTCTCGCACTGGTACGTCGCGAAGTACGACCGGTGCATCCTCAGCCCCGAGCTTCGGTCGCGGATCGACTTCTTCTCCCACAACCTCGCCACCGACAGCGCCTTCGGCGAGTTCAACCTGATCCTGTGCCGCAACGTCTTCATCTACTTCGAGGACATGCTCCAGCACCGGGTGGAGCGGATATTCAGCGAAAGCCTGGCCCCGTTCGGCAACCTCGCCATCGGGCCTCGTGAGAGCCTGACCGAAGGCGGCAGAAAGCTCTTCGATCCGCTGGACCGGCGGTTGGGACTGTTCGTGAAGAGCCGCCATGGCAGGCCCTGAGCTGGTCGTCATCGGAGGCAGCGCCGGCGGGATGAAGGCGCTGCGCGAGATCCTCACCTCACTCACCGACATCGGCGACTGCGTGGTCTGTGTCGTCATGCACCGCCCGCCCGACCCTTCCCCGCTGATCGAGGTGCTGCGGACCTACACCGCGATCCCGGTCCACGAGCCGCCCGACAGTCCGTGGCCCTGCCCACCCGGCGCGCTGACCGTCGCTCCGGCGGGCTACCACCTGCTGGTGGGCCGGGGCCGCC
This sequence comes from Mycolicibacterium gilvum, assembly GCF_900454025.1. Taxonomy (NCBI): domain Bacteria; kingdom Bacillati; phylum Actinomycetota; class Actinomycetes; order Mycobacteriales; family Mycobacteriaceae; genus Mycobacterium; species Mycolicibacterium gilvum. Next base: position 5,823,497 of record NZ_UGQM01000001.1, on the reverse strand, counting down.
GGCTCTCGGCCGAACCGCACGCGTCCATCGCCCCGTACGAGACGGTGCCCGGGGTGCGGGCGCATCTCGCGCTGGACCCGCCGGTGGCGCACTCCCGGCCCTCCATCGACGTCACGTTCGCCGGTGCCGCGGATTTCGCCGGATCGGCGATCGCGGTGCTGCTGTCGTGTGCCAACGAGGACGGGGCCGCCGGATGCGCGGCGGTGAAAGCGGCCGGCGGACGGGTGGTACTCCAGAATCCGACGACCTGCGAGGCGCCCGTCGCGGTCAACGCGGCCTTGCGTCGCCTCACCCCCGACCACACCCCCGACCACATCGCCGACCCCGCGGGTATCGGCCGGTGGCTGAAATTGGCGCTCGGTGCGGCGCCCGGTTAAGTTCCGGTACGTGATGTCCTCCGCTGCCCGCGCAGCCGCACGATGGATCGCCCCCTTCCTGACGGTTGCCGCCGTCGCCGGTTTCGCGGTCGCGGCGCAACCCGCGCCTCGCGGCACCGCACCGGAGGTCCGGCTGGTCAGCGACGCGAACCCGCTGGTCGGGCGCCCGTTTTACGTCAACCCGAACTCCAAGGGCACGCGCGCGGCGCAGAGCAACCCGGACCCGCTGCTGGCCGCAGTGGTCAACACGCCCACCGCGTACTGGATGGACCACATCTCCACCCCGGCGGTCGACGCGAAGTACATCGCGACCGCTCAGGCCGCCGGCACCACCCCGGTGCTGGCCCTCTACGGGATCCCGAACCGCGACTGCGGCAGCTACGCCGCGGGCGGGTTCGGATCGGCCGGGTCGTACCGGGCGTGGATCGACGGAGTCGCCGGCGCCATCGGCGGCGGGCCCGCCGCGGTGATCCTCGAACCGGACGCGCTCGCGATGATCGACTGCCTGTCACCTGGCCGGCAGCAGGAGCGCCTGGAGCTCATCGGCTACGCGGTCGACACGCTGACCCGCAACCCGGCGACCGCGGTGTACGTCGACGCCGGGCATTCGCGCTGGGTGCCCGCCGACGTGATGGCGGGCCGGCTCAACCAGGTCGGGATTGCGAAGGCGCGCGGCTTCAGCCTCAACACCGCGAACTTCTTCACCACCGAGGAGTCGGTGGGCTACGGCGGCGCGATCTCCGGGATGACCGGCGGCAAGCCGTTCGTCATCGACACGTCCCGCAACGGCGCCGGACCGGTCGAGGGCGACGACCTCTACTGGTGCAATCCGAGCGGCCGCGCTCTCGGCGTGCGACCCACCACCGACACGGGCAACCCGATGGTCGACGCGTTCCTGTGGGTCAAGCGGCCCGGAGAATCCGACGGCGCGTGCCGTGGTGCGCCCAGTGCGGGCACCTTCGTCGCCCAGTACGCGATCGACCTGGCCCGCAACGCCGGTTGGTGATCGTGGCGTTCGGGTAGCCAGGGGCAGTGTCCGTGGAAGGCCTTCTGGTGCCCGGCCAGACATGCTGGCAGGTGGCGACCGCCGACCGGTTCGCGCCCATTGTCGACGGCGCCGATTATCTGACCCACGTGAAGGCAGCGATGCTGCGGGCGCAACGGCGGATCATGCTGATCGGCTGGGACCTCGACTACCGCACGACGTTCGAGCCCGCCGGGGCCACGATGTCGGGTCCGAACCAGCTCGGCCCGTTCCTGCACTGGCTGCTGTGGGCGCACCGTGACCTGAAGGTCTACCTGCTGAAGTCCAACCTGCGTCTGCTGCCCGCGCTCGACGGCTTCTGGTTCGGGGTCACACCGGTCGCGCTTCTGAACCAGATCACCTCCCGCCGGATGCATTTCGCCGTCGACGGCGCACACCCGGCCGGCGCGGTACACCACCAGAAGATCGTGGTGATCGACGATGCGGTGGCGTTCTGCGGTGGACTCGACCTCACGATCGGCCGGTGGGACACCCGGGCGCACGAACCGGAGGATCCGGGCAGACAGACCGCCGGTCAGCCCTACGGTCCCCGCCACGAGGTCGCCGCCGCGGTCGACGGCGCCGCCGCGCGGGTCCTCTCCGAGCAGGCCCGCAACCGGTGGCAGGCGGCGACGGGCGAAGCGCTGCCCGGGCTGACCGCCCGCGAGTCCGTATGGCCCCACATGCTGCAACCGGCGCTGTGCGACGTCGAAATCGGTGTCGCGCGAACGCTTCCGGCGCTGCCCGGCAGCGAGGAGGTCCGTGAGGTGGAGGCGCTGAACCTGGCGGCGATCGCCGCCGCCCGCTCCGTCATCTACCTGGAGAACCAGTACCTCGCGTCGCGCAGTCTGGTCGAGGCGCTCGCGGCGAGGCTGCGCGAGCCCGACGGTCCCGAGATCGTGATCGTGCTGCCGCGCAGTTCGGAGAGTCGGCTCGAGCAGGAATCGATGGACAGCGCACGCGAACGCCTGCTGCGGGTGCTGTGGGAGGCCGACGAGCACGACCGTCTCGGGGTCTACTGGCCCGCGGTGGCGGGCGGCGAGTCGGTGTACGTGCACGCCAAGGTGATGGTCATCGACGACCGGCTGCTGCGCATCGGCTCGTCAAATTTGAACAACCGGTCGCTGGGCTTCGACAGCGAGTGCGACCTGGCGCTGGAATCGACGCCGGGCGGCCGCGAGGACGTGCGCCGACTGATCCTGCACACCCGCGACGACCTGGTCGCCGAACACCTCGGCGTGCCGACGGAGACCTTCGCCCGGGAGTTCGCGCGTCTCGGTTCCTTCGTCGCCGCAGTCGACGCGCTGCGGGGCACCGGGCGCTCGCTGCGCAAGTTCACCGAGTTCATGATCTCCGCGGATGTGAGCCCGTTCGCGGAGAACGATCTGATGGACCCCGACCGCGTACCCCGCTCGATCACGCGCAGCGCGTGGAATGTGGCGACCACGGCGATAACCTGGCCCCTGATGCGGACCGCGCCGGGCCTCTACTCGCTCATCCGTGCCGCGGCGACCCGGAGTTGAGGTGACCATGCGGACCCTGATCGACATCTCGGTACCACTGCGCGGCGGGATCGCCTCCGATCCACCCGGTCTGCGACCCGAGATCGAGTACCTGACCCACCGTGACACCGTCGGCGACGTGTTGTCGTTCTTCCCGGGAGCCACCGAAGACGACCTCCCCGACGGGGAGGGCTGGGCCATCGAACGCGTCTCCATGACCACCCACTGCGGCACACACCTCGACGCGCCGTACCACTTCGCGTCGACGATGAACATGGCCTCGGTGAAGAACGGCGAGCGCGCCATCACCATCGACGAGGTGCCGCTCGAGTGGTGCTTCCAGCCCGGGGTGAAGCTCGATTTCCGTCATCTCGACGACGGTTACGTGGTGACCCCCGACGACATCGACGCCGAGTTGTCCCGCATCGGGCACACGCTGTCGCCGCTGGAAATCGTCGTCGTCAACACCAGCGCCGGAACCCGGTACGGCCACGACGACTACGTGCAACGCGGATGCGGAATCGGGCGGGACGCCACCCTGCACATGCTCGAGCAGGGGGTGCGGTTGACCGGCACCGACGCGTGGAGCTGGGATGCCCCGTTCTCCTACACCGCGCGCCGCTACGCCGAAACCCACGACGCGTCACTGATCTGGGAAGGACATCGCGCGGGTCGCGACATCGGGTACTGCCACCTGGAGAAGCTGCACAACCTGGAACAGCTACCGGCGACCGGATTCCAGGTGTCGTGCTTTCCGGTGAAGGTCCACGAGGCCTCCGCGGGGTGGACGAGAGCCGTCGCGATCATCGACGGCGCTCACATCCGGTAACGCGCGACCCTGTCGGGGTGCAGGACGATCCGCACCCAGCTTTCGGCCAGCAGGTCCTCCAGATCTCGGGCCCGCACCGGATCGTCGAGATTCCAGTACCGCCGCGCGAGACGAGTCACCAGATCGGGACCACCGTCGGCCGCCACGGTGGTGCGGCCGGTCACCGAGACCCAGCGCTCACGCTCACCGGCGGGTGCGGCGACGACGAGCGACGCCCGCGGGTCCCGCGCGAGGCGGCGTACCTTCACCGCGTCCGGCCCGGTGAACAGCTGGATCTCACCGGCAGGGGTCACCTCGTACCAGACGGGGCGGGGCTGGGGCGGTGACGGTGCCGCTGCCGCGGAGAAGAACCCGTACAGCGGGCGGCGCAGCAGCTCGAGATCATCGTCGGTCAGGGGGCTCGGGTCGACGCTCATGTCTGTCGCAACGACAGACCCGCGCTTCGTCTTCCCTAGTCCATCGTCTTCCCTAGTCCATTGTCTTCCCTAGTACATTGACGGCGTGTGCGACGACCACGGTTCATCGGCGGTGCCGCACGACGAGCCGGAGCGGATCCGATCGCTGCAGGAAGACCTGGGGCTCGACGCGATCGTCGACGTGCACACGCATTTCATGCCCAAGCGGGTGATGGACAAGGTGTGGGCGTATTTCGATTCGGCGGGGCCGCTGACGGGCCGTCCATGGCCGATCAGCTATCGGCAGGACGAACAGACCCGGGTCGAAGGCCTTCGGGAGTTCGGGGTCAGCGCGTTCACCTCGTTGGTGTACCCGCACAAACCGGACATGGCGGCGTGGCTGAACGAATGGGCCACCGGGTTCGCCCGGGCGACACCGGACTGCCTGCACACCGCCACCTTCTATCCCGAGCGCGGCGCAGCCGGCTACGTGCAGCGCGCGATCGACGCCGGCGCCCGGGTGTTCAAGGCCCACATCCAGGTCGGCGACTACTCCCCGGCGGACCCGCTGCTGGGTGAGGTGTGGGACATCCTGGAGCACCACCGGGTGCCGACGGTGATCCATGCCGGATCGGGTCCTGCACCAGGGCGTTTCACGGGTCCGGCCCCGGTCGCCGAGATCCTGCGCAGCCGTCCCCATCTCCCGCTGATCGTGGCGCACATGGGAATGCCGGAGTACCGCGACTTCCTCGATCTCGCCCACCGCTTCGACGGGGTGCACCTGGACACGACGATGGCGTTCACCGATTTCTCCGAGCGGACGCACCCGTTCCCGGAGTCGGCCCGCGCCGATCTGCTGGCACTCGGCGACAAGGTGCTGTTCGGGAGCGACTATCCCAACATCCCGTATTCCTACCAGCACGCCGTCGAATCCATCACCCGTCTGGGACTCGGTCCCGAGTGGTGCCGGAAAGTGCTGCGTGACAACGCTGTCCGACTCTTCACGCTGTAGGCGCTGTAAGTCGGGCCCATCGCGCGGCGGCTACTCCGCGTCGTCGGATTCCGTGGGTAGTGCTTCGGCGCCGGGAGTGGCGGGGGTGGTCAAGACCTCGTCGTTCTCTTCGGCGGGCTCCGGAGTCGTCATCGCCTGTGCCTTTCGTTTGTGGACCGTGTCGGACGCACCGTGACATCACAACGCTGATGTGTAACGGTGCCTGTGCCTTCTTCCCCGTCCCGGCCCGACCGAAACGCACTGCGTCGACCAGTTCGCGCCAGGCAATGCGGCGGTAACAGACCGGCGTTACATTGACCGGCACAATCGGCCTGCCGGGGAGAGGCCCTCGACGGGCGGAAAAGGACACGTGACAGACGAATTCAGACACAACGCCGATCCCGGCGGCAAGACCGTCGTGTTCGCGCTCTACGACAAGGTGACGCTGCAGGATGTCGCGGCGCCCATGGAGATCTTCGCCCGCGCCAACGACTTCGGCGCGTCCTACCGGGTCCTGACCGTCTCACCCTCAGGCAGGCCGGTCGGGACGACGGCTTTCGCGACACTGAACGTCGACGTGGCCCTCGACGCCGCACCCGACGCCTTCGACACGCTGTTGGTACCCGGCGGCGTTCCGGCGGACTTTTCGTTCACCCCGGGACTGCACGACATCCCCGAGGAGCCGACACCCGATTCCGTCGCCGACGCGTGCGACATGGTGCGCAGACTCGCACCGAGGGCCCGCAGGATCGCCTCGGTGTGCACCGGGTCGTTCGTGCTGGCCGCGCTGGGCCTGCTGGACGGCCGTCGGGCCACCACGCACTGGGCACACTGCCAGACCCTGGCCCGCCAGTACCCGGCGGTGATGGTCGACCCGGACTCCCTGTTCGTGCAGGACGGGCCGTTCATCACGGGGGCCGGAATCACCGCCGGGATCGACCTGGCGCTCGCCATGGTCGAAAGCGACTTCGGACCCGCGGTGGCGCGGCGGGTCGCCCGCTGGATGGTGGTGTTCCTGCAACGTCCCGGCGGCCAGGCGCAGTTCAGCGTGTGGGCTGAATCCGCGCTCCCGGTGACCGGCGGCCTGCGTGCGGTCGTGGATTCGGTGATCGCCGATCCGGCCGGCGACCATTCGCTCGCGGCGATGGCGTCGCGCGCCGCGGTCAGTGAGCGCCACCTCGTCCGTGTCTTCCGCGACCAGGTGGGGATGACGCCCGCCCGGTTCGTCGAGCAGGCCCGTCTGGAGGCCGCGAAAGTGCTGTTGGCCACCGGCGACCACAGCCAGGACTCCGTGGCACGCCGCAGCGGGTTCGGCACGCCGGACACGATGCGGCGCACATTCCGCCGCAATCTCGGGATTTCACCCGGCGTGTACCGAAACCGCTTCCGCACCACGGGCGTCGACGCGTAGACGACCGGCCAGGTGGTCTCTGACCCGTGCGCCGCCGTGCAGTCCGCTGCGCCTGGCGGCGGCATGGAACGACTCGCCGGCCAGAACCAGCCCGACGGCGTTCTCCAGCCGCACCTCGTGGACGTACTGCCGCAGCGTCACGCCCACCTGCGCCTTGAACAGCCTCGCGAGATGGCGCGCGCTGATACCGAGATGCGCTGCGACGGAGTCGAGTTCGTAATCACCCGCCGGATCCACCGAGATCGTCACGAGGAGCCGATCGATCTCGGGATGCTTGGGCCGCGGAGTCCGTGCGGCGACCGAGAGCTGCGGATGACCCTCCATCCTCCTGCCGGGCAACACCAACTCCTTCGCGATCTCCTGGGCCACCGCGGCGCCGTGGTCCTCGCCGACGAGCGCCAACGCGAGGTCGACACCGGCGGAGGCGCCGGCCGACGTCCACACCGGACCGTCCCGGGTGAACGCCGATTCACGGTCGAGGACCGCGGTGGGGTGGCGCGCGGCGAAGGCGTCCAGGTGCCGCGAGTGCGTGGTGGTGCGCCGGCCGTCGAGGATCCCGGCGGCGGCCAGAGCGAAGCAACCCGTGCCGAGTGCCGCGATCCGCCGCACGTCATTCAGTTGGGCGCGTAGCACTTTCGACAGCCACGGGGCTGCGGACCGGGCCGGATCGTCGCCGCCCGGGACGAGCAGGGTATCGGCGTTCGTCAGCTCCGAGGCCGCAGTCGCGTGCACCGTCATACCCGACGCACAGCGGACCGTGGGGGAGTTCGCCGTGGAGTAGAGCCCGGTCGTGTACCCGCAGCCCATCTCGCGCGCGATCTCGAAGACCTCCGTCGGGCCGGCGAGGTCCAGCGCGCGGACACCGTCGTACACCAGCACCGCGATGTGACGCTGGTGTGCGGGGTCGCGCCGGCTCATGGCCACAGCGTGAACCCTGGGCTGTTCGCGCGTGCGCCGATGTCCGGATATGCATCCGAGTTGTCTGTGTCGGTCGGTCCGAGGCGCGGGGATGTCTCGTTTGCGCACAAACCTGTCCGGTCCGGAAGCCGGTCGAAAGGCCGGGGTTACACGCCGGAAACACCACGAGCCCAACGTTGTTGGCGGGCCCGGGAGCACGGGCCGTAGCCGTCGACGAGAACGAGGGTGAGGCAGTATGGATTCGCGGTCCGCGTTGACGTTGAGCATAGGTGTGCTCGGCGGGATAGCCGTGGCGTTGACCGCCACACTGGTCACCGTCCCCATCTGGGTGGTGTTCCTCGCATGGGCGTCCTTCTTCTTCGTCGGCGGCGGGCCCGCCGGCTGGGTGCGCTCGGTGTGCTCGAACCTGGTCGGCGTCGCGATCGCCAGTGCCAGCCTGTACGCGGCACACCTGTTGGGTGGAAGCCTGACGGCCACCGCGATCGCGGTCGGCGTCGGCAGCGCGGTGATGGTCCAGGCGTCGTGGGTGGGGCTGCTGTCCACCACGCCCGCGGTCGTCGTCGGGTTCGCCTCCACGGTCTCGACGGTCGCCGGGACAGGGCAGTTGGTCACCGCCACAAGCATTTCGCATCCGGGGCTGGTGGCGGCGTGCGCCTGCGTGCTCGGTGCGACCTTCGGCATCGCCTCTGAATACCTGGCCACTCTGATGACGCGGTCGGCACCGGTCGACCGCCCCGACACGGAAGGTGTGACGGCGTGAAACTGCAGCACTATCTCGGCGGGCTCGAAGGGTTGCCCGAACCGCTGAACCTCGAGAAGAAGGTCTTCGTCGAAGACTGGGAGAAGCGGATCTTCGGCATCCACGTGGCGATGATGGGCCTGAGTAACCACCTCGGCTCGGCCCTGCCCGGGTATCCGATCGCCGAGGTGCCGACCACGTTCCGCGACGAATGGACCTGGGCCTCCCTGCGCACCGGCGCCGAGGGGATGAATCCGTTCGACTACTTCAAGTTCCGCTACTACGAGAAGTGGCTCGGCGGTATCAGCCAGTTCTTCGTCGACAACGGCTACGTGTCCGAAGAGGAGATCGCCGATCTGCTCGGCGTGACCGATCCTCCCGTCGCCGGACCCGGCAGCCCCGCGATCGACGAGCAGGTGATCGACTACCTGCGACGCGGAGACAGCCCGCGGCGGGATGTGGCGCACCCGAAGTTCGAGGTCGGCGACACGGTGCTCATCACCAACGCCCCGGCCGGAGCGCACACCCGGCTGCCCGGTTACCTGCGCGCCAAAACCGGTACGGTGCAACGCATCTTCGAGGGCGACTACGGATACTTCGTCCACACCGGGGACGGTATCGGCGACCCGATGCCGATCTACATCGTCGAGTTCACCCCGGAGGAGCTGTGGGGCCCCCGGGCGGAACCCGGCGCCAATGCCCTCTACGCCGAACTTTTCGAGGCGTATCTGGAACCCATCGAGGAGGACAAGTGACCGACCAGTTCGCCTACCCGTCCGAGCGTGAGCAGCTCAGTGCCGACCGGGTCGCCGCGCTCGAGCGGCTCCTCATCGAGAAGGGCGTCATCACCGGCCAGACCGTCGACAAGGTGCTGTCCTACTTCGAGTCCGAGATGACCCCGCTCAACGGCAAGAAGATTGTGGTGAAGGCTTGGACCGACCCCGATTTCGCCGCGCGCGTCGTGGTGGACACGCCGGCGGCCATCGCGGAACTGGATCTCCCGGAGGGTATGGCCGGCGCCGAGGGCGAACACCTGCAGGCGGTCGCCAACGAGCCCGGTGTGCACAACCTGGTGATCTGCACGCTCTGTTCGTGCTTTCCGTGGCCGGTCCTGGGGCTGCCGCCCTACTGGTACAAGGATCCGGTGTTCCGGGCGCGCGCGGCACGGGAACCCCGGACGGTGCTCGCCGAGGTGGGGGTCGACCTGCCCGACGACACCGAGATCAAGGTCTGGGATTCCAGTGGGCACTCCCGATGGTTCGTGATCCCCGAAAGGCCCGCGGGTACAGAAGAATTCACCGACGAGCAACTAATGGACCTGGTCACGACGGAATCGATGATGGGTGTCGCGCTGGCGGGACGGACGTCGTGAAACTTCACACCACGTGCACCACGGATCAGGCCGCTCCGTCTTTCGACCACGAGTGGCAACGCAGGGCATTCGGTCTCGCGCTGGCCCTCTCGGAGTTCGGCCACTACCCCTGGAGCGAGTTTCAGCAGAACCTCATCGACACCATCGGCGCCTGGGAGGCCGCCCCCGAGCAGGCGCGCGGCGACTGGGAGTACTACGACCACTGGGTCGCCGCACTCGAGAACGTCGTCGAGGCCCGCCGGATTCTGGACACACCCCACCACCACTGATCCCCACTGACCAAGCGAGAGAACGGAATCGACTATGCACATCGAGCCTGGGATCGTCGACGGCGCCAAGATCGCACTGAGCTACGCCAGTGCGGCCGGGGCGGGCGGCTACGCGCTGACCGCGGCGTGGCGACACGTCAGGGAACGCGGAAGCGCGTCGCTCATTCTCGGCAGCGCCGCCACGACGGCGCTGACCCTCCTCTTCTTCGAGGTCTTCCCGCACTTCCCGGTCGGGGTCTCCGAGGTGCACCTGATCCTCGGATCGACACTGTTCCTGCTCTTCGGCGCAGCGCCCGCTGCCGCGGGGCTGGCCGCCGGACTGTTGATCCAGGGGTTGCTGGTCGCTCCGTTCGACCTACCGCAGTACGGGATGAACGTCACCACGCTCGTGGCTCCGCTGCTGGCGTTGCAGTACGTCGCGAAGCGGACCATCGCGCCGCACACGCGTTACGTCGACCTGAAATACCGCCAGGCTCTGACACTCTCGGCGACCTACCAGGCCGGCATCGTGTCCTGGGTGACGTTCTGGGCGCTCTACGGACAGGGCGTCAGCGTCGAGACACTCACCAGCGTTGCGACGTTCGGCGCCGCGTACCTACTGGTGATCGTCCTCGAGCCATTGGCCGACCTGGCCGTCCTGGCCGCGGCGAAGAACGCTCAGCGGTTCAAGGACGGTGCGTGGCTGGAGCCACGTCTTTTCGCACCCGCCTGAGGGCGGGCACAGCTGACGGCCGCCGGCGCGGGTGCTGCGGGAGCGATCTCGCGGGCGCGCCGGCGCTCGTCACCGGCGATGCGGCGGTCGAGGACTCGGTCGTCGCGCCGGGACAGCGTGGCGGCCTTGGCGGAGAGCTCATCGAGCTGCTGCCAGCTCAGGCCGTCGAGGTCACCGTCGGAATCGTGGGTCGCCACCACCACGCACCCACGCAGGAGCGGGACCGACTTGGCGGTGAAGTCCGTGGTGGCCAGGAGTACTTCGGTCGCGGCGCGGTTCACCTGACGCTGGCAGCCCTGGGTCGCGGGGCTGAACCAGAAGTCGAACTGGCGGTCCGCGCTGGTCAGGCAGTACAGACCCTGGTCCTGGATCAGGGTGTTGATATCGGCTTCGGTATAGGCGCGGGTCTCATAAACGGCGCCGCTGGCGCTGAAGTACAGAATTGTGTTCATTCGTCTGGTCCATTCGACTCTTTCTCGGGGATTCGGGCGGCGCCGGCGTCCCAGCGCTGTGACAAGAGTTACCCGTGTGGCAAAAGAGACAAACCTGGGTATCGATCTGGAAACGACGGGTTTACTCCGCGGTCGGTGATTCGGCGTCCCGGCGCTCCTCTTTCAACCGGTCCTTGCTGCGGATCAGCCGCAGCAACGTCACCAGCGCCAGGCCGCCCACGACGTTGAGCACAAGGGTGTAGCCGAACCAGGACAGCCAGTCGAGGTATCCGAACGGGGCGTCACCCGCGGTGAGCGCGCCGAAGATCAGCAGCGAGTCCAGGATCGAGTGGAACATCTGCAGACCCGCCAGCAGAAAGGCTCCCGCGACGGCTGCGGCGATCTTGCCCGGCACCGAGTCCGTCCCGTGCTGCATGCGGGTCATCAACGTGATCACCATTCCGCCCAGCAGCGCCAGCGCCACAGTCTCGGCGTTGAACGGCGCATTGACGAAGTGTTCGGCCGACGTCGTCGTCTTCTCGTGCAACTTCGGATAGGCCGTCATGACGAGCCACATGATCAGCCAGCCGCCGGCGAGGTTGGCGATCAGCGTGCCGCCCCACAGCTTCGCCAGCTGGCCGATGCCCGCCCGCTTGGCGGCCACGGTGGTGACGGGGATCAGGAAGCCCTCGGTGAACAGCTCGCTGCGGCCGAGCAGCAGCGCCAGGAACCCGATCGAGAACGCGATGCCGGCGAGCAGCTGATTGCCGGTGGCCTGCAGCACCGACAGGTAGGCCAGAACCCCCATCGCGACCTCGGTTCCGCCGAAGAACCCTGTCACCAGCACCTCGTGCCAGCTGCGGTGCAGTCGTTGGGTGCCCTCGTCGAGCATGCGGTTGAACGCGTTCTCCAACGCGTCCTCGATCGGGCTGTCGGTGTCGCCGAGCTCGCGCTGGCTGGTCTGACTCATGGCAGCGCGGATACCCCGGGACGGCCGGACGATACGGTCGGCTCATGGATTTCCTGGAGTACCGGTCCCACGATGCGACGGGGCTGGCGAAGCTGGTCGCCGACGGTGACGTCACCGCCGACGAACTGCTGACGTTGGCCCGGGAGCGGGCGGCGGCGGTCAATCCGAAGATCAACGCGATCGTGCGCGACGTGCCGGCCCCCGTCGGCGGGAACCGCGGAGGCCCGTTCGCCGGGGTGCCGTTCCTGATCAAGGACCTGGCGCAGGACTATGCCGGGCTGCCGACGGCGTCCGGCTCGCGGTCGCTGATGTCGCGACCGGCCGGTGAACACGCCACGGTGGTGCAGCGCTGGCTCGACGCGGGCCTGGTGATCTTCGGCAAGACGAACACTCCGGAGTTCGGCGCCAAGGGCATCACCGAGCCGCAGGCCTACGGGCCGGCCCGCAATCCGTGGGACCTGACGCGGAGCCCGGGCGGCTCCTCGGGGGGATCGGCCGCCGCGGTCGCCGCCGGCATCACCCCGTGCGCGGGTGCCAGTGACGGAGGCGGATCCATCAGGATCCCGGCGGCGTGCTGCGGTCTGGTGGGCCTCAAACCCGGTCGTGGCCTCACGCCGTCGGGCCCGGCGAGCGGTGAGGCGATGCACGGCGCTGCCGTTCAGGGTGTCGTGACGCGGACGGTGCGCGACTCCGCCGCGATGCTCGACGTGATCAGCGGCGGCGAGCCGTACGGACCCTTCGTCCCCGCGCTGCCGGAGGCGTCGTTCGCGTCGTGTGTCGGAACAGATCCGGGCACGCTCCGCATCGGCGTGCGCGTGCCGTCGGCGATCACGCCGCAACCGCATCGGGAGGCGTTCGCCGCGGTGGAGGCGACCACCCGTCTGCTGACCGACCTCGGGCACGAGGTCACCGAGCTGGCGGAGGCGCCGTACGACGACGCCGTGCTGGCCCGGGATTTCCTGCTCACCTGGTTCGTGACCCTGGCCTGGGAGGTCGCCGAGGCCAAACGGCTCACCGGCGCCGGGGACGACCAGTTCGAGACGGACACCCTGGTGATGGCCGCACTGGGGCGAGCGACCAGCAGCGTGGACTACGTCGACGCGGTGCAGCGGCGCCATGAGCACACCCGCCGGCTGACGAGGTTCTTCGAGTCCTACGACCTGCTGCTGACCCCGACCCTGGCGACGCCGCCCCCGCGCATCGGCGAGTTCGACATGCCGGCGGTGATGCAGCGCGCCGCCGACGTGCTGCTCAAGACCCGCACCGCGCGACTGCTGCGCCACACCGGCATCGTCGACGACATGGTGGACCAGAATCTCGGCTGGGTGCCCTACACGCAGCTCGCGAACATCACCGGCCGCCCGGCCATCTCGCTGCCGCTGCACTGGACGGCCGACGGTCTGCCGCTGGGCGTGCAGTTCGTCGCCCCGCTGGCCGGGGAGGCGCTGTTGTTGCGGTTGGCGGGCCAACTGGAGCAGGCTGCGCCGTGGGCGCACCGCACCGCCGCGCTCTGACCGGTCCGATAGAGGAGCAGACGACATGAAGTTCGGCATCTCGACGTTTCCCAACGAGGACACCATCGACCCGGTGTCACTGGCGCGCGCGGTCGAGGAGCGCGGTTTCGCTGCGCTGGCGGTCGCCGAGCACACGCACATCCCGGCCAGCCGGGAATCGGCGTATCCGCTCGGCGGTGAGCTGCCGAAGATCTACTACCGCACCCTCGACCCGTTCGTGACCCTGGCAGCGGCCGCGGCGGTCACGTCCGAGATCGAGCTGATCACGGGTATCGCGCTGCTGATCCAGCGTGACCCGATCATCACCGCCAAGGAGGCGGCGAGCATCGATGTGATCTCGGGCGGACGTTTCGTGTTCGGCGTCGGCGCGGGCTGGAACATCGAGGAGTTGCGCCATCACGGCACCGACCCGAAGACCCGGGGCGCGCTGCTCGACGAGCGCATCGAGGCCATCAAGGTGCTCTGGACCCAGGAACCCGCCGAGTATCACGGCAGGTTCGTGGATTTCGATGCGTCGTACCAGCGGCCCAAGCCGGTGCGCAAGCCCCATCCGCCGATTCTCATCGGGGGTGACTCGGATGCCACCGTCCGGCGGATCATCCGCCACGGCGCGGGATGGATCGCCAATCCGCTTCCCATCGACCATCTTTCACGACGTATCGGGCAGATCCGCGAGGGTGCGGGCGGCGACGTCCCGCTGTGCCAGTTCGGCACACCCGTCAAGCCCGAATACTGGCAGGCCGCAGAGGAACTCGGGTTCGGCCAGCTGAACCTGTTGCTGCCCACCAAGTCACGCGACGTATCGCTGCGACTGCTCGATGACTACGCCGAGCAGGTCGCGCGATACATCGGGTGAGGACCAGCGATGAGGGTCAGCGGTCGTTGCGCTCGTAGCGCTGGGCCACGGCGACGAGCTCTTCGCGGATGGTGGAGTGCGGCAGCGTGGCAATCCGTGCGTAGAGGCGTCGCCGATCACGAGAGATCTGACGGGCGGCACGGTACTGCGCGAACATTTTCACGACTCCTGTTTCTGGGTTTGGGGTCCGGCGCGAATCGGGGATCGCCCATCGGCCGGACCCTTCCCATGGTCCGTGTTACGTGCAGGTAAATCAAACCGCTGACGTGTGACTTTGCGGACAGAGAGCGCGGTCACATCCCTGTCAGAGCCGCGCCAGGAGCTCGGCCTTCTTCGTCGCGAACTCGTCGTCGGACAGGATGCCGCGCGCGTGCAGACCGGCCAGCGACTCGATCGCGGCGATGATCGTCGCGGGGTCATCCCCTACCGGCGCGGCGGGTGTCGGGGGAGCGGCGCCGCCCACCTCCCGCAGGCTCGAGATGTCGAAGGTCCCGAGCTGGCTGGTGAAGTGCACCGTGCCGGATGGGCCACCCTGCTGCTGCTGGACACCGCCGATCCGATGCTCGGCGGTGTCGAACACCCGGGTGACGCCGCGCATCTGGACCGCCAGCCGGCGTGCCGCGGGGAAGACGGCGTAGCGGGTGTCGTTCTGGCCCCCGGTCGAACTCGGCACACCCAGGTCGGCCGGCCACCAGTTCGTCTGCTCCGGGAAGACCTGCGTGCTGGACAGCAACTGAGCCAGCTCGATGCACAGCGCGTCGACCCGGGCCTTGAGCGAATGGTCGAACATGTCGCCGACCATCGTCATGCCGCCGCGCATCCACTGTCCGGACCCCCCGAGCTCCGGGATCGAGAACTGCGCCATCGTGCCGCCGCCGTTGCGCAGCGCCGCCGCCATGGCCAGCACCGAGTCCCGGGAAAGTCCATGCCGCCGTGCGATATCGGCGATCGCGTGCTCAGCTTCAGGGTTCAGCGCCGCAGTCATGCCTGTCGTTGTACCCCGTGCCGTTTCAGTCCAAGCGACCCGCGTCGGTGAGGCGCAGCACCGGCGCGCCCTCCTCGTCGGAGGCCGCAAGGTCGACCTCGACCTCGAATCCCCAGTCGTGGTCGCCGGCGGGATCGTCGAGGATCTGGCGCACCCGCCACACGTCGCGCTGCCGGTCGATGATCAGCAGCGCCGGACCGCGGGCGTCGGCGCCGGTCCCCACGTCGTCGTGCTCGTCGAAATAGTCGTCGCCGATCTCGCGCCACCGCTGGGCGGACAGTCCGCCGCGACCGTCGAGCGCCGCGAGTTCGTCCCAGCGTTCGCGGGCGAACAATTCGACCCGCCGGAACAGCGCGTTGCGCACCATCGCGGTGAACGCGCGCTCGTTGCCGGTCAGCGGGCGGGGCTTCGCGGGCACCGTGACCGGTTGGTCGTGCGGTTGATCAGGGCTGGTGAGCTGCTCCCACTCGTCGAGCAGGCTCGAATCCACCTGCCGCACAAGCTCGCCGAGCCACTCCACGATGTCGGTGAGCTCCTCGGTGCGCGCGGCGGCGGGCACCCCGGAGCGCAGCGCCTTGAATGCATCCGACAGGTACCGCAGCACGGCGCCCTCGGCACGGGTCAGCCCGTACTCGCTGACGTACTCCCGGAACGTCATGCCGCGCTCCCACATCTCGCGCACCACGGACTTCGGTGACAGCTTTCCGTCGGCCGCCCACGGATTGCTCTGCAGATACACCTCATACGCGTGACCGAGCAGTTCGGCCAGCGGCTTGGGATAGGTCACCTCGTCGAGCAACTCGATGCGTTCGTCGTACTCGATGCCGTCGGCCTTCATCTGCGCGACGGCCTCGCCCCTGGCCCGGTTCAGCTGCGCGGCCAGGATCTGGCGGGGGTCCTCCAGCGTCGCCTCGATGACCGAGACGATGTCGAGCGCATACTGATCCGACTCCGCGTCGAGCAGGCCGATGGCGGCCAGCGCGAACGTCGACAGCGGCTGGTTCAGCGCGAAGTCGCGCGGCAGGTCGACGGTGAGCCGGTAGCGCCTGCCGTCGGCTTCGGGTTCGGCCAACCTCTGGACGACCCCGGCCTGCAGCAGCGACCGCGCGATACCGACCGCCTCGCGGATCAACCGCAGCTGCCTCTTGCGCGGCTCGTGGTTGTCGGTCAGCAGCCGCCGCATCGCCGCGAACGGATCCCCGGGACGGTCGACGACATCGAGGATCATCGCCGTCGACACCTTCATGTTGCTCGTCAACGGCTCCGGGGTCGCGTCGACCAGCTTGCTCAACGTGGCCTCGCTCCACGGGACCATGCCCTCGGGGACCTTGCGGCGCACCAGTTTCCGTCGCTTCTTCGGATCGTCGGCGACTTTGGCGAATTGCTTGAGATTCTCCACCTCGTGGTCGGGCGCCTGCACGACGACGGTGCCGGCGGTGTCGTATCCGGCGCGGCCGGCCCGTCCCGCGATCTGGTGGAACTCACGGGCGTTGAGCAGCCGGGTGCGGGTGCCGTCGTACTTCGACAGCGCCGAGAACACCACGGTGCGGATCGGCACGTTGATACCGACGCCCAACGTGTCGGTGCCGCAGATGACCTTGAGCAGGCCGGCCTGGGCCAGCTGTTCGACCAGCCTGCGGTACTTGGGCAGCATCCCGGCGTGGTGCACCCCGATGCCGTGCCGGACCAGACGCGACAGCGTCGACCCGAACGCCGACGAGAAACGGAACGCGCCGATGTGCTCGGCGATCGCCGCCTTCTCCGCCTTGCTGCTGACGTTGACGCTCATCAGCGCCTGCGCCCGCTCCAGCGCCGAGGCCTGGGTGAAGTGCACGACGTAGACCGGCGACTGTCGGGTGTCGATCAGCTCCTGGATGGTCTCGTGCATCGGCGTCGTCGCGTAGGAGAAGTACAGCGGCACCGGCCGCTCGGCGTTGGCCACCAGCGCCGTCGGGCGGCCGGTGCGCCGGGTCAGGTCCTCGCGCAGGAAGGTGACGTCTCCGAGCGTGGCCGACATCAACAGGAACTGGGCCTGCGGCAGTTCCAGCAGCGGCACCTGCCACGCCCAGCCGCGGTCGGGGTCGCCGTAGAAGTGGAACTCGTCCATCACGCACAATCCGATGTCTGCCTCGGTGCTGGTTGGGCCGCCCTCCCGCAGCGCGACGTTGGCCAGGATCTCCGCGGTGCACGCGATGATCGGCGCATCCGCGTTGACCGACGCGTCGCCGGTGAGCATTCCGACGTTGACCGCACCGAACACCTCGCACAGCGCGAAGAACTTCTCGCTGACCAGCGCCTTGATCGGCGCGGTGTAGAAACTCACGCCCCCGGCGGCGAGCTGGGCGTAGATCGCACCGGTGGCGACCAGCGACTTACCGGAGCCGGTCGGGGTGGCGAGGATGACGTTGGAGCCGCTGACCAGCTCGATCAGCGCCTCCTCCTGGGCCGGGTACAGCGTGGTGCCGTTCTCCTGCGCCCACGCCCCGAAGGCGGCGAACACGTCGTCAGGGTCGTCGCCGGGGTCGGCGATCAGGGGAGCGGACATCGGCAACAGCCTGCCAGGTTTGCCGATCGCTGCCGCAGTCAATATCGGTATCCATGGCAGGGTTGGGCGATGTCCTCGGATGGGTCAAGCACGAGGTGTCCTCGCGTGTGCCCAAGGCCGACCTCGATCAGCGCGACGCCGACTACATCCGGGAACAGCTGCCGGGGCTGTGGCTGCTCGCGTCGCTGTACTTCCGCGCCGACGTGCGCGGCCTCGACCGCATTCCCGCCGACGGGCCGGTGTTGCTCGTCGGGAACCACAGCGGTGGGAACCTGCCACCCGACACGTTCGTGTTCACGCTGGCCTTCTGCTCGTACTTCGGCGTCGAGCGGCCTTTCTACCAACTTGCCCACAACCTGGTCGTGTCCATGCCGGGCTTGGGCTCGCTGCGCAAGTTCGGCACGGTCGCGGCCAACCACGACAACGCGACGCTGGCACTGAAGTCCGGCGCCGCGCTGCTGGTGTACCCGGGCGGCGACTACGAGGTGTTCCGGCCGTCGTGGAAACGCCACGAGGTCGACTTCGGTGGCCGCAAGGGCTATGTGAAGCTCGCCCGCGAAGCAGGCGTGCCGATCGTCCCGGTGGCTAGCGTCGGTGGTCAGGAGGCGGCGCTGTTCCTCGACCGCGGGCAGTGGCTGGCCAGTCTGCTCGGCGTGGACCGTATCGCCCGGCTCAAGAGCGTCCCGATCCTGCTGGCTCCGCCGTGGGGACTGGCCGTCAGCGACATGATCCCGCGCCTGCCGCTGCCGACGAAGATCGCGATCGAGGTGCAGGAGCCGATCTCCGCCGATGACATCGCGGCAGACGATGACGACGCGGTCAATGACCGGGTGCTGGCGAGCCTGCAGTCCGGGGTGGACCGGCTGGCGGCGCAGCGGCGATTCCCGGTACTCGGGTAGGAGGGGAGCATGAGGCTTTCGCGCAGTGTGATCGTCGACGTCGAACCGCATCTGGTGTGGAAGCACATCAGCGACCCCGGCTGCTATCCCGAGTTCATGGCCCACCTGGAGCGGTGGGAGACGGTGACCGAGGGACCGGTCGGCGTCGGCTCCCGCTACACCGTGCACTGGAAGGTGGGGTCGGTCCCGATCGGCGGCGTCATCGAGGTCGTCGAGTTCGACGAGCCGCGTGACCTGGCGTGGATCGGCATCACCGGCGTGACGCTGCGCGGCCGCTTCCGGATGCGCGACGCCGGAGACGGACGGACCAAGGTCACCTTCCGCCTGGCCTACGAAGCACCCGGCGGACTGCTCGGGCTGATCGCCGACCGGGTCGCCGCCCGCCAGGTCGGGAGCATCATGAACGAGACCGTCAAACGGCTGAAGGTCCTCGTCGAGAGTTGATCTGCAGCCTCAGCCGCGAGGCGGCGGGAAGTACATCTCCTGACGCACCGTGCATACGAGTTCGCCGCTGCGGTTGAACAGCGTGCCGCGGGCGAGCGCGAGCGTGTCGGCGCTGCTCGGCGACGCCATGTCGTAGAGCATCCAGTCGGACAGATCGGCCGCGGCGTGGAACCACACCGAGTGGTCGCGCTGGGCCGCCATCACCAGCCCGCTGCGGGCGGCGTAAGCGGGTTCGGTCAGGGTCACCGCCGACAGGTACGCCACCAACGACGCGGTCAGCACCGGATCGTCGGGCACCTCGCCGTCGGGTCGCAGCCAGATCCGGGCCGGGGCCGGCGGGCCGGTCGCGGCGTCGACGACGCGCCGTTCGAACCAGCGCAGGCTCGCCCACGTCCCCTCCGCCGAGTGGGATTCCGCGGAATGCGGCGCCACCACCGGCAGCGACTCCGGCGCGGGGACGTCGGGACACGGCGGCTGATACGTGACCCCACCCGGGGCCTCGGTGGGCAGTTTGAACGACGACAGGGCCTCCAGCAGGATCTCGTCGCCCTGGCGCGCGGTGACTCGACGCGCCGAGAACGTCCGTCCCTCTTGGAGTTTCACCACCTCGAACGTCACCGCGTGCCGGGAGTCGCCCGGACGCAGGAAGTAGGTGTGCACGCTGTGGGGGGCGCGGCCCGGGGCGGTCAGGCTGGCGGCCAGCAGGGCCTGCGCGGAGATGTGACCGCCGAGGATGTGGTTGGCCGGCGCGGGCAGCTGCGCGCCGGCGAACAGGCCGTCGCCGACAGACCGCAGTTGCATGGAGGCGAGCACGTCGCCGAGCGAGGAGGACACGCAGGTATCTTGCCTGAGCTGCTACCGGGCTCTGCGCAGCGTCAGCAGGGTGATCTCGCTCGGCGCGAACACCCGGAACGGCGGGCCCCAGAAACCGGTCCCGCGGCTGGTGTAGAGCTGGGTCCGTTCGCCGTGCCGGCTCAGTCCCTGCACGACCGGCTGCTCCAGACGGACCAGGAAATTGAACGGCCACATCTGCCCACCGTGCGTGTGTCCCGACAGTTGCAGGTCGACACCCGCGGCGGCCGCGCGGACGACCTGCTTGGGTTGATGCGCGAGCAACAGCACCGGCGACGACGGATCGGCCCCGTCGAGCGCGGCGGTCAGGTCCGCGCCGTGCCCCCGGACTCCGGAACCGGCGGCGGTGGCATCGTCGACGCCCGCGACGACGAGCCGGTCGCCACCGCGCTCGACCACGATGTGCCGGTTGTGCAGCGCGTCCCACCCGATGCGTTCCATGTAGTCCAGCCAGCCCTGCGCCTCGCTGAAGTACTCGTGATTGCCGGTGACGTAGACGCGGGCGGCTTTCGCCCGCACCATGGCGAGCGGGGCGGCCTGAGCGTCCCGGATGTCGGTCGTCCCGTCGGCGATGTCGCCGACGTGGCACACCACGTCGGCGTCGAGCTCGTTGACGCGATCGACCACGGCCGCCGACCATCGGGCACGGTTGATGGGGCCGTAGTGCGTGTCGGTGATGACGGCGACGCGCAGCCCGTCGAGGGCTGGGCCGAGCCGCGCCAGCGTGACGTCGAGGCGCCTGATCTGCGGCACCCGCATGGCCTCGAAATGCCCCCACCCGAGCAGTCCGACGGACACGACGAGCACCGCGGTGGTGACGATCCGGGAGCGCGCGGGGTCCTCGACGCCGCCCACGAGCAGTACGAGCCCGAACAGCTGACCCAGCACCGACCAGACGAACAGCACCCAGCCGACGCCGAGCAGCACGTCCCCGGCGACCGAGGCTGGGTCGCTGCGCCGGCCGTGACCGAGCAGCATCGTCGTCGGCAACGCCACGAACGCCGCCGCGAACACCACGGTGCCGGCGACGAGGACAGGCACCGGCCACGCGTTGCCCGACATCACCAGCGTCCACCACGGAACCCCGAACAGCAGCAGCATGATCGTCAGCACGATCAGCGTGCGCACCCAGCGCCGCCGCCGGGGTGACCGACGCCGTCGCTCCTCGCGCGAGCGCTCGGCAGTGACCTCCACCGGTTTGTCAGTCATCTTTCGAAACTACCGGCGGGGGATTCCGCCACGGTCGGCGCGCAGTGTTGAATAACCCCGGGAGGTTTACAGATGAGCGCAGTTTCGTTAATCACCGGCGGTGCCGGCGGCATGGGTCTGGCGACGGCCAAGGTGGTCGGACGTGACCACTCCGTCGTGCTGTGTGACGTCCGGCAGGAGCGACTCGACGCGGCGGCGGCAGAGCTCGCCGGCCTCGGGATCTCCGCGACGACGGTCCACTGCGACGTCGCCGACCGCGACGCGGTCGGCCGGTTGTTCGACGGCGCGGCGGTGGCGGGAACCCTGGCGTCGGTGATCCACACCGCGGGGGTGAGCCCGAGCATGGGTGACGCCGAATACGTCATGCGCACTAACGCTCTCGGCACCGTCAACGTCGGCGAACAGTTCTTCGCGCGCGCCGGTGAGGGGGCCGCGCTCGTCAACGTCGCGTCGATGGCGGCTCACATACTGCCCGCCGAGCTGATCCCGACCGCGGTCTTTCCCGCTGCGCTGCAGGATCCCGACACGTTCATGGCCGAGATGCTCACAGCGTGCGAGATCGCACCCGAGGAGGCGCGCTCCGGTATCGCGTACGCGTTGAGCAAGAGCTTCGTCCGGTGGTACAGCGTCGCGCAGGCGGAACGGTTCAACGGCAAGGGGCTGCGGATCCTGTCGGTATCGCCCGGCTCGATCGACACCGAGATGGGCAGGCTCGAGGAGCAGGCGGGTGCGGGCGCGATGGTCGCCGACGCGGCCGTGCCGCGCTGGGGCACCGCCGAGGAGATGGCCGATCTGCTGGCGTTCTGCGCGTCCCGGAAGGCCGGATACCTGACGGGCACCGACATCCTCAACGACGGTGGCGTGATCGCGTCGATGACCGAACGGACCCGACTCGCTTCGCAGTGAGACGCGGCCCGAGCCGATAGCATGGCGTCGGTGATGAGTTGCTGCCATACCGGTGACGGGGACGGCGCGTTCACCGTCGACGCATCCCGCGTCACGTTCGGGCGGGGCTGTATCGCCGAGGTCGGCGACCGCGCCCGCGCGCTGGGTATCACTCGGGCCGCGCTGTTCTCCGATTCCGCCGTCGCACAGCTGGAGGTCTTCGACGCCGCGCAGCGGTCGCTGCGCGCCGCCGGCATCGACGTGGTGGACTACATCGACGTCCGCGTCGAACCGACCGACGAATCCTTCCGGAGTGCAGCCGCTTTCGCCACGGAGGCATCGCCCGACGGGTACATCTCGGTCGGTGGCGGATCGGTGATCGACACCGCCAAGGCGGCCAATCTGTACGCCACCCATCCCGCCGACTTCCTCGAGTACGTCAACGCCCCGGTCGGCGCGGGCGCCCCGGTCCCGGGACCGCTGGCGCCGCACATCGCCTGTCCGACGACCTCGGGCACCGGCAGTGAGGTGACCGGCATCGCGATCTTCGATCTGTTGTCGATGGCGGCGAAGACGGGCATCGCGTCACCGGCACTGCGCCCGACCGAAGCACTCGTCGACCCCGACTGCACAGGCACCCTGCCGGCCACCGTGGTGGCGTGCAGTGGACTCGACGTGCTGTCGCACGCGCTGGAGTCCTACACCGCGCGGCCGTACACGCACCGCGCGGCACCGGCCCGGCCGACCCAGCGCCCGATGAGTCAGGGCGCGAACCCGTGGAGCGATCTGGGCTGTGGCGAGGCGCTGCGTCTGCTCGGCACGTATCTGGCGCGCGCCGTCGCCGACGCGTCGGATTCGGAGGCCCGCGAGCAGGTCATGTGGGCGGCGACGCTGGCCGGCATCGCGTTCGGCAACGCCGGCGTGCACCTTCCGCACGCGATGGCCTACGCGGTGGCCGGACAGGTGCGCGACTTCCGGCCGGTCGGCTATCCGGACTCCGAACCCCTTGTGCCGCATGGTATGTCGGTGATCCTGAATGCTCCTGCGGCATTCCGGCTCACGGCTCACACCGATCCCGCCCGGCATCTGTTCGCTGCCGCCCGGCTGGGTGCCGACACCGCGGACGCGGCGCCCGAGGACGCCGGCACGGTACTGGCCGAACACCTGATGACGATCATGCGACAGGTCGGGATGCCCAACGGGCTGGCCGGCGTCGGATACACCGACGCCGACGCCGCCGCGCTCGCCGACGGGGCCTGGCCGCAACAGCGCCTGCTCGCCAACGCCCCCATCGACGTCGACAAACCGTTGCTGGCCAACGCCTTCGAGCAATCGATGCGATGCTGGTGAGCGACTACGGGTACTTCCTGCAGATCACCACGCGGTGGATGGACAACGACGTGTACGGCCACGTCAACAACGTCACCTACTACAGCTACTTCGACACCGTCGCCAACCACTTCCTGATCCGGGAGGGCGGACTCGACATCCACACCTCACCCGTCATCGCGCTGGTGGTGGAGTCGAAATGCTCGTACCTGGCGCCGGTGGCCTATCCGGACGACCTGCGGGCCGGGCTGCGGGTCGACAAACTGACGAACCGCTCGGTCACCTACGGCGTGGCGATCTTCGCCGGCGACGGGGACGACCCGGTCGCCCACGGCTACTTCGTCCACGTGTTCGTCGACCGGGAGCACCGGCGCGCCGTCCCGATCCCCGAGACCGTGCGTGCGGCGCTGGAACGTCTACGGGGACAGTGACGTCACCGACGCGATGAGGTCGGCCACCTCGCCCGCGACCCGCCGGGTGGCCGGGTCGTCGGCGGGTTCGTACCGGTCGGCTCGCGCGTCGTAGCGGGCGCCGGCGATGTCGCCGTGATCGGCGTCCAGCTCGGTGAGCGAGACGGGCCACCCCGTCGCTTCGAGGTGGGCGGCGAAGTCGCGGCTAGCCTCGGGTCCGACGACGTCGTCGCTGGTTCCGTGCAGCAGGAGGAACGGGGTACGTACCTGCGCACCGGCGGTCAGCTCGGTGAGGTCGGCGCCCGAGATCGGATCGTGGGCCATGAACGCGCCTGCGAGACAGACCGTGTGCGCCAGGGTGAGGCCATACCGGCCTGCGTCGGCGGTGAGTCCCGCGGCCGCGGCTGCGCCGAGTGACCAGCCGACGACGATGAGCCCGTCCGGGTTGCGTGTCCAGTCCCGCGCGAAGTCCGCGGAGGCCAGCAGGTCCGAGCGTCCACCGTCGGAGCTGTGTGAATCCCAGTCCGGCACAACCACACTGAAGCCGCGCTCGACCAGTAGTCCGGCGAGCGTGCCCACGGTGTGCCGCGCGTCGGTCTGCGTGCCGTGCCACAGCAGCACAGTCTGGTCCGCGGGGTCGCCGTACAGGTCGGCGGATCGTCCCGGTGCGTACTGGACGGCCGTCATCCGCCGTGCCCCCGGGCCGCGGCCAGCGCCGAGAGTGTCTCGGCCGCACTGTATTTCGGTCTCCATCCGAGCTGATCCCTGGCCTTGCCGGTGTCCATCACCACCGACGTGCGTCCCGCGTGCAGCCACTCGAGACTGGACGGCACGAACGGCAACCGGGCGATCACCTCCGATGCCGCCACCGCCGCCGCGCGGGGCACGGGGACCGGCCGGGCACCGAGGGCCTCGCCGAGTGCAGACATCGACAACACGCCGTCACCGGCGATGTTGTAGGCCCCCGGCGGCGCGGTGGTGGTGGTCACCGCCAGCGCGATCGCCGCCGCGACATCGTCGTGGTGGACGAGCTGAAGCGGCGTACCCGGATCGGGGAACGGCGGCTTGAGCAGCGGCAGGGCCTGGGCGACTCGCTGCACCGGCATCGGGAGCTGATTCCAGGGCATGGCGTCGGCCAGGGCGGTGGCCTTGGGGCCGGCGACGATGCACGGGCGCAGTACGTACACCTCGAGGTCGGATCCCGCGGTCACCTCCCGCAGTGCGGCCTCGCAGGCGGCCTTCTGTTCGGAGTAGTAATGCTCGGCCGAGCCCCGGACCGGTACGTCCTCGGTGATCGGCACCGGGTTGTCGGCGTGATAGCCGTAGGCGGCCACCGACGAGGTGTAGACGAGCCGCCGGGGGCGGGCGGCCGCGACGACGGCCTCGAAGACGTTGCGGGTCCCGGCGAGGTTGACGCGGGCGCTCTCCTCCCGCGAACCCATGATGATGAACGCGAGATGGACGACCACGTCGGCGTCCTCGACGAGCCGTTCGACGGCGTCGCGGTCGAGGATGTCGCCCTGTCGGTAGAGCGTCTTGGTCCAGCCCTGCGCGGCAGGGTCGAACGGTCGCCGCGCCATACCGACGATCTCGGTGACTTCGGGCAGCGCCTCGAGCGCCGAGATCGTGGAGATTCCGATCTCACCCGTGGGGCCGGTGACCGCGACGCGCAACGACATGGGTCAGCCGATGACCGACTCGTCCGATGCCTCGGCGGGTGTCGCGGTGAGGAAGTCCAGCAGACCGGTGATGGTCAGGATCCGCTCCAGTTGGGCGGGCCGGTCGTCGAGATGGAGGCGCACGCCCGCGGCACTCGTGCGGCGGTGGATCATGACGAGCCCGGACAGTCCGGCGGAGTCGCAGAACGCCAGGTCGGAGAAGTCGAGGTGCAGTTCTTCGGGAACCTTGCCGCCGGTCAACAGGTCCGACACGGTGTCGACCAGCAGTCGGGTCGTCCCGTAATCGAGGTCTCCGGCGACCCGGACGGAGGTCGACCGGCCGGTGGTGTGCAGCGCGAGTGTGAGTTTCATGCGAATAGTGGGGGGTTGGTTGTAGTGGATTGGTGCAATGCAGCGTGGGCTGCGGTGAGAAGGCGTTGGGCGCGCGGGAATTCGCGCAGCTGACCGGACAGCGAGTCCAGGGCCGGATACAGCGACTCGGCGGGCACTGCCCGGGCGACGAGGATCTCGGCGGTCCAGCAGACGAACTCCGTGAACAGATCGTCGTCGTCGGTGTAGAGCGCGGTGGAGAGGAATGCCACGATGTGCGCGATGTCCTCGGCGGTGCGTTCGCGCTGCGCCGGGTTGTAGTCGCGCATCGCGGGGTAGCGGTCCTCGAGTTCCTCGACGGTGGTCTGGACCAGTGTCGTCGCAGTACTGCGCACCATCGTGTACTCCTGATCGGCCAGGTGCGGCAGATCGTCGATGGGCTGGTGGGTTGCGGTCGACTGCGCAGGCCGCACGCCGCCGCGCAGCAGGTCGGCCGCGGTCCGGGCGTCCGACGCCCATGCGTCGGCGCCGAGCAACCGGGCGAACCGGCCGTCGAACCCGAACGCCGCGCCACCGGCGAGCACCGGTACGCCCGCAGCCTGGCACGCGGTGATCGCGGCGTGCGCGGTGGGCAGCCGGGTCGGAATCGAGCACGACAGCGCGACCGCTACCGGGCCGTGCTGGTGGACGTGGGCGATCAGATGCGGCGTGGGGACCTGAGCGCCGAGGAAGTCGACCTGCCAGCCGCGCAGGCGCAGCACCTCGGCGAGCAGCCGCGCGGGTAGCGCATGCCACTCACCGTCGACGCAGGCGACGGTCACGCGGCCGGCATCCGGTCGGCGACGCGCCTTCGGATGATGTGCCAGCGCCGCGATCACGCGGTCGTTGATCGCGGTCGCGGCGTGCTCCTGCGCCACGGTGATCCGGTTGGCGGCCCATTCCGTGCCGACGCGACGCTGCACGACCGCGATGACGTCGAGCAGCACGTCCTCGGGGGCGATGCCGGCGTCGAGCGCCTCGAACACCACGGTCGACGCGGCGTACTCGTCGCCGTCCATGACCGCAGCCCAGAGCCGCTCCTGCGGCGCCAGGCAGTCGAGATCAGAGGCGCTCAAGCGGTGAACCTCCCGGCGGTGTGGCCGTCGACGGCGCTCAGGTGTGTGCGCCGCGGGGCCGTGATCGCGACGACGGCGATGTCGTCATGTGCACGGTTGTGTACCCACTCTGAGGTCAACATCATGATGCGTTCGACGACGGCCTCGGCCGGCAGGCCCGCGCACTGCGACAACGCTGCGCTGAGACGGGCCTCGCCGAACATGTCGGCGCCCAGCGGGCCGCCGCGGGCCTCGGTGACGCCGTCGGTGAACAACAGGCAGGTCTCGCCCGGCGCCAGCGCCGCGTCGACGGTGCGGGCCCGGATCGTCGGCATGACACCGACCAGCGTGCCCCCGGTGTCGGCCTCCTCCACGCTGCCGTCGTTGCGGACGATCAGCGGTGCGAGATGTCCGGCACTGGTCAGTCGCAACCGCACGAATCCGTCGCGGCGGACCACCGACGCGAGCACCAGGGTCGCGAACCGGGTGTCGTCGATCGACAGCAGAGCGCTGTTGAGCAGTTTGAGCACCCCGGTGTGGTCGGCGGCCAGCGGGGCCAGCGCCTGCAACGTGTTACGGATCTTGCCGGTCAGCACCGCGGCGTCGAGCCCCTTGCCGCACACGTCGCCGAGGATCACCAGCGTCTCGTCGTCGGGCCCGGCCGCAGGGTGCACGTCGTAGAAGTCACCGCCGATGGTCTCGTGGTCCGCCGAGGCCCGGTAACCGCCCGCGAGTTCGATGCCGTCGAGACGCTGCAGCTGGGGTGGCAGCAGCTCGCGCATCAGGGTGCGGGTGATGGTGGACTGCTCGGCGTACAGCCGGGCCGCGGACAGCGCCGCGCCGGCCCGTGCGGCGAACAGCCGGGCGAACACCTCTTCACCGTCGCTGAACGTGCTCTCCGACGACCGGCGCAACAGCACCAGCGCTCCGGCCGGGACACCGTGACCGGGCAGCGGAGTGATCACCACGCCACCGGTTCCGTCCGAAAACCCAGGGGGGACAAGCCATTCGGGCAGTGATCCGGGGTCTATCCAGCGTGACGGGACCGGCGGGAAGCCGCGTAGGGCCTCGCTGAGACCTGCCACCTCGGCCGGGTCGGCATCGATCCTGCGGTGCTCTGTCGTGCCGTCGGGCAGGCCGAAGACGAGCGGGACGACACCGCCGGAAGCAGGTGCGACCAGCACGGCGGCGTCCGCGAGATGCCGCGCGGCCATCTGCACCGTGGCTTCCATGCAGCGGTCGATGTTCAACGACGCCATCAGCACCGCCGACGCCTCGTCGAGGAACTCGGAACGTTCGCGTTCGAGCGTCAACGCCAGGCGGGTCGACCGCGCCGAATCCTCCAGCAGCCACCACGCCATCTCACCGTCGGGCAGTTCGGTGGTGCGCGCCTCGCGGTCGTCGTCTCCGGACAGCCAGGACGGTACGAAGTCTTCGACGGCGCTACCGGGACCGATGTCCGGCAGCACCGACCGGGCGGAGGCGCTCAGCGTGCGGACCATTCCGCCGCGATCGACCACCAGCACCGGGTGGGGAACCGAGTCCCACACACTGTCAATCCCGGAGACCACGTCGAGGGGAGTAATCTCGCCCATTCAGTTGCCTCCTCAAAGGGGCCGAACGTGGTCCGGCCCGTCTGTCGACTCTAGGCAGGTGGGCGCCCGATGTCGACCGAGCAGTCTTACGGAAACGTCAACGCGCACGTCAGCGCGCACTGTCCAGATAACGAAATCGTTTCTGCGCGTTGGGCAATGGTGGTGTAACGGGTGATCGCGCGACGCCGATAGAGTGACGGCGCGACGCGTACAGGTTCTTTCGGGGGGCCGATCTTGACGATCGAAGGAATGCACTTTGTCACCCAATGCAGAGGTCGGTCGCCGCGCCGTGCTCAAAGTGCCGGTGGTGGTGGGTGCCGGCCTCGCGATCAGCCGGACGCCGCGCGCCTCGGCCGAGACGGCCCGCTGGTCGCCTGAGCGTGCCCATCGCTGGCATCGCGCACAGGGCTGGCTGGTCGGGGCCAACTTCATCCCGGCCAACGCGATCAACCAGCTCGAGATGTTCCAGCCGGGTACCTTCGACCCGCGACGCATCGACACCGAGCTGAGAATGGCAAAACACCTCGGGCTCAACACCGTTCGCGTGTTCCTGCACGATCTGCTCTGGGTCCAGGACCGGGCCGGATTCCAGCGCCGGCTCGCGCGGTTCGTCGACATCGCCGCGCACCACCGGATCAAACCGTTGTTCGTGCTGTTCGACTCGTGCTGGGATCCGCATCCGCGGCTGGGCACGCAGCGTGGCCCGGTGCCGGGTGTGCACAACTCGGGCTGGGTGCAGAGTCCGGGCGCCGAGCACCTCGGCGATCCGGCGTACCGGCGCGTCCTGCGTGACTACGTCATCGGGGTGATCAGCCAGTTCCGCCACGACAAGCGCGTCCTGGGATGGGATCTCTGGAACGAGCCCGACAATCCCGCCGACGTCTACAGGGAGGTCGAGCGCCGAGACAAGGTGGACAGGGTCGCCGAGCTGCTTCCCCAGGTGTTCGGCTGGGCGCGGTCCGTCGATCCGGTGCAGCCGCTGACCAGCGGAGTGTGGGACGGCGTGTGGGGCGATCCGGCGCGGCGCACCCCGGTGGTCAGAGCCCAGCTGGATCTCTCCGACGTCATCTCGTTCCACAGCTATGCCGATCCGAGGGGTTTCGAGGACCGGCTCGCCGAGCTGACTCCGCTGGGCCGGCCGATGCTGTGCACCGAGTACATGGCGCGCACCCTCGACAGCACCGTCGAGTCGATCCTGCCGATCATGAAGCGACGCAACATCGGCGCCTACACGTGGGGCTTCGTCGCCGGCAAGACGCAGACGTTCCTGCCGTGGGATTCCTGGGAGCGCCCGGTGATCGAACCGCCGCTGTGGTTCCACGACCTGCTGCACGGTGACGGAACCCCGTACCGCGCCGGCGAGGTCAACACGATCCGGGAGCTGACGGGCCGCAACCGCCCGAGCTAGGAACTCAGCGCAGGTCGACGAGCTTCGACGGCCGGCAGAGCACTGTCACGACGAGTGCGAGGCCCGAGGCGACCGCGAACGCGACGAACACGTTGGTCAGGTCGGCGGTGCCGCCGAGCACCGCGGCGGCGATGGGTCGGGATCCGAGGAACCCGACGAGCCACAGCGCCATGATCCGGCCGCGCAACTCCTCCGGGGCGCGCTCCTGCACCACGGTGGACAGGCCGGTCATCGCGCACCCGAAACCGAAACCGGCGAGTGCGAAGCCGGTGTAGGCGATCCACGACTGCATGCCGACGGCGAGCACGGCGCTGCCCAGCGTGAGGGCGACCATGCCGATCGACGACACGTACGCCGACGCGATCCGGCCCCGCAGCACCGCCAGCGACCCCATGCCCAGCGCGGCGCCGACGCCGAACACCGCCGACAGCGTGCCGACCATGGCGGCGCCGCCGCCGAGCTCGTCGGCCATCGACGGGGCCAGCGTGATGGACGGATCGGACACGATGCCGACCGTCGTGACCGCGAGCAACGCCAGCAGGAGCGGCCGGTCGGCCAGGACGTACCTGACCGCTGCGCGAACCCGGTAGTCGGCGCCGGGCCTGCGTTGCGGCGGTGCCGGGAAGCGCACAGCCAGCAGGAACATCGCGAACACGAGGTGCAGCACCGCGCTGACGGTGAACGCGGTCGCCGGTCCGACGTGCGCGGCCAGGTAGGCGCCCGCTGCGGGGCCGATGACACGGCCCACCGTCATCGGCAGGCTGTTGAGCGCCATCGCCGTCGGCAGTTCGCCGTTGCGGATCAGCGTCGGGACGATCGACTGCATGGCGGGCCCGCCCACGACGAACCCGATGCCGACCAGCGTGGTCCCGATCAGGATCGGGATCGCGACCGCGACGCCCTGCAGTCCTGGCTCGGCGAACATCCACACCGCGATCGATCCGGAGCCGATCACGCAGAACACTCTGCCGAGCAGGATCTGGCGCGCCGGGTTGCCGGTGTCGGCCCATTTGCCGCTGGTGGGCGCAAGGATCAGCTGCGGGAAGAACTGCGCCACACCGACCAGTCCGACCATCAGCGCCGAACGCGTCGCCTCGTACATCACGATCGCCGCGACGAGGCCGTGCGTCCACACCGCGACGACGGCGAACATCTTGCCCCAGAACAGCGCCCCGAAGACGCGGTCGAACATCAGCCCGAACGCGCCGCGCGAGGGCAGCGGCGTGACGGGGGCAGGTCGGCTTGGTGTCTGGGTCATCGGGCGGCGCGTTCGAAGCGTTCGGTGATGCGTCCCAGCAGGGCGACCAGCGTGTCGACGTCGGAGTCCGGCAGGTCGGCGACGGTCTCGGCGACGAGTTCGCGTCGGCGCTCGGCGATCTCGGCGAGTTCCTTACGCCCCACCTCGGTGAGTACCAGGGTGCGCCGACGCTGGTCCTCGGCGGCCGACGACTTCGTCAGCAGACCCGCGGCGACCACCGGTGCGATCAGCCGACTGGCCGTCGAGTGCTCGACGGCCAGGAAATCGGCGACGTCGCGGACCGATGCTCCGCCGGCCTCCTCGAACTGCTCCACGGCCCGCAGCACGCGGATCGTGGAGACGCCCGCGACGGGACTGTCGGGGCCCAGCACACGGCGCCGCCACTGGGGGCGCTGCCGGGCGACGTGCAGACGCGTCAGCAGGTCGTCGAGTTGGTCGTAGCGGGAACGCGGCACTAAATATGCATAGCACATACATATTTATTCGCGGTCGCCCGGGCGGCTCAGAAGCGGTCGGTGATCGCCTGGCAGAACGCGTCCAGATCCCTCGGGGACCGGCTGGTGATCAGTTTGCCGTCGATGCAGAGCTCCTGGTCGACATAGGTGGCCCCGGCGTTGCGCAGATCGGTGCGCAGGCTCGGATACGACGTCAGCGTGCGGCCCGAGGCGACCTCGGCCTCCACCAGCGCCCACGGTCCGTGGCAGATCGCCGCGACCGGCTTCCCGGACCGGACGAACTCACCGACGAACGCCACCGCGGCCTCGTCGAGGCGCAGCTTGTCGGCGTTGACGGTGCCACCGGGCAGCACCAGCCCGTCGTACTCGTCGATCGTCGCGTCGCCGACGACGCGGTCGACGGCGAAGGTGCCCGCGGGCTCCAGGTCGTGGTCGCGGGCGGCGATCTCCCCGTCGTCGACCGACAGCAGGTCGACCTGACCGCCGGCGTCGAGGATCGCCGCGCGCGGCTGCTCAAGCTCGACCCTCTCGACCCCGTCGGTGGCCAGGAAGGCGATGCGCCGGCCAACGAGCCGGTCGTCGGTTTCGTTCGGCATGTGGGTGTCCTTTCCGTCGGAGCGCGGTTACCCGCTGTCCTCTACGGTCGAACCCATGACTGCTCAGTCCGACAACGACCGCCTCGGCAATGTCGCGCCCGGCGACCTCATCGAGTTGACCCTCCCCGGCTCCGCTGTTCGCCAATTTAAGGTCGTGCACAAGGAGTCGTCGGGAGAGACGGTCATCATGACGCTGGAGGGCGACCACGGCGAGACCCGCGACGTCGAACTGCCGGCCGACACCGTCGTGGTGCGCACCCTCGAGTCGAAGTGGGAATCGCCCCAGAGTCCCACCCCCAGCGACGGTTCTGTTTGACCTGCAGGTACCGGTGGTACTGACGACCCATGGAAATGGTCAATCGAATCGCCGGAATCGCCGGCGCCACGGTGTTGGGCGCCGTCTCGGCGGTCGTCGGAGTCGGCGTCACGCCGGCCGCGTCCGCGCAGCAGCCCTGCCCGGATGTCGAGGTCGTGTTCGCCCGTGGCACGTCGGAAGCCCCGGGGGTCGGCGGTGTCGGTCAGGCATTCGTCGATGCCGTCCGCGCGCAGGCGGCACCGCGGACCGTGGGGGTGTACGCGGTGAACTACCCGGCGGGCAGCAACTTCGGCGATCGTGAACTGTTCGCCGGCACCGTGATCGACGGTGTCCGCGATGCCGGCAACCGGGTGCTCGCGGTCTCCGAGGAGTGTCCCGACACCCGCATCGTACTCGGCGGCTTCTCGCAGGGTGCGGTCGTCTCCGGCTTCACGACCTCCGACACCGTCCCGAGTTCGGTGCCCGCTGCCGCGGCGCCGACCCCGCTGCCGCCCGAGGTGGCCGACCACGTGGCCGCCGTCGTGCTCTTCGGCACGCCGTCGGAAGCGTTCATGCGGAGGTTCGGGGCTCCCGAGATCACGATCGGCCCGCTGTACGCGGACAAGACCCTGAAGCTGTGTGCTCAGGGTGACACGATCTGCGACGGGGCACCCGACGCAGGGCCGAACGTCGCGCACGCGTTCTATCCCGTCAACGGGATGATCAACGAGGGCGCGACGTACGCGGTCGGGCGACTCTAGGCGCCGGAGGGCACCGGGTAGCGGTCATTGACATCGGCGTTGGTGTCTTTGCGTGCGCAGTGCGCGCAGCAGAAGATGCCCTCGTCGGTCTCGATGCCGTGCCCGAGAATGCGGCAGCCGCAGTGTCCGCACTCGGGCGCCAACTGGGCCGCGGCGCACTCGACGCTGTCGAAGGTGGCTGTGCGGCCGTCGTGGAACGTGACCGTGAAGGCCTTGTCATAGTGGTTTCCGCAGGTGTCGCAAAGGGTCATGCCGCCCGGATTCCCAGGCCTTGACCCGACAAACGCGTTTGGGCGGGATCGAAGTGGGCATCAAAGATCCGTGACGAGCGCATACACCGATTTCGACGCCCGCGACCTGGCCGTCGACGTCTATCCCCCGCAAGAGGATTCACACCTTCTCATCGACGCCATGATCGAGGCGGGCGTCGTGCCCGGCGCACGGGTCGCCGATTTGTGCACCGGCAGTGGGGTTATCGCCATCGCCGCCGCGGCCGCCGGTGCAGCGTCGGTGACCGCCTTCGACATCTGTCCCAAAGCGGTGCAGCGCACCCGCGAGGAGGCACTGGCGGCCGGCGTCGAGGTCGACGTCCACCGCGGGTCCTGGGCCCGCGCAGTCGAATTCCGGCCGTTCGACGTGGTGCTGGCCAATCCGCCCTACGTTCCCGAGGCGCCGATGGACGACTCCGGGCTGATCTCCGCCACCGCGGGACCGTCGCGGGCCTGGGATGCCGGCCCCGACGGGCGGGTCGTTCTGGATCCGATGTGCGCGGCGGCGCCGCTTCTGCTCGCCGAAGGCGGCACGATGCTCGTCGTGCACTCGGAGTGCTCGAGCGTCACCCGCACGCTGCGCGCGTTCCGCGCACAGGGGATGAAGGCCGAAGTCGTTGCCCAGCAGTTGATCCCGTTCGGACCGGTGATGACGGCCCGCGCCCCGTGGCTCAGGCGGGCTGGTCTGCTGGGACCGAACAGCACCCAGGAACGCATCGTCGTCGTGCGCGCAGACGCGCCGTGAGCGATCTCCCGCCCCGTCTGGTCCGCGTCGTCCCGGGTGGCCCGGTGATGGTGGAAGGGCCAGTGTGCGTTGAGCTTCCCGATGGCAGCACCGTCGAATCAGACCGGTTCATGGTCGCGATCTGCGCCTGCCGGAAGTCCAAGACCTACCCGCTCTGCGACACCAGTCACCGCCGCCGGCAGCGAGCCGGCGGCGGTGCGCAGTCCGAACAGGGATCAGTCGAGAGCTCTGCGCAGGGATGAGCGGCCGTCGCGCCAGCTCCTCATGAGGTGCTCGGCGAGTCGGTTCTCGACCGCGTCGAATGCCCTGATCCCGAACACGACATCCTGATCGAGATCGGGTTCGCGCCGGACCAGGTCGCCCACCACATCGGTGCGCACCACCTGTTCGTGGACCGCGTCCGCCTCCACGTGCTCCTCGTAGAACGCGCGGCATTCAGTCGGTGCCCCCATCCGTTCGAGCGCCTGGACCATGCGGCGTGACCCCGGAGGCGAGGTCACCTCGGTGGCCGCGAAATGTCCGACCGCACAACCCCGCAGGCGTCGGTGAAGGCCGAACATCGACATCAGGTTCACCACGGCCAGCGCCTCGGCGGGCACATGGTCGAGGTAGCCGAGATACGTGGTGTCCAGATCCGCGGCGGCCATCAGGTCGGCGAACAGCTGCTGGTGCAGCCGGGCGCCCTTGCCGGCACCGAACTCGTCGAACTCCACCGCCACGAACGAGGCCTTCGCCTGCCCGGTCAGACGTGGGATCGCCCACGCGTGCGGATCTCCCTCTTTGAGGTGGTAGAGCGACCTGTGCGCGAAGTACTCGCGCATCTGGTCCCAGGTGCCCTCGTCACGCAGGTAGTACGACGGACCGTCGCCGTTCACCGGCTCGACACACAGCGCGTCGAGCTCGTCGAGTGCGGTCGCGTCCGGTTCGATCTCGCCGACCTGCTTGCGCACATCGGCCAGGAACAGGTCTTCGAGATGCCCGCGCAGATACAGCAGGCCGGCGTTCCACTCCCACCCGGAGTCCACCTTGTCGAAACCGCGGTAGTGCAACTCGTAGCAGGTGTAGAGCGCGAGCTGCAGATCGATGCCGGCCGGATCGGCGTCGGCAAGGGAGGTCTCGACCTTGGCCAGGTAGCGCAGCGGCGCCCGTTCGGCGAGCAGGTCGATCACCGACATCGAGATCGGACCGCGGGGTTCGGGCAGAGTAGGTGGTTGAACCAGCGTGGGCATCACGAGGCGGTAGGTACCCGGCTGTACCCGGACCAAACCGTGTCCGCGATCTCCCGCCGCGGCAGGCCCGGGTACCCCTCAGACCCTGGTACCTACACCTCGATGCAGGGATTCTCACAACTTCGGTCATGTGCCCATGGGTCGGGGGTGCATCGGGTAACCGACTCTCAAGCGCAACTGAGCGCCTTGAACAACGAAGTCAACCAATCAAGGGGTGAACAAGACTTATGGCCACCACAACGGCTATCTCGATCGAATCGACCACCGCCACGCTGATCGCTCAGCTGCGGACCGTGCTGGACCTGACCCATACCGAGATCCAGGTCGCCGAAACCCGTGTCGCACAGGCCCGCACCGATGCGGTCCGTCGCGAGCTCACGCAGAACGCCGAGAACGCCCGTATCCGCGCCGAGGCCATCGAGAAGGCCATCCGCGACCTGGGTGGCTTCCCGGACGTCATCGGCCCGTTCCTGGGACGTGCAGCGGCCGCCGTCAAGGCCCTCACCGAGCAGGCCGAGCCGTTCGACGAGGCCCTGCTCGGCGATCTGGCGCTGGAAGGCCAGCTGCTGGACCGGTCGCGCTACGTGAAGGCGCTGGCCGTCGCGGCCAAGCACCAGGACGTCGCCGACCTGGCCACCCGGCTTATCACCGCGCACACCGCGACGGTCGAGTGGCTGACCACCGTGCTGGCCGAGGACGCCCTCGGCGGTCCGGCCGCGTTGCGCCGCACTCCGGTGCAGGCTGCGGCGGGTCTGGCCGTCAAGCTCGCGAACATGCCGTTCACCTGGTCGACCCGCGGCGCCGAGCGCATCGCCGAGGCCGTGCGGTCCGTGCGGCCGGCCGTCTCCGGACTGGTCGAGCGCGGCGCACGCACCGGCGAGATCGCCGGCAAGGCCCTCTCGGGCGCGCGGGACGGGGCCCTGGAGTCCGCCGAGCGTGTCACCCGTGAGCAGGGTGCCGAGGACGCCGCCGACGCGATCCATGCCGCCCGCGGTGCGTCAGGCACGCTCGACGCCGACGAGCTGCCGATCACCGGCTATGACGAGCTGACCGTCACCGATGCGGCGAACGCGGTCAAGGAGCTCACCGAGCCGTCCGACATCCGCGTGATCATCGCCTACGAGGAGGCGCACAAGAACCGTCAGCGCGTCGTCTCGGCCGCGCAGGCGCGCGTCGCTGCCATCGCGCAGGAAGTCGTCGGGATCAACAACTAGACAGCGCGACACCAGCGAGGCCGGCACGGGTGACCGTGCCGGCCTTGTTGCGTTCTAATCTCGGTGGGTGACACTCGGCTACGACGACGTCCTCCGCGACCGGATCGCACAGCGGCTCGGTCAGCACACCCGCAGGACGGTGACCGACCCGTCGAAGCGCCACGCCGCCGTCGCGGTCGTTCTCGTCGACTCGGTGGTGGGCGAGGACCGGGTGGATCCGGCGCCGGTGGATGACTGGATCGCGGGCCGCCCGATGCCCGACGACCTCGACGGCCGGATGGTCGATGTGTCGGGCGGGGCGGCGTTCCTGTTGTGCCGCCGGGCCTCGCGGCTGAGCTCGCACTCGGCGCAGTGGGCGCTCCCGGGGGGACGGCTCGATCCGGGCGAGACGGTCGTGGAGGCCGCTCTGCGGGAACTGGACGAAGAGGTCGGTGTCAGGCTCCCGGAGAGCGCCCTCCTCGGGCTCCTCGACGATTATTCGACGCGTTCTGGCTATGTGATCACTCCGGTGGTGCTCTGGGGCGGCGGCCGGCTGGATCCCCGGCCCGCACCGGACGAGGTGGTAGCTGTGTACCGGGTGGGGCTACACCAATTGCTGCGCGAGGACTCGCCACGCTTCATCACGATCCCGGAGAGCCCGCGGCCCGTGGTGCAGGTCCCGCTCGGCAATGACCTGATCCACGCCCCAACCGGCGCGGTGCTGTTGCAGCTGCGGTGGCTGTGTCTGGAGGGGCGCGACGATCCGGTAAACGAACTCGAGCAACCGGTGTTCGCCTGGCGCTGAGTTTCCCCGCGCGGTCGCGGGGGTAGCCAGGAGGTCATCATGACTTCGATCCGCGCCACCGCACGGCAACTTCTCGGCACCACCCTGACCATGGGTGCCGCCGGGGCCGCCGGCTGGTTCGTGACCCTGCAGATCGCCGAGCCGGTACCGCCGCAACCCACCGCGCAGATCTCGACCGCGCCCGCGACCCACCTGGTCACCCCCGCGGCGGCGGGCACCGCACCGCAGCACTTCGAGCGTGTCGGTCAGGTCACCGCGACCTCACCCCATTCGCTCACGACGGTCAACGCACAGGGCGAGTCCACCACCTTCCGGATCACCCCGGACACCACCCGCATCGGGCAGTCGGTGGCGAACGGCACCGTCGTCGTCGTCGGGATCGTGCAGAACGGCGTCCCGGTGGCCACGGCCATCGCCGACACGGCGTCGATCGGCCCGGACGGGCCCCCGATGGACTACGACCTGCCGACCTGAGACCTGCCGACCTGACCGGGCCCGAACACCGGTGTGGACCTCCACTCACTGAGCGCCTGACCCAGGCCGTCGGCCAGCAGCCGCAATTGTGAGACGAGCGTCGTACAGCCGATGAACTGCAGGCGGCGCGCGTACTCCATCACCCTCAATACCTCCGGGTCGACGGTGCGGATACCCAGATCGCGTGCCGCGGCGTCGTATTCGGCCACCGCCGCTGCGCCCAGCATCGCCAGATCCCATTCCACCGGGCCGCGACAGATGTCCTCGAAATCGGAGAACACGATCCCGGATGTCGTCCGGATCACGTTGTGCGACGGCGCATCTCCCTGGATCGGTTGCACCGTGACGCCGGGGAAGGCCGCCTGAAAGGCTTTCTGGTCGGCGAGAATCGCCCGCAGGCTGTCGAACTCCACTCGCGCCCGGTCCACGTCGTCGGCCGTCAGCAGGTCCACCGTGTGCAACTCGGCGATCATGGCCGGCAGACCGTCGTTGAACGGCGCGAGGAACGGTAGTTCCCTCGGGTAGCGCGCCAGGGCGGCGTGCAGCTGCGCGGAGTGCCTCAGCGCGACCCCGCGGTAGGGCTCGTGGTCGGCAGCCAGGTCGGCCAGTTCCCAGAACGTCATCACGAACCCGTCGCGGTGGATCGGAGACCGCGGCACAAGCGCGGACGGCGGGACCACCGGCACCCCTTGGGCGTGCAGCCACGCCGCGACGTCGAGTTCGCGCTGCCGGCGTGCGGTCTGGCCGGCGGGGTCCGCGGCGGCGGTCAGGACCACCGGGATCCGCGCCACCACCGGGTGCGGCGCCAGGTGCACGACGACGGAGAAGACATCGTGCAGAACGACGGGGTGCTCGACGTCGAGCCCCAGCTCACGGGCGGCGTCGACGGCGGCCCCGGTCGCGCGGCGGGTGCGCTCGCCGACTTCAGCGGGCGTCATGTGCCCAGGTCAGATCACGATTGCGGCGATCGGCGGCGATGCTGCCACTGAACAGACCGGAGTCCGCCTGAGAACGTCCGGGCACCGGCACGGCGGCATCGCCGCGCGCTGTGTCGGCGTCGGTCCGATGCTCGATCCGTGTACGGGGCATCGCCCCGGGATTGGTGCGCTGCAACCACGCGACCATCCCTTCGCGAACATCGCAGCGCAGATCGAACAACTGGCCCGCGTTGGAGGCACTGACCAGCATGCGCACCCGGACCCGGCCCTCCACCGCGTCGGTCACCTGCAGGACGCCGACGCGTCCGTCCCACAACGGATTCGCGCGCAGCAGGCGATCCAGCTCCGCCCGCATCTGGTCGAACGGCACGGTGAAGTCGACGTCGAGCTCCGCGGTGCCCAGCAGTTCGGTCGCGTTGCGCGTCCAATTCTGGAACGGGGTGCTGGTGAAGTACGTGCACGGCAGGACCAGGCGACGCTCGTCCCACAGGTGTACGACCACATAGGTCAGGGTGATCTCCTCGATCCGGCCCCACTCCTCTTCGAGTACCACGACGTCCCCGACGCGGATCGCATCGGAGAACGCGATCTGGATGCCGGCGAACACCGATCCGAGCGACGTCTGGGCGGCGAGGCCGGCCACGACGGTCAACACGCCCGCAGACGCGAACACCGTCTTGCCGATGTCGCTGAACGCCGGGAACGTCATCAACGCGGCCGCGGCACCGAGCATCACGATGATGGCCACCGCGATCCGCCTCAGGGTGAGCACCTGCGTCTTGATCTTGCGCCGGTGCCGGTCGGCGTCGGTCAGACCCTCGTCGCCGCCGGCGAAGCGGGAGATGGCCTGGCGTTCGGCAACGCGCACCAGGCTCGCGATCGTCCAGGTGATGGTGGCGATCAGCGTGATGACCAGCAGGTGGTCGACGAAGCCCCGCCAACCGGTGTCCGCGTCGACGGTGCGGCGCACCGCGGCAGACGCGGCGATCACCACCAGCGTGGCGCGCAGCGGCATGCGGGTCAGCTCCGCGGCGTGGTGCAGCAGCGTGCTGCGCCGGCCCAACCGCTGCAGGAGCCACGAGATGGCCAGGCCGACGGCGTAGGCGATGGCGACGGCGCCGGCGCCGGCGATCCACGCTGCGGCACTGGCGACGTGCGTGGCGGAGGCAAGTTCGAGGGTGTCGTCCATGACAGGGAGAACTCCTGGGAGTGGGTGTCAGGGCGGGAAACGCGGACAACTCTGTTCACGCGTCCCGAAAGCGTTCCCGTCTTCACCCGCCCCCAAAACCGCGCTTGGCGATCTTCTTCCTGATCTTGTCCGGCAGTGCGTCGGCGACGGCGATCTCGCGCAGCAGCTCGGTTTCGCCCATCAGCGCGCGGAACACCATGCCGATGCTCACCGCGTGGTCGGGTCGCGACACCACCTCGATGCGGTCGTCGGCGCGCACCGTGCCCGGTTCGATCACCCGGAAGTAGGCGCCGGGCTCCCCGGCGGCGGTGAACGTCTTGATCAGGCCGGGGACGCCAAGCCATTTCACGAACGTCTGGCACGGGGTGCGGGGGCTGGTGACCTCCAGCAGGAGACCGTCCTGGCCGACCGCCCACCGCTCCCCGATCAGCAGACCGGTGACGTCCACGCCGGTGGTGGTCAGGTTCTCGCCGAACGAGCCGTTGGTGAGCTCACGGTCGAGCCGGCCCTCCCAGCGGTCCAGGTCCTCACGCGCATAGGCGTAGACCGCCTGGTCGTCACCGCCGTGGTACTTGCTGTCGCAGACCGAATCGCCGGCGATGCCGCTGCCCAGCCCGCCCTTCCGCGGACCGGGGGAACGCACGGCGACCGGCTCGGCGCTGGGGCGTTTGTCGATCCCCGAGCGGCGCCTGCCGAGGTCGATCGGAACCGCCGCCACGTTCACCGTCAACACCGAAGCCATACGGGGACGCTAACCGAGCAGCTCCCAGCTGTCGTCCTCACCGACCGGTGCGGCCGTCACCTGCACGGTGCGTTCCTCGCCCTGCGGGTCGGCAGCGGTGCAGTCGAACGTCGTGCCGACCTCGACCGCCTTGAGGCCCGATCCGCAGTCCACGGTGACATCGAATCCGACCTGTTCGGACACGCTCTCGGTCAGGGTGTCGGCGACGGTCGGGAGATCGTAGAGCGTGTCGATGGTCTTGAAGTTGACGTTGTAGTCGTCGTCGGTGACCGTCGCGTCGACACGCACCGTCTGCCCGCCCACCTGTGCCGAGCACTCCAGGCTCTCGCCCTTCTTCGGGCCGGGTGATGTCTCGGGGCACTCCACGCTGGAGACCGACAGTCCGAGCGACGAGTACGAGTTGTTGAGCTGTTCGGTGATCCCGCTTTCGAGTTTGTCGTAGTCGAGACCCCCGATCGAGAACGAGCACGCGCTCAGTGCCAGAGCCGCGCCGCAGGACACCGCCAGGGTCTTGACCATGATCAAGATCGTAAAGTCGTGAGGCGCAGACGTCTAGAGATCGGCGAGGTCGTCGGGGACATCGACGGCGTAGCGCCGCAGCACCTCCAATGGCACCGAGTCCAGGGTGCGCTCGTGGGTCGAGGCCAGCACGACCGGGCAGGCATGCCCGTCCTCATGTGCGCGAAGCCAATTGAGCGCTGTCACGCACCACCGGTCCCCGGGGACGAGGCCGGGGAACCGGTAGGCCGGCATCGGTGTCGACAGGTCGTTGCCGATCGACCGCTGATGGGCGAGGAAATCCGCGGTCACCACACCGCAGATCGTGTGACGGCCGCGGTCCTCGTCGCCGGTGCTGCAACAGCCGTCCCGGTAGAACCCGGTCAAAGGTTCGGTGCCGCAAGGGTCCAACGGCCCGCCGAGAACGTTTCGCTCCGCCATCGGACCAGTATCGCCCAGTGGCGGGTAGCGTCGCCGATCATGGGGTCGACGCGGTATGCGGCACTGCTCCGGGGCATCAACGTCGGAGGCCGGAACAAGATCACGATGGCCGACCTGCGCGCGGCGTTCTCGGAGGCGGGCTTCGGCGGTGTCAGCACCTACATCCAGTCCGGCAACGTCGCTTTCGAGTCCGGCCGGCGTCGGGCGTCGCTGGAGTCCGACATCGAGACGCTGTTGGCCGACAGGCTGCAGAGTCCGCCGGTCGTGGTGGTGCGCTCCCATGCGGAGATGCGCGCCATCGTCGAGGAGGCGCCCGCCGACTTCGTCGCCCGCACCGTGGACCACCACCGCGATGTGGTCTTCCTGAAGGAGCCGCTGACCGCCGATCGGGCACTGGAGGTGATCCAGGTGCGCGACGGCGTCGACGAGGTCTGGCCCGGCCCGGGGGTGGTCTACTTCACCCGTGTGAGCGCCGAGCGGACCAGGAGCATGATGAACCGGATCGTCGGCAAGCCCGAGTACCGGCTGATGACCATCCGCAACTGGGCCACGACGTCGCAGATGCTGTCGATCCTCGACGGTATGGGCTAATTCAGATACTCAGCCGGCGATAGCGTTGGAGACGCCGGATGCCTTGTGGCGCTGCGGGACCCGAGACCGACGTGAGTGCGGAGCGCATCCGGTCGCGCACCTGGGCGGTGTCGAGGCCCATACCGATCGCGACCAGACTGTTGGATTGGGCCTGCGCGGGCGCGACGGCGATGTGCACCGACGGCCCGACCACGTTGACCGTGTACCGGCGGGTGCTCGCGCGGTAGCGCACAGCGATCGTGCCCTTCATCCGGTAGACGCCGGCGGGCGGCTCCTCGAGTAGGTCGATGACCGCGTCCGGGTCGACGCATCCGTCGGAGACGACGGTCACCGAGTCGGCATGGGTGTGGTCGTGATCGTGTGCGCCGGTGTCGACCAGCAACTCGCGGAACGACAACTGGCCGCTCTCGGGCGTCGCGGCGGCGATGTCGTACAGCAGTGTCGGGTCGATCCGTCCCGCGGTGACACCGACGACGTAGGCGTGCGGGTTCACCGGGCGGATCCGGCTCTCGAAGCGCTCCATCGTCGCGGCACGCTCCGCGGCCGGTACCCGGTCGAGTTTGTTGACGACCACCAGGGTGGCGGCGCCGTAGCGGGCCGGCGGAGCGTCGTCGCGGTCGATCGTGTCGAAGTGGGTGGCGGCGTCGAGGACATCCACCACCCCGCCGGGCCGGATACCGTCGACGCCGCTGAACCTGATGATCCGGGACACCGCGACCGGATCGGCCAGCCCACTCGCCTCGACGATGATCGCGTCGAGGCGCAGTTTCGGGTCGGCCAGACGCTCGAGGGCGACGTCCAATCCGCCTTCGTCGGGAAGGCAGCAGATGCATCCCCCGGCGATCGATGCGGGCTCGTCGACCTGCCCGGTCACCAGGCCCGCGTCGACGTTGAGTTCGCCAAAGTCGTTGATGACGACACCAATCCGGGCATCGGGACTGCGCAGGACGTGGTTGAGGAGAGTCGTCTTGCCCGCCCCGAGATAGCCGGTCAGGGCGATGACGGGTATCGGCTGCACAGCAGGGGAGGCTACCCCGCCGGAATCGATCTGCAGGTCTGGACCCATCGGGGCGGTGGATCGGTAGCATGACCGATTGCGCCGCCTTCTCGCCGGCGCGTCGAGGGTGGGTGCAGGGGTGGTGTTGGGTCCGACGGAAGACGGTGTTGGCGCGGATCGCTACACCGGTGCTGAACTTCCCGTATTGCGGGCGCTGCTGCACATCTCGGATGCCGTGTTGCGGGCGCAGTATTTCGACGAGGTGCTGGAGGTCATCGCCGACCAGGCCAGGGTCGCGCTTCGAGCCGCGACGGTGTCGATCTGCCGGTTGGAGCCCGAACTCAGCGCCCTGCGGATTCTGCACAACGCGGGCAGACTGGCCCCCCAAGAACAGCGCTGGCCGCAGAACGACCTCTATCCCGTCGCGCCGGACTCCACGATTCACACCCTTCTGGCGAAGGGCATCGCGTATGCGAACTCCCTCGACGATCCGGGCTGTCCCGTGGA
The DNA here is from genome assembly GCF_900454025.1 of Mycolicibacterium gilvum. NCBI lineage: Bacteria > Bacillati > Actinomycetota > Actinomycetes > Mycobacteriales > Mycobacteriaceae > Mycobacterium > Mycolicibacterium gilvum. The sequence goes on along the minus strand of NZ_UGQM01000001.1, from coordinate 5,779,561 downwards.
GTCCCGCGAGGTGCTGACGTCGCTGGGCAAGGAGAGCGAGGTCGCCGCTCCGGTGATGGTCGGCGGGTCGATGTGGGGAACGCTGTGGGTGACCGGCGTCGACGGCCGTCGGTTCGACGACGGCGACATCCTGCTGCTGCAGGCCATCGCCGCGCAGACCGCCTTGGCGATCGGACGGTCCGAATTGTTGAGCACCGTATGGCGATTCGCGTTCGAGGATCCCCTCACCGGCATCGCCAACAGACGCGCCATCGATCAGCGTCTCGCCGAGATCGACTGGGACACCACATATCCGGTCGTGCTGATGTGCGACCTGGACGACTTCAAACGGATCAACGACCGTAACGGGCATCCCGCCGGAGATGATCTGCTGCGGGTGGTCGCGACGGAACTGAAGCGGCTGACCGAGACGATCGACGGCGCCTTCGCGGGCCGGCTGGGCGGCGACGAGTTCTGTGTGCTGCTTCCGGATGCGACGTTGGTGGCCGCGCAGATTTTCGCGTTGGATGCGACCAAGGCGTTGCGCAGCGCAACGGATCTCGACGTGACCCTGTCGTGGGGCGCGGCCGCGGCGGGACCGCAGGTCCGCAGTGGCAGTGACCTGCTGGCCGCCGCGGATGCCGCGCTGTTGGAGGCCAAGAGGCAGGGTCCGGCCCGGTTCAGCACCGGGATGTCCACGCCGGTGGTACACAGCGGGCTCGACCGCCGCGCCCGGGACGTCAAGCGGACAGCAGGGGTGACCGAGCTCGTCGGCGACCTGGTCACGATCCTCGACGAGCAGCCCGACCTGACGACGGTCGGCGCGCTGGAAGTTCTTGCGGTGCAGGTTCAACAGGTTCTGGGCACCGCGGCCTGGGCGCTCTCCGAATGCGGGGAGGACCGCCACTCGTTGCGGTCGTTACGCAGCGTGGACAGTGTGCTGCACGAGGATTCAGGACTGTCCGTGCTGACCGATCTCGGGCCCTCGTCGTACGCACTCGCGGATTATCCGGCCTCTGCCCGCGCGGTCAGCGACGGGACGGCGTTCGTAGCGGCGGTCGACCTGGAGAATTCGGACCCGGCCGAGAAGGCGCTGGTCGCGCAGCTCGGGTACCGTGCCGTCCTCGGGGTGGGCGTTCCGGCGGGCAGTACGTCGTACCTGTTGGAGTTCTTCTCCCGCGACGGGCACCGGGATCTCATCGAGATCGCCCCTCTGGTAAGGGTTCTCGCGAACTACTGCGTATCGCGGGTCAGCGGAACCCGGTAGCCCCACCGTCGAGCAGATACGCCGAAAGGCCGGACCCACGTGGGTCCGGCCTCTCGGGTCGTCGGTGTAAGGGGGAGTTTCGGGTCAGCCGACCGGGATGGTGGCGCAGCCGACGTTCGGGATACAGCCCGAGACGCCGTCGGGACCGGCCGCACCGCTCACGCCGCCGGGATTGGTGCTGCCGCTGACGCCGCCGGGTCCGGCTTCACCGGCGGGACCACCGGGGATTGCGCCGGATGCGCCGCCGGGTCCGGCCTCACCGGCCGGGCCACCGGGGATGGCGCCGGATGCGCCGCCGGGTCCGGCCTCACCGGCCGGGCCACCGGGAATCGCGCCCGCGGCTCCACCCGGGCCGGCGGTGCCGAGGGCCGTGCACGGCGTGCCGTCCGCGTTGAAGCACGGCGGAGGGGCCGGCTGCGCGAAGGTCAGGGGCGCAGTTGCGATGGCAGTCGCCGCGGCGCCCGCAAAGAGCATTGGTCCGAAGGTTCCGAGAACAGATGTCTTGTATCGCATGACAGAGAAGTTGCCGGGCTGCGCGAAGTTGAAACCACTCAGTTAGATGGTTTTCTCAATCGCGGGTGAGGCACTCTGGCCGTGTGGGTCTGGTCATACGCCTTGCCGAACTGTTGCTCATCCTGCTGCCGCTGATCGGTGTGGGCTATGCGACAGTGCGTGCGATCACCTCGACCCGAGGCGGCGCGTCCGGGGAGGCCCGCGGCGCCGCGCAGCGCATCCTGGACAGGGCCGTCGACGAACACGATCGCACCGACACCCGCTGGCTGGACTACGAACTCGACGCGGCCACGCTGCTGGACCATCCGATGGTGACGGACATGCGGGAACCGCTCACCCAGCGCTTCCACCGGGCGAAACTACGGGCAGACCTACTGCGCCCCGCCCGCGCCGCCGACCTCGTCGACGACCGCGAGGCCACGCGTGACTACGTGGAGGCGGTGCAGGAGTACACCACGTCGTTCGACATCGCGGAGGCCGAGGCGATGCGTCGTCGGCGCGACGGCTTCTCCGTCGACGAGCAGGGCCGGATCGACCGGGCTCAGCGACTACTGCGCGTCGCGGCGGACGCGTCGGCGACCCGGCAGGAGCGGGCCGGCGCCTACCGGGTCGCGCGACGCGAACTCGACGGGCTGATCGTGCTGCCCGCGCGCGCCCGCGCCGCGCTCGAACGCGGTATCAGCGGCGAACTCACCTAGCTTCCGGCGACCGCCGCATCGGCGACGTCCAGCGCGCGGTCCAGGATCGCGAGTCCCTCACGGGCCAGGTCGGCGGTGATGGTGCAGGGCGGTACGACGTGGATGCGGTTGTAGTTCGCGAATGGCAGAAGGCCGAGCTTCTTGCACTCGGCGATCACTGAATTCATTGCCGCACTGGAACTTCCGTACGGCGCCAACGGCTCACGCGTCGCCTGGTCGGCGACGAGCTCGACGGCCCAGAACACCCCGGCACCGCGGACCTCGCCGACACTGCGGTGCTTGGCGGCGATCTCCGTGAGCCCGGGTCCGATCACCTCGGCGCCGATCGTCGCGGCGTTCTCGACGATCCCTTCGTCGGCCATCGCGTTGATCGTCGCGACCGCGGCGGCGGTGGCCAGGGGATGACCCGAGTAGGTGAGACCGCCGGGGTATGCCCGGTGGGCGAAGGTCTCGCTGATCGCCGGGTTGATCGCGACGCCGCCGAGGGGCACGTAGCCGGAGTTGACACCCTTGGCGAAGGTGAGCAGATCGGGGACGACGTCGAAGTGGTTGATGGAGAACCACTTTCCGCTGCGCCCGAAACCGGCCATCACCTCGTCGGCGATGAACACGATGCCGTACTCGTCGCAGATCTCCCGCACGCCGGCGATGTAGCCGGGCGGGGGCACCATGATGCCCGCGGTGCCGGGGATCGACTCGAGGATGATGGCCGCGATGGTGTTCGGACCCTCCATCCGGATGGTGTCGTGCAGGTGCCTGAGCGCGCGCTCGGATTCCTCGGCCTCGGTGGTGGCGTGGAACTGGGACCGGTACAGGAACGGCCCGAAGAAGTGCACGACGCCGGCGTTGCCGTGGTCGTTGGGCCAGCGACGGGGGTCGCCGGTGAGGTTGATGGCCGTCTCGGTGCCGCCGTGGTACGAGCGGTAGCGGGCCAGCACCTTGTAGCGACCGGTGTGCAGCCGCGCCATGCGGACCGCGTGCTCGACGGCATCGGCGCCGGCGTTGGTGAAGAAGATCCTGTTCAGTTCGCCGGGCGTGCGCTCGGCGATGAGCCGCGCCGCCTCGGATCGGGCGTCGTTGGCGTACTGCGGGGCGACCGTGCAGAGCTTGGCGGCCTGTTCGGCGATCGCGGCGATCACTTTGGGGTGCTGGTGCCCGATGTTGGTGTTGACCAACATCGAGGAGAAATCGAGCAGCTTGTTGCCGTCGCCGTCCCAGACATGGCAACCCTGCGACGCGGTGATCGTCATCGGAGAGATCTCGGCCTGGGCGGACCACGAGTGAAAGACGTGGGCGCGGTCGAGTTCGTAGGTGCGCGCGGCTTCCGCACGGGCGGCCTCGACCGTGAGGCCGTTGGGGAGCAGGTCGTCAAGCGTTTCGTTCAACACGCTTAAACCGTAGTTCCCCGACGTCAGAAGCGGAAATGGTGCTGTGAAGTGTCACCAGGGTGATGTAAGATCGAACACGTGTTCGAAGGTTGGTCTGATTTGCGGGTCCTGTCGGGGGTGCAGGGCTCGTATCGTCAGATCGCGGCGGCGATGGCCGCGTCACTGGCTGGAATCGCCGAACTTCTGGACCGACGGACGGCTGAGGAGTTGGACGCCGCACTGCATGTGCGCTCTGTGATCACGGCGTTCGATCGCACCGCGGTCGAGGTGGGGGCGGCGCTGGCACTTCCCTCGCCGAAAGCGCGCGAGCTGGTGCGTCAGGCCGACGCGCTGCACACCCGCTTGCCCGGTTTGGGGGCGCTGTTGGCCGCGGGCGAGGTCGACTACGACACCGTGGCGATGGTGCTCGACCGCACCGATCTGGTGCACGAGGACGTCATGGCGCAGTTGGAAGCGGCGCTTCTCGAGCGCGTGCGGGGGTGGGCGTGTTTCTCCCGCAAGCAACTTCGTGACGCGGTGGATGCCCTCGTCAAGGAAGTGGACGCCGACGCGGTCAAGCAGCGCCGCACCCGCGCCTACGATCAGCGACGGGTGTCGGTGGCCGCCGGAGCGGACGGTATGGCGGTGGTGCGCGGGACCATGTCGGCCGAGGACGGGGCAGCGCTCGATACCAGGCTGACTGCGATCGCCAAGAAAGTGTGTGCCTGCGATCCGCGAAGCCTCGTCCAGCGTCGCGCCGATGCGTTCAAGGCACTGACTCTCGGAGAGCCGTTCGGATGCATGTGCGGCCGCAACGACTGCCCGGACGCCGTGGCTGCAACTCCCGTGGCTGCAACTCCCGTGGGTTCATCTCCCGTGGCTTCAACTCCCGCGGCCCCGCCCCAGCAGTCGCTGCCGATGGGCCGGCAGGTGGTGCTGAACGTGATCGCCTCGGCCGAGACGGTGACCGGGCTCGGCAATGCTGCGGGCTATCTGCTGGGGTATGGCGTCATCGACGCCGAGCTGGTGCGTGAGCTGGCCCGCGACGCCACCCGCCGGCTGGTCGAGGCGCCCCGGTTCGAAGAGCGTCAGGCCCTGACCTACCGACCGTCGGATGCGCTGGCGCGCTTCGTCCGTGCCCGCGATCTGACGTGCCGGTTCCCCGGATGCACCGTCCCCGCGACGCGCTGCGACATCGACCACACCACCCCGTTCGACCAGGAGGATCCCGCCGCCGGGGGGTGGACGGTGCCGTGGAATCTGGCCTGCTACTGCCGGGAACACCACCGCCACAAGACGTTCGACACCGGCTGGCGTGATCAACAGCTCGTCGACGGCACCATCATCTGGACGGCGCCGACCGGGCACGAATACCGCACCGTCCCTGCGGGAGTGGGACTGTTCCCCGGGTTGGGTCGCGCGCGTAACAGCGCCGAGCGGCGGCGGGTCGCCGCTGCCCGGCAGCGTCTGCACCGCCACCGCGACGCGAGCACATACAACAGGTACCGCAATCAACAGGCCCGGGATGAGGTCCGGAACCGACGCTGGCGCAATGGTTTCCGGGGGCGCTATCTCCTCTTCAAAGGAGAGTTCGCCCACAACGCGCCCAGCCGGAGTCCGTTCGGCCGCTTCGTCAACGACCCGTTCGAACCCGAATCCCTACCACCCGACTGGCATCCGCCACCGCAGGATCGCGCCGATCCCGATGAACCCCCACCGTTCTGAACCTCAGATCTGGGATGCGGCTTCGAGTTCGGCGAGCGCATCGCCGGTGTACACCGCAAGTCGCTGCAGATGCGGCAGGCGGTCACGGCAGCCGACGAACCCGAGGTTCATGGTGTCCGCGTAGCTCTGCAGGGTGATGTTGAGCGCCATACCGTGGATCGGGATCGACACCGGGTAGGTGGCCTCGAGGCGGGAACCGTTGAAGTACAGGGGTTCCCGCGGCCCCGGAACATTGGACACACACAGGTTGAACGTGTACGGCCACGGCGGCTGCACACCGGTCAGGGCGCCGGCGATCTGGCTGCCGGCCGGGGCGAGCAATGCCGCGCTGTAGGCGATGATCGCCGCGGGCGACATCGACTGCAGTTGTCCCTTCGCCGCGCGGGTCGCCGTGGTGATCGTGTCGAGCCGCTCGACGGGGTCCTCGATGGCGGTGCCCATCGGCGCCAGAATCGCACCGACCGCGTTGCCGCCACCCTCGTCACCTTTGGGACGCACATTGACGGGCAGGAACGCGATCAGCGACCGGTCGGGCAGTTTGTCGAAGTCCGACAGGAACTTTCGCAATCCGCCACCGATGATCGCGAGCGCCACGTCGTTGAGCGTCGCGCCGTGCTGCGAGCTGAGCTTCTTGAGGCGATCGAACTCGTACTGCTGCGTCGCGAAGCGCCGATTGCGACTGATCCGCGCGTTGAGGATGCTGTGCGGCGCGGACACGGACCCCGCGATGTGGGCGTTCTCCCCGTCGCGTCGGATCTGCGTGTTCACCAACGCATTCGTGAGGTCGACCGCCGAGCTGACCCCGCCCGTCACCGCCGAACTCACCCCGCCGAGTGCCCGCAGCGTCGCCGTCAACGGGTTCGACGACTCCGCCGCCCCCGGGTCGCGTCGGCTGCGCGTCGGCGACGGCACGTTGAAGAACATCCGGGTGTCCCGCGACGCCGGGTCGGTGGACAGGCTGCGCCCGAGCATCCTCATCGCGCTGTAACCGTCGACCAGTGCGTGGTGGATCTTCATGTACAACGCGAAGCGTCCGCCTTCGAGGCCCTCGATGACGTGCAGTTCCCACGGCGGCCGCGTCAGATCGAGGTGGTTGCTGTGCAACCGGGACACCAGCACGCCGAGCTCACGTTCGTCACCGGGGCTGGCGAGCGCGGAGCGACGCACGTGGTAGTCGAAGTCGAAGTCCTCGTCGGTCACCCAACTGTGCAACGGGCTGAACTGCAGACGCGGATACGCCAACCTGCGGTTCCAGGGCGCGACGACCTCCTGGCGACGCGCCTCGTCGATCATTCCCCGCAGGTAGTCGCGCGGGGCGTCGGCCGGCGGAGTGAACGGCAGCAACCCGCCGACGTGCATCTTCGAACTCGATGTCTCGCCATAGATGAACATCAGGTCTTGCAGTCCGAGACGGACACTGTTGGCGCTCACGGCTGCACGCTAGTCGTCGCGGTCATGTTCCACAGAAGGTTTGGAAGGAGGCGCTGAACTCCCGTGGGCCCGGTTCGGCGTACCGGTCCAGACCGGCGCGCACGTCGAACGGCGACCGGATCGCGTCGAGCAGCTTCTCCACCGGACCCAGGTCGCCACCGGTGGCAGCGGTCAGCGCTTCCTCCACGAGATGGTTGCGCGGGATGTAGACGGGATTGACCCGGTCCATCGCGTCGGCGTCCGGGCCCAGATCGCGCCAGCGCTGCAACCAGCCGTCGAACGTCGCCAGGTCGATGAACTCGCCGCGCACCGGCTCGGCGTCCCCGCGCGCCGCCCCGGCCAGCCGCCGGAAGAACAGCGTCCAGTCGAGCCCGCTCTGCTGCAACTGCGTCAGCAGATCCCCGACCAGAGCCTCGACGGTGTCCGCGGACGCACCGGCCACACCGAGCTTGCGGGCCATCGCGTCGGTCCACGCCGCCTCGTAGAGACCCTGGAATTCGCCGAGCGACGCCTCGGCCACCGCGATGCCCGCCTCGGCGTCGTCGGCCAGCAGCGGCAGCAGGGCCTCGGCGAAGCGCGCCAGATTCCACAGCGCGATCGACGGTTGATTGCCGTACGCGTAGCGCCCCCAGCTGTCGATCGAGCTGAACACCGTGGCGGGATCGAACGCCTCCATGAACGCGCACGGCCCGTAATCGATGGTCTCGCCCGAGATCGTCATGTTGTCGGTGTTCATCACCCCGTGGATGAAGCCCACCGACATCCACTGCGCCACCAGTCGGGCCTGCGCCGCGCTGACCGCCTCCAGCAACGCCAGGTAGGGCTGCTCGGCGTCCGCGGCCGCCGGGTGGTGACGCGCGATCGCGTGGTCGGCCAGCCTCCGCAGCAGATCGGTGTTCCCGCTCGCGCGCATCAGCAGCGGTGCGAACTGGAACGTCCCGACGCGCAGGTGGCTGGACGCGACGCGGGCCAGCACCGCACCGGGCAGCGGCGACTCCCGGTACACCGTCTTCCCGGTCGCCACCACCGCCAGCGCGCGGGTGGTCGGAATACCCAGGGCATGCATCGCTTCACTGATGACGTACTCGCGCAGCATCGGTCCGACAGCCGCGAGACCGTCGCCGCCCCGGGCGAACGGCGTCCGTCCGGAGCCCTTCAGATGCAGATCGTGCAGGTGTCCGTCCGGCCCCTCGATCTCACCGAGAAGCAACGCCCGGCCGTCGCCGAGCCGGGGCTGGAACCCGCCGAACTGGTGCCCGGCATAGGCCTGAGCCACCGGCGACGCCTCCGCCGGAACCCGCGTCCCCGTCAACAGACCGAGACCGTCGGGCCCGCGCAACCAGTCCGGGTCCAGTCCGAGCTCGGTCGCCAGCGGCTCGTTGAGCACCAGCAGCCGCGGTTGCGGAGCCTCCTCGGCCTTCCACGGAACCGTCAGCTCCGAAAGCTCCCCGGCGAACCGGCTTCCCAGCGCAATACTCACTCCACCCAGACTACGGAGACGGCGGGATCACCGCGATGGCGTCGACAGCACCTTGCTCCAAGCCCTTCACCGAGATGCGCCGGGAGCTGTCCTCGACCACCAGCGCACCCGCGGGCTCACCCGGCGCCGCGGTGCTCGGCAGGATCAGCGCCCGCTGACCCGGCGCCACCTCGGCGGTCTGCAGCGCCGACGTCGGCGGGTTCGTCTGTGCGATCTGGTCCCCGGACACCTGCCACACCACCGGCGGATACGTCTGCGGCCGGCCGCACGTCCACGTGGTCAGGCTCAGCTTCGGCGCGCCCGTCGCGGGCCACCACAGCTTGGTGATCCGTGACCCTGCATCGGCGTCCGGTCCGGCGACGTCGAACGTCTCCTGGGCACCGTCGGCATCCGAGGTGACCACCGCGGCCGTCCCGCAGGCGTTGTCGGTGGCCTGGTAGAGCGCATAGGACAGCCGGGCGCCGTCGGGGCTCAGACGCGCGACCGACACCGGGCTGTTTGCGTCGACCTGGCCCAGCGGCGCCGGGGCGCCGGGCCCCCGGATCGCGTAGAGGGTGTCCGGTCCACCGAACGGCGACGGCGGTGCCTCCGTCCGCGCCACCACCGCGGTGCCGCCGCGCGCGATCAGCAGACGCGGGTCGCCCGGACGGACACCGGCGACCGGCGGCAGGTCCACCACCTGCTGCAGCTCGGGCGCAGACGTTGAATCGGCGAGATCCAGACGCATCAACCGGTTGGGCTGTTCCCACCACAGGATCGCGCTACCGCCCGCGGTGCCCACGTTGGGCCCGACCGGCACCTCACGTGTGTCACCTTTGCCGGTGGCGACCTCCAGCGTCGCGAGCAGGCCGTCGGACGTGCGGGCGAACACGAACCTGTCGTCCTCGGTGGTGATCAGGTCGTTGGACGGATCGAAGGACCCCTTCACCGACGCGACGACGGTGGTGCCCTCGACCAGACCGATCTCGTCGGCCGCGCGGTAGGCCAGCAGCGGGATCGAGGTGTCGGGAGGAGTCGGGGTGGTGGTCGGCTCGAAGGGGGAGCGGGACGTCGTCGTGGTCGCCGACGAACTCCCCGACGCACCGGTCGTCGAGCCGGTCGTGGGCTCGACGCCGGTGCAGGCGGCGAGCAGGACGACGATCATGGTCAGCAGGGCGGCGAGTCTGCGAGTGGAAGTAGTCATAGGAGTCATGGGGATCTACCCCATGAAAGCTCACTCAGGCGTGCCGCGGCGCCCCAGGTATGGTGATTTTTCCCGTCTGCAGGTCGTCCGGGGGAAAAGTCGTCGTCCAGATGTGGAGTGCCGCTGTGAGCCTGAACACCATCGCGTTGGAACTCGTGCCGCCGAATGTGGAGCGCGGCCGCGAGCAGGCCCTCGAGGACGCCGAGAAGGTGCTGCGCTGTTCTGCCGAGGCCGGGCTGGCCGGGCGGATCCGCCACGTGATGATCCCGGGGATGATCGAGGAGGACGGTGACCGTCCGATCGAGATGAAGCCCAAGCTCGACGTCCTGGACTTCTGGTCGATGATCAAGCCCGAGTTGCCCGACGTCAAAGGGCTGTGTACGCAGGTCACCGCGTTCATGGACGAGGAGACCCTGCGTGGGCGGCTCGCCCTGCTCGGCGACAGCGGTTTCGAGGGCATCGCGTTCGTCGGCGTCCCGCGCACCCTCAACGACGGCGAAGGCACCGGCGTCGCCCCGACCGACGCGCTGTCGATCTTCGACGGCGTCGTCGAGAACCGCGGCGTCATCCTGATCCCCACCCGCGAGGGCGAACACGGCCGCTTCAACTTCAAGTGCGACCGCGGCGCCACCTACGGCATGACTCAGCTGCTGTACTCCGACGCGATCGTCGGCATGCTCACCGAGTTCGCCGACAAGACCGACCACCGGCCCGAGATCCTGCTGTCCTTCGGCTTCGTGCCGAAGGTGGAGAGCCGGGTCGGCCTGATCAACTGGCTCATCCAGGATCCGGGCAACGAGGCCGTCGCGCGGGAGCAGGAGTTCGTCCGCCGACTGGCCGACACCGAGCCCGCCCCCCGCCGTCAGATGATGGTCGATCTGTACAAGCGGGTCATCGACGGTGTCGCCGATCTGGGCTTCCCGCTGAGCGTGCACTTCGAAGCCACCTACGGCGTCAACACCGCCGCGTTCGAGACCCTGGCCGAGATGCTGGCCTACTGGGCGCCCGACAAGCCCTGATCTGCGGTTTACTGATGCATGGCCCTCGTCCGCGGCGCCGGGGCGGCGCTGGCAGTGAGTTCGGCGGTCCTGCACGCGTCGTCACCGACGGTCCTGACGGCAGTGATGGCCGCCGTCTGCCTGTACTGCGCCTACGAACTGTGGCGGTTCGACTCGATCCGCAGCTGGCTGCTGGTCGCGGTGATGAACATCGCGATGATCGCCGTTCACCTGCCGGCGACGGGCCACCGGCACGGCGATGCGGGTACCGCCGCGGCGACGGACATGGCCGTGGCGATGCAGCTGGCCACCGCGGTCGCAGCCACCGAGATCGTGTTCGCGGCGGCGGTGCTGTACGTCCGAACCCGCGCGCCGCGATGACGGCGTCCCGCCTATCGTGGCCCAGTGCCTGAACAGTCCAGTACCGATGTGCGCGTCCTGCGCGCGCGTCTCGACGGACTGACGATCAGCGATGCCGCCAGGCTGGGCCGCCGGCTGCGGCAACTGCGCACGCCGGACCCCGCGGCGCTCGCCCGTCTCGCCGAACGGTTCACCGCGGCCGAGGCGCTGGTCGCCACCCGGCTGGCCGCCGTCCCCGAGATCACCTATCCGGATCTTCCCGTCTCGGAGCGCCGCGACGACATCGCGGCGGCGATCGCCGCCAACCAGGTCGTCATCGTGGCCGGGGAGACCGGATCGGGTAAGACCACCCAGCTGCCCAAGATCTGCCTCGAGATGGGCAGGGGGATCCGCGGCACGATCGGCCACACCCAGCCGCGGCGGCTAGCGGCCCGCACCGTCGCGACGCGCATCGCCGAAGAACTGGGCACCCCGCTGGGGGAGGCGGTCGGCTACACCGTGCGCTTCACCGACCAGGCGAGCGATCGCACGTTGGTGAAGTTGATGACCGACGGCATCCTGCTCGCCGAGGTGCAGCGCGACCGCCGGCTGCTGCGCTACGACACGCTGATCATCGACGAGGCGCACGAACGCAGCCTCAACATCGACTTCCTGCTCGGATACCTGCGCCGGCTGCTGCCGCGGCGGCCCGACCTGAAGGTCATCGTCACCTCGGCGACCATCGAACCGGAACGCTTCGCGCGGTTCTTCGCCGGAGGCGAACATGGATCCGGCGCCGGAGCACCGATCGTGGAGGTGTCGGGACGCACCTACCCCGTCGAGATCCGGTACCGGCCACTGGAAGTCGCCGTATCAGCCGCAGACGACGACGATCCCGATGACCCGGACCACGAGGTCGTGCGCACCGAACTGCGCGATCCGACCGAGGCGATCATCGACGCCGTCGCCGAACTGGAGAGCGAACCGCGCGGCGATGTGCTGGTGTTCCTGTCCGGCGAGCGCGAGATCCGCGACACCGCAGAGGCGTTGAGGGCGGTGACCGACCCGGGCCACACCGAGGTGCTGCCGCTGTACGCGCGGCTGCCGACGGCCGAGCAGCAGAAGGTGTTCTCGCCGAGCCGGGCGGCACGGCGAATCGTGTTGGCCACCAACGTCGCCGAGACATCGCTGACCGTTCCGGGGATCCGGTACGTCGTCGACCCCGGCACCGCCCGCATCTCCCGGTACAGCCGCAGAACCAAGGTGCAGCGGCTGCCGATCGAACCGATCTCGCAGGCCTCGGCGGCCCAGCGGGCGGGCCGGTCCGGACGTACCGCCCCCGGCGTGTGCATCCGGCTGTACTCCGAACAGGACTTCGAATCCCGGCCCCGCTACACCGATCCGGAGATCCTGCGCACCAACCTCGCCGCGGTGATCCTGCAGATGGCCGCGCTCGGGTTCGGCGACATCGAGGCCTTCGGCTTCCTCGACCCGCCCGACGCGCGAAGCATCCGCGACGGGGTGGCGCTGCTGCAGGAACTCGGCGCGTTCGATCGTCAGGGCGAGCTCACCGACATCGGGCGTCGGCTCGCGCAGATACCGGTGGACCCCCGGCTGGGTCGCATGATCCTGCAGGCGGACCACGAGGGCTGCGTGCGCGAGATGCTCGTGCTGGCCGCCGCACTGTCGATCCCCGATCCGCGGGAGCGCCCCGCCGACCGGGAGGACGCCGCGCGGCAGAAGCATGCGCGCTTCGCCGACGAGCACTCCGACTTCACCTCGTTCCTGAACCTCTGGTGGTACCTGACCGAGCAGCGAAAAGAGCGCTCCGGCAGCTCCTTTCGCCGGATGTGCCGCGACGAGTTCCTGCACTACCTGCGTATCCGCGAGTGGCAGGACCTGGTCGGTCAGCTGCGCAGCATCTGCCGCGATCTCGGGATCAGGGAGCAGGACGAACCGGCGGACCCGCGGTCGGTGCACGCCGCGCTGACCGCCGGACTGCTGTCCCATGTCGGCATGCGCGACACCGACGGCCGGGCCTACGACGGCGCCCGCAACGCGAAGTTCGTGCTCGCCCCCGGGTCTGTGCTGTCCCGGCGGCCGCCGCGCTGGGTCGTCGTGGCCGACCTCGTCGAGACCAGTCGGCTGTTCGGCAGGACGGCCGCGCGTATCGAACCCGACACCGTGGAGCGGGTCGCCGGGCATGTGTTGCAGCGCACCTACAGTGAGCCGCACTGGGATGCCGAGCGCGGCGCCGTGATGGCCTACGAGCGGGTCACCCTCTACGGTCTGCCGCTGGTGGCCCGTCGCCGCATCGGCTACGGACAGGTCGACCCCGAGGTGTCGCGCGACCTGTTCATCCGGCACGCCCTGGTCGAGGGCGACTGGAGAACCAAGCACCACTTCTTCCGCGACAACGCCAGGCTGCGCGAGGAACTCGCCGGCCTGGAGGACCGGGCGCGGCGGCGCGACCTGCTCGTCGGCGACGACGAGATCTTCGCATTTTACGACGCGCGGATCCCGGCGGATGTGGTGTCGTCGCGGCACTTCGACGGCTGGTGGCGCAAGGAGCGGCACCGCAACCCGGACCTGTTGACGCTGACCCGGGAAGACCTGCTGCGCAACGTTTCCGATACCCATACCGACACCGAGAAGCCCGACACCTGGCAGGCCGGCGACCTGAACCTGCCGCTGAGCTACCGGTTCGATCCGGGATCGTCCGACGACGGCGTCACCGTGCACGTTCCCGTCGACGTGCTGGCCCGTCTCGGCGGTGACGACTTCGCCTGGCAGGTGCCCGCGCTGCGCGAAGAACTTCTCACCGCACTGATCAAGTCGCTGCCCAAGGACCTGCGACGCAACTTCGTGCCCGCACCGGACACCGCACGGGCACTGCTGAACGCGATCACTCCCGACAGCGGTCCGCTGCTCGACGCCGTGCAACGCGAACTGCGCCGCCGCACAGGCATTCTCGTACCGATCGATGCCTTCGATCTGAGCAAGCTGCCCCCGCACCTGCGGGTCACCTTCGCCGTCGAGGACGCCGACGGTTCCGTGGTGTCGCGCGGTAAGAACCTCGACGAGCTGCAACAGCAGTTGGCGGCGCCGACCCGGCAGGCCGTGGCGGCCACCGTCGCAGGCGATCTGGAGCGCACCGGCCTGCGCGACTGGCCGGCCGACCTCGACGAGCTGCCCCGGGTGGTGGAGAGTGCCGGCGCCTCGGGACACGTCGTGCGCGGCTATCCGGCACTGGTGCCGGCCGGCGCGTCGGTCGCCATCAAAGTCTTCGCCACCAAGGACGAGCAGGATGCGGTGATGGCCCGCGGGAGCCGGCGGCTGCTGTTGCTCGCCGCCCCCTCGGTCACCAAAACCGTTGAGCGTGGCCTCGACACCCGCACCCGGCTGCTCCTGGGGAACAACCCGGACGGCTCGCTGTCGGCGCTGCTGGAGGACTGCGCGCAGGCCGCGGTCCAGATCCTCGTGCCCGATCCGGTGTGGACGAAGAAGGAGTTCGCGGCGGCACGCCAACGGCTGGCCGCCGGCCTGGCACAGACGACCGCCGACATCGTCCGTCGGGTACAGAAGGTGCTCGCCGCACTGCACGAGGTCGAGCTGGCGGTGCCGAAACAGCCCAGCCCGGCGCAGGCCGACGCGATCGCCGACATCAGGGCGCAGCTGTCGCGGCTGGTGCCAACGGGTTTCGTCACCGCCACCGGGGCGGCCAAGCTCGGTGACCTGACCCGCTATCTGACCGCGATCGACCGCCGCCTCGAGCGGCTGCCGCACGCGCTGGGCGCCGACCGGGAGCGCATGGATCGCGTCGCCGCGGTGCAGGACGCGTACGACGACCTGCGCGCCGCGCTCTCACCTGCCCGCGCCGCCGCGCCGGAGGTCGTCGACATCGCCTGGATGATCGAGGAGCTACGGGTGAGCCTCTGGGCCCAGCAACTGGGCACCGCGCGGCCGATCAGCGAGCAGCGGATCTATCGGGCGCTCAACGCTGCCGGGTGGGACGGATGACGATCTCGTTGACGTCGACGTCCGCCGGGGTGCCGACCGCGTAGGCGACCGCACCGGCGATGGCGTCCGGACCGATCGCTGCGCGCCGGTAGTCGGCCATCGCGTCACGGGCGATCGGATCGCTGATGCTGTCGGCCAGTTCGCTTTCCACCACTCCGGGCGAGATCGTCGTGACCCGCAGCCACGGCGGAGATTCGAGCCGCAGACCTTCGGTGATCGCCCACGCGGCGTGTTTGGTGCCGCAGTAGACCGCGCCGGTGGCGACGACCTCGTGGGCGCCGACCGATGCCACGGTGACCACATGGCCGCGCTCTTGCCGGGTGAAATGCGGCAGCGCGGCATGGATGCCGTGCAACAGCCCGCGGATGTTCACGTCGATCATCTGGTTCCACTCGGCGAGCAGTCCGGTGTCCAGCCGCGACAGCGGCATCACCCCGGCGTTGGCGACCAGGACGTCGAGCCGGCCGTGGCGCGCCACGATGTCGTCGGCTGCCGCACGTACGGCATCGGCGTCGGTGACGTCGAGCTCGCAGGCTTCGATGCTCCCGTCCGTTCCTGCGGCCAGTTCCCGCAGCCGGTCGGTACGGCGTGCGGCGGCGACGACGGTGAATCCGTCGGCCGCCAGCCGCACCGCAACGGCACGGCCGATCCCACTGCTCGCCCCGGTGACCATGGCGACGTTGCGCTGTGTGTTGTCCATGATCATCAGTGTCGCCACCGTGGCACGGGCGCGGGAGGACATGGTGTTCCTGGGTGCGCCACACCCAGGTACGCACCCCGACTGCTCACTACGATCACTGGCATGGCAGCCACCGAGCTGGGCGACTATCTGCGGGCACGCCGCGGCCAGGTGACGCCTGCCGAGGCCGGGCTGCCGACGATCGGGCTGCGGCGCGTCAGCGGTCTACGGCGGGAAGAGGTCGCGATGCTCGCGGGGCTGAGCGCCGACTACTACACCCGTCTCGAGCAGGGTAGGGAGCGCACACCCTCGGCCCAGGTCGTCGACGCGCTGGCCGCGGCACTTCGGTTGTCCGAGGACGCCCGAGCGCATCTGTTCCGGCTCGCAGGTCTGAGCCCACGCAGTCACGCCGGCACCAGCGCGCGCGTCGACCCGGCCCTGCTGGAGCTGATGAGCATGTGGCCGCACAACCCCGCGCTGGTCTACAACCGTGCCTACGATGTGCTCGCCTCCAATGAAATTGCGGACGCGATGTTCTCGCAGTGGCAGCATTCGAAGAACCTGCTGCACGTGGTGTTCACCGAGCCCGGCGCGCGCAGTTTCTACACCGACTGGGCCGCGGTGGCCCGGGACGCGGTGGCCGGATTCCGGCACGGCTACGGCCAGGCGCCCGATGACCCGCGCATCCGCGCGGTGCTGACCGATCTGCTCGGTGCCTCACCCGAGTTCGCGGAGCTCTGGACGCGCCACGACGCCCGCCGCAAATCCGCGCGGAGCAAGGGGTTTCGTCACCCCGAGGTCGGGACGCTGGAACTGACCATGCAGACCTTCGACGTCCGCTCATCGCCGGGTCAGGAGCTCGTCGTCTACCACGCCGAAGCGGGATCGGTGAGCGCCGAGGCGCTGGCGCTGCTCGGTTCGCTCGCCGTCACGCAGACGGGTCGATGAGGATCTTCGCGTGTCTCTCCGGGTTGCCGAGCGCCTCGAACGCCCCGGCGACGCCGTCGAGGCCGACCGTGCCGGTCACCAGAGCCGATGCGTCGAGCTTCCCGTCGGCGAGCATGTGCAGGGTGTCCCGGAATTCCAAAGGGGTGTAACCGAACACGAAACGCAGATCGACCTCCTTGCCGATCGCCATCGCCGGTCGGATCTTGTCGTCACCCATGCAGACGCCGACCACGATGATGCGCGACGCCAGCGGTGCGGCGGTGATGACCCCGTCGATCATGCCGGGCACCCCGACGCACTCGAAGATCACCGGCCGCTTCGGTGCGGTACCGCCGAGACGGTCGGCGACGCGGTACACGTGGGACCAGCCCGGGATCCTGCGGAGCTTCTCCATCGATCCGACGCCGAGTTCGTACAGTGCCGGCAGCTCCGTCAGACCCCGCTGCTTGGCGGGCACCGCGTCGTACGGCGACTCCTCGGCCGGGTCGACGACGACGTCGGCGCCGCACTGGGTGGCCAGCCCGCGCCGGCCGGGGGAGAAGTCGCTGGCGACGATCGTGCGCACACCGCGGGTCTTGAGATGGCAGATGACGGCCAGACCGACGGGTCCGCAGCCGAGCACGATCGCGACGTCCTTGTTCGTGATCTCGCTGCGCCGGACCGCGTGGTGGGCCACCGCCATCGGCTCGGTCAGCGCCGCGGTGGCCGGATCCAGCCCGTTGGGCACCGCGAACGTCAGCGCCGCCTCGGCGAGCACCTGCTCGGCATACCCGCCGGGCGCCTTCGGCGACAGGCCGGTCAGATGCACCCCGCCGTCGGCCTTCACCAGCGGGAACGACACCACGGTGGTGCCTTCCCTGAACTCCGAGCCGACCCCGCGGCCACGCTCGGCGACCACACCGCAGAACTCGTGGCCCATCACCACCGGTGTGTCACTGCGGACGAAGTCGTGGTAGCCGCCCTCGGCGAACACCTCGGTCAGCTCGTCGGCGTGATCCTTGGCGTGGATGTCGGACCCGCAGATGCCGCATCGCAGCACGTCGAGCACCAGCTGGCCCGCCTCGGGCCGCGGTGAGGGCAGGTCGACGACCTCCAGGGCGCCACCCAAACAGCTGACTGCTTTCATTCCGCCATCGTCGCACGGTAGAAACGCGGTATGACTCGCTCGCCCCTGGTGGCCGTGCTGACTCTGGCGGTGATCGCGGGATGCGCGACGCCGCCGCATGCCCAGGCCGGTCCGGCCCCGGTGATCGAGCCGGTGGTGCTGGAGGAGATCCCGCACGACCCCGCAGCCTTCACGCAGGGGTTCGAGGTCGACGGCGGGATCCTCTACGAGGGCACGGGCCTGGCGGGGGCGTCGCAGATGCGGACCCTCGACCCCGCCACCGGCACGGTGTCACAGGCCGTCGCGATGCCCGGCGACTACTTCGGTGAGGGCATCACCGTGGTGGGGGACCGGATCTGGCAGCTGACCTACCGCGACGAGAAGGCCGTCGAGTGGGACAGGGCCACGATGACACCGGTCCGGGAAGTCCCGCTGGCCGGCGAGGGCTGGGGCTTGTGTTACGACGGGAACCGGCTGGTCAAGAGCGACGGATCCGACCGGCTGACCTTTCACGATCCCGCCGACCTGGCCGAAACCGGCAGCGTCGCGGTGACGCACAACGGCGTCGGGGTCGAGGGTCTCAACGAACTCGAATGCGTCGACGGCCAGGTGTGGGCGAACGTGTGGCCGTCCAACGAGATCGTGCGGATCGACCCGGGCAGCGGGGAGGTCGGTCTGGTCGTCGACGCGTCAGGGTTGCGGGAGCGTGGAATCCCGCCCAGCGCACAGGTTCTCAACGGCATCGCCCACGTGGGCGGGTCCGAGTTCCTGGTGACGGGCAAGTACTGGCCGAAGACGTTCCGGGTTCGGCTGGACGCCGCATGACGCAGGGTCGCCGCGTCGTCATCGCCGGTCTCGGTGACGTCGGCGTGCTCACCGCGATCAAGCTCGCCCGGCACGCCGATGTCGTCGGGATCTCCGCCAAACCGGGACTCGTCAGTGGTCAGGAGCTCGGTTGGCGTCTCGCGCGGCCGGGAGACTGGGCCCGGCACAACTGGATCCCGTTCTCGCGCTTCCGCGGACTCGACAGGGTCCGCACGGTGCACGGCACGCTGACCGCGGTGGATCTCGACGCCCGGACGGTGGCGGTGTCGTGTGCCGACGGCGAGTCGACGGTGGTGCCCTACGACGTGCTCGTCATCGCCACCGGTGTCAGCAACGGGTTCTGGCGCCACCCCGGACTGCAGACCTCGGAGCAGGTCGATGCCGATCTGCGCAATCCGCATGAAAGGCTCTCTGCCGCACAGTCGGTTGCGATCGTGGGCGGCGGAGCCGCCGCCGTCAGCAGTGCCGCACAGATCGCGACCACGTGGCCGGACAAGCGGGTCGAGCTGTACTTCCCCGGTGATCGCGCCCTCGCCGGACACCACCCCCGCACGTGGAAGACGGTGCGGCGCAGGCTGACCGAGGCCGGGGTGGTGCTGCGGCCGGGGCACCGCGCGCAACTGGTCCCGGGATTCACCGGCGCCGAGCTGACCACCGACCCGGTGCAGTGGACCACCGGGCAGGACCCCGCCACCGCCGACGTCGTGCTGTGGGCGATCGGGCGGGTCCGGCCCAACACCGGGTGGCTGCCCGGCGAACTGCTCGACGCCGACGGTTTCGTCCGGGTCACCCCGCAGCTGCAGGTGCCGGGCCGGCCGGAGGTCTTCGCCGTCGGCGACGTCGCGGCCACCGATCCGCTGCGCAGCTCGGCCCGCAACCGTGCCGACGGCCTGCTCGCCGGCAACATCCGCGCGTTCTTCGACGGGAAACCGCTGCGGGCGTATCGTCCGCCGACCCGGCGTTGGGGATCGGTGTTGGGCATCCAGCCCGACGGGCTGGAGGTCTTCGCGCCCAACGGGAGGGCCTTCCGGTTCCCGGCGTGGGCCTTCGACCGCGTGCTGATGCCGGTGATCGTGCGGTGGGGGATCTACCGCGGGGTCAGAGCCGGGGGATCTCGGCGTTGATGCGGTCGAGCAGGCGGGGGTAGCGCTTGGCCTCCCGGTGCGGCCCTGGCTTGCCGCTGCTGACCACGGCGACCGACAGGGCCCGCTGCGGATCGGCCCACACCGCGATGTCGGTGAGTCCCGTGTGTCCGAACGCGCCGTCGGCATCGCGGCCGAAGGGCCCGAAGCGCTTGGACCCCAACATGTATCCGGTACCCCAGCGCATCGGCTGCAGACCGGTCGCCAGATCGGGGCGCAGGCGGCGGGCCTCCTTCGTCGCCGCTCGCAACGTCTCGGCCGACAGCACCCGTACCCCGTCGAGCTCGCCACCGCGACAGAGTATTTCGGCGAAGCGCGACAGTTCGTGGGCGTTGGACACCGTGTTCGACGACGGAATGACACCGGTCAGGAACTGCCGGGTGTTCGAGAACGGGATGATCTGCTGTGGTGTTCCGCCCACCGCGGTCTTGAAGGCTTTCGCGACAGGTGCGGGGAGCGGTTTACCGGTGACGTGGCTGCGGGCGACCAGCGGAACATCTTCGGGCGCAACGCCGTAATTCGTCCAGCGGAAACCCAGCGGGGTCAGGATCTCGTCGGCGAGGATGTCGCGGATGCTGCGACCCGTTGCGGCCGAGATGATCTCGCGCATCAACGGGCCCCACGTCACACCGTGGTAGACGTGGATCAGGCCCGGTCGATACACGGGTTTCATCCGGGCCAGCATCGCGCGCGTGTAGTCGCTGTCGTCCATGCGCTTGAGGTCGGGTTTGGGTCCGGTCGCGAACGGGATGCCGGCGCTGTGGGTCAGCACGTGCCGGATGGTCGTGCGGTCCTTGCCGTGGCTGGTGTACTCGGGCAGATACTCGCAGACCCGGTCGTCGAGGGAGAACTCGCCGCGTTCGACGAGCATGTGCGTGACGGTCGTGGTGATCGCCTTGGCCGCCGAGTACACGCAGAACGGTGTGTCGGTCCTGACCGGGACGTCGTCTGCGGCGTACCCGATCGCCCGGTCGAGGATCACCCTGCCGTCGCGGCGCAGACAGACCTGGATGGCCGGTTGCATGCCCGCCGCATACCAGTGCCGGGCGGCCTGCCAGATGCGTTCGACAGCCGCCGGCTCGACGCCGGTGTGATCCTCGGCGCCGGTTGCGGTGATCGCGTCGATCAGGGCGGCGGACCCCCGGAGAACATGCCGCTGCCGATCGCCTTGGTCAGCTCGCCCAGCAGGGATGCGGGCGACGGCTGCGGGGGCATCGGGGCGTTGGTGAGCGTCCAGGCCTGGCAGTCACTGGTGGTGAAGGTCGTGTCCGTCGGCATGATCTGCACGAACGCGGGCTTCTTGGTCAGCGCGTTGTCGACGAGTTCCTCACCCGCGACGCGCTTCCAGTAGCAGGCGCCGTCGTCGACCGGCCCGGCCGACTGGTACACCCCGGGCAGGATCTCGGTGCCGACCGCATACGAACCGCTGGCGTCGATCGTCGTCTTCGGTCCCTCGGCGTCAGGCGCGGGAGTTGGCTCCGGTTGTGCCGAAGCCACCGGGGCGAGGAGAAGGCAGCTCGCCGCTGCTGCCGCGCCGAGCGCGGCGGGTCGGGTCAGCCTCATAGGAAGCGAGTCTAAATGCCTGCCGGGGCGTGAACCAACAAACGGCGTGAACCAACAAACAGCGGCGACGGGTGTGAACCCGCCGCCGCCGTCATGTCGTCGATCAGTTCAGCCGAACAGATCAGCCGGCCATGAACGTGTTGTACGCCGACTGCAGGTCGGCGGGCAGCACGGTGACGTTGCAATCGCGCTGGGCGTTGCCGATCGGTGCCAGGATTCCGCGCAGGTCGTAGTACTCCGCCGAGTTCGCGGTGAAGTAGTTGCGCAGGTTGGCTTCGGCCTCCGGACGCGGCTGGTTCATCGCCGCGGTGACGGCCTGGTTGGCGCCCGGATGGGCGTCGAGGTACTGACGTGCCTCGGCGGTCACCGAGCTGACGGTGCCCGTCAGCGCACTCGCGGTGCACTGAGCCGGTTGTGCGCTCGCCGGAGCGATCGCGGTTGCTGCGGCGAGGCCGCCGAACAGACAGGCCGCCCCGACACCAGCCACGGAACGGCGCACGGTGTTACCACTGAAATTCATGATTGATTGGTCCTTCGCATTCGTCACGCATTGTGGCGCGTGGTGAATCAGTTACTGCTTTCCCCGCCCGAAAACCAAGGTAGCCGAGATCTGACGTGCTCAAACGTCCTCGGCAGGCGTCAATTACCGCAGCATGCGGACGTTACATTCCGAGGCCGTGATGTCGGCCTCACTATGACTCCCGGTGTTCGCCGTGAACGAAATATCCCGGGCGCATTCGTGAGGACTCTCAGGATTTGCCGGGAATGCTTAATTGATCGTGATCTGAGTCGTTGCGTAATCGTTATCGGTGCGCCCGCCCGCTCTGCGGATAGTTTGGTGCCTGTGAAACTGGATCTGCTCTCGCCCGGCATCGAGGTCGGGCTCGTCACCACCGATCTCGCGCCGATGGTCGCGTTCTATGAAGACTTCCTCGAGCTCGAACCCCAGGGTGAGATCGAGTTCGACGGCGGCACCCAGCGGCGCTACTCCCTCGGGGGCAGCGTGCTCAAACTCGTCACCTACACCACGCCGCCGCCGGCGCCCGCCGCTCCCGGCGGTGGCCGGGCCCAGGCCGGGCTGAGGTACTTCACGATCGGGGTGAACGGTCTGCGCGCGGTCGGCGAGGCCTTCGAGACCTCCGGGTACGAGGTCGTCGAACCGGTCACCGAGTTCGCCCCGGTGCCGGGAATGGGATGGATGTTCGTCGCCGATCCCGACGGCAACCACATCGAGCTCTTCGGGACGCTCTGAGGTGAACTCCCCGTACCCGTACCCGGCCCAGCAGATACCGACCTGCTACCGGCATCCCGACCGGCAGACCTACGTCCGGTGCACCCGCTGCAATCGCTTCATCTGTCCCGAGTGCATGCGCGACGCGGCCGTCGGGCACCAGTGCATCGACTGCGTCGGCGAGGGGATGCGCTCGGTGCGGCCCGTGAAGAAGCTGACCCCGGTGGTGACCTACGCGCTGATCGGCATCAACCTGCTGGCGTTCGCCCTGCAGATGGCCTCGCCGGGACTGCAACGGGCCTTCGGGTTGTGGTCACCCGCGGTCGCCGACGGCGAGATGTACCGGCTGCTGACGTCGGCGTTCCTGCATTTCGGCCTCACGCATCTGGCGTTCAACATGCTGGCCCTGTATTTCGTGGGGCCGCCGCTGGAGGCCGCCCTGGGACGGGCGCGGTTCGTCACGCTCTACCTCGTCAGTGCCCTCGGTGGATCGGTGCTGGTGTACCTGCTGACGTTCAACGCGCTCACCGCGGGCGCGTCAGGCGCGGTGTTCGGCTTGTTCGGCGCGACGTTCGTGGTGGGCAGGAAGCTCAACATGGACGTGCGCAGCGTGATGGCGATCATCGTGCTGAACCTGGCCTTCACGTTCCTCATCCCGCTGTTCACCAGTCAGAACATCAGCTGGCAGGGCCACATCGGAGGACTGGTCACCGGAGCCCTCGTCGCCGCGGCGTTCGTGTACGCGCCCCGCGCGCAACGCACCCTGGTCCAGACCGGCGCGACGGTGGCGATCCTCGTCGTCTTCGTCGGGCTGATCGTCTGGCGCACGGCGGAACTGCGGACCCTGATGGGGCTGGGCTGATCCTGGGTATGAAGGGGGGCATGCTGGGACTACCCGACCGGATCCACGCGTGCCTTTTCGACCTCGACGGGGTGCTGACCGACACCGCGAGCGTGCACCGGCGCGCCTGGAAGGCGATGTTCGACGAATACCTCAGCGACATCGCCGACGGCGCGGAGGACCCCGACGCCCGGTACACCCCGTTCGACGCGGGCGCCGACTATGAGACCTATGTCGACGGCAAGCCGCGGGCCGACGGCATCCGGTCGTTCCTCGGCAGCCGCCTGATCGACGTCGACGAGGCGACGGTGACCCGGCTGGGGGACCGCAAGAACGAGATGTTCCGCAAGACCCTGAAATCCGACGGCATCGAGGTCTTCGACGGGTCGCGCCGGTACCTGCAGGCGACCGCCGACGCCGGGCTCCGGCGCGCTGTGGTGTCGTCGAGCGCCAACACCCGGGAGGTGCTGGAGCTGACCGGCCTCGACCGCTACGTCGAGGTGCGGGTGGACGGCGTCACCCTGCGGGAGGAGAACCTCCCCGGCAAGCCCGCCCCGGACACCTACCTGAGGGCGGCCGAACTCCTCGGCGTCGACCCCGCCGAAGCGGCGGTGTTCGAGGATGCGCTCTCTGGTGTCGCCGCGGGACGCGCCGGAGATTTCGGACTCGTGGTCGGCGTGGACCGCACCGGGCAGGCACAAGCACTTCGGGACAAAGGAGCCGACATCGTCATCACCGACCTGGGGGAGTTGCTCACATAATGGAGATGACCGACGAGGACTTCCCCGTCGAGCCCTGGTGCATCCGCGAGACCGCCTTACGCACCGAACTGCTTGCCCAGACCGAATCGCTGTTCGCGTTGTCGAACGGGCACATCGGCCTGCGCGGCAACCTCGACGAGGGCGAGCCGTACAGCCTGCCCGGCACCTACCTGAACGGCTTCTACGAGATCCGCCCGCTGCCGTATGCGGAGGCCGGATTCGGCTACCCCGAGGACGGGCAGTCGATCGTCAACGTCACCAACGGAAAGATCATCAGGCTGCTGGTCGACGACGAACCGTTCGATGTCCGCTACGGCGAATTGCATTCGCATGAAAGGGTTCTCGATATGCGCGCGGGTGTTCTCACCCGGCAGGTCGACTGGACGGCGCCGTCGGGCACGCGGGTGAAGGTCAACTCGACCCGGCTGGTGTCCCTGACCCAGCGGGGGCTTGCCGCGATCGAGTACGTCGTGGAAGCGGTCGACGACGTACTGCTGACCGTGCAGTCCGAACTCGTCGCCAACGAAGATCAACCGACGCCGTCGGACGATCCGCGGGTGGCCTCGGCCCTCGATGATCCGCTCGAAGCGGTACAACACGAGCTCAGCGAACGGGGGGCGGTGCTGATCCACCGCACCCGCACGAGTGAGCTGAGCATGGCCGCCGCGATGGACCACGTGGTCGAGGCGGACGGCCGCATCGACGTCTCCGGCGACTCCGGCGAGGATTGGGCCCGGACCACCATCGTCTGCGCGCTGAAAGCCGGTGAGCGCCTTCGGCTGGTCAAGTATCTGGCCTACGGCTGGTCGAGCCTGCGATCGCGGCCGGCGCTGCGCGATCAGGTCGCCGCCGCCATCGCCGGTGCCCGGTACACGGGTTGGCAGGGGCTCCTCGACGCCCAGCGCGAGTACCTCGACGACTACTGGGACTGTGCCGACGTCGAGGTCGAGGGAGACCCGGACTGTCAGCAGGCGGTGCGCTTCGGGTTGTTCCACGTGCTGCAGGCGAGTGCCCGCGCCGAGCGTCGCGCCATCGCCGGCAAGGGGCTGACCGGTACCGGGTATGACGGCCACGCCTTCTGGGACACAGAAGGTTTCGTCCTGCCGGTGCTGACCTACACCGCTCCGCGGGCCGCCGCCGACGCGCTGCGCTGGCGGGCCTCCACCCTCGACAAGGCGCGCGAACGGGCAGACGAACTGGACCTGAAGGGTGCGAGCTTTCCGTGGCGCACCATCAGGGGCGAGGAGTGCTCGGCGTACTGGCCGGCGGGCACCGCGGCATTCCACGTCAACGCCGACATCGCGATGGCGTTCGAACGCTACCGCGTGGTCACCGGGGACGACTCGCTGGAGAAGGAGTGCGGGCTCGAGGTCATCGTCGAAACCGCGCGGATGTGGCTGTCGCTGGGTCACCATGACCGCCACGGCAATTGGCGCATCGACGGGGTCACCGGCCCCGACGAGTACACCGCGGTCGTACGCGACAACGTGTTCACCAACCTGATGGCCGCCGCCAATCTGCGTAACGCGGCGGATGCGTGTACACGCCATCCCGAGCTCGCCGAAGCGATGGGGGTCGACAGTGAGGAGACCGCCGCGTGGCGCGACGCCGCCGATGCGGTGCACATCCCGTACGACGAGGAACTCGGTGTGCACCCGCAATGCGAAGGGTTCACCACGTTGCGGGAATGGGACTTCCATTCCAACACCGAATATCCCTTGCTGCTCAACGAACCGTACGTCCGGTTGTATCCGAGGCAGGTGGTCAAGCAGGCCGATCTCGTCCTGGCGATGCAGTGGCAGAGTCACGCGTTCACCGACGAGCAGAAGGCCCGCAATGTCGACTACTACGAACGGCGGACCACCCGGGACTCGTCGTTGTCGGCCTGCACACAGGCGGTGATGTGCGCCGAGGTCGGACATCTCGAGCTGGGTCACGACTATGCGTACGAAGCGGCGCTGATCGACCTGCGCAACCTGCACCACAACACCGGCGACGGCCTGCACCTGGCGTCGCTGGCGGGCGCCTGGACCGCGCTGGTCGGCGGCTTCGGTGGGTTGCGCGACGACGAGGGGGTCCTCTCCCTCGATCCGCAGCTGCCCACGGGGATCACCCGCCTACGATTCCGCCTGCGCTGGCGGGGTTTCCGCGTCACGGTCGAGGCCGACCACGACACGGTGACCTACACGCTGCGGGACGGACCCCACGGCGCACTGGAGATCCGCCACGCCGGCGAGCCGCTGGAGATCACCACCGACGATGCCACCCGGGTCGCGGTGCGGGCGCGTAAGGCGCTGCTGCCCACGCCGCAGCAACCGCCGGGCCGGGAGCCCCAATTACGAAGGCGGCGCGCAGATCTCAAGCGATGACCTCGACAAGCTCTACACCGCCAGGCCGGAGGAGTTCACCGCGCTGCGAGCGGAGCTCGCGGCCGCGGCCAAGAAGGACGGCGACGCGGAGACGGCCCCCCGCATCCGGGACTGTCGCAAACCGACAACGGCGGCGTGGCTGGTCAACAGGCTGGCGCTGACGGGAGACGCCCGTAGCGAGTTGGAAGACCTCAGATCACGGCTCCGTGACGCGCACTCGGTCATGGACGGGGACGCGATCCGGGCGTTGACCGCTGAACAGCGCACTCTGGTCGAACGGTTGACCCGCACTGCTTTCCGGGAGGGCGAAGTGGCGTCGCCGTCGGCATCGCTGCACGATGACGTCACCGCGACCCTGCAGGCCGCCATCGCCGATCCCGACGTCGCCGCCCGCCTGGGCAGGCTCACCAAGGCCGAACAGTGGTCGGGGTTCGGGGACTTCGGCTTCAGCGCCACGGTGTCGTCGGTGAGCAAGCCCAGATCGAAGCCCGAGCCCGACCCCGCAGAGATTGCGGCGCTCGCCGAACTGCAGTCCAACCTCGCGAGAGCCAGGATCGAGCACGAGAACGCCCGGCGCCGGCTCGCCGAAGCCGAACAGGCGCTGGAGGCGGCCGAGGACGCCGTGAAGTCCGCCAAGCGCGCCGCGGGTCGCTAGCGGCACGCTATCGTCCCCATGGCGTCGGTGACGATGCCCGCTTGTAAGCGAAATGTTCAGCGCCACGCTTATTTTCGGGAGTGATCCATGGAAGTTCAGCGGGATTCCGACATCCGCCGGGTGGTCACCGGAGCCTCGATCGGCAACGCCGTCGAGTGGTTCGACTTCGCCATCTACGGTTTCCTCGCGACGTTCATCGCCGCGCAGTTCTTCCCGGCGGGCAACGACACCGCCGCGCTGCTGAACACGTTCGCGATCTTCGCCGCCGCGTTCTTCATGCGTCCACTGGGCGGTTTCTTCTTCGGGCCGCTGGGTGACCGGATCGGCCGCCAGAAGGTGCTGGCGGTGGTGATCCTGCTGATGTCGGCCGCGACCCTGTGCATCGGGTTGCTGCCGACCTACGACGCGATCGGCGTGGCGGCCCCGCTGCTGCTGCTGGTTCTGCGTTGCCTGCAGGGTTTCTCGGCAGGTGGCGAGTACGGCGGCGGCGCGGTTTATCTCGCGGAGTTCGCCAGCGACCGGCGCCGCGGACTGACGATCACGTTCATGGCGTGGTCGGGGGTCGTCGGGTTACTGCTGGGATCGGTTACGGTGACGCTGCTGCAGGCACTGCTGCCCGCGGAGGCGATGGAGAGTTACGGGTGGCGCATCCCGTTCCTGATCGCCGGGCCGCTGGGGCTGGTCGGCCTCTACATCCGGCTCCGCCTCGGAGACACCCCGCAGTTCGCCGAGCTGGCCAAGGCGGACAAGAAGGCCGAGTCCCCGCTGCGCGAGGCGGTCGCCACCTCCTGGCGTCAGATCCTGCAGGTCGTCGGCCTGTTCATCGTCTTCAACATCGGCTACTACGTCGTCTTCACGTTCCTGCCAACGTATTTCATCAAGACCCTGGGATTCACCAAGTCCTACTCGTTCCTGTCGATCACCTTGGCCTGCCTTGTCGCGCTCATCCTGATCCTGCCGCTGGCCGCGCTGTCGGACCGGATCGGACGGCGCCCGCTGCTGATCGGCGGAGCGGTCGCGTTCATCGTGCTGGGCTATCCGCTGTTTCTGCTGATCACTTCCGGGTCGCCGGTTGCCGCGATCGCGGGGCACTGCCTGCTGGCCGCGATCGAGTCGGTCTACATCTCGTGTGCGGTGTCGGCCGGCGTCGAACTGTTCGCGACCCGGGTGCGCTTCAGCGGCTTCTCGGTCGGCTACAACATCTGCGTCGCGGTGTTCGGCGGCACGACCCCGTACGTCGTCACCTGGTTGACCGCCACCACCGGCAACTCGATCGCACCGGCGTTCTATCTGATCGCGGCGGCCGCCGTCTCGCTGGCCGCGGTCCTGACGCTGCGGGAAACGGCCCGGCGGCCACTCGCGCAGGTCCCATACAATCGCGCAGATGAAGCTCCGGGTGTTGCCCTACGTCAGCATCGAGATCGATGACCGGCTGCGGCGCAGGCTGCGCCGTGTCGGCGACCGCTTCCGCGTCAACGTCCGCGCCCATCTGCTCAGCGCGGCCGATGACGTGGACACCGCGGTCGATCGCGCGATCCGCAGGGTCGATTCGGTGGTCGCGGGGGTCAACGACAAGATCGGTCCGGACTCGCCGGTTCCAGAACCCGGCACGCCCCGGCTGAGGGTCATCCGCGGTCAGGAGGCGGCGTCCTGATCGGCCACGGACTGACCGTCCTGCTGGCGTTTCTGGCCGCGGTCTTTCTCGCTGTGGGCATCGTCGTGCGGCAACGCGCGACGCTCGACGTCCCCGCAGAAGACGGCATCAGCGCCGTCATGTTCCAGACCCTGATCCGCCGCCCGCTGTGGTGGGCGGGGACCGCGGCGGCGATCGCGGGCTTCGTGTTCCAGGCGCTCGCGCTGGCCAACGGCTCGTTGCTGCTCGTGCAGCCGATCCTGGTGTCGGCGCTGTTGTTCGCCCTGCCGCTGAGCGCTCGGCTCGCGCACCGCAAGGTGTCGCGCGGCGAGTGGGCCTGGGCGGTGCTGCTGACCGTCGCGCTCGCGGTGTTCGTGGTGCTGGCCAAGGCGAGCCCCGGTGACTACGAAGCGTCGCTGACGACGTCGATCATGGTCGCGGTGGTCTGTACGGTCGCGGTGCTGGCGTGCGTGATCGTCGCCGCGCGCTTCGTCGGATGGGTCCGGGCGGTCCTGCTCGCGGTGGCCGTCGGTGTGCTGTTCGGGGTCGTCGCGGTGCTGACCAAGCTGGTGATGCACATGCTCGTCCACGAAGGTCTCGTCGCAGTGCTGACGGCACCGGTGCTCTACCTGCTGGCCCTGCTCGGGGTGGTGGCGATGCTGATCCAGCAGTCGGCGTTCCACGCGGGATCGCTGCAGACCTCGGTGCCGACGATGCTCGTGCTCGAGCCGGTGATCGCCGTGGTCCTCGGGGCCGTGGTGCTGGGGGAGCACCTGAACGCAGGACACTGGGATCTGGTCGCGATCGCGGTGGCGACCATCGCGATGGCGGCCGGGACCGTCGCCCTCGGCCGCGGGGAGGGCGCGTACGAGGAGCAGCTCGAAGCCGATCAGCGCACGGCTCAGGCGGCCTCGAAGAGCGGGTAGCCGCGGTCTCTGGCGACGTCGGCGAGAGCGACGCGAAGCCGCGTGCGGCCGCGGTGCAGGCGGGACATCACGGTGCCGATCGGCACGTCGACCAGCTCGGCGATCTCCCGGAACGTGCGGCCCTCGACGTCGGCGTAGTAGACCGCGGTGCGGTACTTCTCGGGCAGCGCGCGCATCGCCGCCGCGACCGCCGGATCACCGGCCGCGGTGAGCACGACATCCTCGGTGGAGCGCGCGACGCCGCCGGTGACCTCACCGGTGAACTGCAGCGCAGGACGACAGAGCCGTCGGCGGTAGGCGCTGAGGTGGGTGTTGCGCATGATCCGGTACAGCCATCCGGCGAGGTTGGTTCCCTCACCGACGAGTACGGCGCTGCCGAATGCGCGGTACGCCTTGACCGAGGTCTCCTGGAGGAGATCCTCGGCGTCGGCGTGCTCGCGCGTCAGCCGGTAGGCGTGCGGATACAGGGCTCGGATGAGCGGTATGACATCGCGTTCGAAAAGGAGGGTGGGCATGAATCAAGCCTGGTTCTTCGCCGACCTCGCGTCTGCCCGGCTGGCCTCCGTGCTGCGTCGGGAAATCCGGCCGCCGGACTACCGGTTAACCCCCGGTCCACGATGACCACCGCCGGATCTCGACGGTGACCACCGGGCCGTCGAGTTCGACCCGCTGATACTGCGGATACTTGCCCCGCAGCAGCGCGTAGCCGGTGGCCATCTCCACCCCGCTGTGGTGGATCGACGCGACGCCGTCGGCGCGCACCCACCACAGTTTCGACCAGTCGTCGTCGTAATGGTCGACCAGCAGGCTGACGGAGGGGTTCTCCTCGATGTTGCGCAGCCGGCGCAGCCGCTGGGTGGACTTGGGTTTCGCGTCGACCGCCGTGTAGAGCACGTCGCTGCGCCCCGCCGGAAGCGCGAACACCACCGGAACCAGATGCGGCACCGCGTCCGTGCCCGCCGTCGCCAGCATCGCCACCGGAGCCTCGGCGAACACGCCCGGCGCATCGAACGCCCCGGGATCCGTCACGCCTCCAGAGTAGGGTCAGCTCGGCTGGTTGGATTCGTTCACTGCGCTGTCGCGCGGCGGTAACCGCTGAGCCACTGCGCAGCCTCCTGCTCATCGGAAGGTTCGGCATGCCCTCAAAGACTCCCTCGAAGTTCACCGCTACCGCTGCCGCGTTACTCGTCCTCGGCGCCGTCGCGTGCGCCCCGCCGGAGAAGGACAGCTCGGGCGGTGAGACGGAGTCCGGAACCAACGCCGCACAGGCGACCTCGGCCGAGGACTTCGGCGGCATGGAAGGACTCGTCGAGGCCGCGAAGGCCGAGGGCGAGCTCAACGTCATCGCGCTGCCGCCGGACTGGGCCAACTACGGGGCCATCATCTCGGCGTTCTCCGACAAGTACGGCATCACGGTGAACTCGGCGCAGCCCGACGCGTCCAGCCAGGACGAGATCAACGCCGCCAACCAGCAGAAGGGGCGCAGCACCGCGCCCGACGTCTTCGACCTCGGCCAGTCGGTGGCGCTGGCGAACACCTCGATGTTCGCGCCGTACAAGGTCGAGAAGTTCGACGACATCCCGGAGGCGTTCAAGGATCCCGACGGCACCTGGGTCAACGACTACGGCGGCTACATGTCCATCGGCTTCGACTCGGCCAAGGTGCCGCCGGTCACCACCATCGAGGACCTCCTCAAGCCCGAGTACCAGGGCAAGGTCGCCCTCAACGGGGACCCGACCCAGGCCGGAGCCGCATTCTCCGGGGTCATGATGGCGGCGCTGTCGCAGGGCGGTTCGGCCGACGACATCGCCCCCGGTGTCGAGTTCTTCCGCAAGCTCAAGGAGGCGGGCAACTTCCTGCCGGTCGACCCGACCCCGGCGACCATCGAATCCGGCCAGACCCCGGTGGTCATCGACTGGAACTACACGAATGCCACCGAGACCAGGAAGCTTCCGTCCTGGACGGTCGTGGTGCCTCCGCAGGGCGTGGTGGCCGGCTACTACTACCAGGCGATCAACAAGGACGCCCCGCATCCGGCGGCCGCGCGACTGTGGCAGGAGTTCCTCTACAGCGACGAGGGCCAGAACCTATACGCCCAGGGCGGAGTCCGTCCGGTGCGCGCCGACAACATGCTCACCGACGGCACGCTGGATCCGGCGGTGGCCGCCGCGCTGCCCGTCATCGACGGACCCGTGACCGTGCCGACGCCCGAGCAGACCGAGAAGGCCTCGAAGTACCTCGCCGAGAACTGGGCGTCCGCGGTCGGCTGAGGTGTGTCGTCCATGAGTCTGGCGCGCCGACTGCGGGATTCGCTGCCGCTGCTGCCGTTCCTGATCGTCGTGGTGATCTTCCTGATCATCCCGACGGTCACCGTCGTGATCGGCGCGGTGTACAGCGACGGGGTCTTCTCACTGGACCGTATCGCCGCGCTGTTCACCGGCACCGCGCTCAGCGCGCTCGCCGACAGCGTGCTGCTGTCCGGGTCGACCGCGCTGATCGGCGCGTTCCTCGGAGCGGTGATGGCGTGGCTGATCGTCAGCAGCCCGCCGGCGTCGATGCTGCGCCGCGCGGTGCTCTCGCTGTGCAGCGTGCTGGCCCAGTTCGGCGGTGTCGCACTGGCATTCGCGTTCCTGGCCACCGTCGGTCTCAACGGGGTGCTGACCCTGTGGGTGCAGCAGGCGTTCGGGTTCAACCTCGCCGGCTCGGGATGGTTGTACAGCCTCGCCGGTCTGACGCTGGTCTACACGTACTTCCAGATCCCGTTGATGGTGATCGTGTTCATCCCGGCGCTGGAAGGCCTGCGCGGGCAGTGGCGGGAAGCGGCCGTCAGCCTCGGCGCGTCGACGTGGGCGTACTGGCGGGAGGTCGCGATCCCGCTGCTGACTCCGGCGTTCCTGGGCTCGGCACTGTTGTTGTTCGCCAACGCTTTCGCCGCCTACGCGACCGCGGCGGCGCTGGTCAGCCAGGGCAGCCCGATTCTGCCGCTGCTGATCCGTGCCTCACTGGTCAGTGAGGTGGTCCTCGGGCAGGCGGGATTCGCCTACGCGCTTGCGCTGGAGATGATCGTCGTGGTCGCCGTGGTGATGGTGGCCTACAACCTGTTGGTGCGCCGCAGCTCCCGGTGGCTGACGTGATGAGGCTTGTCCGGGGCTGCCTGTGGGTGATGTTCGGATTGTTCTTCCTGTTCCCGCTCTACGCGATGGCCGACTTCTCCACCCGCAACCTGATCTCCGACGGCCGCACCTGGCAGGCCTGGGCCAACCTGGTCACCGACGACGCGCTGTACCGCTCGATCGTGGTGTCGCTGCTGCTCGCGGTGCTGACCGTGGTTGCGATGCTGGTGCTGCTGGTGCCGACCATGATCTGGGTGCGGTTGCGCGCACCATGGGCGAAGGGTCTGGTCGAGTTTCTGTGCCTGCTGCCCTTGACGATCCCTGCGCTGGTGATCGTCGTGGGGCTGCGCAACGTCTACCTCTGGGTGGTCTATTTCCTCGGTGAATCCGCGCTGACGCTGACGTTCGTGTACGTCATCGTGGTGCTGCCGTTCGCCTACCGCGCGATCGACGCGGCGCTCTCGGCGATCGACCTGCAGACGTTGTCGGAGGCCGCGCGCTCGCTGGGGGCGGGCTGGTTCACCACCATCACCCGCGTGGTGGTGCCCAACATCTGGTCGGGCATCCTGTCGGCCGCGTTCATCTCCATCGCTGTCGTGCTCGGCGAGTACACCATCGCGTCGCTGTCGGGTTACGAGACGCTGCAGGTGCAGATCGTGCTGATCGGCAAGAGCGACGGCCCGACGTCGGTGGCGGCCTCGCTGGCGACGCTGCTGTTCGGTTTCGCGCTGCTGCTGATCCTGTCGTTGGTGACCAGGGGAAGACGCAACGTGGGAGTGACGACATGACCAACCGGGGTGTCAGTGTGCAGTTCGACGAGCTGACCCGGGTGTACGGCGCGACGCGGGCCCTGGACGGGTTGACGCTGCACATCGAGCCGGGGGAGCTGGTCGCGCTGCTCGGCCCGTCGGGCTGCGGGAAGACCACCGCGCTGCGCATCCTGGCCGGCCTGGACGAGGCCACCTCGGGCACCGTGTCGGTCGGCGGCGTCGACGTCGGCAGGGTGCCCGCCAACAAGCGTGACATGGGCATGGTGTTCCAGGCGTACAGCCTGTTCCCGCACCTGACCGTGCTCGACAACGTCGCGTTCGGCTTGAAGATGCGCGGGAAAGGCAAGAGCGACAGGCTGTCCCGGGCCGCCGACATGCTCGACCTGGTCGGCCTCGGCGAACTCGGCGGCCGGTACGCCAACGAGCTCTCGGGTGGTCAGCAGCAGCGCGTGGCCCTGGCGCGCGCGCTGGCGATCCGGCCGCGAGTGCTTCTGCTCGACGAACCGCTGTCGGCACTGGATGCCAAGGTGCGCACCCAGTTACGTGACGAGATCCGGCGGGTGCAGCTGGAGGTCGGCACCACGACGCTGTTCGTCACCCACGACCAGGAGGAGGCGCTGGCCGTCGCCGACCGGGTCGGCGTGATGAACCAGGGCAGGCTCGAACAGCTCGCCGCACCCGCCGACCTCTACGCCCACCCGGCGACTCCGTTCGTCGCGGACTTCGTGGGCCTCAACAACAAAGTGCCCGCGTCTGTTTCGGGCGGCACGGCGACCCTGCTCGGCGTCTCGGTGCCCGCGCTGCCCGGATCGGTCGACGGTGACGGCGTGGCGATGGTGCGCCCGGAAGCGGTCACCGTGACCGCCGATCCGGCCGGGACGGCGACGGTCGCCACCGTGTCGTTCCTCGGCGCGATCACCCGGGTCGGCGTCACGGTGCCCGACGGATCGCTGCTCAGCGCCCAGATGTCGAGCACCGCGGCGCGCGCCCTCACCCCCGGTGACCCGGTGACCGTCGGGGTCGAACCGGGCGGGGTGCTCGTCACCCGCCCCCTCTAGCGGCCTAGACGTCGGCGACGGGTTCTATGCCGAGGTCGCGGTAGGTGACCAGCGCGTGGAACGGGACATTGCGCTTGGCGAACCGTGCCGCGGCGACGTCGCCGCGATCCACCATCGGGATGACCCCGACGACGACGACCCCGAGCGGGGCGATGCGCTCGAGCGCCAGCTCGGTCGACCCGCCCGTGCTGATCACGTCGTCGACCAGGAGCACCCGGGTGCCGGGTCCCAGACGGGTGCCCTCCACCCACTGCTCGCGGCCGCGCTTCTTCTGCTCCTTGCGCACCGAGAACCACGCCTTGCCCGTCACCATCGCGACACCGTGGGCCAGTGGGTCGGCGCCCATGGTCAGCCCGCCGACCGCGTCGAACTCGATGCCCTTCATCGCGGCCAGGTCGGCGACCGCCTGGGACACGATCGTCAACCGTTCACCGGTGTCGACGGCGTACTTGCCGTCGATGTAGTCGTGGCTGAGCTGACCGCTCGCCAGCTTGAAGGGTTCCTCGCGACGTTCGTGCCCGCGCGTGCGGATCAGATCGAACGCGGCCTGCCAGGTGTCGGGGCGGTCGGGCACATGGTCCATTTCAGAGGTCATCCTAGTTGTCTCCTCTAGCCCGACGCGTCAACTCGACAGCGGCCGAACGTAATTGGTCGATGGAATCGAGCGGGGCGGCGTAGCCGATCCGGGTGTAGGCCATGCCGCGCTCGGTGTCGACCCGCAGATCGAGTCCGTAGCGGTCGGCACCCGCGCAGGTGGCCGAGACGGTGTCGGGGTAGCCGCCGAGGGCGCGCGCCATCGCGGCCAGCGAGTCGGCGTGGTCGTCGTTGAGATGGGCGACCGCGCCCGCGGACGCCGGGGCCACCGGGTCGGGCTCGGCCGCGGCGTACGCCTCGCCGGTCGCCGAGTCCATCCGGCCGTAGCCGCCCACCCAGCGCACCCGCGACACCCGCAGCACCCACAGCGTGAAGTCGCTGTAGTCGATGTAGTACCTGGCCGCCGGCACCGCCGCCAGATGCGCCTCGCGGGCGGCGTCGCGCTCCGTGCCGGTGGGGGCCTCGACGTGCCCGGCGAGCGTGATGCGGGCGTTGGCCAGCGGGTCGGTTGCTGATGGATTGGACACCATGGCCGGGGCCACGATCGCGATGCTCGCCCGCGGGTCGCCGGCGAGATTGCGGCCGTGCTCGGCGAGGTTGGACACGCACAGCACCGGTGCACCGCCCAACAGGCCGTACGTGACGAACGACGCCCACGGATCCCCGGCGGCCGTCAGCGATGCGAGGGTGCCGCTGTTCGTCGAGGCCGCGATGGTGCGGGCCTCCTCGGCCGCCGACGGGCGTGCCGGGTTCGCGGGCTCGGACAGCGGCGGCGGGATCGTGGGTGCATCGCCCGGGTCGCCGTGGTCACGGGTCGGTCCTGCGGTCGTCACGACGGCACCCTATCTGCTGAGGTGAAGCGTCGGCATTCAGAGCTGGGGACTTGTGCCGATGTGCGAGAATTGGGGGTCTCATCCCTTGTCGAGCATCGAACGTCCGGAGTTGAGTGCACCGTGAACGGGCCCACACAGCGCACCTTTGCGGTTGCCGGTGTGCTCGCACTCTCGCTCGTCTTCGGCGGGACGGCCGTGGCGGCCCCGGTGTGGGCCGATCCGGGTTCTGAGACATCGGGTCAGGACTCGGGCAACACCGGTTCGACCGCCGACACCGGATCCGAACCCAGCGGGTCCGGCTCCGTCGAGACCGACCCGGCCGAGACCGACCCGGCCGAGACCGACCCGGACGAGACCGGCTCCGGGAAGACCGGCTCTGACGAGACCGACCCGGACGAGACCGGCGGCGGCGTCACCGACGAAGAGCCCGACGAGCTCCCCGTACGCACTCCTGACGACGAGGAGCGCAGCGATCCCGTGCCGGTGCGCAGCGGGGGTTCCACCGCCCGCATCAACGGGCGCTACGGACCCCTCGCACCCGGGCCGCAGAACAGCATCTACAGCAATTCGATCGAAATCCCCTGGTTCCGGCTGCCGGCGGCCGGCGAGATCGCCCCCGGCAGTTGGCCGAGCGCGGCGAATTTCTACGGCACCCTGGTCGTTCCGGTGCCGAGCCTCAGCGAGTATCTGCGCGCGTTACGGGTCGCCATCCTGCCCGCGCCCCCGCCGCCCGGCCCGGCTTTCCGGACCCAGCAGGAGGCACCCGTCGCGGATGCGTTCTCCGGCACCACCGGCGGTGGCGACGGGAGTGGCGGCGCGGCGGTGTCCGAGCCCGTCGTGGTCCGCGCGCCTCTGGTGACGGTGCCGCGGTCGACGACGGTCGCAGGACGACCCACCCGCATCCCGACCGAGGTGACCGCGAGCGGTGCGGCACCGGCGATCACCCAACCCGGCGTCGCCGGCGTCCGCACGCCGGCGATCCGCGGGTCGGTGGCGTCCACCCCCGGCGCGGCGGTCCCGCTGCAGTCCGGCCCGGCCGCCGGACAGTCGACGCGCGCCGGCCTGTTCGCCCGCGGGGGTGCGGCGAACGCGACCCTCGCCGAGATCGCGGCCGTCGCGCTGCCCGGCGTCGCGGGCCTGCTGTTCCTGACCGTGGGCGGCGGCATGATCGGCTACCGGCAGGCCAACAGCGTCCGGTTCATCCGCACCACCGGCGCCGAGCGTTTCCTGGCCTGATTGTTATCCCGCCCGCCTGGGTAGGTTCCACACCATGACGCTGGCATTCGGCGAATGGATCATTCACCGGCGCTGGTACGCCGGCCGCACCCGGGAACTCGCCTCGGTCGAACCGGCTGCCGTGACGGCACTCGGAGGCGGTCTCGACCATGTGCTCCTCGACGTCGCCTACACCGACGGGTCCAGTGAGCGGTATCAGGTGCTGGTCCAGTGGGAGAGCGAGCCCGTCGACGGCTACGGCGAGGCCGCGCTGATCGGCACCGCATCCGGTCCCGACGGCACCCGCGTCGCCTACGACGCGCTGTTCAATCCCGAAGCGGCGGGACGGCTGCTGAGCCTGATCAACAGGTCGGAGACGATCGGCGAACTGACGTTCAGCAGAGAGCCCGACGTCACGCTGCCCGTCGACGCGCCCGCGAAGGTGTCGGGCGCCGAGCAGAGCAACACCAGCGTGATCTTCGGAAAAGATGCGATGCTCAAGGTCTTTCGCCGCGTCACGCCGGGCGTCAACCCCGACATCGAGCTCAACCGGGTGCTCGCGCGGGCGGGCAACCCGCACGTCGCCACCCTGCTCGGCTCGTTCGAGACGTCCTCATGCGCGCTCGGCATGGTGACCGCGTTCGCCGCCAACAGCGCCGAGGGCTGGGACATGGCGACCGCCAGCGTCCACGACCTGTTCGCCAACGAGGTCGGCGGGGACTTCGCCGACGAATCCCGTCGGCTCGGAGCGGCCGTGGCGTCGGTCCACGCGACGCTCGCGGACACACTCGGCACATCCGTCGCGCAGTTCCCGATCGACACCGTGCTGGAACGACTCCGATCGGCCACCAGGGCTGCCCCCGAGCTGGCGCCGTACGCGCCGCAGATCGAACAACGCTTCCGCCGCCTCGCCGACCGGCCGATCCGGGTCCACCGGATACACGGAGATCTGCACCTCGGGCAGGTGCTGCGGACCCCCGAGAGCTGGCTGCTCATCGACTTCGAAGGCGAACCGGGCCAGCCGCTCGAGGAACGCCGGCGCCCCGACTCGCCCCTGCGCGATGTCGCCGGCGTGCTGCGCTCATTCGAGTACGCGGCATACCAGCAGGTGGTGACCGGCGGCGGTGACCCGCAGATGGCCGAACGGGCCCGGTCCTGGGTGGACCGCAACGTCGACGCGTTCTGCGCCGGCTACGCCGCGGTCGCGGGCGAAGATCCGCGCGCGTCGGGTGACGTGCTCGCCGCCTACGAATTGGACAAGGCCGTGTACGAGGCCGCCTACGAGGCGCGCTTCCGCCCGTCGTGGCTGCCGATTCCGATGCGCTCGATCCAGCGACTCGTCTCGTGAGCTGGCAACCGTGACCGCCCGGGTAGGTCGCCGCCGCTCTTCGGCTCCTACGCCCCGGCCCGCCCGGCCAGTGGCGGCCACGGTTGCAACAGCGTCATCAAGTTAACACACGGTTACGCCGAAACGGGCGTAACCGGGCCGTTAAGCATGATGCCGCACAACGACTTTCAGGTGGTGGTCGCCTGCAGCACCATCACCGCGCGCGCCTCGACGGTGAGCTTCGCCCCGGCGGGCAGCGGCCTCGATCCCTCCATGACCGCTCCGTCGACCGTGTAGATCACCGGCTGCCACGCGTTGCCGAATTCGGCTGCCGGCAGCGTGAAGTCGATCGGCTCGTAGTGGGCGTTGAAGCACAGCAGGAACGAGTCGTCGATCACCCGCTGGCCGCGGGGATCCATGTCCGGGATGCCGTGCCCGTTGAGGAAGACCCCCACCGACTTCGCGAAACCCGAGCCCCAGTCCTCGCCGGTCATCTCCGCGCCGTCCGGGGTGAACCAGGCGATGTCGGGCAGGCCCTCCTGGCCGCGGCGGCCGAGCGGCTCACCGCTGAAGAACCGGCGCCTGCGGAACACCGGGTGGGCGGCGCGCAGCTGCGACACCGTGCGGGTGAACTCCAACAGGCCGGTGTCGACGTTGTTCCAGTCGATCCACGTGATCTCGTTGTCCTGGCAGTACCCGTTGTTGTTGCCGCCCTGGGTGCGCCCGAGCTCGTCGCCGTGACACATCATCGGCACGCCCTGGGACAGCAACAGGGTGGTCAGGAAGTTGCGTTCCTGCTGGGACCTCAGCGCCAGGATCTCCGGGTCGTCGGTCGGCCCCTCCACCCCGCAGTTCCACGACCGGTTGTGGCTCTCGCCGTCGTTGTTGTCCTCGCCGTTGTCCTCGTTGTGCTTCTCGTTGTAGGAGACGAGGTCGCGCAGCGTGAAGCCGTCGTGGGCGATGACGAAGTTGATCGATGCGACCGGACGGCGCGCGGTGTGCTCGTAGAGGTCCGCCGACCCGGTCAGGCGGTACGCGAACTCGTCGAGCGTCGCCGGCTCGCCGCGCCAGAAGTCGCGCACGGTGTCGCGGTACTTGCCGTTCCACTCCGTCCACTGCGGCGGGAAGTTGCCCACCTGATAGCCGCCCGGGCCGACGTCCCACGGCTCGGCGATGAGCTTGACCTGGCTGACGGTCGGGTCCTGCTGCACCAGTTCGAAGAACGTCGCCAGCCGGTCCACCTCGTAGAACTCACGCGCCAGCGTGGACGCCAGGTCGAAGCGGAACCCGTCGACGTGCATCTCGGTGACCCAGTACCGCAGCGAGTCCATCAACAGCTGCAGCGAGTGCGGGTGGCTGACGTTGAGGCTGTTGCCGGTGCCGGTGTAGTCCATGTAGTACCGCTTGTCGTCGTCGACGAGGTGGTAGTACGCGGCGTTGTCGATACCGCGCATCGACAACGTCGGACCCATGTGGTTGCCCTCGGCGGTGTGATTGTAGACCACGTCGAGGATCACCTCGATGCCCGCCTCGTGCAGCGCGCGGACCATCGCCTTGAACTCCTGGACCTGTCCGCCGGGGTTCGCATTGGAGCTGTACTTCGAGTCGGGGGCGAAGAAGCCGATCGTGTTGTAGCCCCAGTAGTTCGACAGGCCCTTGTCGATCAGCGTCGAGTCGTTGGCGAAGTGGTGCACCGGCATCAGCTCGATCGCGTTGACACCCAGCGCCGTCAGATGGTCGATGATCGCCGGGTGCGCGACCGCGGCGTACGTGCCGCGGATCTGCTCGGGGATGTCGGGATGGGTCTGCGTCAGCCCTTTGACGTGCGCCTCGTAGATGACGGTGTCGGCGTACTCGTGGCCCGGAGGACGGTCCACGCCCCAGTCGAAGTACGGGTTGATGACGACGGACTTCGGCATGCTGTCGGCCGAGTCGTCGTCGTTGCGGCTGTCCGGGTCGCCGAAGTTGTACGAGAACAGCGACTGGTTCCAGTCGAAGTTCCCGTCGATGGCCTTCGAGTACGGGTCCAGCAGCAGCTTGTTCGGGTTGCACCGCTGCCCGTTGGCCGGGTCGTACGGGCCGTGGACGCGGTAGCCGTAACGCTGACCGGGCTCGATGTTCGGGATGAAGCAGTGCCAGACGAAGCCGTCGACCTCGGGCAGGGTCACCCGGGTCTCGACGGTCTGCCCGGATTCGTCGTCGCTGAACAGGCAGAGCTCGACCTTCTCCGCGGCTTCACTGAACAGGGCGAAGTTGGTGCCGGAGCCGTCGTAGGTGGCCCCCAGCGGATAGGCCTTTCCGGGCCACAGTTCGTGAGTGGTGGTGGGCTGAACGACGGTAGTCAAGGGACACCTTCCTATTGATCGGGCGCACGCTGAACTGCCCGTTTAACGCACCCCGCAAACCACGTCAGGGCAAGATCACCACGCCGGCGGCGCGCAGCGCGTCGATCGCGGCACCGGTCGTCGAGGGCGAGACCCCCGCGGTCAGGTCCAGCAGCACACGGGTGGCGAAGCCGGCGGTCACCGCGTCGGCCGCGGTGGCCTTCACACAGTGGTCGGTGGCGATGCCGACGACGTCGAGCGCGTCGACGTTCCGCTCACGAAGCCAGTCGGCCAGCGAGGTGCCGTCGTCGTCGGTGCCCTCGAACCCGCTGTAGGCAGCCGAGTAGTGCCCCTTGTAGAACACCGCGTCCACCGCCGCGGTGTCGAGGTCGGGATGGAACTCGGCGCCCTCGGACCCGGCCACGCAGTGCACGGGCCAGGAGTCCACGTAGTCCGGCTCGTCGGAGAAATGAGCACCCGGATCGATGTGGAAATCCTTGGTCGCCACCACATGGCTATAGCTGTGGCTGCCGTCGATCCCCCGGGAGCCGAGCAGGGTGCTGATGCCGCGCGCGACTGCCGCGCCGCCGTCGACCGCCAGCGATCCACCCTCGCAGAAGTCGTTCTGCACATCCACGATGACAAGGGCTCGAGTGGTCGCCGGGGTGCTCACTGCTCCACGGTATCGCCGCTGCGGCTCATCCGCTGGTGGGCGGTCAGCAGCAGATGATCGAACGTGGCGCGGTTCGGCAGGATCTCGTCGTAGACCAGTTCGTTGTAGTCGCGGATCAGCTGTTCGGCGAGCAGGCGCAACTTCACGTTCGCCTCCTGGGACCGCCAGCGCAGCAGCTCGAACGCCGTGTCGTCATCGACCCGGTAGATCAGCATCAGCATGCCCTTGACCTGCTCGATGGCTGCCCGGTTCTCGGTGATCTCGGCCAGCGCCGACGAGATCGCGGCCTTCGTCTGGGTGTCGCTGGGGGTCATGTCGACGCAGAACCCGCGCGCGCCGATCGTGCGGCCGGTGTCGTCGAGGAGCCTGTCGCCGATGATCACGATCTCGTGCGTGCGCCCCCGGGTGTCGATGATCCGGTGCCGGGTCGCGTAGGCGCGGTCGGCGTCGTCGGTGTGCTGGATCTGTCCGAGCATGTCCGCGACTTCCTCGCGGTCGTCCGGATGCCGGTGCGAGAGCACGATCTCCGTGGTCGGGGTGATCGTGCCCGGCTCGTAGCCGTGCAGCATGGCGACCTCGTCCGACCATTCCCAGCGGTCATCGGCGAAGTAGTACCGGAACCACCCGACGCGCGCAGGCGCGTTCCCGGTGACCGTCCGCTCCGGTGAATCCCCAGTCGACATCGACAACCGCCTCCCCCAGGCGCCTCAGCCGCCAAAGAGCAGGTACAACCCGGTGAAGGTGTACCCGACCATGACGAGCATCATCGCGAGCTGTCCGGTGAGCTGGTGTTGCCGGGGCAACACGGCGAGCGCTCTGTCGTGCGCGGCGATCACCCCTGCGACATGGCCGAACAGCACGAACCCGACCTTAAGACTGGCCAGCAGCCCTGGATGCATCGAAAGCACATACACCACTTCGGCGTCCGCTGACCCGAAGAGACGGTACACCGTCTGCTGACCCCGCTCGATCAGGTAGGTCAGGTAGTGGGCGAACACGTAGCCGAGCACGATCGGGATCAGCGAATGCGCAAGCAGCCCCGGCAGTTCCCGGCGGGTGCGCGCGTCCACTCCGCCGGTGCACCGCGCGGCCAGGGTGAACGTCGCGGCGACGATGCCCACGAACAGCACCAGTCCGACGGTGCGCAACGCGGTCGCGGCGAGCGCGGAGTCGGTCAGCTCGTCGACGAGCCGGCGTATCTGCGGCATCGCCGAGAAGCTGTCGAACGCCGTCGACCCGAGCAGCACCGACAGCACCGCGACGACGCCGGGCCGCACCGGCAGCGTCAGGAGGCGGTTGAACGGATTGCCGATCGCGATGCGGCCGTCGGGGTTTCGGCCGAACAACGAGAAGCGGGATGCGACGACGCTGTACACCTCGAACGGATCGGCCCGCGCATTCCACCGCGGTCCGCACCACAACGCCCCGGCCAGCGTCACCGCGAGATAGACGACCAGCCAGATCTTGATCGCGCCCAGCGATCCGGGGTCGGGACTGGCGAGCTCGAGCCAGACGAACGCGAACAGACCCGCCGCAGCGGGCCAGTAACCCAGCGCGTCGGGATAGCGGCGGCCCAGGTTCCGGCCGCCGAGGAATCTGTGCAGTGCGCGCACCGGCGAGAGCACCCGCCACACCGGGCCGATCGCCAGCGACAGCGCGACCACCCCGACCCACAGCAGGACGTAGAACACCCCGGGCAGCGGGTTCTCCGAGGTCTGCGGTCCGCGGACGGCTGCGACGGCCACCCATCCGGTCAGCCCCAGCGCGGCCGCGGCCAGCACCCACCGTGTCGCCGGGGCGTCCACCGACCGCGTGACCCATGGCGGCAGCGCGCGGCCGGGCCGTGCGGCGTCGAACTTCGGCGTGCGCCAGGCGAATGCGACCACCGCGAAGGTGGCTGTCAGCGTCCACGCGGCACCGATCAGCGCGTAGGTGAACGGGATGGGGAGGTCCGTGGAGCCGCCGAGACCATGGGCGAGGATCTGCGCAGTCACTGCACCTGGATCGTCGCGATGGTGGTGTGCGTCTCGTGGAGTTCGACGTCGACACGGCCGGGCACGGCGACGCTGAATTCGAACGACTGCGCCGGCCCGACGGCCACCGGGAAGCTGTGCTCCGGTGAGGAGTGCACATGCAGTTCGTCGGCGGCGTCGCTGTCGACGCGGATGACGATCGGCTCGTCGAGCCCGGCCCGCAGTTGCTCGTTGGTCGGGGTGACCGTGCCGTCCTTGATCGTGACGTCGATGACCAGCCCCTCCGGTGGTGGTTGGTGCGCGCCGGATGCGGCCGGGCTCTCGGAGGAGCTGCTCGGGGGGGTCGCGCTGTCGGGGGAACTCGCGCAGCCGGCGAGCAGGGCCACGCCGGCGACGAGGGTGAGCAGACGGGTCACTGTTCCTTTTCCTGGTCGGGACGCCGCCGGTTGCGGGCGGCGATGTAGACGATCACGCCGGCGATGATCAGCGCCGGCGCGAACGCCGGTACGGCCAGCCAGATGGGGT
This sequence comes from Mycolicibacterium gilvum, assembly GCF_900454025.1. NCBI lineage: Bacteria > Bacillati > Actinomycetota > Actinomycetes > Mycobacteriales > Mycobacteriaceae > Mycobacterium > Mycolicibacterium gilvum. The sequence continues at coordinate 5,735,478 of NZ_UGQM01000001.1, read as the reverse complement.
GGTCGGCGAGGATCACCACCTCCTGCGCTGACGCGGTCATGACTGGGCGGACGGTTGGAACTCGGCCTCGCTGCCGGAGGGCTCACTGTTGTTGATCCGGCCACCACCCCAGGTGATCCCGGCGATCATCGCCAGCGAGCACACCAGCACCACCAGGCAACCGATCAGCCACAGCGCCTGCGGGATGTCGGGGCTGCGCTCGCGCTGCAGGATGGTGATCTCCGAGACGAACGGCCGGGTGAACTGTGCCTCGGCGGGCACCTCCTCAGCGCCGATCCCCGGGTCGCCGTGCAGATAGATCGGTACGGCGGTCAGCGTGCTGCCGTCGTGCACGCGCAGCAGCGTCTTCCACGTTCCCGACACCGGCATGGGTTCGGTGGAGCGGAAGTGGCCCGGGCCGACCTCGTCGAGGTGGTCGAGGAACATCCCGCGGTCGTTGGGCAGCCCGCCCTGCCAGCCGAGCACCGAGACCCAGTTGGGGTCCTCGCTGATCACGTCCGGCGGGGTGAACCGCACGTCGGCGGTCACGAAGCGTTCGCCGTTGACCGGCGGGGCCTCGGTGAGGGTGACGGATGCGGACGCGTTCTGCGGCACGTCGTAGCGCAGCCCGTTGGCCGCGGCACCGCCGATCGCCAGGACCGTGAGCACGACGAGGCCGATGCTGATCCCGCGGCTCGGGAGCCGCTGTCCGGTCAGCACCATGCCGACCAGCGCGCCGCAGCCGCCGGTCAGGATCGCGACGGGGACCGCCATCGCCAGTCCCTCGGGCCAGATGCTGGTCGGCCACGGGAACGCGTACACCGCGCCGATCCACAGGGATTCGAGGTAGAGCCCGACGGTGCCGATGCCGAGCCCGGCGACGAGTCCGAACAGGATCGGTTTCCTGATCAGGGGAGTCAGGGCCACGAGCTCGACTACCACGGCCGCGCCGAGGTAGAGCGGGAACCAGTTGATCGGCGCGTCGAGAACCGGGCCGACGGCGAGTGCGACGATTCCGCGCAGACCGATCGCGATCAGCGCGGCGATCAGTGCGGCGCCCCGGCCCATGAAGATGCGCGCGGCGACGAGGGCGAGCCCGGCGGCCGCCGCGATCAGCATCGGCTGGAACACCTGACGGAACTGCGGGACGCCGAAGTCGAACTCGATCTGGTAGACCGACGCGCCGATGAGCACGCCGGCGAACGCGAGGTACTGCACGAACTTCAGGCCGAGGCCGTCGCGCGGGACGTCTTCGGTGCCGGTGCGGGCCTTGCGGCCTTCGTACTCCAGGTACAGGGCGGCGAGCGTCGAGAAGCCCGCGCCGCCGATCATCATCAGGTGCGTCGGTCCCCACAGGGTGACGTCCTGGCCGAAGATGCGGTGCCAGATGTCGTCGAGCGGGAAGCCCAGCAGGGCGTACACGCCGCAGCCGGCCATCACGATGCCGCCCACCGGGGCGTACCAGTCGTCGGTGATGCGGACCGCGGCGACGCCGGGCTTCTCGTCGAGGGGGAGGACCATCGCGGTGCAGCCGGCGACGAAGATGCCGAACAGCCCGATGAGGATGAAGTAGTGCGCCGGGTTGGCCAGGGCGCCGTCGTCACGGCCGTTGCCGATATGCAGGCTGACGTCCCAGATGAAGCCGAACAGCGCGCAGATGATCGAGGAGATGAACAGCCCGATCGGCAGCGCGACCCAGGGCGGGCGTTTGAATCGCCGGCCCGACCAGTCGCCCAGGCGTGCCAGCCAGGTGATCTTGCGGGTGCGGTGCATCCAGCCGATCCAGAGCAGGATCACCGCGATGACCGCACCGGCGGCCGACAGCGTGATGATCTCGCTGATGGCGGCGCCGCCCCCTTCGCTGCCCTGCGCCAACACCTCCGCCTGCAGTGAGAGCTCCATCGTCTTCCCCTATCCCGTGCCTCACGGACCTTACTCGTCGGTAATATTGCCAGAATCACCCAGGCGAAACCAGGGGTACCGGGTACTTACCGGACATTGAGATTCCCCCGGCCTGGGGTATGCAAACGCGTGAGCTGCGCAGACACGCGACATCGGATCATTTTCGTGGGGGCTTGAGCACCTTCATCGCCATCTGCATCACCGGTGCCGGAACCCGGTCCTTGAGCGTCAGCGCCCTCGCCCCCGCGCGTGTCCTCGCCGGCGTGCCGCGCCCGAGCAGACGGTTGAACGGCCCGCCCGTCGGGTCCAGGTCCACGTGCAGGGGTGGTCTTCCCTCGGCCGCCCCGAGCGCGTTCGAGATCACGATGCGCTGGATCTCGCTCGTGCCCTCGAAAATCGTGTACAGCTTGGCGTCGCGGTACCACTTCTCGACCGGGTGGTCCTTGACGTAGCCGTAGCCGCCCATCGTCTGGATCGCGCGTTCGGTGGCCCGTACCGCCAGTTCGCTGGCGGCCAGCTTCGACATCGACCCCTCGCCGCGTTCGAACGGCACGCCGGTGGCCGCCATCCACGACGCGCGCCATGTCAGCAACCGGGCCGCATCCAGGCCGGTCGCCAGGTCGGCCAGCGGGAACGAGATGCCCTGGTTGTCGATGATCGGCGCGCCGAAGGCCTCCCGGCGGTTGGCGTACTCGGTGACGTACTCCAGCGCGGCCCGCGCGATCCCGAGGGCCTGCGCGGCGACCATCGGCCGGGTCTGCTCGAAGGTGCCCAGCGTCGCCGAGCCGGAGTGCCTGCCGCCTTCGACCGCCTCGCGGGCGCGGGCGAGCTTGTGGTCGAGCTTCTCCTGGCCGCCGAGCAGATGATCGGCCGGAACCCGCACGGAGTTGAACTTCAGCTCCGCGGTGTGCGAGGCCCGGCAGCCGAGCTTGTCGAGCTTGCGGACCATGTCGAGTCCGGGAGTTCCGCCCGGCACCACGAACAGCGCCTGCCCCTTGTGTCCGAGCTCCTGGTCGACCACCGCGTTGACGACGTGGACGTTGGCGATGCCGCCGTTGCCGATCCACATTTTGTGACCGTCGATGATCCAGTCCGCGTCGGGTTCCGGGCCCGCCCGGCGGGCTGTGGTGCGCAGGTTGCGGACGTCGCTACCGCCCTCGGGTTCGGAGATGGCCAGTGCGGCGAGCTTCAGGTCGCCGGGCGTGCCGAAGCACTCCGGGGCCCACTGCAGCATCTGCTCGGGCGAGGCGGCCTGACCGATCGCCGACAACGCCAGCGCCGGCATCACCACCGCCAGGCCGATGCCCGCGCAACCCCAGAACAACTCCTCCATGAACATGGGCAGCGACAGGCCGGTCGGGTCGCCGATCAGGTCGCGGTAGAACAGCGGACTGTAGAAGCCGCGGGCGGCGGCTTCCTCCAGCACCGGCCACGGGAACTCCTGCCGCTGGTCGTATTCGGCCGCCACAGGGCGGACGACGTCCTCGGCGAACTCATGGGCGCGCCGCGCGAGGTCGTGCTGCGCGGCGGTCGGAGTGATGTCGAACGTCATGGCGAACCCCCGGGTTGAGTGCACATGTGTTCACTGGTACCCACTTCACGGCCGGGGGAATCGGTCGGCCTGGGCGTCCTCCTCCGGCCTGGTGACGGTCCAGTCCGGCGGTGCTTTGAGGCTGGCGAGAGCGAGGCTGCTGATCCCCATCAACACGATGGTCAGGATCAGGAAGTTGGTGTAGCCGCCGAAGTGGTCGGACGTCGCCCCTGCCGCCAGCGGGCCGAAGGCGGTACCCAGCGACAGCGCGGCCACCAACCCGCCGAACAGGCCGCCGAAGTTGCGCAGCCCGAAGTACCGCGATGCCAGGTAGGCGATCACGTCGACCTCGGCGCCGAGGGTCAGCCCGAACAGCGCCGCCGCGACCGTCTGACTGAGCGGACTGCTCCCGTCGATGAGCAGCGCCGCGCAACCCAGGATCGGCACGAGGTACGCGCACGCACCCACCACCCGTCCGGGAAACCGGTCGAGCAGCAGCCCGACCCCGAGCCGGCCCACGATCGAGAAGATGCCCACGAGCGCCGCGGTGCCCGCCGCGGCCAGCGGCTCGGCTCCCGCATCGCGCAGGATCGGTACCAGGTGGACGACGATGCCGAGGGTGGTGAACGCGAACAACCCGGCGGCGACCAGGAGCTTGTAGAACGTCGCCGACCGCAGTCCCTCGGCGAGCGTCACGCCGGGCAGGTCGGCCGCCGCGGCCGTCGGCGCGATCACGGTCCGGGCGGGCGCAGGTTTCTTGTCGTCCTGGGCGCCGCGGAAGAAGAGCAGCACGACGATCAGCACGAGGCCGCCCCACAGTCCGCCGAGGCCGAAAAGGGCTCCGCGCCAACCCCATTCGCCGATCAGCAGGGTGGCCAGCGGTGGGAACACCGCGGCGGCGAGCGAGCCGCCCGACAGCGTCACCGCGAATGCGAGACCGCGCGACGTCTCGAATCGGCTCGCCACCGCCGACGTCCACACGGTGGTCTGCACCCAGAAGCAGGCGAAGGCGAGCACCGACCACAGCAGGATCCAGTTGCCCATGGTGCCCGTCGCGGTGCCCAGCAGCGCGAACGCTCCGGCCATCAGCCCCGCGCCGATGATGCCCACCCGGCGGGGGCCCAACCGGTCGACCATCAGCCCGATGGGCAACGCGGCGACCGCCGCGGCCATCCCGACGATCGTCAACCCGACCGACGCCTGCGCGCGGCTCCAGCCGAACTCGTCCTGCAGCGGACCCATGAACGCACCCAGGGAGTACACGTGGATGACGCCCATGGAGTAGCCGAGGCCGGCGGCCAGCGGAACCGTGCCGTAGCGGCGCCACTCGGCGATCGCCGCGCTGTCGAACCTCGTCACCGGACCTCCCATGCTGAGCGAGCGCTCAGGAGTCTATCGGCGCGGCGGCCTCCGAGATGCGGCGTTGCGCCTCGCCGACCGAGATGCGCAGGCGCCGCGCGAGCACCTCGGCCCACGGCGCTCCCGCCAGCTCGACCGGCGGGGGGCCGGCGACCATCTGTCCGAGCAGCCGGCGCTGGGTCACCGCCAGTTGTTTGGCCACGGCGTCGAGGCGAACCAGCAGCGCGCGCTGGTCGGCGGGCGCGAGGCTCTGGAACGGCAGCGCGGCTGCCGCCCGGTGGGCACGGTCCACGGCGTCGAGCGCCGCGATCACTTCCTTCTTCGAACTCATGTTCGACAGCCTAGAAAGGGGGACCGACAACTATCGATACGCTGGCGCCATGGCCCGAAAGTTCGCCACCGCCGATCACGTCGCGTTGCCCGACCTGCTGGAGTTCGTCCGCCCGAGGCACAGGATGGTGCTGACGGCGTTCCGCTCCGGCGGATCACCGCAGAGCTCCCCGGTCACCGGGGGCGTGGACGGCGAGGGCCGTATCGTCATCGCGACCTATCCGCAGCGGGCCAAGACCGCCAACATCCGCCGTCATCCGCACGCGAGCGTGGTGGTGCTCTCCGATGAGTTCGACGGGCCGTACGTCCAGGTCGACGGTGCGGCCGAGGTCGTCGATCTGCCCGACGCCGTCGAACCGCTCGTCGACTACTTCCGGTCGATCGCCGGGGAGCATCCCGACTGGGACGAGTACCGGCAGGCGATGCGCGACCAGGGCAAGTGCCTGATCAGGGTCACCCCGCAGCAGTGGGGCCCGATCGCCACCGGGGGCTTCCCTCCCCGTTAGGCCGTCCGCCCGCGACTGTGGTAGTCAGAGCACGCGGGCGCGTTGCGTCAGCTAGCACGTCAAACTATAGTCTGGACACATGTCCAGGAGGGTTCGGATTCCTTGCTCCACTCAGTTCGGCCAGCTCAGGGCCGCTCTCCAGGATTTGTGAGCTGATCATGCGCATTGCCCTGCTGTCGTATCGGAGCAAGACCCACTGTGGTGGCCAAGGTGTCTACGTCCGGCATCTGAGCCGTGGGCTCGTCGAACTCGGTCACGACGTCGAGGTGTTCTCCGGACAGCCCTACCCGGAGATCCTCGACCCCCGGGTGCGGCTGACCGAGGTGCCGAGCCTCGACCTCTACCGTGAACCGGATCCGTTCCGGATCCCGCGACCCAGCGAGATCAGGTCCAGCATCGACCTCGAAGAGCTGCTGACCACGTGGACGGCCGGCTTTCCCGAGCCGAAGACGTTCAGCATGCGCGCCGCCCGGTTGCTCGCCGCGCGCCGCGGCGACTTCGACGTCGTCCACGACAATCAGTGCCTGGGCACCGGACTGCTGACCATCGCCGAGTCGGGGATGCCGGTGGTGGCCACCGTCCACCACCCGATCACCCGGGACAAGGTGCTCGAGGTCGCGGCGGCCAAGTGGTGGCGCAAGCCGCTCGTGCGCCGGTGGTACGGATTTGCTGAGATGCAGAAGGACGTCGCACGCAAGATCCCCGAACTGGTGACGGTGTCGTCGACGTCGGCCGCCGACATCGCCGAGGACTTCGGCGTGACACCCGAGCAGCTCAACGTCGTCCCCCTCGGCGTCGACACCCAGTTGTTCCAGCCGGCCGAGCACCGGGTCCGCAACCGCATCATCGCGATCGCGAGCGCCGACGTCCCGCTCAAGGGTGTCAGCCACCTCCTGCACGCGGTGGCGCGACTGCGCGTCGAGCGCGACCTGGAGCTGCAGCTCGTCGCCAAGCTGGAGCCCAACGGTCCGACCGAGAAGCTGATCGCCGAACTCGGCATCTCCGACATCGTGCACATCTCCAGCGGACTGTCGGACTCCGAACTCGCCGGCCTGCTGGCCTCGGCCGAAGTCGCGTGCATCCCTTCGCTGTACGAGGGCTTCTCGCTGCCCGCGGTGGAGGCGATGGCCAGTGGCACGCCCATCGTGGCGAGCCGCGCGGGAGCGCTGCCCGAGGTCGTCGGAGCCGACGGCCAGTGTGCGCGGTTGGTCAAGCCCGCCGATGTGGCCGAGTTGACCTCGGTGCTCGGCGAACTGCTGGATTCGCCGCGGGAACTGCGTCGCCTGGGCGACAACGGCCGCCGGCGTGCGCTGGAAGTGTTCAGTTGGGAATCCGTCGCCGCGCAGACCGTCGCGGTGTACGAGCGAGCATGTGAGAGGGTCGCGACATGCTGACCGTGGATTTCGACCGTCTCGGCGTCGGTGCCGGGACCAAGGTGATCGACGTGGGTTGCGGCGCCGGCCGGCACACCTTCGAAGCGTTCCGCCGCGGTGCGGACGTCATCGGATTCGACCAGAGCGCATCGGATCTCAACGATGTCGACGAGATCCTGCAGGCGATGAAGGAGCAGGGCGAGGCGCCGGCGTCGGCCAAGGGTGAGGCCGTCAAGGGCGACGCCCTGGAACTGCCCTACGCCGACGGCACGTTCGACTGCGTCATCGCCTCCGAGATCCTCGAGCACGTCCCCGCCGACGACAAGGCGATCTCGGAGTTGGTCCGCGTACTCAAACCCGGTGGGGCGCTTGCCATCACCGTCCCCCGGTGGCTTCCCGAGCGGATCTGCTGGGCGCTGTCGGACGAGTACCACGCCAACGAGGGCGGCCACATCCGCATCTACCGCGCCGACGAGCTTCGCGACAAGGTGCTCGCGCACGGCCTCACGCTCACGCACACCCATCATTCGCACGCGCTGCACTCGCCGTTCTGGTGGCTCAAATGTGCTGTGGGAACAGAGAAGAACGACCACCCCGCGGTGGCGGCCTATCACAAGCTGCTGGTCTGGGACATGATGAGTCAGCCGTGGCTGACGCGCACCGCGGAAGCCGCGCTGAACCCGCTGATCGGCAAGAGCGTCGCTCTGTACTTCAGGAAGCCCGCCGATACCGATGCATGACATTCCCGGTGTGCCGGGGGTGTTCACTCCGGCCCAGTGCCGGCAGACAGCCGAATCCATTGCCGCGACGCAGGAGTCGAGCGGCGCGATTCCGTGGTCGGTCGGCGGCCACACCGACCCGTGGGATCACATCGAGAACGCGATGGCACTCACTGTGGCCGGCCTGTGGGAACCGGCGCGCGCCGCGTTCGAATGGTCGCGCACCACCCAGCGCGCGGACGGCACCTGGCCGATCCAGCTGCGCGACGGCGTGATCGAGGATGCCAACAGCGACAGCAACTTCTGCGCCTACATCGCCACCGGGGTATGGCACCACGTGCTCGTCACCGGTGACCGCGCGTTCGCCGCGACGATGTGGCCGGTCGTGTCCAAGGCGATCGACTTCGTGCTGGAGCTTCAGTCCGGCACCGGTGAGATCGCCTGGGCGCGTGGGCAGGGCGGCATCGCTGACGAGGCGCTGCTGACCGGGTGCGCCAGCATCTACCACAGCATCCGGTGTGCCCTCGCGCTCGCCGACTACGTCGACGACCCGCAGCCCGAGTGGGAGGTCGCCGTCGGCCGCCTGGGCCACGCCATCGCCGATCATCAGGATGCGTTCGTCACCAAGGACCGCTGGTCGATGGAGTGGTACTACCCGATTCTCGGTGGCGCGCTTCGAGGTCCGCGTGCGCAGGCCCGCATCGACGAGCGGTGGAACGACTTCGTGGTCCCCGGACTCGGAATCCGGTGTGTGGACGACCGCCCCTGGGTCACCGGCGCCGAAACCTGCGAGCTGGTCATGGCTCTGGACGCGATCGGCGACCGGGCGCGGGCTCACGAGCAGTTCGCCGCGATGCATCACCTCCGTGAGGAGGACGGCTCCTACTGGACGGGTCTGGTGTACGCCGACGGCAAGCGCTGGCCCGTGGAGCGCACCACCTGGACGGGTGCGGCGGTGATCCTGGCCGCCGACGCGTTGTCGTCCACGACGCCGGGCAGCGGTATCTTCCGGGGTGCGGATCTGCCGAGAGGCCTTGAGGGCGTGTACGACTGCGAGTGCGTGATCAGCGAGCGCTAAGCGGCGAGTTCGCCCGGGCGGCCGGATACCCGCTCGAGCACCCGCATCGATCCTGTCGCACGGACCTCACGGAAGTCACCGGTCTTCAACGCGCGCTGGTAGATCAGGAACGGGGCCCGGCCGCCGTCGGCGGGATCGGGGAACACGTCGTGGATGACCAGTGCGCCGCCGACGTCGACCCAGCGGGCCCAGCCGTCGAAGTCACGGTTGGCCGCGTCCTCGGTGTGTCCGCCGTCGATGAACAAGAACCGCAACGGAGTTCGCCATCCGCGCGCCACGACGGGGGAGCGCCCGACGATCGCGACGACGTGGTCGTCGAGGCCTGCCGCATCGAGGGTGTGGCGCAGCGTCGGGAGGGTGTCGAACAGACCGGTGACGGGGTCGACCATCGACGCGTCGTGGTACTCCCAGCCGACCTGGTGCTCCTCGGAGCCGTGATGGTGGTCGACGGTGTAGATCAGCCCACCGGTCTGTGCGGCGGCGGCGCCCAACATCACCGTGGACTTGCCGCAGTACGTGCCGATCTCGACGCCGACGCCGTCGGCGAGGTACTGCACGGCGGTGTCGTAGAGCGCGCGCCCCTCGTCGGCGGGCATGAAGCCGATCACCGTGTCGGCGAACTCGAACAGGGCGGCAGCGGCGGGCGGCAATGCGGCATCGGTGGTATCCATCGGGACCTCATTGTAGTAGCGTCCGGACATGTGTCCGATCCGACTCTGGAGTCGACTCGGCGGCGCTTGACGGCCAGGCAGGCCGACACCGTGGACCGGCTGGGCCGGGCCGCCGTCGACCTGCTCAGGCGTGACGGCTTCGGTGCGCTGACGGTGCGCCGGGTCGCCGCCGAGGCGGGTGTCGGGGCGGCCACGGCCTACACCTACTTCTCGTCGAAAGAGCATCTCGTCGCCGAGGTCTTCTGGCGGCGCCTCACGAGCTCCCCGCGCTGCGAGTACGGTGCCGCCGACCGGGCCGCGCGGGTGATCGAGGTGCTGGGGCACATTTCGTTGCTGGTCGCCGACGAGCCGCAGTTCGCGGGGGCGGTCACCACCGCGCTGCTGGGCAGGGATCCCGACGTCGAGGTGCTGCGGCAGCGTATCGGGCTCGACATTCGCGATCGGCTCGCCGACGCGCTCGGCCCCGACACCGATCCCGACGTGCTCGACGCGCTGGAGATGCTCTATTCCGGCGCGCTGGTCCGTGCGGGAATGGGCTATGCGTCGTATGAGGAGATCGCCGACAAGCTGGAGCGCTCCGCCCGCCTGATACTCGGCGGCTGACGCAGCCCGTCTCAGTGCGGGCCGAGCAGTGCGACGGCGGCTGCCGTCGCCGGGCCCGCGATGCCGCGCATGTCCCGGCCGTCCTCGACGAAAAGTGCTGTCAGCTCGCGTAATCCGCCGAGCAGGATCAGCGCGATGGCCGGTTCTATCGGTTGCAGGCCGGCGCGCCGGAAACCGGAGCTGCCGGTCAGGGCCGTCAGCATCTCGGTGAGGTCGCGCATGACCTGACGGTGCAAGGGCCGCGCGACTGCGCCGAGGGCGGGTGCTTCGCGGATCCAGCACAGGGTGATCGCCGGGCGGGCGCTGATGTGACCGATGTAGGCGTCCACGGCCTGGCCGATCTGCTCGCGCCAGTCGGATTCGGGGTCGACCGCGGTGTTGATGTGGGCGATCAGATCGGTGTTGTTGTTGCGGAGCAGTTCGATGAGGCACTGCTCCTTGCTCGCGAACTGCTCGTAGAAGGCGCGCTTGGAGGTCTTCGCGTGGCGGACGATGTCGGCGACGGTGGTTTCCCGGTAGCCGCGTTCGACGATCGAGAAGGCCAGCCCGTCGAGGAGGCGGTCGGTCATGGTTGTGGGCGGCATGGTTGTAGGCGCGAGGGCTGTCGAGGCGGGAGCCGTCGTCACGTAATCACCTCCACCCCTTGCGACCTGCTGGTACCAACCGGTACCGTACCGGACATGACGACGGTACACAGCAGTACCAGCCAGAGTTCGCCGGTTCTTCCCGTGCGGCTGCCCCCCACCCCCCGTATCCCGCGGTTCCTGCAGGGACTGGGTTTCTCGCTGTCGCGGCAGTGGACCGTCGCGCAGGTGGTGCGCCGGTACGGCGATGTGTTCACGATGACGCTGCCGGTGTTCGGCAAGACCGTGCTGGTCACCGACCCGGCGCTGGCCAAGCAGCTGTTCATGGCCAACACCGACGATGTCGGCAACATCCAGCCCAACCTGTCGCGGGTGCTGGGATCGGGGTCGGTGTTCGCCCTCGACGGCACCGACCACCGGCTCCGTCGCAAGCTGCTGACGCCTCCGTTCCACGGCAAGAGCATCAAAAACTACGAGCGGATCTTCGAAGAGGAGACGCTGCGCGAGGCCGCGAGCTGGCCGGAAGGTCAACCTTTCGAGACGCTCGAACCGATGATGCGGATCACCCTCAACGCGATCCTGCGTGCCGTCTTCGGCGCCGACGGCGCCCACCTCGACGAGTTGCGGCGCATCATCCCGCCGTGGGTGACCCTCGGGTCGCGGCTGGCCGTGCTGCCCACGCCGCACCGGACCTACGGCCGGTTCAGCCCGTGGGGCCGCCTGGCGCGGTACCGCCGCCGCTACGACGAGGTGATCGGACGGCTCATCGACGCCGTGCAGGCCGACCCGAACTTCGAGAGCCGCGACGACGTCCTCGCCTTACTGCTGCGCAGCACCTACGAGGACGGATCGTCGATGTCGCGCCAGGACATCGGCGACGAGCTGCTCACGCTGCTGGCCGCGGGCCACGAGACCACCGCCGCGACGCTCGGGTGGGTGTTCGAGCGCATCAGCCGCCATCCCGACGTCCTCGCGAGGCTGCAGGCCGAGGCCGACACCGACGGAAACGAGTACCGCCAGGCCGTCATCCTGGAGACGCAGCGGGTCCGCACGGTGATCGACTTCGCCGGCAGGCACGTCTACGCGCCGACCTTCGAACTCGGGGAATGGGTTATCCCGCAGGGATATTCGATCGTCGTGGCGATCGGTCAGGTACACCATCGGGAGCAGGACTACCTCGACCCGGAGGACTTCGACCCGCAGCGCTTCGTCGGTCAGCGGCCGAGCACGCTGTCCCACATCCCGTTCGGAGGCGGAACGCGGCGCTGCGTCGGCGCGGTGTTCGCCAACGTGGAGATGGACATCGTCCTTCGAACGGTGTTTCGCCACTTCACGATCGAGACGACCACCGCGCCGGGGGAGAAGATGCACTCACGCGGAGTGGCCTACACCCCCGACGACGGCGGCCGGGTCGTCATGCGCCGCCGCTGACTCAGACTTCGGCGCGTTTGGGCAGCTTCCAGCCCGGCCGGGGGAAGTGGCACGTGTAGCCGGTCGGGTAGCGCTCCAGGTAGTCCTGATGCTCGGGCTCGGCTTCCCAGAAGTCCGGTGCGGGACTGACCTCGGTCACCACCTTGCCGGGCCACAGACCGGATGCGTCGACGTCGGCGATGGTGTCCAGTGCGATCTGGCGCTGCTCGTCGTCGACGTAGAAGATCTCTGACCGGTAGCTGGTGCCGACGTCGTTGCCCTGGCGGTTCTTCGTCGTCGGATCGTGGATCTGGAAGAAGAACTCCAGCAGCGCGCGGTAGTCGGTCTGGGCCGGGTCGTAGACGATCTCGATGGCCTCCGCGTGGCCGGGATGGTTGCGGTAGGTGGGGTGGTCGTTCTGCCCGCCGGTATAGCCGACCCGGGTGGACACCACGCCGGGCTGCTTGCGGATCAGATCCTGCATACCCCAGAAACATCCGCCTGCCAGCACTGCTCGCTTGTAATCGCTCACGCCTGCTCCTCCTCGGTGGCCGTCTCGGCTACGAACAACCCACGGTACTGCCCGTATCCCTGCTCCTCGAGGTCGTCGAGTTGGACGAAGCGCAGCGCCGCAGAGTTGACGCAGTAGCGCAGACCGCCCGCTTCGCGCGGGCCGTCTTTGAACACGTGACCGAGGTGGCTGTCGCCGTGCGTGGAGCGCACCTCGGTGCGGATCATCAGGTGCGAGAAGTCGCGCTTCTCCACCACGTTCCCGCTGTCGATCGGACGGGTGAAACTCGGCCAGCCCGAACCGCTCTCGAACTTGTCGACCGACGCGAACAGCGGTTCGCCCGAGACGACGTCGACGTAGATCCCCGGTTCGTGGTTGTCCCAGTACTCGCCGGTGAAGGGCCGCTCGGTGCCGTTCTGCTGGGTCACGTGGTACTGCTCGGGGGACAGCGCGTTCACCGCGGCGGGATTCTTGTTGTAAGGCAGTGTCATGGTGGTTGTATAACGATCACGGAATCGCCCTTAATCCCTCGACAAGCGCGTGTAGAACGTGTTCTAGTTCTGGTGTGACGGGCAGCACTTTCTCTCGCGACGAACTGGTCGAGGCATTCGCGGTGTTCGAGGGGACGGTCGACCGCGCCGCGCAGACCCGAGACTGGGATCCGTGGGTTGACCAGTACACCGACGACATCCTCTACATCGAGCACGCCGCCGGGACCATGCGCGGCCGCGAGCAGGTGCGGCCGTGGATCTGGAAGACGATGGAGAGCTTCCCCGGCAACTACATGACGTCGTTCCCGTCGCTGTGGCACGTCATCGACCAGGACACCGGACGCATCATCTGCGAACTCGACAACCCGATGCGCGACCCCGGTGACGGCACCATCATCAGCGCCACGAACATCTCGATCCTCACCTACGCCGGTGACGGCAGGTGGAGGCAGCAGGAGGACATCTACAACCCGCTGCGCTTCGTGTCGGCGGCGGTGAAGTGGTGCAGGAAGGCCGAGGAACTCGGCACGCTGCCCGATGAGGCCGCCGAGTGGATGGCCAAGTACGGCGGAAAGCGGTGAGCGCGCCGGTCCTCGTCATCGGCGCCAACGGCTACCTCGGCAGCCACGTCACCCGGAAACTCGTGGCCGCCGGCAACGACGTCCGGGTGATGGTGCGCGACGGCGCCAACACCGTCGGCATCGACGACCTGGCGGTCACCCGCTACGTCGGCGACATCTGGAACACCGACGTGTTGCGCGAGGCCATGACGGGCGGCGAGGTCGTCTACTACTGCGTCGTGGACACCCGCGGCTGGCTTCGCGACCCGGCGCCGCTGTTCCGCACCAACGTCGAGGGCACCCGCAACGTCCTGGACGTCGCGGTGGAGCCCGGGATCGCCGCGACGCTGCGGAAGTTCGTCTTCACCAGCAGCTATGTGACCGTGGGGCGCACGAGGGGACGTGTCGCCACCGAGGCCGACGTGATCTCCGACCCTGCCGATCTGAAGAGCCTGACCCCCTATGTCCGTTCGCGTGTCCAGGCCGAGAACCTGGTGATGGAGTACGCGCGCGAACGCGGGCTGCCCGCGGTCGCGATGTGCGTGTCCACCACGTACGGCGCCGGTGACTGGGGCCGCACCCCGCACGGCGCGATCATCGCAGGCGCCGCGTTCGGCAAGCTGCCGTTCGTGATGGGCGGCATCGAACTCGAAGCGGTCGGGATCGACGACGCGGCGCAGGCCATGCTGCTGGCCGCGCAGAAGGGTCGCGCGGGTGAGCGGTACCTGATCTCGGAGAAGATGATCTCCAACGCCGACGTCGTCCGGATCGCCGCCGAAGCCGCCGGAGTGCCGGCGCCGACGAAGAAGATCCCGCTGGTGCTGTCCTACGCGATGGCGGCGCTGGGCAGCGCGAAGTCCCGGCTGAAGGGCACCGACGAGCGGATGTCGCTGGGATCGCTGCGGCTGATGCGGGCCGAGGCTCCGGTCGACTGCAGCAAGGCACGCCGTGAACTGGGCTGGCAGCCCCGGCCCGTGGAGGAGTCGATCCGCGAAGCCGCGAAATTCTGGGTCGGTCTCAAAGCCGCCAAGCGGCAACGCACCGCCTGAGCACAGCTGCGAGAATCGCGAGGTGCACACCCGAGCCCTGAACGGACAGGTGTCCCACTGGTTCGACGGGCTGCCGATCAGCCGCGGGCCGCTGCCCGGCAGCCGGGACGCCGACGTCTGCATCGTCGGCGCCGGCTACACCGGGCTGTGGACGGCCTACTACCTCAAGCGCGCAGATCCGTCACTGCGGGTCGTCGTGCTCGATGCGCGCTTCGCCGGCTACGGGGCCTCGGGGCGCAACGGCGGCTGGCTGTCGGGCCTGGTGCCCGGCGACCGCGAGCGGATGGCGCGGCAGTACGGACGCGACGGGGTGGTCGCCTGGCAGCGCGCGCTCAACGACGCCGTGGACGAGGTGATCGACGTCGCCGCGCAGGAGGGCATCGACGCGGGCATCGTCAAGGGCGGCAACCTGGAGGTCGCCCGGAACCGGGCCCAGGTGAGGCGACTGGCCGCCGCCGTCGACGCCGAGCGGCGCTGGCAGGTCGACGGTGTCGAGGTGCTGACCAAATCCGAAGCCGCACAACGGATCGCGCTCGACGAAGTGATCTCGGCCTGTTACAGTCCGCACTGCGCCCGCATCCAGCCGGCGCAGCTGGTCCGTGGTCTCGCCGATGCCGTCGAGCGCCTCGGGGTGGTGATCTACGAACGTTCCCCGGTCACCGAGATCACCGCAGGCCGCGCGGCCACCCCGTGGGGGGCGGTCAGCGCACCGGTCGTCCTGCGTGCCACCGAGGGCTTCACCGCGGGTCTGCCGGGTCTGAAGCGGCGATGGCTGCCGATGAACAGCTCGATGATCGCGACGGAGCCCGTCCCCGAGTCGGTGTGGGCCGAGATCGGTTGGGAGGGAAGGGAAACGCTGGGCGACACCGCCCACGGTTTCTTCTACGCCCAGCGCACCGTCGACAACCGGATCGCGATCGGCGGCCGCAGTGTGCCCTACCGGTTCGGTTCACGCACCGACCGGGACGGGCGGGTCCCCGAGCGCACCATCAAGAACCTCACCGCGACGCTGCACTCGATCCTGCCGCAGGTTGCGCACGTTCCGATCGCGCACGGCTGGTGCGGGGTGCTGGCCGTGCCCCGGGACTGGGAGGCGAGCGTCGACTTCGACCCGGCGACGGGTCTGGGCTGGGCCGGGGGCTATGTCGGTCACGGTGTGACGGCGACGAACCTCGCCGGCCGGACCCTGACCGATCTCGTGCTCACGCGGGAGTCACCGCTGACGCGGCTGCCGTGGGTCGGGCACGAGTGCAAGGACTGGGAGCCCGAACCGCTGCGCTGGATCGGGGTGCGGGGCATGTACCTGGCCTACAAGGCGGCCGACTGGCACGAGGCGCGCGGAACGAAGCGCACGTCGCCGATCGCCCTCGTCGCGAACAGGATCACGGGGCGTTGAATGGAGACATGACCGATCGCCCCATCCACGAGCCCTCCCCGTCGCACCCGATCACCGTCGTCCCCACCGGACGGCACGTCGTCGTGCGGGTCAACGGCGACGTCGTCGCCGAAACCGACGCCGCATTGACACTTCAAGAGGCCAGTTACCCTGCGGTGCAGTACATCCCGATCGGTGATGTCCTCCCCGGCCGGCTGAGTCCCAGCGACACCGCGACGTACTGCCCGTTCAAGGGAGACGCCGGCTACTTCGACGTCACCGCGGGCGGCAGCACCGTCACCGACGCGGTCTGGACCTACCGGGAGCCGTACCCGGCGGTGGCCCAGATCGCCGGCCACGTCGCGTTCTACCCGGACAAGGCCGACGTCAGTGTCGATGACGGGTAGTACGGCCGGCGTCGTGTTCCCCGGGCCGGTCAGGCCGGGGTGGACGCTGTCGCCGTTGCGCCGCGGCAGGGCCGACCCGTGCTACCACGACGCCCCTGACGGCGCGATCTGGCGGACCAGCCTGATGCGCAGCGGTCCGGTGACCGCCCGGATCAGCCACAGTGCGCGCGACACCATCGACTACGAGGCGTGGGGACCGGGCGCGGCCGAGTTCACCGAGGGCCTGCCCGCGTTGCTGGGCGCCGACGACGACGCCACCGGGTTCGACCCTGCGGATCCGACGGTCGCCAAGGCCGCGGGCAGAGCTGCGCACCTGCGGCTGGGCCGCACGGGCCGGGTCCTGGAGGCCCTCGTGCCCGCGATCCTGGAGCAGCGCGTCGTCGGCAAGGACGCCCGCAGGTCGTGGCGACAACTGGTCACTGAGTACGGGGCGCCCGCGCCCGGCCCCGCGCCCGCCCACATGCGGGTTCCGCCGACCCCGGAGACGTGGCGGCGCATCCCGTCGTGGAAGTTCCACCTCGCCAACGTCGACCCCGGCCGGGCCCGCACCGTGGTCGGCTGCGCCCAGCGCGCCGATGCGCTGGAGAGATTGATCGGCAGGTCTCCGGAGGCGGCCCGAACTGCGATGATGTCCCTGCCCGGCATCGGTGTCTGGACCGCCGCCGAGACGGCGCAGCGCGCGTTCGGTGACGCCGACGCACTGTCGGTCGGGGACTACCACCTGGCCAAGATCGTCGGGTGGACCCTGCTCGGGCATCCCATCGACGACGCGGCGATGGTCGAGCTGCTCGAGCCTCTGCGGCCCCACCGGCACCGTGCGGTCCGCATGCTGGAAGTCAGTGGTATGACGGTCAATCCGCGTTTCGGGCCACGGCTGTCGATCCCGAACCTCGCCGATCTGTGACCTCATCTGTGACCTGGATGTCACAGGTGATTACCTGCCCACACACTCGGGTACACGTCGCGGGACAGTAGATCTCGAAGGAGTAGTAATGACTACGTTCACCGTTCCCGGCCTGTCCGACAAGCAGGGGGCCGAAGTCGCCGAGCTGCTGCAGAAGGCGCTCAGCAGGTACAACGACCTGCATCTGACACTCAAGCATGTGCACTGGAATGTCGTGGGACCCAACTTCATCGGCGTCCACGAGATGATCGACCCTCAGGTCGAGCTCGTCCGCGGGTACGCCGACGAGGCCGCCGAGCGCATCGCCGCACTGGGCACCGCGCCACTGGGCACGCCCGGCGCGATCATCAGCGACCGCACCTGGGACGACTACTCGGTCAACCGTGACACCGTGCAGGCGCACCTGGCCGCGCTGGACCTCGTCTACACCGGCGTCATCGAAGACACCCGCAAGAGCATCGAGCGCCTCGGCGAGCTCGATCCGGTGTCGGAGGACATGCTGATCGGACACGCCGCCGAGCTGGAGAAGTTCCAGTGGTTCGTGCGTGCGCACCTGGAGAACTCGGGTGGCGAACTCGTCAACGAGGGCGCCACCAGCGAGAAGGCCGCGGCGTCGAAGGCCAAGAACAAGTCCTGACTCAGTCTCCGGACGGCAAAGACTGCCGCCGGGGAGCAGTCGGCCCTTACCGGGTGGCCGACGAGCTCCCCGGCGGCGTTCGTCGTTCAGTGTCGTCGTCTCAGCGGTAGGCGGTGACGCGGGCGATCAGTGCCACGCGACCGTCACGACCCACCGCCTCCGCCTCGGCGACTCCGCTGCTGCGGCCAAGGTGCGAGGGTGTGGCGCGGTAGTGGGCCTCACCGCCGCCGTGAAACGGCCGCAGGAAGTTCACCCGCAGCGACGCCGTCCGGTAGGGCGCGCCCTCAGGGTCCCGGTTGAGGGTCGCCGAACCGACGAGCTCCAGGCCCATCGACGACACGCCGCCGTGTACGGCGCCGACGCTGTTGTTGAGCACCGGGTCGTCGTGCTGGACCAGCACCGAGGAGGTGCCTCCCGTCTCGCCGGCGCTGACCGCCATCAGCCGGCCCAGCTCCGGGCCCGGCAGTGACCCCGCCGGGTCCTGCGGCCACGCCGTCAACGAACCGGGGACGGTGATGTAGAACGAGCGCACCGTCGCCGTAGCGATCACGGTGCCGGCCACGGCGAGTTCACACATTCCCAGCGCACCCCTGCCCTTGGACCCCAATGGCTGCGAGGTCCCGACGACGAGGGCGTCGGGCGAGGAGGCGAGCACCTCCGTCGCCTCGGGGACGATCTCGAGCGCGAGTTCGCTGGACACGGTCCACTCGTCAAGGTCGCGGCGCGCGTGGTTGATCAAGCCACCGATGTGGTCGACCAGCATGGCCAGCGGCGCGAGGGTCTGCTCGCCGGTGAGCGGGTTACGCAGGCCGCCCACCGGGATCGTGGCGACGCAGCGTTCGCTGCTCTCCAGGGCGGTCTCGATCCCGAAGCGGCCCAGCGGCGTGGTCAGCGGATACGGCATAGGTGCAGCCTGACCGCGGACGGTCCGGCCCGGTACCCCCACGGGGTATCTACCTGGCAAAGAGGCTGCGCCGCAGTCGATTACGGGGCGCGCGGAGTTTGCCACAGCCGAGCGGGCGGCCGATTCCGGGTGCGAGCGATTTCTAAGAATCCAGAAAGGCTTTGCGCAAAGTGCACAGTTGCGGTCTGTGCAGCGCAGAGCCTAGAAATGACACCAGTCAGCAAACAATCCCACACGCCGGCAGCCCGATGTGACCTGTCCCTCACTGCCGGGTTTCAGCCAGCGGCAGCGTGAAAGTGGGCTGGTGGCAACGTTATTCGCCAGTGACCCACGCGCAGGTCGTTCACGCCGGGTGGCCGGGCGGCGAACCTAGTTAGGTCGGGCTAAGTTGGCATGTCAGGGCCCTTTTGTCATATCGTTTTCAACACTCGTGGCGCGTGGGAAAAGGGCCGTCGTTCAATGCTGCATGAAGGTGCCTCCTCCGCCAGACCGGCTAACACTCTCGGCAACGGTTGCCATCCGTAACTCTGCAGTCGAGACGTGTGCACTTAGAGGTAGGTGGGAATGGCGCCCAGTCGTCAAGGCCTGTATGACCCCGCATTCGAGCACGACTCCTGTGGTGTGGCGATGGTTGCCGACATCCACGGCCGTCGCAGCCGGGACATCGTCGAAAAGGCCATCACGGCGCTGCTGAACCTCGAGCACCGCGGTGCCCAGGGCGCCGAGCCGAACACCGGCGACGGCGCGGGCATCCTGCTGCAGGTCCCCGACGAGTTCTTCCGGGCCGTCTGCGGCTTCGACCTGCCCGAGCCCGGCAGCTACGCCACGGGCATCGCATTCCTGCCGCAGTCGGCCAAGGACGCCGCCACCGCCTGCGAGTCCGTCGAGAAGATCGCCGAGGCCGAGGGCCTGCGGGTGCTGGGCTGGCGCGACGTGCCGACCGACGACTCGTCGCTGGGCGCGCTGGCCCGCGACGCGATGCCCACCTTCCGCCAGGTGTTCATGGCCGGCGCCGAAGGTATGGACCTCGAGCGCCGTGCCTACGTCGTGCGCAAGCGCGCCGAGCACGAGCTGGGCACCAAGGGTCCGGGTCAGGACGGTCCGGGCCGCGAGACCGTGTACTTCCCGAGCCTGTCGGGGCAGACGTTCGTCTACAAGGGCATGCTGACGACCCCGCAGCTCAAGGCCTTCTACCTGGACCTGCAGGACGAGCGGATGACCAGCGCGCTGGGCATCGTGCACTCCCGCTTCTCCACCAACACGTTCCCGTCGTGGCCGCTGGCCCACCCGTTCCGCCGCGTCGCCCACAACGGCGAGATCAACACCGTCACCGGCAACGAGAACTGGATGCGGGCGCGTGAGGCGCTGATCAAGACCGACGTGTTCGGCGCCAAGGCCGACCTCGACAAGATCACCCCGATCTGCACCCCCGGGGCGTCGGACACCGCCCGCTTCGACGAGGTGCTCGAACTGCTGCACCTCGGCGGCCGCAGCCTGCCGCACGCCGTGCTGATGATGATCCCCGAGGCGTGGGAGCGGCACGAAAGCATGGACCCCGCCCGCCGGGCCTTTTATGAGTTCCACGACTCGCTGATGGAGCCGTGGGACGGCCCTGCCGCGGTGTGCTTCACCGACGGCACCGTGATCGGCGCGGTGCTCGACCGCAACGGTCTGCGCCCGTCGCGCATCTGGGTCACCGAGGACGGCCTCGTCGTGATGGCCTCCGAAGCCGGCGTACTCGACCTCGACCCGTCCACGGTCGTCAAGAAGATGCGCCTGCAGCCCGGCCGCATGTTCCTCGTCGACACCGCGCAGGGCCGCATCGTCGACGACGAGGAGATCAAGGCTCAGCTCGCCGCCGAACACCCGTACCAGGAATGGCTCGACGCGGGGCTGTTCCAGCTCGACGAGCTGCCCCCGGGCGACTACGTGCGGATGCCGCACCACCGCGTGGTGCTGCGCCAGCAGATCTTCGGCTACACCTACGAGGAGCTCAACCTGCTGGTCGCGCCGATGGCGCGCAACGGCGCCGAGGCGCTGGGTTCGATGGGCACCGACACCCCGATCGCCGTGCTGTCGTCGCGTCCCCGGATGCTCTACGACTACTTCCAGCAGCTGTTCGCCCAGGTCACCAACCCGCCGCTGGACGCCATCCGCGAAGAGGTCGTCACCAGCCTGCAAGGTGCGATGGGGCCCGAGGGCGACCTGCTCAACCCCGGCCCGGAATCGTGTCGCCAGATCGTGCTGCCCCAGCCGATCCTGCGCAACGCCGAGCTGTCGAAGCTGATCTGCGTCGACCCCGACCACGAGATCCGCGGCCACAAGCACGGCATGCGCGCCGCGGTGATCCGTTGCCTGTACCCGGTCAACCGCGGCGGGCAGGGCCTCAAGGAGGCGCTCGACAACGTCCGCGCCAAGGTGTCGTCGGCGATCCGTGACGGCGCGCGCATCATCGTGCTCTCCGACCGCGAGTCCGACGAGCAGATGGCGCCGATCCCGTCGCTGCTCAGCGTGTCCGCGGTGCACCACCACCTCGTCCGCGAGCGCACCCGCACCCAGGTCGGGCTCATCGTCGAGGCCGGTGACGCCCGCGAGGTGCATCACATGGCCGCGCTGTGCGGCTTCGGCGCCGCCGCGATCAACCCGTACATGGCGTTCGAGTCGATCGAGGACATGGTCGATCGCGGAGTCATCACCGACATCACCAGCGATCAGGCCAAGGCCAACTACGTCAAGGCCGCCGGCAAAGGCGTGCTGAAGGTGATGTCCAAGATGGGCATCTCCACGCTCGCGTCCTACACCGGCGCGCAGCTGTTCCAGGCAATCGGCATCAACCAGCAGGTGCTCGACGACTACTTCACCGGGCTGACCTGTCCGGTCGGCGGCATCGACCTCGACGACATCGCCGCCGACATCGCCTCCCGGCACGCGCTGGCCTACCTGGACCGCCCCGACGAGTGGGCGCACCGCGAGCTCGAGGTCGGCGGTGAGTACCAGTGGCGCCGCGAGGGCGAGTATCACCTGTTCAACCCGGACACGGTGTTCAAGCTGCAGCACTCGACGCGCACCGGGCAGTACTCGATCTTCAAGGAGTACACCCAGCTCGTCGACGACCAGAGCGAGCGGATGGCCTCGCTGCGCGGTCTGCTGAAGTTCCGCGACGGCGAGCGCCCGTCCGTTCCGCTCGACGAGGTGGAACCCGCGAGCGAGATCGTCAAGCGGTTCTCGACGGGCGCGATGAGCTACGGCTCGATCTCGGCCGAGGCCCACGAGACCCTCGCGATCGCGATGAACCGCCTCGGCGGACGGTCGAACTCGGGCGAGGGCGGGGAATCGGTCTCGCGCTTCGACCGTGATGAGAACGGCGACTGGCGTCGCAGCGCGATCAAGCAGGTGGCGTCCGGCCGTTTCGGAGTGACGAGCCACTACCTGACGAACTGCACCGACATCCAGATCAAGATGGCCCAGGGGGCCAAACCCGGTGAGGGCGGGCAGCTTCCGGGTCACAAGGTGTACCCGTGGGTGGCCGAGGTGCGCCACTCCACACCGGGCGTCGGCCTGATCTCCCCGCCGCCGCACCACGACATCTACTCGATCGAGGATCTCGCACAGCTGATCCACGACCTGAAGAACGCCAATCCGCAGGCCCGCGTGCACGTGAAGCTGGTCTCCGAAAACGGAGTGGGAACGGTGGCGGCCGGTGTGTCGAAGGCGCACGCCGATGTGGTGCTGATCTCGGGTCACGACGGCGGCACCGGCGCGACGCCGCTGACGTCGATGAAGCACGCCGGTGCGCCGTGGGAGCTCGGCCTGGCCGAGACCCAGCAGACGTTGCTGCTCAACGGTTTGCGTGATCGCATCGTCGTGCAGGTCGACGGTCAGCTCAAGACCGGTCGCGACGTCGTGGTCGCCGCGCTGCTCGGAGCCGAGGAGTTCGGCTTCGCGACCGCCCCGCTGGTGGTGGCCGGCTGCATCATGATGCGCGTCTGCCACCTCGACACCTGCCCCGTGGGCGTCGCCACCCAGAACCCGGTGCTGCGCAAGCGTTTCAACGGCCAGCCGGAGTTCGTGGAGAACTTCTTCATGTTCATCGCCGAAGAAGTGCGGGAACTGATGGCGGAGCTGGGCTTCCGGACCGTCAACGAAATGGTCGGACAGGTCGGCGCGCTGGACACCACGCAGGCCGCCGAGCACTGGAAGGCTCACAAGCTCGACCTGACTCCTGTTCTGCACGAGCCCGATTCGGCGTTCATGAACCAGGATCTGTACTGCAGCTCGCGGCAGGACCACGGTCTGGACAAGGCGCTGGATCAGCAGCTGATCACGCAGAGCCGGGAAGCGATCGACAACGGAACCCCGGTGCGTTTCTCGACGACGATCGCCAACGTCAACCGCACCGTCGGCACGATGCTCGGCCACGAGGTCACCAAAGCCTATGGCGGACAGGGGCTCCCGGACGGCACCATCGACATCACGTTCGAGGGGTCGGCGGGTAACAGTTTCGGGGCGTTCCTGCCCAAGGGCATCACGCTGCGGGTGTACGGCGACGCCAACGACTACGTCGGCAAGGGACTCTCCGGAGGCCGGGTCGTGGTCCGGCCCTCGGACAACGCCCCCGAAGGTTATGTCGCCGAGGACAACATCATCGCCGGCAACGTGGTGCTCTTCGGCGCCACGAGCGGGGAGATGTTCCTGCGCGGCCAGGTGGGCGAGCGGTTCGCCGTCCGCAACTCGGGAGCCCACGCCGTCGTCGAGGGCGTCGGTGACCACGGCTGCGAGTACATGACCGGTGGCCGCGTGGTCATCCTCGGTCCGACGGGCCGTAACTTCGCCGCCGGCATGTCCGGCGGGGTCGGCTACGTCTACGACCCGCAGGACGCGCTCGCCGGCAATCTCAACGCCGAGATGGTCGAGCTGGAAAGTCTCGGCGACAGCGATTCAGACGACGCCGTGTTCGTCCACGGCATGATCCAGGCGCACGTTGATGCCACCGATTCCGCGGTGGGACAGCGGATCCTGGCCGATTGGAGCGGTGAACAGGTGCACTTCAAGAAGGTGATGCCGCGCGACTACAAGCGCGTGCTGGAGGCGATCGCCGAAGCCGAACGGGCCGGTGCCGACGAGAACGGCGTCGCCGAGGCGATCATGGCGGCCGCAAATGGCTGATCCGCGCGGCTTCCTCAAGTACACCCACCGCGAGACGGCCAAGCGCCGTCCGGTCGACCTGCGCCTCAAGGACTGGAAAGAGGTCTACGAGGACTTCTCCCACGACACCCTCAAGGTGCAGGCCACCCGCTGCATGGACTGCGGTATCCCGTTCTGCCACAACGGCTGCCCGCTGGGGAACCTGATCCCGGAGTGGAACGACCTGGTGCGCACCGGCCGGTGGCGCGACGCGATCGAGCGTCTGCACGCCACCAACAACTTCCCGGAGTTCACGGGTCGGCTGTGCCCGGCGCCGTGCGAGGGGTCCTGCGTGCTCGGCATCAACCAGGACCCGGTCACGATCAAGCAGGTCGAGGTCGAGATCATCGACAACGCGTTCGACGAGGGCTGGGTGGTGCCGCTGCCGCCGACGAAGCTGACGGGCAAGACCGTGGCCGTCGTCGGTTCGGGTCCGGCGGGTTTGGCTGCGGCGCAACAGCTCACGCGGGCCGGTCACCGGGTGACGGTGTTCGAGCGTGACGACCGCATCGGCGGGCTGCTGCGCTACGGCATCCCCGAGTTCAAGATGGAGAAGCATCACATCGATCGGCGCCTCGATCAGATGCGCGCCGAGGGAACCGAATTCCGCACCGGGGTGAACGTCGGCAAGGACATCACGGCCGCGCAGCTGCGTCAGGAGTTCGACGCGGTGGTGCTCGCCGGCGGTGCGACCGCGCGCCGGGATCTGCCGATTCCGGGCCGTGAGCTCGACGGGATCCACCAGGCCATGGAATTCCTGCCGTGGGCCAACAGGTTTGCCACCGGCGATCTCAAGGACTCTGTGCTCGACGAGGACGGCGAACCGCCGATCACCGCGAAGGGCAAGAAGGTCATCATCATCGGCGGCGGCGACACCGGCGCCGACTGCCTCGGGACGTCGCACCGGCAGGGTGCGGTCAGCGTGCACCAGTTCGAGATCATGCCGCGACCGCCGGAGACGCGGGCGGACTCGACGCCGTGGCCGACGTACCCGCTGATGTTCCGCGTGACGTCCGCCCACGAGGAGGGCGGCGAGCGCGTCTACTCGGTCAACACCGAGGCGTTCGTCGGTTCCGACGGCAAGGTGACCGGGCTGCGCGCGCACGAGGTCGTGATGAACGCGGGCAAGTTCGAGAAGGTCGAAGGCTCGGACTTCGAGATGGACGCCGATCTCGTGCTGCTGGCGATGGGCTTCACCGGTCCCGAGCGCGAAGGGTTGCTGTCGGACCTCGGGGTCGAGTTCAACGAGCGCGGCAACGTCACGCGCGACGATGCGTTCGCGACCTCGGTCCCGGGCGTCTACGTCGCCGGGGACATGGGCCGTGGGCAGTCGCTGATCGTGTGGGCGATCGCGGAGGGTCGTGCGGCCGCGGCAGCGGTGGACAAGTACCTGATGGGCAACTCGGCGCTGCCGGCGCCGATCAAGCCCACCGCCGCGCCCCAGCGATGAGCGCTTGCGGTAGGTCACGGCGCGGTCTCGTGGAGTCACAGCAGTAACACCAGTCACTCCAAAAACATCCGATCATTCATCGGCGTGCCTCCGGCAGTTTGCCGGAGGGCAGGTATCTAATGACTCGGTGAGGGGGCTGGGGTAATGTGGCTCCCCGGTTCAGCTATTGCACACCGCAGGAGTAATCGCCATGAGTCGCAGCCCGATTACCCGGACACGGGTGGGTCGAATCGCCTGGACATTGTTCCGACACCCGGTCAAGAGCCGTGAATTTCCCGCGAAAGCGGAGCGGCTCATCACCCCCGACGAACTCCTCCGCTTCGGCGTCTAGCGAACCCGCGGCGGCTGCTGTCGCCGCGGCGACGCCGGCGACGGAGTGTTTGCCGGACGTTATCGAACCGTGATCATCCGTCGACGTTGCTGTCGAGCAGCCCGGACGCGCGGATCTTCTCGGCCAGCGGCTCGAGCACGGCCGGGTCGTACGGTGGCGGCAGGTAGACGATCGCGAGGTCCAGTCCTTCGTCGCCGAGCGCAGCGGCCTCAGCGATGACCTTGTCGACATCGAGATCCGCGCCGAGTCGCACATGGGCCGACAGCATGATCTCCTTCGGATCCCGCCCGATGTCCGCGCAGTGCGCGGCCAGCACATCGCGCTTGCGCGCGAACTCCTCGGGCGTTCCGCCGACGTAGTTCCAGTGGTCGGCGTACTGCGCGGTGATACGCAGCGTGCGCTTCTCTCCGTTGCCCCCGATACAGATCGGCGGGTGTGGCTGCTGCGGTCCTTTCGGCTCGTTGCGGGCGTCCTTGAGCTGATAGAACCTGCCGTCGAACGTCGTGGTCTCCTGCGAGAGCAACCCCCGCAGCACCTGACAGGCCTCCTCGAAGCGATCGAACCGCTCCGTGATGCTGCCCAGCTCGATGCCGTACGCGCCGGACTCCTCCTCATTCCAGCCCGCGCCGATGCCGAGCTCGAGCCGTCCGCCGGAGACGATGTCGAGTGCGGAGGCCATGTTGGCGAGGACCGCGGGGTGGCGGTAGTGGATACCGGTGACCAGGACGCCCACCCGCAGCCGGGTGGTCGCCTGGGCCAGCGCGGTCAGCGTGACCCAACCTTCCAGGCACGGCCCGGTCGGGTCCGAGAAGATCGGGTAGAAGTGGTCGAAGGTCCAGCCGGATTCGAAGACGTCGATGTCGTCGGCGGCCTTCCAGACCGTGAGCATGTCCGACCAGGTGGTGTTCTGCGGGGAGGTCTTGAATGCAAATCTCACCCCGCCGACTGTAGGCCGATCGCCTGTGATGAGTTCCGGGCGCTGCAAGGGTCAGTACCGACATGATCGACATGACTGCGGCGTGCGCGGGCACCGCCGGACTTCTCGACCGCGTGCGTGACGACCAGCTGAGCGCCGCCACGCCGTGCAGCGGCATGGACCTCGGGGCATTGATCGCCCACATCGGCGGGCTGGCACTGGCGTTCGACGCGGCGGCGCGCAAGGAGTTCGGCCCTCTGACCGACACCCCGCCGGAGATGGGCGACGGGGTGGAGGACGGCTGGCGGGAGTCCTACCCGTCCAGGCTGGCAAGCCTGGCGTCGGCGTGGCGGGAGCCGGCGGCGTGGGAGGGGATGTCGCGCGCCGGCGGAGTGGACTTCCCCGCCGACGTCGGCGGTCTGATCGCGCTGACCGAGGTCGTGGTGCACGGCTGGGATGTCGCCGTCTCCGCCGGCCTTCCCTATGAGGTCGACGGCGAGACGCTCGCCGCGGTGCACGGACACCTGGCGGCGTTCACCGCCGACGGCCCGGTGGAGGGGCTGTTCGACGCGCCGGTGCCCGTGCCCGACGACGCGCCCCTGCTCGACCGGGTGATCGCGATGACGGGACGCGATCCGTCGTGGTCCGCCGCCTGACTCAGTGCGGTTGACGCCGCGCGTGCGTCCTGGCGTGATCGATCGCCTCGTCGAGGGTGTCCACCAGATGCCGCTCGTGGCGCAGGGATTCGAACACTCCGACGTTGGCCAGCAACGCGCTGTGTTCGGGACGCACACCCTTGATGATCACGGTGATGCCGCGGGCCTCCAACTCGGTACAGATCTGTGCCAGGGTATTCGCGCCCGTCGCATCGAGCATGCCGAGCTGCGACATCCGGATGATCACGACCGATGTGCGGGGATGGTCGCCGTCGACGATCGCATTCGAGATCCGTTCGGCCGCACCGAAGAACATGGCACCGTCGAGGCGCAGCAGCGCGATCTCCTCGTCGCCCGGGCGGTGGGGGGGGCAGCTCCTCACGCACCACGCTGCTGCGCCGCGCGACGCTGCGCAGGGCGAAGAACGCCGCGACCAGGATGCCGATCTGGACCGCCTCGATCAGGTCGAAGCACACGGTGACGACGGCGGTCAGCACGAACGTCGTGGCGTCCGACCGCGTCGAGGTCAGGATCTTGCGCATCGTCGAGCGCGAGATCATCCGGAACGACGTCACCATCAGCACCCCGGACAGCGCGGCCAGCGGGATCGCCGCCACCGGCCCGGTGGCCAGATAGACGACGCCGAGCAGCACGACCGAGTGCACGACGGCGGCGAGGCGGGTGCGGGCACCCGAGCGGACGTTGACGGCGGTGCGCGCGATCGCGCCGGTGGCGGGCATCCCGCCGAAGGCGCCCGACGCCACGGAGGCCAGTCCCTGGCCGACGAGTTCGCGGTCGGGGTCGTAGGGGCCCGTCGGCGCCATGGTGGCCGCGACGCGCGCCGAGAGCAGCGATTCGATGGCGGCCAGCGCCGCGATGGCCAGCGCCGCTCCGAACAGATCGCGAAGCGCCCCCGGGACGATCTGGGGCAGCATGGGTGCGGGCAGATGCGAGGGCAGCTCACCGATCGTGGCGACCGAGATGCCCAGGACGCCGACGGCCACGGTGGCGCCGACGACCGCGGCGAGGGACTCCGGGATGGCCCGGTGGATCCGGGGGAGCGCGACCATCAGCGCGACGACGAACGCGATCACACCCAGGGACTTCACCGCCTCCGACCAGTCGGCGTGGGTCACGACGTGCCACGCCGCGGGCAGGGTCCGTTCGCCCGGCGGGCCGCCGGCGGCGAACGCCGCCGGGATCTGCTGCAGGAAGATGATCGCGGCGATGCCGAGGGTGAACCCCTCGATGACGGGCCACGGGATGAACGTGACGGCCCGGCCGAGCCCGGTCACGCCGGCGAGAAGCACGAGCAGGCCGGCGAGCACCGTCACCAACGCGATGCTGCCCAGGCCGTGCATGGCGACGATCGGCGCGAGCACGACGGCCATCGCGCCGGTGGGTCCGGAGACCTGAACCGAGGAACCGCCGAACACGGCCGCCACCAGCCCGGCCACCACGGCGGTGATCAGCCCTGCCGCCGCCCCCACCCCGGAGCTGATGCCGAACGCCAGGGCCAGCGGAAGGGCCACCACGCCGACCGTGACGCCGGCCAGCAGGTCGGCCCGCCACGAGCGCCGCAGGTCGGTGTAGTCGCTCCGCTGGGGGAGGAGCCGGCCGAGCCTGCCGATGGTGATCATGCCCGCCCCGGCAGCGGGGGCAGTGCCTTGATCGACCTGAGCTGATCGCGCCGGCCGGCGAGCGTGTCGGCCAGGAACGTGCGGGCGATCACCAGGAGTTCGGAGACCAGAGGGTGGGCCAGTTCGTAGAACACGGAGTTGCCGACGCGGCGTGCGGTCACCACTTGGTGCTTTTTCAGGACGGCGAGGTGTTGCGACAGCAGCGTGGCTTCGAAACCGGTGTCGGCGAGCATGTCGCTGACCGAGACGGGATCATCGGCGGTGGCGAGGATCTCGAGCACGCGGATGCGGGCGGGGTGGGCGAGCGCCTTGAACAGGTTGGCCTTGATCTCGTAGAGCGGTCGCTGCTGTTCGGCGGGGGAACGATGGGGCATCGGCGAACCTTGCGGATTGATGGATTGAACGATTTCGCAATCAGTGTATCCATGGATCCGAGCGATCCGGGCACACTGGAGGTATGGACCCGGTCACTGCGCTGCGTCAGATCGCGTACTACAAGGACCGCGCCCGCGAGGACCCGCGCCGGGTGATGGCCTACCGCACCGCCGCCGACGTCGTCGAGTCGCTGACCGACGCCCAGCGCGAGAAGCACGGGGTGGCCAACAGCTGGCAGTCCCTGCCCAAGATCGGTCCCAAGACCGCGAAGGTCATCGCCCAGGCGTGGGCCGGCGCCGAACCCGATGTGCTGGTCGAATTGCGCGAGAACGCCGAAGACCTCGGCGGTGGCGACATCCGCGCCGCACTGCGCGGTGACCTGCACGTGCACTCCAACTGGTCGGACGGGTCGGCGCCGATCGAGGAGATGATGCTGGCCGCCCGCGACCTCGGCCACGAGTACTGCGCGCTGACCGATCACTCACCGCGCCTGCGCATCGCCAACGGTCTGTCCCCCGAGCGCCTGCGGGAGCAACTCGACGTGATCGACGAGATCCGCGACACCGTCGCCCCGATGCGGATTCTCACCGGCATCGAAGTCGACATCCTCGAAGACGGATCCCTCGACCAGGAAGACGAACTCCTCGAACGGCTCGACATCGTCGTCGCCAGCGTCCACTCCAAACTGGCGATGGACGCGCCCGCGATGACGCGGCGGATGCTCACCGCCGTCGCCAACCCGCACACCGATGTCCTCGGACACTGCACCGGCCGGCTCGTCACCGGCGGCCGGGGCATGCGACCCGAGTCGAAATTCGACGCGGAGAAGGTGTTCAGCCTGTGCCGTGACGCCGGCACGGCCGTCGAGATCAACTCGCGCCCCGAGCGCCGCGATCCACCGACCCGCCTGTTGAACCTCGCGATGGAGATCGGGTGCGTCTTCTCGATCGACACCGACTCCCACGCGCCCGGGCAGTTGGAGTTTCTCGGCTACGGCGCCCAGCGCGCCCTGGACGCCGGCCTGGAGGCCGACCGCATCGTCAACACCTGGCCGGCGCAGCGCCTGCTGGAATGGACCTCGTCCTGACTCAGTCGGGTTGGTTCACTCGGCGAGCATGGGCACCTCCCAGCCCGGGTCGCGCCCGAGGAGCACACCCCGCGTGAGCGCGGCGTTGCCGTAGCGGCCGCGCACCCGATCGATCGCGAGGTCCACGCCGAGCGGATCCCGCGCCTCGGCAGGCGAGGCGAACGGCAATTCCATCTGCTGGGCACCGTCGCGGTCGATGTTGCACACCGCGAAACCGATCAACGTCAGACCGCGCTCACCGATCAACGGCGCCGCGGCGGCGACCAGACCCCGCGCCGCATCCAGAATCGCGTCCGTCGACGCGGTCGCCCACGGCATCGTGTGCGAGCGCGTCGCGCGGCTGAAGTCGGCGAATCTCAGTCGCAGCACCACCGTGCGGCCCGTCCGGTCGGCGGCCCGCATGCGCCGGGTGATGCGGTCGATCAGGTTCACCACCACCGCGTCCACCTCGTCGGCGGTCATCGCGCTGCCCGCCCGTCCCAGTGCGCGCTGCGCGCCGACCGAGCGCCGCCGCTGACCCGTCACCACCCGACGGCGATCCACGTTGTGCGCCAGCGCGAACAGCTGCCGGCCCATCGCTCCACCGACCAGCGAGCTCAGGGTGGTCTCGCTCAGCTCGGCGACATCGGCTACCGTCTCGATACCGTGCGCGCGCAGTTTGTCCGCGGTCTTGGCGCCGACGCCCCACAGCCGTCGCACGGGCAGTGGATGCAGGAACGCGAGCTCACGGTCGGGCGGTACCAGCAGCAGTCCGTCGGGCTTGGCCTCCTGGCTGGCCACTTTCGCCAGGAACTTCGTGCGCGCGATGCCCACCGTGATCGGCAGACCGACCTCGTCGCGCACGCGTTCACGCAGGCGCGTGGCGATCTGCACCGGCGTCCCCGAAACCCGGCGCAACCCCGACACATCCAGAAACGCCTCGTCGACCGACACCGGCTCGACGACGGGCGTGGTATCGCGGAACACCTCGAACACCGCCGCGCTGGCATCCGAGTACGCCCGCATCCTCGGCGCGACGACGATCGCCTGCGGGCACAGCGCCCGGGCCTGACGGCCGCCCATCGCCGTGCGCACCCCGAACGCCTTCGCCTCGTAACTCGCGGCGAGCACGACCCCGCCGCCGACGAGCACGGGACGACCCCGCAGCGACGGATCGTCACGCTGTTCGACCGAGGCGTAGAACGAGTCGAGATCCGCGTGCAGGATCGCCGCCGTCCGACCCGACGGCCCCGAAGAGGCGATACCCGACACGAACACATGTTCGCATTGACGACCGACAGATCGCCGTTAGCTTTGTGAAGATGACCGAAGAAGTCGACGTCGTCGTCGTCGGGGCCGGCATCTCCGGCATCAGCGCGGCCTGGCACCTGCAGAACCGCTGCCCGGGCAAGAGCTTCGTGATCCTGGAGGGCCGCGACGATCTCGGCGGCACCTGGGACCTGTTCAGATACCCCGGCATCCGCTCGGACTCCGACATGTTCACACTCGGCTTCCGGTTCAAGCCGTGGACATCGGAGAAGGCGATCGCCGACGGTCCGTCGATCATGGCCTATCTGAGGGAGACCGTCGCCGAGTTCGGGATCGACCGGCACATCCGCTACGGCCACCGGATGGTCGCCGCGGACTGGTCGGACGCCGACAACCGATGGACCGTGCACGTCGAGCGCGGAGGCGAGCGGGTCGAGATCAGTGCGCGCTATCTGATGGCGTGCAGCGGCTACTACGACTACGACCGCGGCTACTCCCCGGAGTTCGCCGGCGCGCAGGACTTCGAAGGCCCGATCATCCATCCGCAGCACTGGCCCGAGGACCTCGACTACACCGGCAAGCGCGTCGTCGTCATCGGCAGCGGTGCGACCGCGGTGACTCTCGTTCCGGCACTTGCTGATTCAGGTGCCGGACATGTGACGATGCTGCAGCGCTCACCGACCTACGTCGGCGCGCTGCCCGACGTGGACCCGTTCACGGTACGGACCAACAAGACGCTGCCCACCGGTGCTGCCTACGTCGTGAACCGCTGGAAGAGCATCCTGTTCCAGTCGGTGCAGTACCAGCTGTCGCGGCGTTTCCCGAGATTCATGCGCCGGACGCTGATGACGATGGCGCAGCGGCGGCTGCCCGAAGGTTACGACGTCGCACGGCATTTCGGCCCGAGCTACAACCCGTGGGACCAGCGGTTGTGCCTGGCGCCCAACGGCGATCTGTTCGAGACCATCCGCACGGGTAGGGCCGACGTCGTCACCGACACCATCGAGAGGTTCGACAGGACCGGCATCACGCTGTCCTCGGGGCAGCATCTGGATGCCGACATCAGCGTCACCGCAACCGGTTTGAACCTGCGGCTGTTCGGCGGTGCGGTGATCTCACGCAACGGCGAGGTGATCGAGCTCAGCGACACCATGGCCTACAAGGGCATGCTGCTCACCGGTATGCCCAACCTCGCGTTCACGATCGGGTACACCAACGCCTCGTGGACGCTGAAAGCAGACCTGGTCTCCGAGTTCTTCTGCCGCATCATCAACCACATGGACGAGCACTCCTACACCCGCATGGAGCCTCGGCATCCGGGCGGTGGTGTCGACGAGCGTCCGCTGCTGGACTTCACTCCCGGATACGTGCTGCGCGCACTGGACCACCTGCCCAAGGCGGGCTCGCGCGCACCGTGGCGGCTGAAACAGAACTATCTGTTCGACCTGCAGCTGATCCGGCGCGGCAGGGTCGACGACGAGGCGCTCGAGTTCGGTCAGTCGGCGGTGACGACGACGATCCCGTCGTCGTCGCTGTAGGCGATGTCGCCGGGGGTGAACACCACGCCGCCGAACTCGACCACCGCGTCGCGCACACCGTCGCCGGTCTTGGAGCTCTTGCGCGGATTCGTGCCGAGCGCCTTGATGCCGATGTCGAGGGTGCGCAGGGTCGAGGCGTCCCGGACCGCGCCGTTGATGATCAGACCGGACCAGCCGTTGGAGCGGCCCAGTTCGGCGATCACGTCGCCGACCAGCGCGGTGTGCACCGAACCGTCTCCGTCGACGACGAGTACGCCGCCGTCGCCGGGTTCTGACAGCACAGACTTCAGCAGGGCGTTGTCCTCGAAACACCGCACCGTGGTGATGGGTCCGGCGAACTCCGACCTGCCCCCGAACTGACGCATCTGCAGGTCGCAGCTACGCACCTCGGGGCCGATCTCGTCGACCAGATCCGCGGTCGGACGGGGGGTGAGTGCCATGTCAGTCGTCGCTGTTGCGTCGTGCCACCAGCAGCGCAACCACCAGCGCGAGCACACCGGCAACCGCTGCCGCCGCGAGCGGGAGCCGCGACGAGCTGGCCGGTCCCGGCGGTGCCGGAGGCGGGCTGGTCACCGCGGTGCTGGCCGTGGCAACCGTCGACTTTGCCTGTGCGGCGGCTTCTTTCGCCGCCGAGGCGACGGCGTCTGCCGGAGGTGGCGGGGCCTTCTTCGCGGCGGCCTTCTTGGCGGGCGCCTTCTTGACCGGCGCAGCCTTGGCCGGCGCAGCCTTGGCCGGGGTGGCTTTCTTGGCGGGGGCTTTCTTGGCCGGAGCCTTCTTCGCGGGGGCCTTCTTCACCGGCGGGGGCGGCGTGGCCGGTGGGGTCGGGGTTGCGGGACTTTCGTCGGGCCCGTCCGGCTGGTCTGACATGGCACCATCATGCCAGGTCGCCCGAGGCGCTCCCGGCGGCCTCAGCCGGTGACCGACAGCGTCGCCGCGGCGGCCAGAGCGGCCGCCATCAACGCCACCTCGACATGGGCGCGCGACCGCGAGAGCACCGCCGAACTGCGGTGCGTGCGGGCCGCGGGCAACCAGATCCGGCGATTGCGCCAGGCCAGCACGACCAGGACGACGGTGAGGGCGATCTTCGCGGTCAGCACCCTCCCGTAACCGGTCGCGTAGAGATCCGCCGCAGACGTGAGCATCGCGACCCCGCCGACCACCCCGCCCGCCAGCAGCGCGGCGACACAGCCGAACGACAGCCGGGAGAACCGGGGCAGGATCCGGGCCCACTGGCCGCGATGGTCGACGGTGAGCACCACCGCGGCCAGCACACCGCACCACACGGCCGCGGCCAGCGCGTGCACGGCGATCGCGACGCCGCCGAACGGGCTGTCGGCGAGGTGCCCGGTCAACGGGTGCCCGACGATCCCCACCGCCGCCGCACCCGCCGACGCCACGACCGTCGGGACGGAACCGATCCGCAGGACGGCCAGCGCGCACACCAGCGCCGCGGCCAGGATCGTCAGCAGGCCCGCGCGGCCGGGCGCGGTCCGGGTGGCGAACTCGACGGCGGTGCGCAGCCCCAGGCTGGTCGCCCCGGTCCCGGCGGCGCCCGCGGCGGTGATCGTCAGTCGCACCACCTCGGCCACCACCCACGTCGCCGACGCGACCACGAGCGGCAGCCACGCCCGTCGGGAGAGTTCGGCGCGGTAGCGCGGACCGTCGAGCAGCGGGACGACGACCAGTCCGAGGGTGGCGACCGCGGCGGCGTCGGCGACCGCACGCATCACCGCGGGTCCGAGAGGGCTCGCCGGATACGCCAGGCCCCACGCCATGACGCACGCCGCGACGGTGACGAGCACACCGCCCGCCACCGCGCGACGGTGCGTCACGACCGGCGCCGTACCGCCCACAGCGCGCCGGCAGCCACGATCACCGTGACCGCCGCGACGAACGGCCAGGCCGGCACGCCGTCGGTTCCGTCGGCGCCGTCTGCTTCGGCCGGCACAGGGGCCGCCGTGGCCGGGGCCGGGCCGGCTGCGGTGAGCACCCGGAAGCTCCAGGAACCGGTCACGACGTGTCCGTCCGCGGAGGTCGCACGGTAGTTCACGGTGTACTCGCCGGCCGGACCGCCGGGCCGCAACGCGACACCGATCACCGTGCCGTCGACGGCGACGTCACCGTCGGACCACAGGGCCCCGTCGGGACCCACCACGGTCATGGCGGCGAACAGCGCCTGCATCGGTTCGTTGAAGGTCGCGGAGACCCGCGCGGGTGGTCGGGCCAGCTCGGCGTTCTCCGCGGGATCGCTGGCGACGCGGGTCGCGTGCGCCGATGCGGTTCCGGTCGGGACGAGCGTCGCGGAGAGGCCGAGCATCACCGCGACGAGGAGGAAGGCGTGCGTCGCACGCCGGAGTGCAGTCATTCGATTGTCTTCTCTTCGAGGGGTCGGGGGACGGGTCAGCGCGTGCTGACCGGCGGGCCCCGGTGCGACATCGAGGAGGCGAGAAGAAGCGTCGACAGCAGGGGATGGTCCGACGACCGCGCCACGGGCTGCCGGGACGGGGCGATCGGTGCGGCGCCGGCCGGTGCCGCCGACGGCACAACGCGCGAGAGCGCACGGGCCAGATGTTCGCCGATCCCGATGAGGGCGGCGCCGGCCACGACCGCGACGACGTGTGCGGTGACCATCGACCAGGCCGGCAGCGCGGCAGCCGCGTGCAGGTGGCCCGGCGCGGCGAGCACCGCGTGACCGGCGACCTGACCTGCGGCGAGCACCACCGCGAGAATCCTGACGTCACCGCCGCGGGACGCGGAGGCGAGCACCGCACCCACGGTCACCGCGACGACGCCCAGCGCGACGACGTCCACGCCGAACGGCAGCCCGCCCCCGCCGACGCTGTGCGCGGCCACCGTCAGCGCGGCTGTCAGCAGCCCCGCCGCCGTACCGCGCACTCGCGCAGGGGCCGTGGACAACGGGTCAGACCACGCCCAGGCGGGCCATCAGGTCGGCGTCGATTCCGTCGAGTTGCTCGGTGATCGCCGAATGCGCGGCCCGGCGGCGGGCAGACGGCATGTTCTCGGCGGCGGCGACCGCGGCGGCCAGATCGCTGAGCCGGTCGGTGATCGCGCGGACGAACTGTGCGGTTTCTTGATCCTTGGCCCGCTTCTCGGCCAGCAGTCGCAGCGACTGTTCGGCACCGGCGATGCGGGCCGACAGCTGGGCGCCGTGCCCGGAGAACTGGCCGAGCTGGCTCAGCGGGACGCCGAGCTGATCGGCGCGACGCTCGTCGATCACGCCGCGCGCCGCGATCGACGCCCGGTACACGAGCGGGACCGCGACAGGCGCCAGCAGGCGCGCGATCGTCAGGAACCGCCGAATTTTGCCGGGGGAGAACAGCTTTCCCTCGCGGACCGTCTTCAGCTCGGTCTCGGCGATGCGCAGGGCGTTGCGGTCGCTGTCCCGTTGCGCCCGCAGCTGGGCTTTGAGCGCCCGGTTGCGGGCCTTCTGCTCCGCCTTGAACCTGCGAACCTCGTTCTTGGCCGACAGTCGGGCTTCGAGCTTCGCCTTGGCCTTGATCGCGCGGGCTTCCGCCTTGCGGGTCGCGCGGGATTTGCGTCGCTTGAACAGACCCATCCCAGCGGCCTCCCAGGTCTCGTCGGCACATTCCGCCGGGGATGCGGCGGACACGAAGTCCAACACTATCGTCCCGTTGTACAGCAAACATCACCAGCCGTTTGTGCGAGAATCGCAGCACAGTGCGGGCAGGCGGCGGCACGTCGTCGGAGGGTGGTGACGACGTGGGTTCGCGTGCGCGGAGCACGGCAGCGACCTGCCTGGTCGTCTCCGGCCTGCTGCTCGGCGGCGGAACCGCGCAGGCCGACCCGGCAGAGTCGTCCGGCGACGACAGCGTGGCAGCGACCGCGCCCGCGAGCTCCCGTCCGGACCGACCGGCACGACCCCCGGATGCCGGACGCCCGAGCAGGATTGAGCGCGCCGCATCGGGCAACTCCGAGGACGTGGCCGCCGACCGTGACCCCGAACCCGCCCGCCGTACCCCGAGGAAGCCCGACGCCGGCGAACGGCCGCTCGAGCGTCCCGACTCCCCACTCCCCGGGCCGTGCTGCGACGAACCGGCGTGGGAGTGCCCGCCGTCGGTGTCCAGCCAGGACAGGGACCGGCCCGTCGGCATGCCGCCGACGATCCCCGCGCCCGCGCTCGGCCCCCAGCGCTCCGACGTGCTCGACGTCGTGCCCGGCATCAGCGTCGGGAGCGCCGACGCCGAAGAGCTGCCGATCAATGCGCCGATCGTGATCGCCGGCCCGGCGGGGTTCGGCCCCGCCGCGGTGGCGCCCGGTGGCGCCGGACCGGCGTCGGCGGCGCTGCCTCCCGCATCTGCGGCCGCACCGGCGTCGCCGGCCGCACCCGCGGCGCCCGGCCGGTCGATGCCTGCCTCCGCCGGTGACAGGGTCACGATCCCGGCCTCGGCCAGCCGCGCCGGCTACGGGGAGTATCTGCGCGGCGCCGGCGTCTCGCAGATCGCGGCCCTGGCGCTGCCGGGACTGGCCGGGATTCTGCTCCTCACCGGTGCCGGCGGTCTTCTCGGCTACCGGCAGGCCAAGGCAGCACAGGGGGTGCGGACCACGGGGATCGCGCGATTCATGAACTGACACCGAACCGTCCACCCGGACAGGGTCGGCGGCGCATAGTGGATGACATCGAGAGGGGGAAGAATGCCTGCGAGCCGCAGCGTGACACGTGCGGTCAGTGAAGTACTCGACCTTGCTCCGCGTCAGGGAGAGGTCTCCCTGCCAAGGCTGGTCGAGGCCGTCAGCGAGAGCCGGGGCAGACCGATCGAACTGACGACCGCCGAGTTGCCGCCGGGTGTGTGCGGCCAGTGGCGGCAGTACACCGATCGGGACGTGTTCCTGATCCAGCAGGGACTGCCGGCCTGGGACCGCACGCTCGCCCACGAACTCGGCCATCTCGTTCTCGGCCACGAGGGGATTCCCGTCGTGCAGGCCGCGATCGAGAGCACCGAGCTCGCGAGCTCGGATCTGATCGGCTACATGCTCAACCAGCGCACCGGTTGCATGGGACCCAGCGGTGAGGACGCCGAACAGGAGGCCGAGGACTTCGCCGCCCTGCTCATCTACCGGCTGGGACGGCTGCCGTCCGATCGTTCGTCGATCGTGCAGGTCCGCCTCGGAGAGGCATTTGGTTGATCGTCTGGGTGATCGCCGGTCTTCTCGGATTGGCCACCGGCTTGCGGATCGGCTGGGCGCTGGTCAACAAGCAGTCGCTCGTGAGCACCGCGATGATCCTGGCGCTGGGCAGCCTCGGCGTCGTCGCCGCGCTGAACTGGGAGCCGCTGACCCTGCTGATCGACACCATGCTGCGCTGGCCCAACATCTCGATGGGGCTGAGCCAGGTCGCGCTCATCGCGTGTGCCGCGGGCAGCGCGGTGATGATCACGACCGTCGCGTCGAGCCGCACCCCTGCCACGGCGAAGAAACTGGCCTTCATCCAGTACGGCGTCGCCGCGGTGATCGCCGCGGTCAGCCTCGGGATCTTCCTGGCGGCCGAGCAGCAGCCGGAGATGTCGCCGGAGGAGTACCTCAGGCGCAACCTCAGCGGCGGCGGCAACATGCTGCCGTGGCTGCTCCCGCTGCTCTACGTGCTGGTCGCGTTGAGCCTGGTCGCCGCGGCGGGTCTGCGGCACTCCAATCGGACCCGCCGCGGCCGGGCACTGTTCGTGTTCACGATCGGCATCGTGCTCATCGTGCTCGCGCTGGCGTTCTTCCTGCTGCGCGCGGTCGGCACGTCCGGACTGGTCGGCGTCGGCGCCGCGGCCACACTGCTCGGGTGCGCGATGCTGATCGTCGCGGCCGGGTCGCTGCTGCCGAGCCTGGAGGACTGGGTCGGCGCCCGGCGGGAGCTCCGCACGATTGCGCCGCTGTTGGAGGAATTGGGACGCCGCCATCCTGACGTCGGTATCGGCGTGCGCCCGCGGGGGCCGCTGGTGTTCCGCGTCGCCGAGCGGATGTCCCTGATCTCCGATGCGCTGTTCCTGGAGGCCACTGCCGCCGACGGGGCACTGCGTCCCGTCGACTCCACCGGCGCCGAGGTGGCGGATCTCGACGATCTCGTCGAGCGCGCCGAGTTGGAGGCACCCGACGTGGCGCCGTCCGAGCAGGCCCGCGCGGTCGCCGCGTGGATCTGGGACGGCCGTGAGAAGTTCCCGGGGATCGCCTGGCTGCGTCAGCCCGCCCGCTATTCGGATCGAGAGTGGATTCTCGAGATCGCCCGCCAATACCGCGAGCTCAGCACCGGTTTCTCCGCCGGCGACTGAACCCCTGTTGCCCGCTACCTCGCCGGCATTCGTTCCGGGCTAATCGTCCAGGTTCTCGCGACGGCGGAGTTCGTCGACCTTCTGGACGATGTCCTGCTTGGCCTCCGCGGACAGCCCGACCGTGCGCGCCGCAATCCGGCGAACGCCCTCGTCACGCATCCCGGCGAGCAGCGTGAGCTCCTTGTCGAGCTTCTCGTAGTACTCGTCGTCGGTGAAGTACGCGGGCTTGATGCGGAAGAAGTTGGCAAGCGCCGCCATCGTTGCCACGGACGGGTTGGTTCGGTTGCCGGAACGCAGCTGCGACAGGTACGGCGCGGACATGGTCACCCCCTCCGCCTTCAGTGCTGCGATCACCTCAGCGGAGGTATGAGGCCCACGTCCGGGCGGGTAGACGGTGTCGAACAGGCGATTGAGGCGAGCGGCAAACGTGTTGCTCATCGTTGTGACCTCCACATACTGGCGAGCGGGTTTTCAGGGCGGCGTATTTGCTGATCATCGTAGCGACAGTTGTGGCCACAACCAAGTGCAAACGGCGTCAAGTTCAGTTGGGTTACCTGTCAGGCCCGCCGCTGCTCGTGTGAACGGCGTTCTCGAACTCGCCTGACACCGCGACGTCACCGTGCGGCTAAGCAAATACTAACGGCAGTGCAGTAACGGTGACCGCGCTTCTTTGGGACCCGTCGTCACACCAGTCCCCCCACATGCCCCCGGCAACGTCCGACTCTTTGCTTCCGCAAGGCTCTGAGGCTTTGCTGGAGGGTATATGGCCCGGTACGGGCGGTGCCGGGGCCGCCACGCTCCGCACCTCGTGAGAGTGCAAACTCGAGCAAGCACACCGGGACGATCAGCTAACGAAAGTGTCAGTAGCCAGTGGCACGGCGACGGTGCGAGGCTCAGGCGGCGAGCAGCATCGCCAGGATCGCGGTGTCGGGGTGGCTGATCGGGTCGACACCGACCCGGCTCACCATCGAGGTCACCGTGCCGTCGGATTCGGCCTCCACCCACGCCGCCCGGTGCTCGAGCCCGAGATGCGGCAGGCCGGGCAGCAGCACGCACCCGGAGGCCGCGCCGGTGCACTCCGGCAGCGACGGGGTCGTCTCCGACGGCGGGTGCAGCATCATCAGCGCCGGCGGCTGGCGATCGGCGAAATGCCCCGGCGGAACCGCTGATTCGCCCACCACGGTGCCCTCGGCGAGCACCAGGCCGACGGTTCCCGGCTCCGGCTGCTCCGGCAGTTCCTCACGGACCCCGAAGATGGTCGTGGTGGACAGCAGGCCCGGAAGCGACGCGACCCGCACCGCCGCCATGAGCAGTTGCGCCCACTCCTTGGTGGAATCGGGCCAGCGCCCGGACACCACGAAGCCCTTCAGTGAGCCACGGGAATGGAACGGGGCGATCTCGATCGCGCGGCCGGACCCGAAATCCACTTCGCCTCCCGGTGTCCAAAGGGTATTGCCCGACACAGCCGTGGGTCGATTCGCCCAGAATGCGTCAGAGACCCGTTGGCACGCAATAGGACACGATTGCCAGCAGGTAACAAAACGACACCCGGCCCGGTCGCGGGGACCGGGCCGGGTGGGCGCTGTACGAGGTGCGGGAGTGCGTCAGGACGGCGGGTAGACGCCCATCTGCTTGCCCTTGTCGGTCTGCCAGAAGATGTCGGCGATCTCGTCGATGATCTTGAGGACGTTCTCGGCCACCGCGGGATCGAGCGACTTCTTGACGTCGCCGGCTCCCTTGACGCCCTGCCAGAACAGCTGGTGCAGGTTCGGGAACTGCTCGAAGTGCTCGGGGGTGAAGAAGTCGGCCCACAGCACGGTCAGGTGGTGCTTGACCTCTTCGGCCTGGCGCTCCTTGATGATGATCGCCCGCGTCTTGAAGTGCTCGTCGTCGGACTCGTGGTACTTCTTGATCGTCTTGAGGCAGGACATCGCTTCGATCTTGGCCTGCGCGGGATCGTAGACACCGCAGAACAGGTCGCAGTGTGCGTGGGCGGGGGTCGCTTCGGAAAAGACGGAGTTGAAGAGTCGATGCAGCATGTGCCTTAACTTACCCTTACGTCGTGGGCGAAAACCATGGGCCGTCCCGCCTGCGGGCCTGGGGACCGTTGCGCCGATTCGTGGTCGTCGAGGACTCGATGCGCCCCACCCTGGAGCCGGGTGACGGTCTGATCGCGCTGCGGGGCGGACGGCCGAAAGAAGGCCAGCTGCGGGTGTTTCCGGACCCGACGCTCGCGACGCGCTTTCTGGTCAAGCGGGTCGGGCGGGTGCGTCGATCTTCTTGCGGCGCAACGTTCGAGGCGCTGTCGGACAATGCCCGGGCGCCGGGCGTCGTCGACTCGAGACAGTTCGGTTGGGTGCCGGCGGCGCGTTCGTACCGGGTGATCTGGACGGTGCCGGGAGCCCGGAAGTGACGGGACCCGGGAAAGGACGACGACCCGGTAAAGGGCGACTCAGTACAGGATGATCAGGGCCAGCACCCCGAGCAGGACGAGCGCGATGAGTCCCGCGCGAAGGCAGGCCATCAGCTGACTGCGGGTGTAAACCCGCGAAGACTGCCACTCCGAGGGCGGAAATGCCGACCCGGAGCCCATCGGAGACGACGACATCAGATGCTCCTCACCTGCACGCTCGAATACCTCCCCGTCTCGAGCAACCACTCAGAGGTTCCAGTGAGTTCGATCACAGCAACCCCCATGTGACGCCGATCATAACGCGTGTTGTTCGCTGCGGCGAAATCGGGAGGAAACGTGACCACCGGCGTCCGAAGTGCTTAGTGCAGCGAGGTATTTCGCTCACCGCGGACCGGACGCTGTTGATCGTCGCGGAGATGCGGGGGTCGGTTATCCACAGTCGGCACCCCCGACCTCGCCCTGGCCTGTGGATGAACCTGTGGAAACTGTGGATAGTTCGTCGCGACCGGGTTATTGCTGCTGGTGTGCAACGCCTGAGCCGTGTCAGCATGAGGCATGGATGACCCCGACGTGCCGCAGGCGGCGATCAGCGACGTTCCGTCGACATTCGGTGACGGCGTCGTACTCCTGGACGTCCGTGAAGACGACGAATGGCAGCGCGGCCA
This sequence comes from Mycolicibacterium gilvum, assembly GCF_900454025.1. Lineage (NCBI taxonomy): Bacteria > Bacillati > Actinomycetota > Actinomycetes > Mycobacteriales > Mycobacteriaceae > Mycobacterium > Mycolicibacterium gilvum. The sequence continues at coordinate 5,692,799 of NZ_UGQM01000001.1, read as the reverse complement.
CGCGCCCCAGGCCCGCCACATCCCGATGGGCGACGTCCCCGCCCGCCTCGCCGAACTGGACGCCGACGCCGAGTTGTACGTCGTCTGTCACGTGGGAGGCCGGTCGCAGCGCGTCGCGCAGTACCTCGCCCGGAACGGATTCCGTCCCGTCAACGTGACCGGCGGCATGCTCGCCTGGGCGGGCGCCGGCCGCCCGGTGGTGACCGACGCCGGAAACGTCGGAACGGTCTGACCTACGCTGGTCCGATGATCCAGGTGTGTTCCCAGTGCGGGACCCGATGGAACGTGCGGGACCGGCAACGGGTGTGGTGCCCGCGTTGCCGCGGCACGCTCCTCGCGCCGTCGGGTCCTGCCCCGGCACAGGGCTGGGGTCAGCGGCCCGCGGCGCGGCCGCCCGCCGGCTACCGGTGGGTCGCGGTGCGGCCCGGCGCGCCCCCGCGGCCCAGACGCGTCCGACGGGAACTCGGGCCGACGCCGCGGTACCAGAGCATCCCCCGCTGGGGTCTGGTCGAACACTTCGACGCTCCCGCCGAACAGACCGCGGAACGCACGGGGCCCTCGGCGAACGCCGTGCGCGCGCTGCTGCTCGTCACGATGGCGGCGCTGGGGGCGGCGGCCTTCGTCCACGTCGTGCGCTACATCCTGCTGATCGTCAACCGCACGGTCCTGCTCCCGCCGTGGCTCGCCGCGGCAGCGACCTGGGGTGGAGTGGCGGTCAGCGTCGTCGCGGTGTTCACCGTCGTGGCCAGCGCCCTGATGCTGACGAACTGGCTGATCGCGCGCCGCGCCGCGGCGTATGCCCACCGTGGGCACCAGGACCCCCGATCGGCCGCGTCGCTGCGGCTCGGCTGCCTGGTACCGGTGGCCAACCTTCTGTGGGCGCCGGTCTATGTCATCGAACTCGCCGACACCGAGGCCCGGCTGAGGTGGCTGCACCGCTCGATCCTGCTGTGGTGGGTCGTCTGGGTCGTCAGCACCGCGGTGTCGATCTTCTCGATCGCGACCAGTTTCACCACCGACCCGCAGGGGATCGCCGACAACACCGTCGTCACGATCGTGGCGTACCTGTTCGGTCTCGCCGCGCTGGTGCTGGTCCAGCGGGTGTTCGACGGATTCGAACAGCAGCCGGTGTCCCGGCCGTCGCACCGCTGGGTGGTCGTCGGCGCTCCGCAGGACGGCGAAGTCGACGACACGCAACCCGCGCGTGCAGTTGAGACAGACGGGCAGAACCCGGCAGCATAGCGATATGAGCTCCGGCGCGACGTTGGGTGGCCATCCCTTCGTGGTCGCCCACCGGGGTGCCTCCGCCGATCGGCCGGAGCACACCCTCGCGGCCTACCAGCTCGCCCTCGAGGAAGGCGCCGACGCCGTCGAGTGCGATGTGCGGCTGACCAGAGACGGTCATCTCGTCTGCGTCCACGACCGACGGCTCGACCGGACGTCGTCGGGAACCGGGCTGGTCAGCGACATGACGTTGGCGCAGCTTCGTGAGCTCGACTTCGGCGCCTGGCATCCGAGCCGGCGTGACGACGTCAGCGGGGGCGACACCGGGCTGCTCACCCTCGACGACCTCGTCTCGCTGGTGATGGACTGGAACCGGCCGGTGAAGATGTTCATCGAGACCAAGCATCCGGTGCGCTACGGCGGCCTGGTCGAGAGCAAGGTGCTGGCCCTGCTGCACCGCTACGGCATCGCCTCGCCGGCGTCGGCGGACATGGCGCGCGCGGTCGTGATGTCGTTCTCCGCAGGTGCGGTGTGGCGCATCCGGCGTGCGGCCCCGATGCTGCCGACCGTTCTGTTGGGCGAGACGTCGCGCTACCTGGGCGGCGGCGCGGCCACCACGGTCGGAGCCACCGCCGTCGGCCCGTCGATCGCGACGCTGCGCGAGCACCCCGAACTCGTCGACCGCGCCGCCGCGCAGGGGCGGGCGCTGTACTGCTGGACCGTCGACCACTACGAGGACGTCCAGTACTGCGCAGACCTCGGCGTGGCCTGGATAGCGACCAACCATCCCGGCCGCACGAAGGCCTGGTTGCAGAACGGTCTGACCGGAGCGGGCCGGGACTAGAGAGTCCCGCCCGCGGCCGCGGGAGCCGCCGGATCCGCCGCGGATGCCGAGATCTCCCGCGCGACGAAATCTTCCAGGTGGAAGAGGTCCGCCCCGGCGCGCTCGGCGATACGCACCAGCGTCGTCATCGTGGCGACCTCCTCGACCTGCTCCTTGAGGAACCACTGCATGAACTGCTCGCCGAGATAGTCGCCCTCGTCGCGGGCGGTGGCCGCGAGCCGGCTGATCTGCTCGGTGACGGAACGCTCCAGGTCCAGGGCCAGGCCGAGGGCGTCGCGCGCGGTGTCGAAGGTATTGCGCACGGGGTCGATCGCGGGGATCTCGGCGTGGACGTCGCGGTCGAGCAGGTAGCGCACGAGCATCATCGCGTGATTGCGCTCTTCGACCGACTGGCGGTAGAAGAGCGTGGCCAGCTGCGGAAGGTCGGCGCCGTCGAAGTACACCGCGATGGCGAGGTACTGCTGCGAGGCTCCGAGTTCGCTACGGACCTGGTCGTTGAGCAGGCTGTGAAACTTGGTGTCCAGGCTGTCGGAGTACGTGGAGAACGGCGTCGCGGTCATGCGGCCACGATATGCCAGCTCAGACCGGGTTGTCACCGAAGGTGGACCTTACCGAGGGAAGCTTAACCTTAGTTCGACTAGATAATGTGACCGACACAACAGAATTTGCTGGCTACCTATTGCCGGCTTCCAGGACATCGGCGGGTACAGGGGAGTCCGAGGCCAGCGCCGCGAACAACCGCTGCGCGGTTTCGCTGTCCCAGACCACGATCGAGCCGGCGCTGTTTTCGGTGAACTCCCCGATCGGCACGGTGACGGTGGTGACGTCGCCGCGCAGCGCCCAGCCCAGCCGGGCGAGGTCCCAGACGTGGTCGCCGTCGTCGACGGCCACGGTGTCGGCGGCCGCGGAGGCGAGCGGATACCAGCGCAGCGGGTTGAGCAGCACCGCCGGGCTGGACGCCCGTTCGATGAGCGCGGACATGAACTGCCGCTGGTTGGCCATCCGGTCGAGGTCCGCGCGCGCGGTCGCGCGGGACCGGACGTAGCCCAGCGCGTTGCGGCCGTCGAGTTCCTGACAGCCGGCGGGCAGGTCGATGCCCGCGAGGGGATCGTTGATCGGTTCGGCCGGGCAGACCGTGACGCCGCCGACCGCGTCGACCATGCCGGCGAATCCGCCGAAACCGACCTCGGCGTAGTGATCGATGCGGAGCCCGGTGGCCTGCTCCACGGTCTGGGCCAGCAGCGGCGGTCCCCCGAGGGAGAACGCGGCGTTGATCTTGTCGCTGCCGTACTCGGGGATGGGGACGTAGGAGTCGCGCGGTATCGACACCATGGTCGCCGGCGTGCTCGATCCGATGCCCGGCAGATGGACGAGCAGGATCGTGTCGGTGCGGCTGGCGCCGAGATCGCCGCCGGTGGTCAGTTCGGCCTGCTGTTCGGGCGTCAGTCCCTCCCGGCCGTCGGAGCCGACCAGCAGCCAGGTCGTGCCCGCGCCCGCGGGCGGGCGGCCGGCGTAGTCGGCGAGCGCGGGAAGCCGCGACAGCGACGAGTCGATCCACGCGCCGACGGCCACCCCGGCGACGGCGATCAGCAGCAGACACGCCAGCGCGATCCGGAACCACCGCCGGACACGACGTGGCTTGCGGGGGGCGGCGGCGACCGGTGCGGGCGGTCGGGGTGCGGGCGGTCGGGGTGGAGGGGGCCGGGGTGCCGGCGGACGGGGTGGAGGGGGCCGGCGCGGTGGGGGAGGTGGCGGGACGGCGCGCGCCCGGTGCGGCGGCGGAATCGGTCTGCGCGCCGGAGTGGGCGGATTCGGCGGCCACGGGGGGCGCCGGTTCGGGTCGCGCCGGATCACCTGGGGCGGCTCGCGTCGCTCCGGGAACGGCGGCCGCTCGTGGGTCACAGTGAGAATGTACGTGCTAGAGCAGCCAACCGAGCCGACCTGCCAGCAGCGAGTACCCCACGAAGGCCACGACGTCGATCAGCGTGTGGGCGACGATGAGCGGCCACAGCCTGCCGGTGCGCTGCCAGACGTAGCCGAACACCAGCCCCATCGCGATGTTGCCCAGCCCCGCGCCGAAGCCCTGGTACAGGTGGTAGACACCACGCAGCAGCGACGAGATCACCAGGGCCGTCCAGGGATTGACCTTGAGCTGGCGCAGCCGGGTGAGCAGGAACCCGACGACGACGATCTCTTCGGCCCACCCGTTGCCGAATGCGAGCAGGAGCAGGACCGGGATGCGCCACCAGGTGTCGTTCAGTTCGGCGGGTTCGACGGACGCGTTCGCGCCGATGAGCCGGGCCAGTTGATAGAGCGCCAGCCCGGGAATGCCGATCAGCATCGCGAGCCCGACGCCGCCGAGGATGTCCTGGCGCCACCGGATCCGGGCCAGCCCGATGCGCGCTGGCCCGTCCCCGCTGCGCCACAGCAGGTAGATCGCCAGCGCACCCCAGGCCACCAGTTGGAGCAGGCTCGCAAGGTTGCGGCCCAGGTCGATCAGGTCGAACGGGGAGCGGCTCGGGTTGAGCGCGACGGTCCGATCGGCCAGGCCGAGCAGCACGCCCTCGGTCAGGCTCAGCAGCGCGGTGTAGGCGCTCAGGCCGAAGGTGACCGCCAGGACGACGGCGATCTCGAGGCGAAGCGCGCGGCGTTGCGCCTCGGTCAGGTCGTCGTCGTCGTGTCTGTGCACGGTCGCGTTCACCGCAGTCACGGTAGCGGCGCGGCGACCAGGGTGCGCTAGACGCCCCGCGCGCGCAGGCCGTTGAGGAACGGGCAGCCCATCAGCACCCGGATGGCCCTGCTCAGGCTCGTCACGTCGTCGACGGGCTTGCCGAACGGCAACCGCACGTCGTGGTCGCCGTCGGCGCCCTCCACCCGCAGCTGTACGCCGTAGCGGTCCAGCGCCAGGGGGCGCACCCGTCCCTGCCGCAGCGATGCGGGCAGTCGTGCGGCGAGCCGGTCGACGACGTCGCGATGGGCGGACTCCATGTGCTGCAGCCAGCAGGATTCCATGGCGCAGAACGGATCCGGGCGGGCGCCGAGCAGTTCGCCGAGCGCGACGGACTCCGCGCCGGTGGAGTCGGCGACGACCACCGACTCGATCTCCAGACGCATCAGGGCGTGGGGGGTTTCCTCCGGGCCGGGGTTGACTTGCAGCAGAGCAGGATTCGGGTCCGCCGCGGCGATCAGGTCGAGCAGGGCGGGCACCTCCGCGGTCGGGACGTCGCGCAGCACGCCCTGGATCCAGACCAGCGAGCGCACGGGTTCGCGCAGAGGCAGCGGTGCGTAGTCGGTCATCTCCAGGACGGCCTGGATTCCGGCATTGCCCGCGGAGACGACCGAGGCCGCCAGTGGACCGTCGACGGGCACGGTGATCGCGACCGAACCGTCGCCGAGCAGATGGTGGACGGAGGTCGTCGAGGGATCGAGACCCTCGACCGCGATCATCGCGCCTCCGGGGCGCACGCACGCGCTACGGATGCGCTCGGCCGTCGTGGGAGCCGCAGTCGGTGCCGGAGATGCCATCACGCCGCCTTTCGTTGGTAAGGTGAGCCTAACTTAACTACGGCATCACGACGGCGCAACCCCTTCCCGCTGCGGAACGGGATTACCGGGCCAGCGGATAGGGTGGAACGGTGCCCGGCATCGCCTACCTCGGCCCCGAGGGAACGTTCACCGAGGCGGCCCTGCGCGCGCTCGACGCGCAGGGACTGATCCCGGCGACTCAGTCCGGCGCCGGCTCCGTCACCCCCCTCGCCACCGACAGCACACCCGCGGCGCTGGCCGCCGTGCGCGCCGGCGATGCGGACTTCGCCTGCGTGCCGATCGAGAACTCCATCGACGGCCCGGTGATCCCGACCCTCGACAGCCTCGCCGACGGGGTGCCGCTGCAGATCTACGCCGAGCTCACCCTCGACGTGTCCTTCACGATCGCCGTCCGCCCGGGCGTCACCGCCGCGGACGTCCGTACCGTCGCGGCCTTCCCGGTCGCCGCCGCGCAGGTGAAGCGGTGGCTGTCAGAGAACCTGCCGAATGCCGAACTGGTGCCGTCGAATTCGAACGCCGCCGCCGCGCGCGACGTCGCGGACGGCAGGGCCGAGGCCGCCGTCAGCACCGCGCTGGCCACCGAGCGGTACGGGCTGGACACGCTCGCCGCGGGGATCGTCGACGAGCCGAACGCACGCACCCGGTTCGTCCTGGTCGGCTGTCCGGGGCCACCGCCGAAGCGCACGGGTTCGGACCGGACGTCGGTGGTCCTGCGACTGGACAACGTGCCGGGTGCGCTGGTGACGGCGATGAACGAGCTCGCGATCCGCGGGATCGACCTCACCGGCATCGAATCACGGCCCACCCGAACGGAATTGGGCACCTACCGGTTCTATCTCGATTTCGTCGGCCACATCGACGACGACGCGGTCGCCGAAGCCCTGCGGGCGCTGCACCGCCGCTGCGCGGACGTGCGCTACCTCGGTTCGTGGCCGACCGGTGAGACGGGCGGCGCCGCGCCACCTCCCCTGGACGAGGCGACGGCATGGCTGCAGCGGCTCCGGGAGGGCAGGCCGTGACCGGACGCCTGGTGCTCGTGCGACACGGGCAGTCGCACGCCAACGTGGAACGGCGCCTCGACACCCGGCCGCCCGGCGCCGAGTTGACCGACCTGGGCCGTGATCAGGCGCGGACGTTCGCGCGGACGCTGGCCCGGCCGGCGGCGATCGTCACCCACTCGATCGCGACGCGGGCGGTGCAGACGGCCGGCCACATCGCCGCGGAGTTCGGCGGCGCGCTGAGCGCCGGCGCCATGGCATTCGAGGGACTCCACGAGGTTCAGGTGGGGGAGTTGGAGGACCGCACCGACGAGGCCGCCCACGACGAGTTCAACGCCGTCTATCGGCGCTGGCACGGTGGGGAACTCGACGTCGCGCTGCCCGGTGGCGAGACCGCTCAGCAGGTGCTGGACCGGTACGTGCCGGTGCTGGATCAGCTGCGGATGCGCTACCTCGACGACGAGACGTGGCACGGCGACATCGTCGTGGTCAGCCACGGCGCCGCGATCAGGCTCGTCTCGGCCTTACTGGCCGGTGTCGACAGCCGGTTCGCCGTCGACCACCACCTCGCCAACACCGAATCGGTGGTGCTGGCGCCGATCACCGACGGACGCTGGAGCTGTGTGCAGTGGGGCAAGCTGACCCCGCCGTTCGTCGGCGACGCGCCGGTCACCACGACCGCAGGCGATGCGCCGCGGTCAGCCGACCCGATGGGTTGACCGCGACGCGACGTCCTCGCAGAGGCATCCGGTCGCGCTGCAGTCGATGTGCAGGTCGTGGTCGGCGGCAGAGACGAAGCAGTCGTCCTCGGTGCACTCCGGGCGGTGGAACGGGTGGTGGATCAGCGCGCCATGGCAGTGCTCCAGCCCGAGACGGCAGGCGCGGCACTGTTCGGTCATGTGCCGTTCATAGCACCCGGGTGTGACGGATCGGGGTTGCCGCGCGGCGTTCAGCCCCACCCGAGTTCGTGCAGGCGCTCGTCGTCGATGCCGAAGTGGTGGGCGATCTCGTGGATGACGGTGACGGCGACCTCGTCGACGACCTCCTGCTCGTCCCCGCACATGTCGAGCAGCGCCTCGCGGTAGATGGTGATGGTGTCCGGCAGCGACCCGGCGTACCAGGAGTCCCGTTCGGTCAGCGCGACGCCCTCGTAGAGGCCCAGCAGGTCGGGCTCCTCCTCATGGCGGTCCGCGACCAGGATCACGACGTTGTCGATCGCCTTGGCCAGCCCTGCCGGGATCAGGTCCAGGGCGTCACCGACCAACTCCTCGAACCGGTGCGGGCTCATCCGCACGGGCACGCGGCTACACCCCCGGTGGAGGCGGAGGTCCGGGCGGCAGCGGCTCGGCCGGGGGCCCGGCCACGGGAGCGGGCGGCGGCGGGGGCGGCGGCAGAAGCAGGGGGCCCGGTGGCGGCAGCTGGTCGGCGGGCGGCGCGGCCGGGGGCGGCGGCGCCGGATTGACCGGCGGCTGCTCGGTCGGCGCGGGCGCAGGGGCTTGCGGCCCGTGGACCGTCTGGTCCTCGCTCTGGCTGCTGCCCGACGACGAGTCCGAGGATCCCGACGAGTCCGAGGACCCCGACGAGTCCGAGGACCCCGACGAGCTGGAGGACCCCGACGAACTCGACGAGCTGGAGCTGCCCGACGACGAGTCGGGCACCGGGATGGGCGGCAGCGACAGCCGTTCCTCCGGGATGTCCGGCGGCGGGACGGGCGGCTGTCCGTTGATCATCAGCGGACCCTTGGCGCTGTTGAGCAGCGTCGACCAGCCGCCGTTGCCGAGGGTCGCCCCGATGCTGCACGACACCTGGCGGCTGCCCGCGGCCCAGCTCGGCAACGACACCGTGCTGTACACCAGCGTCAGCGTCGTCTCTCGCAGCTCGATCGGCGCCAGGTAGGCGTCGGTCATCTTCGTGCACTCGTCCTTGATGAACGTGTCCTGCTCGGGCTCCGGGGGCAGCGCGGCCGGGAACTTCGCGGCCAGGTTGACCGCGCCGGTCACCTCCATCGCGTGCGGGGCGGCGCAGTCGACGGGGATGTCGGTCGGCTGGTTGGTCGCCGGGTCGATGCCCAGACACGTGCCGACCGGCCAGACCTTGGACTGGTCGACGTCGGCGACCCGTCCGGTGAACGCGAGCTGCTGGTTGTTCGGGCCGGGCAGCTGCAGTCCGCACAGCATCCTGCGCTCGCCGGACTGGCGCCAGGCCTTGTCGCCGGACCACAGCATGCTGACGCTGAACCGGCTGTTGGGGTCGAACCGCGCGCCCAGGTAGCGCTTCACCGCCGCCGAGCACTGCTCCTGGCTGATCTGCTGGATCCGGGCCGCTGACGGCGGCGCCGCGTCGGGTCCGTACTCGCTTCCGGGGAAGGTGCCCATGTCCACCGACTCGGCGACCTCGAACCGGTGCTCACCGGCGCAGTCGACGATCTCGGCGGCGTCGGGCGTGCGGTCCGGCCAGGTGAGGCAGTCACCGCTCTTGGCGTGGTCGAAGGTGTCGTTGCCGCGCGGTCCGAGGGAGATGGAGTTCGCGGTCAGTCCGCCGGTCGGGTCGGTGTCGGGGAGCGCGGTGATCACGCCGGCGATCAGCAGCCCGCCGAGCGCGGTCAGCAGCAGAGCGCGCCGTGTCGACGCAGCGTGCAGGCTCCTCCACCAGGAACCGGATGACTCAGACATCCGCACCATTGTGACAGGCGTGTCGGGTGCTGTGCCGGTACCTCAGCGAATGTGCAGGCAGGGCGGCCGACCCCGTAGGGTTGGCCCGGTGATCGACCCGAAGGTGCTGCGAGAAAACCCCGACGCCGTCCGCGCATCACAACAGGCCAGGGGCGAGGATCCCGGTCTGGTCGACGCGCTCGCCGAGGCCGACTCCGCCCGGCGTGCCGCGATCTCGGCCGCCGACAATCTGCGCGCGGAACAGAAGTCGGCCAGCAAGGCGATCGGCAAGGCGTCGCCCGACGAACGGCCCGCGCTGCTGGCCGCCGCGAAGGAGCTCTCCGAGAAGGTCAAGGCCGCCGAGGCCGACCAGGCGGCCGCCGAGGCCGCCTACACCGCGGCGCACATGGCGATCTCGAACGTGATCATCGACGGGGTGCCCGCCGGCGGTGAGGACGATTTCGTGGTGCTCGACACCGTCGGTGAACCACGGGTCATCCCCGACGCCAAGGACCATCTCGAGCTCGGCGAGGCACTGGGGTTGATCGACATGGAGCGCGGGGCCAAGGTGTCGGGGTCGCGCTTCTACTTCCTCACCGGGTTCGGCGCGCTGCTGCAGCTCGGTCTGTTCCAGCTGGCGGTGCGCACCGCCACCGAGAACGGCTTCACACTGATGATCCCGCCGGTGCTGGTCCGGCCGGAGATCATGCGCGGCACCGGGTTCCTGGGCGCACACGCCGACGAGATCTACCACCTCGCCGAGGACGATCTGTATCTGGTCGGGACGTCGGAGGTGCCGCTGGCCGGCTACCACTCCGACGAGATCCTCGACCTGTCGGGTGGCCCGCTGAGGTACGCCGGCTGGTCGTCGTGCTTCCGGCGCGAGGCGGGTAGCTACGGCAAGGACACCCGCGGCATCATCCGGGTGCACCAGTTCGACAAGGTCGAGGGCTTCGTCTACTGCCGGCCCGAAGAGGCCGAGGCCGAGCACGATCGACTGCTCGGCTGGCAGCGTCAGTTGCTGGCGGCCATCGAGGTGCCCTACCGGGTGATCGACATCGCCGCGGGGGATCTGGGGTCGTCGGCGGCACGCAAGTACGACTGCGAGGCGTGGGTGCCGACGCAGCAGACCTACCGCGAGCTGACCTCGACGTCGAACTGCACCACGTTCCAGGCGCGGCGGCTGGCCGTGCGCTACCGCGATGAGAACGGCAGGCCCCAGACCGCGGCGACGCTGAACGGGACGCTGGCCACCACGCGCTGGCTGGTCGCGATCCTGGAGAACCATCAGCAGCCCGACGGCAGCGTGCGGATCCCCGAGGCGCTGGTGCCCCACGTCGGCACGGACGTGCTCAGACCCAAGAAGTAGTCAGCGGCGCGCCGACAAAAAGTCTTCGAGCAGTTCCAGAAACTCCGCGGGCCGCGCCGGTGTGCACGCCGGGTGCGGCGAGGTGCCGACGTCGAGGGTCACCAGGGTCGACTTCGTCGGCCGGTGGATGTCGAGCGGCAGCCAGCGGCGCAGATCCGAACTGCCCCACAGCCGGAACCGCTGGACGAACAGTCCGAGCGGCGACGATTCGTAGCTGCGGATGTCGCGCAGCGGGATGATCTTCGAGGTGCCCGACGGAAAGTGGTAGCGACGCAACGTCAGTGCCTCCTGATCCAGCTGGATCAGGCCGTCGTCGTAGTAGCGGTCGTCGTTCCGCGAAGTCTGGGTCATCGCCTCAACCCAGCTTCGTCGAGCGCAACTCGTGGCCCTTGGTGGTCAGGCAGCGGCCGTTGGTCAGGTTCCACTGCCAGCCGTGCAGGTTGCAGGTCAACGTGGTGCCCTCGATGACCCCGAACTTGGACAGGTCGGCCTTCAGGTGCGGGCACCGTCGCTGAATCTCCCAGCCCTCCAGCGTGATCGACGCGGTGTCGTCGTGGGCCTCGGCGAACCAGCCGTCGGCGTAGGCGATGCGCTCGTCGGTGAGGCATTTGAAGAAGGTGTAGAGGTATTCGTTGTAGCCGCCGACCCGCCAGGCCCTGAACCGGGTGGACAGGAAGATGGTGTTCACCCAGTCGGGTTCTCCGTCGCGCAGCACGGTGCGCACCAGTTCGGGCGCGATGGCGAAGCCGTAGCGGAACTTCTCATCGGGAATCGCTTCCCGCACAGCACGTTTGGGGAAGTCCAGCACCACGACTTCTTGACGGTCGCCGTCCCCGAGCCGCAGTTCGACCGGGTATCCGATGCCGTCGCAGATCTGGTCGGACTGCAGCATGATCGGCTCGAAGAGCTCGCGCAGCGGCTCGAGCAGGGGCTCGCCCTCGGCAGGTGCCCACGACGCCTTCTCGGCGGCGAGCACGGGAGCCATCCGCTCGGCGAAGTCGGCGATGTAGTCCGCCTTGCCCGTGGTGAAGATCGCCATCACGTCGTCGTCGGGAATCGGATGCTTCAGCGAAAGCAGTTGGGAGCCGGTGAAATCCGCGGTCGACCCGGGGATCATCAGCAGTCCGCCGTCGTGTCCGTGGCTGCGCATCTGGTCGAGGAACACGACCTGGTCGGGGAAGATGTTCGCCGGGTCGCCGTGGTCGTCGTTCAGATCCCGCAACTCGGGGTCGAGGAAGCAGGGCGGACCGGCTGACGGGATCACCCACGTCGCACCGACCTGCGCGATGTACTGCCGGCAGCGGTCCATCTGGCGCTGCCGCTTCTGGGTGCCGAACGCTTGCTTGGCGCGGGCGGGCATGTCGTAGACCATCGGGTACCAGATCGCGCCCGAGTACTGCAGCATGTGGACGTCGATCTGGCCGAAGTCGGCGTGCACCATGTCCAGATCGACCGGCCTGGCGTCGTTCATGTTGAACGCGGTCGTGACACCGTCCGACACCACCAGGCCGGAGTCGCCGATCGGGCCGTCGGCCGGGGCGCGCAGCGCGATGATCATCACATCGAGGTCGCCCTTCGGTCCGCTGACGCGGTGCTTGACCGAGTCGGTGGTCTCGAAGAACGTGTGGAAACCCAGCTTCTCCAGTTCGCGGCGCAGGTCGGGCACCGGGAAGTCCGGCAGCAGCACGACCGCATCCTTGTTGACGTGCTCGGCGAGGTTCTTCGGGTCGAAGTGGTCCTTGTGCAGGTGCGACACGTAGAGGTAGTCCACGGCGCCGAGTGCAGACCAATCGAGGCCGGTGTTGTCGGGGAACGGGAACCACGACGCGAAGTAGGCGGGGTTGACCCACGGGTCGCACAGAATGCTGCCGGCCTTGGTGTCGATGCGGAAGCCGGCATGGCCGACGCTCGTGACCTGCACAGATGTCCCTTCCGGGCCCGCTGCGGTGACTGCGGACCCGCAGAGCAGTTTAGCGGGACGGGGCAGCGCTGCAGGGCGCGCGCGGCGGCGCACTACGCTTGCGCCTGTGGAACCGGTATACGGCACCGCGATCCAGCTGGCCCGGCTGGTCTGGCGGATTCAGGGCCTGAAGTTCACCGTGACGGGGATCGAGAATCTGCCTCGCACCGGCGGGGCCGTCATCGCGATCAACCACACCAGCTACTTCGACTTCACGTTCGCCGGGCTGCCCGCCTACCGGCAGCACCTGGGCCGCAAGGTCCGGTTCATGGCGAAGAAGGAAGTCTTCGACAACAAGATCAGCGGCCCGCTGATGCGGGGTATGAAGCACATCCCGGTCGACCGGGACAGCGGGGCGGCGTCGTTCGACGAAGCCTGCCGCCGGCTGGCCGCCGGCGAGTTCGTCGGCGTCTATCCGGAGGCGACGATCAGCCGGAGCTTCGAGATCAAGGAGTTCAAATCCGGCGCCGCACGGATGGCGATCGCGGCGAACGTGCCGATCGTGCCGCACATCGTGTGGGGTGCGCAGCGGATCTGGACCAAGGGCCATCCGAAGAACATGAAGCGGCCCAAGGTGCCGATCCACATCGCGGTGGGCACGCCGATCGAGCCGACGCTGCCCGCCGCCGAGCTCACCACCCTGCTGCACTCGCGGATGCAGCACCTGCTCGCGCAGGTGCAGGACGCCTACGGACCCCACCCGCCCGGCGAGTTCTGGGTGCCGCACCGGATGGGTGGCGGCGCGCCGACGCTGGCGGAGGCCAACCGGATGGACGCGGAGGAGGCGGCGCAGAAAGCCGCCCGACGTTCCGCGACACCGGGGATCGACACCGGGAACGCCGAGGCACCGGATTAAGTCCGATGGAGCCGGTCTTCCGCACACTGGAGATCACGGCCGAGGCCCTCGTGCGCGCCACCGGTACCGAGATCACCTTCCGGGGGCTGGAGAACCTGCCGGCCACCGGCGGCGCGGTGATCGCGATCAACCACACCGGGTATGTCGACTTCCTACCGGCGGCGCTGGCGGCCAAGCGGCGGGGCCGGCGCATGCGGTTCATGATCAAGGCGGAGATGCAGGACGTGCCGGTCCTCGGGTGGCTGATCGAGCACACCGGCACCATCCCGGTGGACCGGCAGGCGGGTGCGGGCGCGTACGCCGCCGCGGTGCAGTCTCTGCTGCGGGGCGAGATCGTCGGGGTGTATCCCGAGGCGACGATCAGCCGCAGCTTCGAGCTCAAGGAGTTCAAGTCCGGTGCGGTGCGCATGGCCGTCGAGGCCCGGGTGCCGATCGTGCCGCTGATCGTGTGGGGAGCCCATCGCGTGTGGACCAAGGATCACCCGAGAGCGCTGGGCCGCAGGAGGTTTCCGGTCACGGTATCGGTCGGGGCGCCGCTGGAACCGGCGGCGGCCGCAGCTGATGCCGGCGCGGTGCTGCGTGCGGAGATGACCAGGTTGCTGCACGAGGTGCAGGACGATTACGGGCAACCGCCGGGAGCGTTCTGGCTACCCCGCCGCCTCGGCGGCGGTGCGCCGACGCCCGAGGAGGCACGACGGATGGAGGAAGCGGAGTTGGCGGAGCGGGCACGCAGACGGAACGGGCGCCGATGACGCCGTTGATGATCGCCACCGACGTGGACGGCACCCTGCTCGACAACGACGAGAACGTCACGGCCAGAACACGGTCCGCCGTGCGGGCGGCGGTCGATGCCGGAGTGCGGTTCGTGCTGGCCACCGGACGGCCACCCCGTTGGGTCGGGCCCGTCGTCGATCAGTTGGGTTTCGCGCCGATGGCGGTGTGCGCCAACGGCGCCGTGATCTACGACCCGTCCACGGACCGGATCGTCTCGGCGCGCACCCTCTCGACCGACGTGCTCGCGATGCTGGCCGAGATCGCGACGCGGACGATCCCCGGCGCGGGGCTGGCCGTGGAACGTGTCGGCAGCAGCGCCCACGACGCGGCCACGCCGCAGTTCGTCAGCTCGCCGGGATACGAGCACGCCTGGCTGAACCCGGACAACACCGAGGTCTCGATCGAGGATCTGCTCAGCGCTCCCGCGGTCAAACTCCTGGTGCGCAAGGCCGGTGCCCGCAGCGCCGACATGGCCGAGGTCCTCGCCCAGCACATCGGCACCGAGGGCGACATCACGTACTCGACGAACAACGGGCTGATCGAGATCATGCCGTTGGGCATCAGCAAGGCCACCGGGATCGAGGAGCTGGCCCGCCCGCTGGGGGTGGACGCCGCCGACATCGTGACTTTCGGTGACATGCCCAACGACGTCCCGATGCTCGGCTGGGCCGGATTGGGTGTGGCGATGGGCAACGCGCATCCCGACGCGCTCGCCGCCGCCGACGAGGTGACGGGCACCAACGCCGAGGACGGGGTCGCCCGCGTCCTGGAACGGTGGTGGCGGTAAGCGCGTGAAGGCCGTCGACGACTTCCTGGCGGGGCTGCAGCAGCTGCAGCCGGCCGGTCTGTTGATCGAGGGTGAGGCCGGCATCGGCAAGACCACGATGCTGGCGGGGGTCGTGGACGCGGCCCGGCAGGCGGGTTTCCGGGTGCTCTCGGCGCACGGGGACCAGTCCGGGTCGGGGCTCGCGCACGCCGCGATCGCCGATCTGTTCGCCGGCGTGCAGACCGACATCCTCGACGGGTTGCCCGAGCTGCA
The DNA here is from genome assembly GCF_900454025.1 of Mycolicibacterium gilvum. Classification (NCBI taxonomy): domain Bacteria; kingdom Bacillati; phylum Actinomycetota; class Actinomycetes; order Mycobacteriales; family Mycobacteriaceae; genus Mycobacterium; species Mycolicibacterium gilvum. The sequence goes on along the minus strand of NZ_UGQM01000001.1, from coordinate 5,677,538 downwards.
ACGCAGGGCGGCGGATGGGGTGCTGCGGCGTGGGGACGGCACGGGCGGACCGACGGACGAACGGGTGATCGCCGCGGCGCTGCTCGGCGCCGTACACGGCTCGGCCACGCGCACACCGGTGTTGGTCGCGGTCGACGACGTGCAGTGGCTCGATCCGTCCAGCGTCGCGGTGCTCGCTTTCGTCGCACGCCGGGTCAAGGGCAGGGTCGGCTTCGTCGTCGCCGAACGCCCGGGGGTGGGGCCCGGGTTGCCCGCCGCCACCTGGCTGCAGGTCGGCACCGGGGCGCTCACGCGGCTGCCGGTCGCGCCGATGAGTCTCGGGGCACTGCACACGATGCTGTCGAGCCGGCTGGGCAGAAGGTTCTCCCGGCCGCAGATCGTCCGGATCGCCGAGGTCTCCGGCGGTAATCCGTTGTACGCGTTGGAGTTGGCACGCGTGGCCGACGGCGCCGGGAGCCGTCCGGGGCAGCGGTTGCCCGAATCGCTGTCCGAGTTGGTCCGACTCCGGGTGGACGGGCTCGCCGAGGATGTCCGGGACGTGCTGCTGGTGGCCGCGTCGGCCACGTCGCCGACGGTGGATCTGCTGGCGAAGGCGGTCGGGGTCACCCCCGCGGCGGTCACGGGTCTGGTCGAGGCGGCCGAGGTCGAGGGCATCGTCGTCATCGACGGCAACCGGATCCGGTTCACGCACCCGGTGCTGGCCAACGGGATCTACGCCGGCGCCGACCCGCAGCGCCGGCGGGAGGTCCACCGCAGGCTGGCCGATCTCAAGACCGACCCCGAGTTGCGCGCCCGCCACCTCGCTCTCGCGTCGACCGTCGCCGACGAGACCACGTTGACGACTCTGGACGCCGCTGCCGATGCGGCCCGGGCGCGCGGCGCCCCGGCGGCGGCCGCGGAGCTCCTCGAGTGGGCGATGCAGCTCGGCGGAGACAGCGTGTCGCGGCGCATCCGGGCCGCCGAGCACCACGTCGTCGCCGGTGACATGCGGCGGGCCGCGACGCTGCTCGAGCAGGCGCTCGTCGATCTGCGGCCGGGTGTGCTGTGCGCGATCGCGCTGAATCTCCTTGCCGGAGTGCGCATGGTGGAGGACGACTACATCCGGGCGGTCGAGCTGCTCGAGCGTGCCCGCGCGGACGCCGACAACGACGCGGTGTTGGTCACGACGCTGCTGTCACTGGGGTTCTGTCTCGGGATGACCGGGTCGTTCACCGCGCAGCTCGCGACCGTGCGGGAGGCGGTCGCCGTCGCCGAACGTGCCGGTGTGCCCGCGTTGACCAGCCGGGCGCTGGCCATGTGGGTCCACGTCAGCTTCCAGGCCGGAAACGGGCTGGACTCGGCAGCCCTGTTGCGCGCGGTCGATCTTGAGGACCCCGAGGACAACACACCGATTCCGTTCCGCGCCAGTGCTGCTCGTGGTCTGTCTCTGGCGTTGACGGGCCGGCTGGCCGAGGCGGACGGTCAGTTGGCGGCCGTGGCGCAGCGCAGTGCGCAGCGGGGCGCCGAGCAGGACGTGATGGCAGTCCTCGGATACCGCACACTGGTGGCGATCTGGCGGGGACGGTACGCCGAGGCGGACGCCTACGCCGCCGACACGATGGAGCGGGCCGAGCAGCTCGGCGGCTCGATGGTGATCGCGTTCAGTGTCTGCGCGGCTGTCGCCGCGTACCGCGGCCGGGACGAGCAGGCCCGCGACCACGCGAGCAGAGCGTTGTCGCAGGAGGGTGACTATGTCGCGCTGACCGTGTGGGCGAGCGCGACACTGGCGTTCCTGGAGGTGTCGCGAGGCAACCACGATCAGGCGCTGCGCGCCGCCGAGCCGCTGGTCGAGCTGTACCGCGGGTTCCCGGGCACCGAGCTGATGTCCGCGTGCTTCATGCCCGACGCGATCGAGGCGCTGATCGCGGTCGGGCGCCTCGACGACGCGGAGCCTCTGATCGCGGCGTTCGAGCGCAACGGTGCCGAGCTGGACAGGCCGTGGCAGCTCGCCGTCGGACATCGTTGCAGGGCCCTGCTTCTGAATGCCACCGGTGACGTCGAGGGCGCGCTGGCCGCCGCCGAGCGCGCGATGGCCGAGCACGCCCGGCTCGCGATGCCGTTCGAGCGGGCACGCACCGCGCTCACCCACGGTGAGGTGTTGCGCAGGCTGCGCCGCCGTGACGCGGCCGCGGTCGTGGTGGGTGACGCGCTCGCCCAGTTCGAGGACCTCGGTGTCCCGCTGTGGATCGAGCGGGCCCGACAGGACCTGTCCCGCATCGCGGCGGGCAGGTCGGCGGTCGGGTCGGAGCTCACCGCCTCCGAGCGCCGGATCGCCGAGTTGGCGGCATCGGGGATGAGCAACCGCGACGTGGCCGAGGCGTTGTTCGTCAGCGTGAAGACCATCGAGACGAATCTGAGCCGCGTCTACCGGAAGCTGGGGATCCGGTCCAGGGCCCAGTTGGGCAGGATGCTGCGTTAGACCGGGTTGCTCGGTGGGGTGAAGCGTTCCAGCTGAACGGGATTGAGGTCGGCGGGAGGCAGTTCCACCGGGACGCCGTCGGTGACGCGGGTGACGGTGCCCTTCTCCCTGTCGAAGTTCAGGGTCCCGTGCTGGAAGTTCTGCACGATCCACTGCGGCTCGGCGATCTCGGCGCTGGTCGGCAATCCCAGTGCGCCCCGCTCGAATCCCAGTGCGCCCCAGGCCTTGTAGAGCTCGCCGGTGACGGGCTCGGCGCCGGTCTCCGGGGACCAATAGACCGCGCCGTGCTCGAAGGTCACGTAGCGGGCCGCGCCCAGTCCGGACGCCTCGGGCGAGGTCGGTCGGCCCAGATAGCTGTTCATGCCGCCGAGGGAGTCCCATTTGGCGAAGATCGCTCCGCCGCGCAGGGTCTCGGCGAGCTGTTCGGGTCCGGGCGGATCGTTGAACCGCGCCGCGATGTTGCGCACTTCGGGGAGCAGCGCGTACGCGGCGGCGCCGGGGCATTCGGTGTTGCCGACGTCGCGGTGGGTGAAGATCGCGGGCAGCGTCGTCGGGGCGCCGAACGGGAACTTGGTGAACGAACCGCCCTCGGACGGGAGCACCACGGTGCCGAGCGGGTCGACGCCCGACTGGCCGAGCACCCACCCGAGAAGCCTTGAGGTGTTGCGCAATTGGATCGGTGTCGGTGGCACGGCCTCGAAGTTGCCGAGCATCGCGACGCCCCACGTGTTGTGGTTGAAGCCGCCGGTGTGCGCGCCCTCGACGGGCCGTGCCATACCGCCCGCACGGCCCTCGAACACCTGGCCGTACTTGTCCACCATCGCGTTGTAGGCGATGTCGCACCAGCCCAGCGTGCGGGTGTGGTACTCGTAGATCGAGCGGATGATGCCCGCGGAGTCACCGGGGCTGTAATCGTTGCTGCCGGCCGTGTGGTGGAGCACACCGGCCCGGATCTTGTTGTCGTAGCGGGGTTCTCCGCAACGCATCCCCTCGTCGGCGCCCCATTCCATGCGGTTGATGATGCGGGGCGGCACTCCGGCGGGTGTCGCGGCGTTGGGTAGTGGGCCGAGATCCGGGGGCGCCTCAGGTGGACTGATCAGCACCGCGGTGACGTTCTCGGCGAGAGGCTGTTCGACGTTGGCCGGCACGTAGCCGAGCGCCGGGCCCGTCGGCGCGGGGGCGGCCGGCGCCGCCGGCGCGGTGGCCGCGGCGTCGTCGGGTCGGGTCACCGCGATCTGCACCGTCGTGGTGCGTCCGACGAACACGGGGTCGGTGCCGCGTATCCCGCCCGGGCTCGGGGTGTCGGCGCCCACTCCTTCGAGCGGCTCGACGTCGTACCACTGTCCCCACGAGCCGTCGTCCTTCTTGGCGCGCACGCGCGCGGAGGTCCCGGTGAGGTCGGCTGAGGTCAGCGCCACCATCGAGAACGGGGTGTCCTGGTGGAGCTCGCGGATCGTCTCGCCGCCGCCGAGATCGGCGAGGGGCTGTTGGACGAGCAGGGGTGCGTCGGCCGTCGGTTTTTCGTCCCCGTCGGGGATGCCCGAGATCGCCCACGGCAGCAGCATCACCGTCGCGGCGAGCGCGGTGAACAGCACCGATGGTGCGTGGCGCGGATACAGCACGGACTGATGTTACGTATGTGACGCTTGATACCTGTGTTGCGACACGCGTCTTCTGCGGTCCCGCCGGAACCACCACAACGGCACCGCAGAGCGTGCTGGCGCTTCTGCGGTGCCGTTCCGGTGGTAGGTCTGTCGTGGCTAGGCGCCCGGTTCCGCGCCCGTCTCGAAGGAGGCCTCGGCTGCGCCGAGTCCGGCCTCGACGGGTGCTGCCACCTCGCCGGCGGCGGTGGCCAGGGGTGCGGCCGGCACCGGCGGGACCGGCGGCTTGACCGCGGACATGATCGCCGGCATCAGGACGCCCTTGAGCAGGTCAATGGCCTCGCCGGCGCCCAGGGAGTTCGCTGCGCTGGTCAGGTCGCCGAGCAGGCCGCCGCTGCTGGACGCGACCGGCTGGGTCGCCGCGAGCGACGGATCGCCCAGGATCGGGTACGACCCCAGGGCGGGGTCCAGGCCGATCGGCGCCGAGATCGGGATCTCGCCGGTGGCCGGCAGACCCGACCCGATCGGTGACACTCCCAGTGCCGGATCCGTCAGGGCGGCCGGGGTGGTCAGCCCGGGTGTCGTGAGTCCCGGGGTCGTGAGTCCCGGGTCGGTCAGTGCCGGTGTGGTCAGCCCCGGCGAGGCCAGCGCGGGATCGGTGAGGCTCGGCGTCGTGAGTCCGGGCGTCGTGAGTCCCGGGGCCGTCAGGCCCGTCGGGCTCGTCAGTCCCGGGTTTGTCAGGGCCGGGTTGGCCAGGCTGGGGTCGGTGAGCGACGGTGCGGCCGACAGTCCCGGCATCAGGCCGGGTGAGGTCAGACCGGCGGTACCCAGGCCCGGTGACAGGGTGGTCGGCGCGGCCGCCCCGGTTCCGGTGAGCAGCCCCGTCGGCAACGGCGGCAGGTTGATCCCGAACTGGGAGAGCCCCTGGGACAGGGCGGTCATCAACTCGCCCGGAAGATCGGTGATGGTGGCGGCCTGGACGAACTCGCGGTGCTGTGGCGCACCGTCGCGGTCTGCCAGGGTCGACGCGGACAATTCGGAAACGGCGATAACTGCAATCGGACTCGCGACGGCCAGAGCGGCGACTGTGCTCAGGGCTGTCGAGAGCCGGCGGCGACGTCGGTTCGGCACGGAAGTCTCCCTAAAGAATGGACAAGTGAAGATCTGACTAGTCGTACGTGACTGATGCTACGGGTGGGACTGCTGTGACTAGAGTGACGATGCGGAATCGTGAGCCAATCGCGACCTGCGCGGCTCGGCCAACGCGGGTCGGGGGGTCGCGGTCGGATACCCTTGCTGCCGATGAACTCTGGTTTTGATCTCTTCGTCGTCGGTTCCGGCTTCTTCGGTCTCACGATCGCCGAACGGGCCGCGACGCAACTCGGCAAGCGGGTCCTCGTTATCGAACGGCGGCCGCACATCGGCGGCAACGCCTACTCCGAAGCCGAACCGCAGACCGGGATCGAAGTCCACAAGTACGGCGCGCACCTCTTCCACACCAGCAATCAGCGGGTCTGGGACTACGTGCGGCAGTTCACCGAGTTCACCGGTTACCAGCACCGGGTGTTCGCGCTGCACGCCGGCCAGGCCTACCAGTTCCCGATGGGTCTGGGGCTGGTCAGCCAGTTCTTCGGGAGGTATTTCACTCCGGACGAGGCCCGCGCGCTGATCAAGGAGCAGGCCGCCGAGATAGACACCGCCGACGCGCAGAACCTCGAAGAGAAGGCCATCTCACTGATCGGCCGCCCCCTCTACGAGGCGTTCGTCAAGCACTACACCGCCAAGCAGTGGCAGACCGACCCCCGGACGCTGCCGGCGAGCAACATCACCCGGCTGCCGGTCCGCTACACGTTCGACAACCGCTACTTCAACGACACCTACGAGGGCCTGCCGGTCGACGGCTACACCGCATGGCTGGAGAACATGGCCGCCGACGACCGCATCGAGGTGCGGCTGGACACCGACTGGTTCGACGTCCGCGACCAGCTGAGGGCTGAGAACCCGGACGCACCAGTTATCTACACCGGCCCGCTGGATCGTTACTTCGACTACGCCGAAGGCCGCCTCGGCTGGCGCACGCTGGACTTCGAGCTCGAAGTCCTGCAGACCGGGGACTTTCAAGGCACCCCCGTCATGAACTACAACGACGCCGACGTGCCCTACACGCGTATCCACGAGTTCCGGCACTTCCACCCGGAACGGGACTACCCGGACGACAAGACGGTGATCATGCGGGAGTACTCGCGGTTCGCCGAGAACGACGACGAGCCCTACTATCCGATCAACACCGACGCCGACCGCGCGGTGCTCGCCGCCTACCGGGCGCGGGCCAAGGCGGAGACGGCGTCGTCGAAGGTTCTGTTCGGCGGCCGGCTCGGCACCTATCAGTACCTGGACATGCACATGGCGATCGCCAGCGCGCTGAATATGTACGACAACGTCCTGCAACCGCACCTGCGCGACGGGACGCCGCTGGCCGAGCCCGACACAGAAAGCAGTCAAGCATGAGTGACATCCCGTCCGGCGCCCTCGAGGCCGGACCGTCACGCGCGGTCAGCCCCCTGGCCCGGATCATCCTGCCGCGGCCCGGTGAGCCTCTCGACGTGCGCAAGCTCTATATAGAGGAATCGGAGACCAACGCCCGGCGCGCCCACGCGCCGACCCGGACCACGCTGGAGATCGGCGCCGAGTCCGAGGTGTCGTTCGCGACGTACTTCAACGCGTTCCCGGCCAGCTACTGGCGGCGCTGGTCGACGCTGGAGTCGGTGGTGCTGCGCGTCGAACTCACCGGCAGCGCCCGCGTGGACGTCTACCGGTCGAAGTCCACCGGCGCGCGGATCACCGTCGGCGGCGCCCCCGTGCACAGCACCGAGGGATCCGACGTCCCCGCCGTCGCAGAGTTCGAGATCGAGCTGACCCCGTTCGAGGACGGGGGCTGGATCTGGTTCGACATCACCACCGATGCGCAGTGCACGCTGCACCACGCCGCCTGGTACGCCCCGGTCCCCGCACCGGGCCGGGCCAACGTCGCGGTCGGCATCCCGACCTTCAACCGGCCGTCGGACGCCGTCAACGCGCTCGCCGCGCTGACGTCGGATCCGCTGGTGGACGAGGTGATCGGCGCGGTCATCGTGTCGGACCAGGGCACCAGCAAGGCCAAGGACCATCCGGGGTTCGACGAGGCCGCCGCGGCGCTCGGCAACCGCCTCACCATCCACAACCAGCCCAACCTGGGTGGTTCGGGCGGCTACAGCCGCGTCATGTACGAGGCGCTCAAGAACACCGACTGTGAACAGATCCTGTTCATGGACGACGACATCCGCGTCGAGCCGGACTCGATCCTGCGCGCGCTGGCGCTCAACCGTTTCGCGAAGGTCCCGACCCTGGTCGGCGGGCAGATGCTCAACCTGCAGGAGCCGTCGCACCTGCACGTGATGGGCGAGATGGTCGCGGCCGAGAACTTCATGTGGACCAACGCGATCAACACCGAGTACGACCACAACTTCGCCCAGTACAAGCTCAACGACGAAGAGGAGTACCGCAGCCGGCTGCTGCACCGGCGCATCGACGTCGACTACAACGGCTGGTGGATGTGCATGATCCCGCGGCAGGTCGCCGAGGAGCTGGGTCAGCCGCTGCCGCTGTTCATCAAGTGGGATGACGCCGAGTACGGGCTGCGGGCCGGTGAGCACGGGTATCCGACCGTGACGCTGCCCGGTGCGGCGATCTGGCACATGGCCTGGAGCGACAAGGACGACGCGATCGACTGGCAGGCGTACTTCCACCTGCGCAACCGGTTGGTGGTGGCCGCACTGCACTGGGACGGCGACGTCAAGGGGCTGATCGCCAGCCATTTCAAGGCGACGATCAAACACCTCATCTGCCTGGAGTATTCGACGGTCGCGATCCAGAACAAGGCGATGGACGACTTCCTGGCCGGGCCCGATCACCTGTTCTCGATCCTGGAGTCCGCCCTGCCCGAGGTGCGCAGGATGCGCAAGGACTATCCGGACGCGGTCGTGCTCGAGAGCGCGACCGCGTTGCCCCCGCCATCGGACAAGACGTGGCGCAAGAAGGTGGAGATCCCGACCAACCCGCTGGCGATCTCGCTGCGCCTCGGACGCGGGATCGCCCACCAGCTCAAGCCCCACGATCCGGTGCATCACCAGCGCCCGCAGATCAACGTCGCGACCCAGGACGCGCGCTGGTTCTCGCTGTGCAAGGTCGACGGGGTCACCGTGACCACCGCCGACGGACGCGGCGTGGTCTACCGCCAGCGTGACCGCGAGAAGATGTTCGAGTTGCTGCGCGAGTCACTCAAGCGCCAGGCGAAGCTGGCCCGCAAATTCGACCGTATGCGCAAGGTCTACCGGGCCGCGCTGCCGACCTTGACCAGCAAGGACGAGTGGGAGCGAGTGCTCAATTCCACGTCCGAGTCGGGTCATGGCTGACAGTCCGCGCGGCGAGGACGCCGTGCTGGTGGCGGTGCAGTCGACGCTGGGCGCACGCCCGGGTGTGCTGCCCGTCGCGCGGGCGATGTCCCACTTCGGTGAACACAGCCTCGGATGGCTCGCGCTCGCGGGGATCGGGGCGCTGGTCTCGCCGCGTCAGCGCAGCGACTACCTGGCCGCGGGCGCGGGCGCGTTCGCCGCGCACGCCGCCGCGGTGGTGATCAAGCGCGTGGTCAGGCGCACGCGGCCGCACCATCCGGCGATCGCGGTGAACGTCGCCACGCCGAGCCGGTTGAGTTTTCCGTCCGCGCACGCGACGTCGACGACGGCCGCTGCCCTGCTGCTCGCCCGCCCGACGGGACTTCCGTTGCCCGCGTTGCTGATTCCGCCGATGGCGCTGTCGCGTCTGGTACTCGGGGTGCACTATCCGACAGATGTGCTCGCCGGGGTGGTGGTCGGCGCCGCAGTGGCCAAGGCAGTCGAAAGGGCCCTGGAAGGAGCAACCACATGAGTACGTCCGAGGTCGCGCGCGACGCGAATTCCACTGCGGGGCCGCCGAAGAACATCGTCACCGGAGTCATCAAGGCGATCCGCCCGCGGCAGTGGGTGAAGAACCTGCTGGTGCTCGCCGCGCCGATCGCGGCGCTCGGCGGCGACATCCGCTACGACTACGACGAGATGGCGATCAACATCCTGATCGCGTTCGTCGCGTTCTCGTTGGCCGCCTCGTGCATCTATCTGGTCAACGATTCGCGCGACGTCGAGGCCGACCGTCAGCACCCGACCAAGCGGTTCCGCCCGATCGCCGCGGGCGTGGTGCCCGAGTGGCTGGCCTACACCCTCGCGGTGGTCCTCGGCCTTGCGGCGCTGGGCATCTCGCTGCTCGCCTCGGTGAATCTCACGCTGGTGATCGGCGTGTACATCCTGATGCAGCTGGCGTACTGCTTCGGGCTGAAGCACCAGGCGGTGCTGGACATCTGCATCGTGTCGTCGGCGTACCTGATCCGGGCGATCGCGGGCGGCGCGGCCGCGGGCATCCCCCTGTCCCAGTGGTTCCTGCTGGTGATGACGTTCGGCTCGCTGTTCATGGTGGCCGGAAAGCGTTATGCCGAACTGCAACTCGCCGAGCGGACGGGCGCCAAGATCCGCAAGTCGCTGGAGAGCTACACCGCGTCGTATCTGCGGTTCGTGTGGACGGTGGCGGCCACGTCGATGGTGGTCTGCTACAGCCTCTGGGCCTTCGAGCGTGACGGCGCGGCCGCATCCTGGTATGCCGTCACGATCATCCCGATCACCATCGCGATCCTGCGCTACGCCGTCGACGTGGACGGCGGACTCGCCGGCGAGCCCGAGGAGATCGCGTTGAAGGATCGCGTGCTGCAACTGCTGCTGCTGACGTGGATCGGGACCATCGGTGCCGCAGTCTTCCTCGGCTGACACCGTGGTCCGGGTGCGGATCAGCCTCTGGTTGAGCGTCACCGCGGTCGCGCTGCTGTTCGGCTGGGGTGCCTGGCAGCGCCGCTGGATCGCCGACGACGGCCTGATCGTGCTGCGCACCACCCGGAACATGCTGGCGGGCAACGGCCCTGTGTTCAACGCCGGCGAACGGGTGGAGGCCAACACCTCGACGGCCTGGTCGTACCTGATGTATTTCGGTGGCCTGGTCGCAGGCCCCGCCCGGCTCGAGTACGTCGCGCTGACCTTCGCGCTGATCCTCAGTGTGCTCGGCGTCGTGCTGGTGATGCTCGGCACCGCGCGGCTGTACGCCCCCGTCCTGAGAGGCCGCAAGGCGCTGCTGCTGCCGGCCGGGGCGCTGGTCTACATCGCGGTGCCCCCGGCGCGCGACTTCGCCACCTCGGGTCTCGAAAACGGTTTGGTGCTGGCCTATCTCGGTCTGCTGTGGTGGATGATGGTGGCCTGGTCGCAGGCCCGGCGGGAGACGACACGGACCTTCGACGCAGCACTCGCGGCGGTGGCCGGGTTCAGCGTGCTGGTGCGTCCCGAACTCGCGCTGATCGGTGGGCTCGCACTGGTGATGATGCTGATCGCCGCAGGCGGTTGGCGCAGACGGGCGCTGATCTTCGTCGCGGGCGGGCTGCTGCCGGTGGCCTACCAGATCTTCCGGATGGGCTACTACGGTCTGCTGTTTCCCGGTACGGCGCTGGCCAAGGATGCGACCGGGGCGAAGTGGCAGCAGGGCTTCACCTACCTGGCGAACTTCAACCAGCCCTATCTGCTGTGGGCGGCCGCGGTGCTGCTGATCGGCCTGGCGGTCATGGTGATGCTGCTGTGCGGGCGGCCGCCACGGGTCGACCGTCGCCCGGGTTCGGGCCGGCTCGCCCGGCTGGTCCAGAGCCCTTCGGCCGTCGTGGTTTTCATGCTTCTCAGCGGCCTGCTGCAGGCGGTGTACTGGATCCGCCAGGGTGGCGACTTCATGCACGGCCGCGTGCTGCTGACACCGTTGTTCTGCCTGCTGGCGCCGGTGTCGGTGATCCCGCTGCTGCTGCCCGACGGCCGCCGGATGGCGCGCGGTGCGGGCTATCTGTACGCCGGGGCGACCAGCCTGCTGTGGCTCGCGGTCGCCGGTTGGTCGCTGTGGGCCGCGCACTCGCCGGGCATGGGCGCCGACGCCACCCGGGTCACCTACACCGGCATCGTCGACGAACGGCGCTTCTACGCCCAGGCGACGGGTCACGCCCACCCGCTGACCGCGGCGGACTACCTGGACTACCCGCGGATGCGCGCGGTGGTCACCGCGATCGAGAACACCCCGGACGGGGCGCTGCTGCTGCCGTCGGGGAACTACGACATGTGGGACGTGGTGCCGGCCTATCCGCCGCCGCCGGACGCACCCCCGGACTACCGCGGGCCGCACACGGTGTTCTTCACCAACATGGGCATGCTCGGCATGAACGTCGGCCTCGACGTGCGCGTCATCGATCAGATCGGGCTGGCCAATCCCCTTGCCGCACATACCGCCCGGATCGAGGACGGCCGAATCGGCCACGACAAGAACCTCTTTCCCGACTGGGCGGTCGCCGAGGGGCCGTTCTTCAAGGTCGAGCCCTACATCCCGGACTATCTGGACGAGGACTGGATCCGCCAGGCGGAGGTGGCCCTGACGTGTCCGGAGACCGAGAGGATGCTCGACGCGATCCGGGCGCCGATGGGTCCGCGCCGGTTCCTGTCGAATCTGGTGAACGCCGCGGAGTACACCCGCTACCGGCTGGACCGGGTGCCGCTCTACGAACTGCACCGGTGCGGTCTGCCGATTCCCGAGCCGATCAATCCGCAGTACACCGGGATGCCGCCGACGGGTCCGTGACGGCGGTACAGGGGCCGTGCGGGACACGCGATTTGCTGGCAGGGAAGGTTTTCTGCTTTCGTAACGCAGTAGCCATGTCGGTCCGATATTGACTGTGACGAAATGAGAGATCACCACAAAGGTGTGGTTGACTACAGGGCAATTGGGCCGGACTCGGGGATCGCTTGGGAAAAGCGACGGCCTACTGCCGTTTTACGACAGATGGGAAAAACTCAAGCATGAAGTTCGTTGGGAAGCTGCGCGCAGCAGCTCGCCGGAGCACGGTGGTCGCGCTTGCGGCGATCGTGCTGCCCGGTCTGATCAGCGCCGTGGGTGGCTCGGCCACCGCCGGCGCGTTCTCGCGTCCGGGCCTTCCGGTGGAGTACCTGATGGTGCCCTCGGCCGGTATGGGACGCGACATCAAGGTCCAGTTCCAGAGCGGCGGGCCGAACGCGCCCGGCGTGTACCTGCTCGACGGTCTGCGTGCGCAGGAAGACTTCAACGGCTGGGACATCAACACCCCGGCGTTCGAGTGGTACCTCGACTCCGGCCTCGCGGTGATCATGCCCGTCGGCGGCCAGTCCAGCTTCTACAGCGACTGGTACAGCCCGGCCTGTGGCAAGGCCGGTTGCAGCACCTACAAGTGGGAGACCTTCCTGACCCAGGAGCTGCCCGCCTACCTCGCCGCCAACAAGGGCGTCGACCCGAACCGCAACGCCGCCGTCGGCCTGTCGATGGCCGGTTCGGCCGCGCTGACGCTGGCGATCTACCACCCGCAGCAGTTCCAGTACGCGGCGTCGCTGTCGGGCTACCTGAACCCGTCCGAGGGATGGTGGCCGTTCCTGATCAACATCTCGATGGGTGACGCGGGCGGCTACAAGGCCAACGACATGTGGGGCCGCACCGAGGACGAGAGCAGCGCCTGGAAGCGCAACGACCCGATGGTCAACATCGGCAAGCTGGTCGCCAACAACACCCGCATCTGGGTCTACGCGGGCAACGGCAAGCCGGCCGAGGTCAACGGCAACGTGGCGGGCGACAACTTGCCGGCCAAGTTCCTGGAGAGCCTCACGCTGCGCACCAACAAGACCTTCCAGGAGGAGTACATCGCCGCGGGCGGCAAGAACGGCGTGTTCAACTTCCCGGCGGGCGGCACGCACGACTGGCCCTACTGGGGACAGCAGCTGCAGCAGATGAAGCCTGACATCCAGCGGGTGCTCGGCGCGGTTCCGCAGCCGTCGGCACCGGCAGCAGCGGCCGGAGCCGAGGCCCCCGGCGCGGGCGGCTAGGCACGCTCGGCAAGCCTGACAATTGACGGCGGCGATCCCCTACCCGGGGTCGCCGCCGTCGATCTTTTCGCGCCCGGCCCGTCGCGGTGATGTGATTCACTAACGCGGAGGTTCTCGACGTACGAAAGTGGGGCGCAGATGCGTGGGATCGTTCGAGCAGTAGCGGCCGTGGCGATGGCCGCGCTGTTCTCGGCGGGAGCGGTGGCGCCGTTCACGCCCGCCACACCCGTCGCGCACGCCCAGGGTGTCGAGATGTTGATGGTGCCGTCGGCCGCCATGGGCCGCGCCATCCCGGTCGCGTTCCAGGGTGGCGGTCCGCACGCGGTCGTGCTGCTCGACGCGTTCAACGCCGCGCCGGACGTCAGCAACTGGGTCACCGCGGGCAACGCGATGAACACCCTCTCCGGCCTCGGCATCTCGGTCGCCGCCCCCGCCGGCGGCGCGTGGTCGATGTACACGAACTGGGAGCAGGACGGCAGCAAGCAGTGGGAGACGTTCCTCGCCGATGAGCTGCCCAACTGGCTGGCCGCCAACAAGGGTCTGGCGCCGGGCGGACACGGCATCGTGGGAGCCGCCATGGGCGGCACCGGCGCGCTGACGATGGCGACCTTCCACCCGGACCGTTACCGCTTCGCCGGGTCGCTGTCGGGCTTCCTGACGCCGTCGGCGACCGCGATGAACGGAGCCATCACCGACGGCCTCGCCCGGTTCGGCGGTGTCGACGTCCGCAACATGTGGGGATTGCCACAGCTCGGACGCTGGAAGTGGCACGACCCCGACGTGCACTCGCAGCTGCTGGCCAACAACAACACCCGGCTGTGGATCTACAGCCCGACGGCCACCACCTGCACCGACGTGCCCGCGATGATCGGCTACTGCGACCAGGCCCAGGGCAGCAACCGCACGTTCTACCAGCACTATCGCGCGGTCGGGGGCAGCAACGGCCACTTCGACTTCCCGACCTCGGGTAATCACGACTGGGGTTCGTGGAGCGGTCAGCTGGCCGCGATGACCGGCGAACTCGTCGCGACCATTCGCTGACGGGTCCTCGCGGGCCCGCCCGGTACCTTGGAGTCGTGCAACTCGGCTCACGATCGGCGGTGGCAGGACTGTCAGCGCTCGTCGCCCTCCCCGCGGCATGGCTGACCGGGTGTTCGGCCGACATGATCGCCGGCATGGAGCCCGAGGTGGAGACCGCATCGCCGCACGGCATGTCCACGTCGGCGCTCCCCGGGCCGGGCAGTCCGGGCGCCAGGTCCAACGCGCTGATCGTGAGCCCGCATCAGCAGTCCTACCTGGACGCGCTGGCCGAGGCCGGGGTCGAACCGTCCAGTGAGCTGTCTGCGCTGAGCATCGGCTCGTACGTGTGTCAGGTGCGGACCGGCCGGGCAGACCGACCAGGCGGTGTGGGACTTCGTCGAGCCCCTGGTGCGTAACGACATCAGGGACGCCGACGCCGCCGCCGAGATCCGGGCGGAGCTGCCGTCACCGGATGCGGCCCATTCGACCACCGCCGACTACATTCGGATCGCGACCGACCGACTCTGTTAGCAGGAGCCCCACACACCCATGGCGAAGACCAACCGGCGGAAACGCCACCGCATCCTCGCGCTGTTCGCAGCGGGAGCGGTGGGCCTTGTCGTGGTGCTGATCGTGGCGATCGTCATCGTCGTGCTGCGCAGGCCGGACACGCCGCCGACCGCGGTGCCGCCGTCCGCGGTGCCGCCCGGCGCGGTTCCGCCGACATCCAAGCCGCGTCCGGAGTTCCAGGACGCCAGCTGCCCCGACGTGCAGCTGGTGTCGATTCCCGGTACCTGGGAGTCGTCGCGCCAGCTCGATCCGTTCAACCCGGTGCAGTTCCCGGCGGCGCTGCTGCTCAACGTCACCAACCCGATCCGCGCGCAGTTCGGCACCGACCGGCTCGAAGTGTTCACCGTGCCCTACACCGCGCAGTTCCGTAACCCGCTGTCGGCGGATCAGCAGATGTCGTACAACGACAGCCGCGAAGAGGGCACCCGCGCCGCGATCGCCGCGATCGCCGACATGAACAACCGCTGCCCGCTGACCAGCTATGTGCTGGTCGGGTTCTCGCAGGGCGCGGTCATCGCCGGCGACATCGCCTCCGACATCGGCAACGGCCGCGGTCCCGTCGACCAGGATCTGGTGCTGGGGGTGGCGCTGATCGCCGACGGGCGCCGGCAGGCGGGCGTGGGCCAGGAGGTGGGTCCCAACGCGCCGGGCCAGGGTGCCGAGATCACGCTGCACGAGGTGCCGACGCTGTCGGCGCTGGGGTTGACGATGAGCGGCCCGCGTCCGGGCGGGTTCGGCCTGCTCAACAACCGGACCTTCGAGATCTGCGCCCGGGGTGACCTGATCTGTGCGGCGCCGGAATCCGCGTTCAACATCACCCAGCTGCCGCAGACCCTGCAGGTGCTGTCGGGAGGTGCTGGTCAACCGGTGCATGCGATGTACGCCACGCCGGATTTCTGGAACCTCGACGGGCTGTCGGCGACGGGTTGGACGTTGAACTGGGCGCAAGGTCTGATCAGCGGCGCGCCGGAGCCGAAACACGGGTGAGTGAAGTCGTAACGTTGATTTGGCCTTGGTTGCGCAGGTCGCCTAGCATTGCCAGCAGATTAAGGAAAATCTAAGAGCGGTCGCCGGCGGTTGACTGGTGGGGGGCCACTTCCCCGGTACGATCTTCGGGGCTTCCGGGGATTTCCCGCTTGATTGGAGTATGAGATGGCCTTCCACAACCCGTTCCTCAAGGACGGCTTGATCAAGTTCCCCGACAACGGAAACTTGGTCCGTCACGTCGAACGGTGGGCCAAGGTGCGCGGCGACAAGATGGCCTACCGGTTCATCGACTTCTCCACCGAGCGCGACGGCGTGGAACGTGACCTGCACTGGGCGGACTTCAGCACCCGCAACAAGGCCGTCGGCGCCCGTCTGCAGCAGGTGACCGAGCCCGGCGACCGGGTCGCGATCCTGTGCCCGCAGAACCTGGACTACCTCGTCGCGTTCTTCGGCACCCTGTACTCCGGCCGCATCGCGGTCCCGCTGTTCGACCCGAACGAACCCGGCCATGTCGGACGCCTGCATGCGGTCCTCGACGACTGCACGCCGTCGGCGATCCTGACCACGACCGCCGCCGCCGAGGGCGTGCGCAAGTTCTTCCGGACCCGGCCCGCCAAGGACCGTCCGCGCGTCATCGCGGTCGACGCCGTGCCCGACGAGGTCGGCGCCACCTGGGAACCGGTCGACGTGCAGCACGACACGATCGCCTACCTGCAGTACACCTCGGGCTCGACCCGCATCCCCACTGGCGTACAGATCACCCACCTCAACCTCGCCACCAACGTGGTCCAGGTGATCGAGGCGCTCGACGCCGAAGAGGGCGACCGCGGGGTGTCCTGGCTGCCGTTCTTCCACGACATGGGGTTGATCACGGTGCTGCTGTCGCCGATGCTCGGCCACCACATCTCGTTCATGACGCCGGCGGCGTTCGTCCGCAGGCCGGGTCGCTGGATCCGGGCGATGGCGCGCAAGCCCGACGACACCGGCGGTGTCATCTCGGTGGCCCCGAACTTCGCGTTCGACCACGCCGCCGCGCGTGCGCTGCCCAAGGACGACGAGCCGCCGCTGGACCTGTCCAACATCAAGTGCATCCTCAACGGCAGCGAGCCGATCTCGGCCGCGACCGTGCGCCGGTTCAACGAGGCGTTCAGCCCCTACGGTTTCAAGCCCGAGGCGATCAAGCCGTCCTACGGTCTGGCCGAGGCCACGCTGTTCGTGTCGACGACCCCGATCCACGAGCATCCGAAGATCATCTCGGTGGACCGCGACGAGCTGAACAGCCACCGGTTCGTGCAGGTGCCCGACGACTCGCCGAAGGCCGTCGCCCAGGCCGGCGCCGGCCAGATCGGCATCGCGGAGTGGGCGGTGATCGTCGACAACGACACCGCGACCGAACTGCCGGACGGGCAGATCGGTGAGATCTGGATCAGCGGTCAGAACATGGGCACCGGGTACTGGAACAAGCCCGAGGAGACCATCGCGACCTTCCAGAACCTGCTCAAGTCGCGGACCACGCCGTCACACGCCGAGGGCGCCGAGGCGGACGCGACGTGGGTGCGCACCGGTGACCTCGGCGCGTACCACGACGGCGAGCTGTTCATCACCGGGCGCGTCAAGGATCTGGTGATCATCGACGGCCGCAACCACTATCCGCAGGACCTGGAGTACTCCGCGCAGGAGGCCACCAAGGCGCTGCGCACCGGCTTCGTCGCCGCGTTCTCGGTGCCTGCCAACCAATTGCCCGACGAGGTGTTCGACAACGCGCACGCCGGGATCAAGCGCGACCCCGACGACAGCTCCGAACAGCTGGTCATCGTCGGCGAGCGCGCACCGGGCGCGCACAAGCTCGACATGGGTCCGATCATCGACGACATCCGCGCCGCGATCGCGGTCCGCCACGGTGTGACGGTGCGCGACGTGCTGCTCACGCCGGCCGGCGCGATCCCGCGCACCTCCAGCGGCAAGATCGGCAGGCGCGCCTGCCGATCGGCGTACCTGGACGGCAGCCTGCGTAGCGGCAAGGTGGCCAACGCGTTCCCGGATGAAGTGGACTGACGCTCAATTCTCGGCGGCCGTGCCGGTCGCTTCGCGATCGTGAGGTTATGTGAACATGGCGCAAGCACAAGACGATTCGGCAAAGTCGGGTCCTGATATCACCGTCGCCGAGATGCGTGAATGGCTGCGCAACTGGGTCGGCAACGCGACCGGGCAGTCCCCGGACTCGATCAGCGAGACCGCACCGCTGGTCGAACTCGGTCTGTCGTCGCGCGACGCCGTGGCGATGGCCAGCGACATCGAGGATCTCACCGGCGTGACGCTGACCGCGACGGTCGCGTTCCGGCATCCGACCATCGAGGCGCTCGCGACGGTCATCGTCGAGGGCGAGCCCGAAGAAGACCGCACCGCCGACGGTGCGGACTGGTCTCGTGACGTCGACGAGGGCAGGGCCAACATCGCGATCGTCGGTGTGGGCACGCGTTTCCCGGGGGACATGAACACCCCCGACGAGATGTGGCAGGCTCTGCTGGAAGGCCGCGACGCCATCACCGACCTGCCGGAGGGCCGCTGGTCGGAGTTCCTCTCCGAGCCGCGCATCGCCGAACGCGTCGCCAAGGCGCGCACCCGCGGCGGCTACCTGTCGGACATCAAGGGTTTCGACGCCGAGTTCTTCGCGCTGTCGAAGATGGAAGCCGACAACATCGACCCGCAGCAGCGCATGGCGCTGGAGCTGACGTGGGAAGCGTTGGAGCACGCCAGGATTCCGGCATCGAGCCTGCGCGGCGAGAGTGTCGGCGTCTACCTCGGCAGCTCGGTCAACGACTACATGTTCATGTCGGTGGCCGACCCGGCCGTCGCGCATCCGTACGCGATCACCGGTAACTCCAGCGCGGTCGTCGCGAACCGGGTCTCCTACTTCTACGACTTCCGCGGGCCGTCCATGGCGATCGACACGGCGTGTTCGTCGTCGCTGGTCGCCGTGCACGAGGGCATCAAGGCGCTGCGCGGCGGGGACGCCGACGTGGTGATCGCCGGTGGTGTCAACGCGCTGATCACGCCGCTGGTGACGCTCGGCTTCGACGAGGTCGGCGGGGTGCTCGCGCCCGACGGCCGCATCAAGTCGTTCTCCAAGGATGCCGACGGTTACGCCCGGTCCGAGGGCGGCGGCGTGGTCGTGCTCAAGCGCCTGGAGGACGCCCGCCGCGACGGCGATCAGATCCTCGCGGTGATCGCCGGTGGCGCGGTCAACCACGACGGCCGGTCCAACGGCATGCTCGCGCCGAACCCGGATGCGCAGGAAGCGGTGCTGCGCAAGGCCTACAAGGACGCCGGCATCGACCCCCGCGACGTCGACTACGTCGAGGCGCACGGCACCGGCACCATCCTGGGCGACCCGATCGAGGCCGACGCGCTGGGCCGGGTCATCGGTCGCGGCCGCGCCGCCGACAAGCCGGCGCTGCTGGGTGCGGTGAAGTCCAACATCGGCCACCTGGAGTCGGCCGCGGGCGCGGCAAGCCTCGCCAAGGTGGCACTGGCGTTGCACTACAACAAGATTCCGGCGTCGATCAACTACACCGGCCCGAACCCGTACATCGATTTCGACCGCGAACACCTCAAGGTCGCCGACACGCTGTCGGACTGGCCGCGCTACAGCGGGCACGCCGTCGCCGGTGTGTCGGGCTTCGGGTTCGGCGGCGCGAACGCGCACCTGGTGGTGCGCGAGGTGCTGCCCACCGACCTCGTCGAACCGGCCCCGGAACCGGACGTCGCGGTGGTGACGCCCGCGAGCGACGCCAAGCCCGCGGTGTACGTCGGCGGCATGCTGGTCGAGGACGACGAGGACGAGTACCAGGACGACGATCGCGGTGACGACGAGTTCTACGGTCGGGTCGTCGACGAGGAGCCCGAACTTCCGGGGCTGACCGACGAGGCGCTGCGCCTGCTGGAGGTCGCCCGCGAGGAACTGGCCGCCGCAGAAGCCGCGGATCCCCCGACTCAACTTGTGCCGCTTGCGGTGTCGGGTTTCCTGAGCTCCCGCAAGAAGGCCACCGCCGCCGAGCTGGCCGACTGGGTCGACAGCCCGGAGGGGCGGGCGGCGTCGCTGGAATCGATCGGGCGCTCGCTGTCGCGGCGCAACCACGGCCGCTCGCGCGCGGTGGTGCTCGCCCACGACCACGACGAGGCCGTCAAGGGTCTGCGTGCGGTCGCCGAGGGCAAGACGCATCCGAGCGTGATCAGCTCCGACGGGCCGGTCACCAACGGGCCGGTGTGGGTGCTGGCCGGATTCGGCGCCCAGCACCGCAAGATGGCCAAGAGCCTGTATCTGCGCGACGAGATCTTCGCCGACTGGATCAACAAGGTGGACAGCCTCATTCAGGACGAGCGAGGCCATTCGATCCTCGAGCTCATCCTCGACGACGCGATCGACTACTCCGACGAGACCACCGAGCTGCCGATCGAGAAGGTGCAGTTGGTCATCTTCGGAATCCAGATCGCGCTCGGTGAACTACTCAAGGCGCACGGGGCCCGGCCGGGTGCGCTGATCGGGCAGTCGCTCGGTGAGGCCGCCGCGGCGTACTTCTCCGGCGGTCTGTCGCTGGAGGACGCGACCCGCACCATCTGCTCGCGCGCCCACCTGATGGGTGAGGGCGAGGCGATGCTGTTCGGCGAGTACATCCGGCTGATGGCGCTGGTGGAGTACTCGGCGGACGAGATCGAGACCGTCTTCTCGGATTACAAGAACCTCGAGGTGTGCGTGTACGCCGCCCCGAATCAGACGGTCATCGGCGGTCCACCCGACCAGGTCGACGCGATCATCGAGCGCGCCGAATCGGAGGGCAAGTTCGCCCGCAAGTTCCAGACCAAGGGCGCCAGCCACACCACGCAGATGGATCCGCTGCTCGGCGAGCTCGCCGCCGAACTGCAGGGCATCGAGGCGCATCCGGTGCAGGTGCCGTACTACTCGACGGTGCACGAGGGCTCGCTGGTCCGGGCCGGCTCGGACGCGATCCACGACGTGGAGTACTGGAAGAAGGGCCTGCGGCACAGCGTGTACTTCACGCACGGCATCCGCAACGCCGTCGACAACGGGCACACCACCTTCCTGGAACTGGCGCCCAATCCGGTCGCGCTGATGCAGGTGGGTCTGACCACCGCGGCCGCGGGTCTGCATGACGCGCAGCTGATTCCGACGCTGGCGCGCAAGCAGGACGAGGTCGACTCGATGACCTCGGCGATGGCGCACCTGTTCGTGCACGGTCACGATCTCGATTTCCGCACGCTGTTCACGAAGGCGGAGGACCCGGAGACCGATTTCGCCGCGATCCCGCCGACCCGCTTCAAGCGCAAGCCGCACTGGCTCGACGTCAACTTCACCGGCGACAGCTCGTCGGTGATGCCGGGCAACCACGTCGCGACCCCCGACGGCAGGCACGTGTGGGAGTACAGCGCGCGGGGGGCGGTCGACGGGCAGGCGCTCGCGGCGCTGGTGAAAGCCGCTGCGGTGGCGGTGATCCCGGACTCCACGTTGACGGCGTCGGAGCAGCGTGCGGTGCCCGCCGACGGTTCGCGGCTGGTGACCACACTGACGCGGCATCCCGGCGGTGCGAGCGTGCAGGTGCACGCCCGGATCGAGGAGTCCTTCACCCTCGTCTACGACGCGATCGTGACGCGCGGCGGTCAGCAGACCGCGTTGCCGACCGCGGTCGGCGCGGGCACGGTCGCCGAGGCGGTCGCCGCGCCGGTGGAGCAGGAACAGGAGAAGGCCCCGGAGTTCGAGGCCGACAACCTGACGGCCGGCGCGAATCTCGGTGCGAGCTTTGCGAAGTGGTCGCCCGATTCCGGAGAGACCATCGGGGATCGCCTCGGTGCCATCGTCGGCGCGGCCATGGGCTACGAGCCCGAGGACCTGCCGTGGGAGGTGCCGCTGATCGAGCTCGGCCTGGACTCGCTGATGGCGGTGCGCATCAAGAACCGCGTCGAGTACGACTTCGACCTGCCGCCGATCCAGCTGACCGCGGTACGCGACGCCAACCTGTACGCGGTCGAGAAGCTCATCGCCTATGCGGTCGAGAACCGTGACCAGGTCGAAGAACTCGCCGAGACGCAGAAGGGCCAGAGCGCCGAGGAGATCGCCGCGGCGCAGGCCGAGCTGATGGGCGGGGCGACTACGGTCGCCGAGCTCGAGGCGAAGCTCGCCGAGGTGGGTCACCCGATCGCCGAGGTCCCGCCGCCCCCCACCGACCCGACGGGCCCGTCGGCGCCGTCGATCCCGGCGCCGCCCACTGACCCGTCCGGGCCGACCGGAGCGAAGCCCAGTGCCGCCGGCCTGGCCGCCAAGGTCCTCACCCAGGAGGCCGTCACCGAGGCACTCGGCGCCGACGTGCCGCCGCGCGACGCCGCCGAGCGGGTCACGTTCGCGACGTGGGCGATCGTCACCGGCAAGTCACCCGGGGGCATCTTCAACGAGCTGCCGTCCATCGCCGACGACGTCGCCGAGAAGATCGCCGCGCGCCTCTCCGAGCGGGCCGACGGCACCGTCACCGCCGAGCAGGTCAGGGCTGCGCGCACGATCCAGGACCTGTCGGTCGCCGTCCGCGACGAGATGGACTCCGGTGAGGTCGACGGGTTCGTCCGCACCATCCGGGCCAGGCAGGAGGGCTCGAACCGCATCCCGGTGTTCGTGTTCCACCCCGCGGGCGGTTCCACCGTCGTCTACGAGCCGCTGCTGAAGCGGCTGCCGGCCGACACCCCGATGTACGGCTTCGAGCGGGTCGAGGGATCGGTCGAGGAGCGTGCCGCGGAGTACATCCCGAAGCTGCGTCAGATCCAGGGCGACGGTCCCTACATCCTGGTCGGGTGGTCGTTGGGCGGGGCGCTGGCCTACGCGTGCGCGATCGGGCTCAAGCGGGAGGGCGCCGACGTCCGGTTCGTCGGGTTGATCGACATGGTGCGTCCCGGTGAGGAGATCCCGCAGACCAAGGAGGAGACGCGGGCCCGCTGGGATCGCTACGCGCTGTTCGCACAGCGCACCTTCAACGTCGAGATCCCGGAGATCCCGTACGAAGAACTCGAGGCGCTCGACGACGGCGGCCAGGTGCAGTTCATCCTGGACGCGGTCAGGGAGAGCGGCGTCGACATCCCGGGCGGCATCATCGAGCACCAGCGGACGTCCTACCTGGACAACCGGCTCCTCGAGACCGCCGAGATCCAGCCGTACGACGGTCACGTGACCCTCTACATGGCCGATCGCTACCACGACGACGCGATCTTCTTCGAACCGCGCTACGCCATCCGCCAGCCCGACGGCGGCTGGGGTGAGTTCGTCGACGACCTCGAGGTCGTGCCGATCGGAGGCGAACACATCCAGGCCATCGACGAGCCGTACATTGCAAAGGTCGGCGCTCATATGAGCGAGGCGATCAACCTGATCGAGGCTGGGAATGACTGAACGCACGACTGCGGAACTGCTGGCCGAGCTCCGCGAGAAGCTGGAGCTCGCCAAGGAGCCCGGGGGTGAGAAGGCCGTCGCCAAGCGGGAGAAGAAGGGGATCCCGTCGGCGCGGGCCCGCATTCACTCCCTGCTCGACCCCGGCAGCTTCCTGGAGATCGGCGCGCTGGCCAAGACCCCCGGCGACCCCGACGCGCTCTACGGTGACGGCGTCGTCACCGGCCACGGCACCATCAACGGCCGTCCGGTCGGCGTGTTCAGCCACGACCAGACCGTCTTCCAGGGCTCGGTCGGCGAGATGTTCGGCCGCAAGGTCGCCAAGCTGATGGAGTGGGTGGCCATGGTCGGCTGCCCGATCATCGGCATCAACGACTCGGCCGGCGCCCGGATCCAGGACACCGCGACGTCGCTGGCCTGGTACGCCGAGCTCGGGCGGCGCCACGAGCTGTTGCGGGGCCTGGTGCCCGAGATCTCGCTGATCTTCGGCAAGTGCGCCGGCGGTGCGGTGTACTCCCCGATCCAGACCGACCTCGTCGTCGCGGTGCGCGACCAGGGCTACATGTTCGTCACCGGACCCGACGTCATCAAGGACGTCACCGGCGAGGACGTGACCCTCGACGAGCTCGGCGGTGCGGATGCGCAGGCCCGCTACGGCAACATCCACCAGGTGGTCGAGTCCGAGGCGGCGGCGTTCCAGTACGTGCGGGACTACCTGAGCTTCCTGCCGGCCAACACGTTCGACGACGCGCCGATCGTGAACCCCGGCCTGGAACCGGAGATCACCCCGCACGATCTCGAGCTCGACGCGATCGTGCCCGATTCGGACAATCAGGCCTACGACATGATGGAGATCCTGCTGCGGATCTTCGACGACGGCGACGTGTTCCAGGTCGCCGAGCAGGCCGGACCGGCGATCATCACCGCGTTCGCGCGCGTCGACGGACGCCCGGTCGGTGTGATCGCCAACCAGCCGATGTACATGTCCGGCGCGATCGACAACGAGGCGTCCGACAAGGCGGCCCGCTTCGTCAGGTTCTGCGACTCGTTCAACACCCCGCTGGTGTTCGTCGTCGACACGCCCGGCTTCATGCCCGGCGTCGAGCAGGAGAAGGGCGGCATCATCAAGCGCGGGGGCCGCTTCCTCAACGCGGTCGTCGAGGCCAGCGTCGCGAAGGTCACCATCACGATCCGCAAGTCCTACGGTGGCGCGTACGCGGTGATGGGTTCCAAGCAGCTCACCTCCGACTTCAACTTCGCGTGGCCGACCGCCCGCATCGCGGTCATCGGCGCCGACGGCGCGGCGCAGCTGCTGGTCAAGCGGTTCCCGGATCCGACCGCGCCGGAGGTGCAGAAGATCAAGGCCGACTTCATCGAGGGGTACAACGCCAACCTGGCGGTGCCGTGGATCGCTGCGGAGCGGGGTTTCATCGACGGTGTCATCGAGCCGCATGAAACCCGGCTGCTCCTGCGCAAGTGCCTGCACCTGTTGGCCGACAAGCAGATCAACCGGGTGCACCGCAAGCACGGACTGACGCCCATCTAGGGCGCGGTGCACTCCGATGCCCTCCTTACGATTGAATACTGTCTGTGACGAGTGATTTCACCGGGCTGAGGCGCGCCGCGCCCCTCGGCGACCCCCGTCTGGACCTGTGCGATCTGTACGTGTTCCAGTCGCCCGACGAGCCGGACCGCACCACGCTGATCCTGACGGCGAACCCGGAGGCCGGGCCGCTGCATCCGGATGCGGTGTATCGCATCGGGATCGACAACGACGGCGACCTGCGCAACGACATCGCGTTCAGCTTCGTGTTCTCCGAACCGGTCGACGGCCGCCAGCTCGTCGATCTGCGGCTCGCGCTGCAGGCCGAGGCGAGGGTCGACGCCGCGTGCGGGTCGGAGATCTTCGGCAACGTCGCGGTGTCGTTCGACGAGCCGCACATCTGGCGCTCGCGCGGCGGGGGGTTCGTGTTCTTCGCCGGCGCCCGCGGCGACGCGTCGTTCGCCGACGCCAACGTCATCGCGATGGCCGTGGAACTGCCCACCTCCTATCTGGGTGCGGAGCCCGACGTCCGCATCTGGGCGCGGTGCAGCCTGCGCCAGGACGGCAAGTGGGTGCATGCCGACCGCATCGCGCATCCGTGGGTGAGCGGCTTCTTCACCACCGACGAGGACCTGGTCGCGTTCAACGCCGGGGAGCCGAACCGCGACCGCGGCGACTGGATGGGCAATCTGATCGACCTGATGGCCGAGACCGGCGGCTACACCCGCGAGGAGGCCATCGACGCGATCGAGGAGGAGGGCACGCTGCCCGACGTGCTGACGTTCGATCCGTCGAAGCCGGCCCGCTACCCGAACGGGCGCGCCTTGACCGACGACGTGGCCGACTACCGGTCACGGTTCCTGACCAAGGGTCAGAAGGGGTTCTCCGGGCTGGGTGCGCCGGCCGATCTGCTCACAGAGTTCCCGTACCTCGGCCCTCCGCGGTAAGCGCTTATAGGATGCGCGAATGCCGCTGAGCGCAGGCGAGGTCATCTCCGGATACACGATCTCGCGAATGTTGGGTGCCGGCGGTATGGGCGAGGTCTATCTGGCCAAGCATCCGAGGCTGCCGCGCTATGACGCGCTGAAGGTGCTCTCGGCGTCGGTGTCCACCGACAGCGAGTACCGGGAGCGGTTCAACCGGGAGGCCGACATCGCGGCGTCCCTGTGGCATCCGCACATCGTCCAGGTGCACGACCGCGGCGAGTTCGAGGGCCGACTGTGGATCTCGATGGATCACGTCGAGGGCACCGACGCGGCACGACTGCTCGCCGAGCGCTACCCAGACGGCATGCCGCCGGCACTGGTCGCCCGGCTGGTCACCGCGGTCGGCGAGGCGCTCGACTACGCCCACCAGCGCGGACTGCTGCACCGCGACGTGAAGCCGGCCAACATCCTGATCGCCGACCCGGAGACCGAGAACGAGCGGATCATGTTGGCGGACTTCGGAATCGCGCGTCGCGTCGGGGAGGTCAGCGCGCTGACCGGGACGAACATGACCGTCGGGACGGTCGCGTACTCCGCCCCCGAGCAGTTGACCGCCGACGAGGCGATCGACGGGCGCGCCGACCAGTACGCGTTGGCGGCCACGGCGTTTCAGTTGCTCACCGGCAAGGCGCCGTTCCAGCATTCGAATCCGGCGATCGTGATCAGCCAGCATCTCACCGCGCAGCCGCCGTCGATCGCGGTGCACCGACCGGAGTTGTCGGGCCTGGGGGCGGCGTTCCAGAAGGCGCTGGCCAAGTCGCCGGCCGATCGCTATGACCGGTGCGTGGATTTCGCGCGTGCGCTGAGCAACCGCAGCACCGTCACCGCGGCGGGCGACCCGGATGCGACCGCGCACGCTCCTGCGACGCCGACC
The DNA here is from genome assembly GCF_900454025.1 of Mycolicibacterium gilvum. Classification (NCBI taxonomy): domain Bacteria; kingdom Bacillati; phylum Actinomycetota; class Actinomycetes; order Mycobacteriales; family Mycobacteriaceae; genus Mycobacterium; species Mycolicibacterium gilvum. The sequence goes on along the minus strand of NZ_UGQM01000001.1, from coordinate 5,651,011 downwards.
GGTCCCCGCCACGCCAAGCCGGCCGCGCCCACGGCGCAGGCGTCCGCGTCGCGGGGCCGCATCCTGGTCGGCGCCGCGGTGGTGCTGGCGGTGGTGGCGGTCGTCGCGGTGGTGCTGCTGGCCGTGTTCGAAAAGGACGAGATCCGTTCGGAGGCAAGGCCGACCACGGCGGTGCCGGTGGTCGTCGTCGGCGCGGACTGCGCGACGCTCGGCGCAGCCGGGATCACCGGGGACGGCAAGTCTGCGTACTGCGCACGGCTGTCGTCGACGGGGGAGCCGCTGTGGTCGCTGTACGACGGGGAGATCCCGCACCCCAGTGCCACACCGGAACCCGGCAGCGCCGCGCCGGCGGGAGCCCCGGTGCTGGTCTGCGTGGAGCAGACGGGACAGAGCCAGGCCGACTGCCACGACGACATCCAGCAGGAGAACGCCGACCCGACCGCGAACGACAACCAGGGTTAGGGCCGGTAGCGCATAGACCCCGGGGACGACAGGCCGCTGTGTGTCTCGGAGCCCAGCTCGATCTGGGCGGGTGTGGCGTCGACGATCGTGTCGAAGCGGCGCAGCGAACCCCAGTCCTGTCCCCAGTCGTTGGACAGGTAGGTCGGCATCACCGACGCGCGCAGCAGCAGGTCGGTGATGCCCAGCAGGCCGCCGTTGAGGCCGTCCTGCCAGGTGTCGGTGCTCTGCAGCTTGGCGTAATAGTCCGGCGAGATACGGAATTTGGGGATCTCGGTGACGCCGTTGGCGTGCAGCATCGGCTGCTGGCACGGGAAGGCCAGCCCGACCGCCCAGTCCATCAGCACCGGCTGCTCGGAGCCGACGTACTCCTGGACCGACCGCAGCTCGGGCACCCGCGGCGGGGTCACCGCGACCCAATCACCTTGTCCGAGTGAGAGATCCTCGGCGATGACACGGACCGCGACGGCGTCGGTGGGGATCTGGGACCGGGGGTAGCGCAGGTTGCGCCAGGACGGGGTCGGCCCGATGTCGTAGGGGCTGACGCGGCCGGCGGGCACCGGGGCGCCGTCGGGGCCCCGGGTGGCGTACTCGAGGTCGACGGTCTGGCCGGTGGTCAGGTTCTCGGCGACGCTGGTGCCGGTGATGGTTCCGGCCGCGGTGATGACGACGAGCGGGTGGGCGTCGTCGGCGGCGGGCAGCTCGTACCAGGCCGAGGCGAGCCGGCTCTCTTGTTGCGCCCCTGTCGAATACGTGCCGGCGACCGGAACGCGTGCCGGATCGAGACCGTACGGCAGCGGCACCGTGGATCCGTTGACACCGGGACGGGTCAGCTCGATCGGACGGTTCCAGTCGTAGTCGGTGCCGGGCTGCGGATTGTTCAGCCGGATCGCCTCGGCGATGATCCGGTCCGGAACGCCGTTGGGGGAGAAGCCCGTCGGGTCGGTGCCGCCGAGCGCGCCCAGCGGGCCCCAATCTCCCGGCAGCGCCCGCAGGAAGCCGTCGTTGGAGTCGGGCTCGACGAGGACGTCGTCGGCGAGGCCGCAGCCGCCGGCGAGGGCGCGGATGTTGGCCCAGCCGTTGGAGTATGTCGGGTACTGGCGGACCACGCCGATCGCCATGGACGCCACCATGAACAGCACCATGAGGCCGGCGGCGATCGGGATCGGGGCGGCGGTGAGCACGTCGACCAGCCGGGAGTCCTGTTTGTTGCGCAGGTGCAGCCAGAACGCGGCGAGTGCGGCGATGCCGAACAGCACGAAGAACACCGCGGAGACGGTGACGCCGCCGAGTTGGGGCACCGAATTGTTGAACGGCGCACCGAAGTTCGAGACGTACCACCAGCCGTTGGTCGAGGCGAAGCACATCGCGAGGATGAACAGCACCCCGGCGAGGAACGCCATCCGGTTGCGCGCCGATCGCAGCACCGCCGGCGAGACGAGCACGGTGGCCAGCGCCGCCATCGCGCCGCCGACGGCCGCGAACAGCCCGAAGTGGTGGATCCACTTGGTCGGGGTGAACATCAGGAAGAAGATGGTCGCGAAGATGACGCCCATCAGCCGCCACGCCGGTCCGCGGGCCACGCCCGGAACGCGCTTGCGACGCAGCATGATGAACAGCGACGCGAACAGGCACAGAGCGGTGAACATGAACGCGACCCGGCGCGCGATGGCGCCGTCGACGGTCGGCAGGATCAGGTAGTAGTAGCGCAGGTTCTCCGTCCACCACTCCTGGCTGGGACCGATCGCGGTCCGGATCTTGGTGGCTTCCAGCACCGTGGCCATGGTCTGGTCGGCGAACACCACCGCGAGGATCACGGTCCCGGCGGCCAGCATGGGCGCGAGCAGCGGCCACAGCCCGACGGTCTGCCTGCGCCGCATCAGGATTCGCAGGATGGGGCGGCCACCGGCGACCAGCGCGGCGACGGCGATCAGACCGGTCGGCTGGATGCCGAGGGTGAATGCGGCGGTGGTGATCGCCAGTGCCGCCGGAGTCAGCCTGCCCGAGGTCACCGCGCGCTCGATCAGCACGTAGGTGATCAGGGCGCCGGTGGCGATCTGGCCTTCGGGACGAAGACCGTTGTTGAAGGGCATCCACGCGCCCAGCAGCACCAGTCCGGCCGCCCACAGCGCCGGACGGCTGGCGATGACCGCGGGGCCCAGTCGGGGCAGCACCTCGCGCGAGAGCAGAAGCCAGCAGATCACCGAGCAGATCAGGTCGGGCAGCCGCATCCAGATGCTCGCGGTGCTCACCTGCGTCATCAGCGCCAGCAGGTTGTAGTACCAGCCGAACGGGTCCTCCGGGCTGCCGAACCAGCGGAAGTAATTCGACATGTAGCCCGCGTGGTCGGCGACGCGGGCCATCTGCAGGATGTAGCCGTCGTCGGAGGAGTTCGCGCCGATCACGTACCAGATCGCGAACGTGCCCAGCACCACGACGTCGACGGCGGTCAGGTTCCGCCAGCGGGTCGGGATGATCCGGTGCATCCGGCGGCCGTCGAGCCGGTCGAGGCGCCACAGCGCCAGCAGCGCGATCACCGTGCACACGATGGCGAGCACGATCGCGGCGAGCTTGAGCGCGGTCGGATGCGTGGTGAACCGGGTGTCGATGTCGGCCGAGAACGACAGGCCGGGCGGGGCCGGTCCGGTGAGGTCGGTGAAGACGCCGACGATCGCGGGTCGCAGGTTCGGATCGGGGTAGCCGGTGCGCTGCGGTTGGCCGGCGTTCGCGCCGGATTCCTGGGTCAGCCCGACGAATTCGGCGTAGGTGCCGTCCAGGTTCGAGGTGATGTCGAGTCGTTCGCAGCCGGCTCCCCGGTCGATGCGCTCACGTTCGACGCTGGCGACGACGACGTTGCGCACGATCACGTCGACGCGTTCTTCGGTGACGTTGACCAGCATCGCGTTCAGCGCCGCGTCGCGGCCCTCGGCGGGTGCGGTGCCGAACACCAGACCGCCGTCGGCGGGCATGTCGCGCAGCACGTCGCACGGCACGGTCGCGGTGAGGCTGACCGGGGCCTGCGAGATCAGCGGTGCGGTGACGTTGGAGAATTGCCCGCCCTGCGGCCAGTTCAGCGTCGCCGTGGTCTGGGTGACGGGAAGCAACGGCACCGCGACGGCCATCACGAAGCCGAGCAGGCCCGCGATCGTCGCGACCCAGCGTGCGATCCTCACGTGGTCTTTCACGGCAGCGTCTCTCACGGGAGTGCCCTGATCGGTCCGCCGCGGCTCCAGCCGAACACTCGCGTCGACCCTTCCTCGATCACGGCGTCAGGCGCCTCGTCCGCCGGGACCACCCGCAGGTAGCGCTCCAGCGAACCCCAGTCCCGGTACCAGTCGCCGCTCAGGTACGTCGGGATCGACTCGGTGCGCAGCAGCGCCTGGATGAACAGGAACGGTCCGCCGTCCTCGGCGGCCTGCCACTGGTTCGACGACACCACGATCTGCTTGAAGTTCGGCATGATCCGGTACTGGGGCAGCTCGGCGACACCGAGACGCTCGGAGAACGGTCGCTGGCACGGGAAGTTCGCCGCGGTCGCGATGTCCATCAGCACCGGCGTCTCGGATCCGAGGAACTCGCCGGCGGTCTGCAGCACGGGCACCCGCGGCGGGGTGAAGCCGAACCACTGGTCTTCGGACAGGTTGGGGTCGTCGGCGACGATGCGGGCGACGTTGGCCTCTGGCGGTGCCGTGGACAGCGGGAAGCGTAGGTTGCGCCACGCCTTCTGGGTGAAGATGTCGATCGGGTCGACCTCGTTGAGCGCCTGGTACGAGCCGTCGGGATTGTGAACGCCCCACTGCAGCTTCAGCGACTGGCCGTAGTTGAACGAGCCGTCCTCGTTGTAGTACCAGATCGCGCCGGCGGCGGCGACGGCCACGAGCGGGCGGTCGGGGGTGCGGGGCGGCAGCTGATACCAGGACGACGTGGCCTTCGCGGCGACGTCATTCTGGTCGAAGCTGCCCATCACCGGTGTGGTCTGCGGGTCCAGTCCGAACGGCAGGAACACCCGCGACCCGTTGACGCCCTCGGGGCCGTACCCGCCGCCGGTGCCCGCGGTGTAGCCGACGCCGATGTTCGGTTTGTCGACGGGACCGTCGGAGTTGACGGTGCCCGGGTTGGCGCCGACGGGTTCGGCCGGTTCGAGGGTGTCGCTGACGCCGTTGGGGGTGAAGCCGACCGGGTTCTCGCCGCCGAGCGGCCCGTACTCCCCGAAGCGCTGGCCCGGAACGGGTGCCAGCATGCCGGCGTTGGTGTCGGCCTCGACGAGGACGTCGTCGGCCATCGCGCAGCGGTCACCCCGCAGCGCCGCGATGTTCGCGGAGCCGATGGTGTAGGCGGGGTAGCGGCCGACGGTGGCCTTGACCATCGAGCCGAGCTCGAGCACGACCATGATGACGGCGACCACGAGCAGCGGCGTCGACGCGATCGCGCGGTTGCGGCCGGTGTCGGCGACCTGGGTGTGCCCGGCGTAGTCCATCCGGAAGTGCAGCCAGCCGGCGAGCAGACCGCACGCGATGGCCAGCACCAGGAAGATCGTCGTGACCGGGTAGCTCAGGATGACCGGCTGCTTGTCGAACCACGGCACGCCGTAGTTGGCGTTGTAGAACCATCCGTTGATGCCGGAGGTGGCCCAGGCCAGCACGAACAGCAGCGCCGTCACGTACAGCGCGAGGTTGCGTCGGCTGTGCAGCCCGACGCGCGCGACCCCGAACGCGGTGACCGCGCCGAGCGCACCCGCCAGCCCGGCGAAGGCTCCGAACTGCACGGCCCACTTGGTCGGGGTGAGGGTGAGCAGCAGCAGGCCGATCCCCGTGGTGCCGACCAGCCGCCACACCGGCCCGTTGTGGGCGCCGGGGACGCTGCCGCGGCGCAGCAGGAGCGCGATCACCCCGAACAGGCACACCAGCAGGATCAGCACGGAGAACCGGCGTGCCAGGGAGCCGTCGACGCTCTCCTCGACCGTGAGCCAGTAGTAGCGCAGGAATTCCTGATACCAGGGGATCGTCGGACCCACGACGTACTTGATGCGGACGGACTCGGCGACGGTGGCCAGCGTCTGGTCGCGGAACACGACGACGAACAGCAGGGAGGCGGCCGCCCCGAACGAGGCGAGCGCCGCGAGCAGGCCGTGGGTGGCGCGGCGCGCGGCGACGATCCGCGTGATCGCCCGGGCGCCGACGAGCAGCGGCGCGACCGCGACCAGACCCTGCGGTGCGAGCGTCACACAGAAGACGGCGATGACGATCGCGACGGCGAACGGAACCAGGCGACGCCGCCCGATCGCCAGCTCGGTCAGCATCCACGCTGCGACGACGCCGACCGCGATCAGCGGCTCGGGGCGCAGGCCGTTGTTGAACGGCAGCCACGCGGCGAGGAACACCGCGCCGGCGGTCAGCACCGCGACCCGGTTGCCGGCCAACCGCCTGCCCAGGCGCGGCAGCACGCAGCGGCTCAGGATCAGCCAGGTGCCGATCGCCGCCGCCGTCGCGGGCAGCCGTAACCACACACTGGCGGTGCTGATCGACGCGAGGTGGGCCAGCACGCTCTGGTACCAGTCGAACGGGGCTTCGGACGCGCCGAAGTAGCGGTAGTAGTTGGTGATGTAGCCGGCCTCGCCGGACACCCGCGCGATCGTGGTGTTGTAGCCGTCGTCGGACGACTGCGCCCCGACGACATGCCAGAGGAGCAGTCCGCCGATCACGGCGGCGTCGGTGAGCCACGTCCACAGACCTGCGCTGCGGCCCCGCCGCAATGCCCGGGGAACCTGCCGGCCGTGGGCCCGGTCGAGGATCGCCAGCGCGAGGATCGATGCGAGCACGCAGACGACGCCGAGCGTCATCACGGCGAGCTTCAGCGCGGTGGGCGTCGTGATGAACCGGGTGTCGATGTCGATGCGGGCGGTCAGCCCGGCCCCGGGCGCGACGCGAAGGTCGGTGAAGACCCCCGACACCTGCGGGCGCTTGTCCGGCGGCAGCGTTCCGGTGGCGTCGGGGATGCCGACGAAATCGGCGCCGACCGTGCCCACGTCGGCCCACACCCGCAGTTCGCTGCACGCGCCGGAGTCCACGGCGTCGCGCGGGGCCACCGCGGCGACCGTGTCGCGGAACGCGACGTAGACGACGTCGGCGTTGGCGCGGACGAACAGGCCGTTGCGTCCGGCGTCGATCCCGTCGGCGGGGTTGGTGGAGAACACGACGCCGCCGTCGGCGGGCAGGCTGGCCACCGCCGTGCACGGGATGGTGACGGCGAGCGAGCGGGGCGCTCCGGAGACCAGGGGTGCGGTGATGTCGCTGACGAATCCGTCGGTGCCCGCGCTCTGGGTCTGATTGCCGGGCCCGCCCGGCTGCGGCCACGTGATCGATGCGGTCGTCTGGGTCACCGGAAGCAGCGGTGCGAGTCCGCACAGCACCATCCCGGCGAGCCCCGCGAGGACGGCGACGAGGCGGGCGGACGGGGCGGGCACGAGGGTCGATGGTAGGCGACGTTCCTTTGCCGCCGACTTCGGCGTGCCGCGCTGCGACGAAGCCGTTTGGTCAGCCGTCAGCTCAGCCTCAGCGGCGCCGGGCTCCACAGTCCGCTGCGTTCGGCGGTGCCCAGCTCGAGGCGCGCCGGTTCGGCGTCGCCGTAGAACGGGATCAGCCGCTGGAGCGCACCCCAGTCGCGGAACCAGTCGTTCTTCAGGTAGGTCGGCACGGTGACCGCGCGCAGCAGCAGTTCGGTGATGCCGAGCGGGCCGCCGCCGAGGTAGTCCATCACCGGCGAGTTGGCTTCCGCGCCGAAACGGTCGGGCAGGATCCGCCACTTCGGCACCTCGATGACGCCGTTGCGGTGGTCGAACGGCCGCTGGCACGGGAACGCGAGGCCGACGAGCCAGTCGAGCAGCACGGGGTCGGTGGATCCGACGACGGCCTGCAGGGTGCGCAGCTCGGGGATGCGCGGCGGGGTGATCGCGATCCAGTGCTCGGGGCTCAGATCGTCGTCGGTGGCCACCAGCCGGATGCGGGTCGCGTCGGCGGGGATCGCCGACAGCGGGGCGCGCAGGTTGCGCCACGCCGGGGAGGCGCCGACGTCGCCGAAGCCGATGCTGCCCGCGGGTTCGCCGTCCGGTCCGGCCCACTGCACCACGACCTCACCGGAGTCGAACCGGCCCGCGGCGGAGACGACGAGCAGCGAGTCGGAGCGGTCCCGCTCGCTCCAGTGAGCCGGCAGCTGGTACCAGGCCGAGCGCAGCGACGCCGGCTGCTGGATGCCACCGCTCCAGCTGCCCAGCACCGGGGTCCGCGCGGGATCCAGCCCGAACGGCAGCCGGGCCCGCGAGCCGTTCACGCCGGCCGCGACGGTGGTGCCGCCTTCGGTGCCGGCCTCGCCGCTGGTGTCGTCCGCGCTGCCGTCGGTGTCGGCGAAGTTGTCGGCGCCCGGCTGTTCCATCACGGGGTCGGCGGACAGGTCCGACGGGATTCCGTTGGGGCGGAACCCTTCTGCGGTCTCGTCGCCGAGGGCGTCACCGACGGGGACGCCCACGGGGGCGAGAAGCCCGGCGTTGACGTCCTGCTCGACGAGGACGTCCTCGGCCATGCCGCAGGTCTTTCCGGTCAGCGCCTGCAGATTCGACCGGCCCACGGTCCACGCCGGGTACTGACCGACCATCGCGACGGTCAGCGAGATCACCTCGAACATGACCAGAGCCCAGGTCGCGATCGCCAACGGCGCCTGGGTGATCCGCTTCCAGCGCGGCGGGGTGCCGTCCGGCGGGGGCACGTCGCGGCCGGAGAAGTGCAGCCAGGCCGCGGCCAGCAGCGCCAGCACCGACAGGCCGAGCAGCATGGTGGTGAAGCCGAACTTCCACTCCGGGAACGAGTTCGACCACGGCACCCCGAAGTTGGAGACGTACCACCAGCCGTTGACGGTCGCGAACGACAGCGCGGTCAGGAACAGCACGGCGGCGGCGAAGATCGCGCGGTTGCGCGGTGAGCGCATCGCCGCGGCCGAGATCGCGACTGCGGCCAGCGCGCCGAGGGAGCCGGCCAGTCCGGCGAACACCCCGAAGTGGTGGGTCCACTTGGTCGGGGTGAACATCATCGCCAGGATCGAGATCACGGTGATGCCGATGATGCGCTGGCTGGGGCCCATCGCCGTGCCCGGTATCCGGCCCTTGCGCAACGTCATCGCGACCGAGACCACCAGCGCGAGCAGCAGTGTGAGGACCGCGAACCGGCGCGCCACCGAGCCGTCGGGGCTGGTGGTGAACAGCCGCGAGTAGCGGATGTGCTCGTCGAACCAGGCCAGGCTGGGGCCGACGGCGGACTTGAAGCTGGTGGCCTGCAGTTCGGCGGCGAGCGTCTGGTCGCGGAAGATCAGGAAGATCGTGACGGTGCCCGCGGCCGCGATCGGGGCCAGCAGCGCCCAGTAGCCGAATCGTGAGACATGCGCGGCGACAATGGTTCTCAGCGGTCCGACGGCGACCAGCAGCGCGCCGACGGCGGCGATGCCGGTGGGGCCGGAGAACAGGGTCAGCGCGCCGATGATGATCGCGATCGCCACCGGCAGCAGTCGGCTGGTCGCGACGCCGCGCTCGACCGAGCACCAGGTCAGCAGGATGCCGAGCGCGATGATCGGTTCCGGGCGCAGCCCGTTGTTCAGCGGCAGCCAGAACGCGAGGAACAGGCCCGCCGCGGTCCATGCCGCCGCGCGGCTGTGCTTGACCGCGGTGCCCAGGCGGGGGATGACCTCGCGGCTGATCACCCACCAGCAGGCCAGCGCCATCAGCAGGGTCGGCAGCCGCATCCACACGCTGGCGGTGCTGACGTGCGACCACAGCGCCAGCAGGTCGTAGTACCAGCCGACCGGGGCCTCGGGGGTGCCGAACCAGCGGTAGTAGTTGGCCATGTAGCCGGCGTTCTCGGAGACGCGGGCCATCGTCAGGATGTAGCCGTCGTCGGCGGTGTTGGCGCCGACGAAGTGCCACCACACGAGCACCGCGGCCACCAGCCCGTCGAGCGGCGACACCGACCACCAGCGCGGAGGCAGGAACCGCTTGTGGCGTCGGCCGTCGGCGCGGTCGAGCACGTGCAGCGCGCCGAGCGACACCAGCGTCATCGCGACGCCGACGATCATCGCGAGCAGTTTCAGCAACGTCGGCGAGGTGCTGTAGCGGGTGTCGACCGTCGCAGCGAACTCGAGGCCCGGCGGTGCGGGGCCGGACAGGTCGGTGAACACGCCGACGATCTGCGGGCGGAAGTCGTAGCCGCCGCGCTCGCCGCGCAGCGGTTCCGGCGCTGGGGTCGCCTCCCCCGGAGCGGCGGCGTCGGGTTCGGTCTGCAGGCCGACGAACTCGCCGGTGACCTTGTCGGCGTGGGCGGTGAAGCGCAGTTCGCGGCAGTTCGGGCCGAGCACCTGGTCCAGCGGGGCGCTGACGACGGGGGTGTTGCGGACGATGACGAGCAGGTCGTTGTTGACGCGTTCGATCAGCAGCCCGCGGTCCACCGCGTTGGGCGCCTGTTTGGGCACCGTCGAGAGCAGCACGGTGCGGCCGGGGCGGTCGAGACCGGCGGCGGCGCTGCACGGGATCGTGATGTCGAGGTCGGTGGCGACGTAGCCGATGAGCGCGGCGTCGACGCTGCGCAGCACACCGTCCTGCGGCCAGTTCAGCTGGGCGGTGGTCTGGTTGACCGGAAGCAGCGGGGTGGCGACGGCCAGCACCGTCCCGAGCAGCCCCGCGATGATCGCGATGAGGCGCGCGGTGCGGTGGTTGCCATTCCTCGGCTGCTCGACCACGGGGCTAGATGGTAATTGGCTTGCGGATGGCCAGCACGAACGGCCCGATGGTGGACACGTCGAAGCGCGGATCGTCGAACAGCGCGTCGTCGAGTGAGACGTGGTACCGGCGCACGTTGGGCTGGTTCGGGTAGACGTCCTCGGCCAGGCGCAGCGTGTAGGTGTCGTTGGCCCCGCGACGCATCAGGAAGACCGACGGCGGCTCCCAGGCCATGGTGTCCAGCGCCGCGATGAACGCGTCGGCGTCGGTCAGCATGGACCACCCCTCGATCGCACCGGCGCGCTGCTCGAACTCCGCGAGCGGGTTCGCATAATGCGAGGTCAAACCCTGAAATCCGTAGTAGGGGTAGTACGACAGAAAGCTGTAGTCGGCGGTCATCACGACGGTCTCGTTGCGGGGCCGGCCGGTGACTTCCCGGATGCGGGCGTCGACTTCGCGGTAGTACTGCTCGGCGCCGGGCGGGCGCCGGTCGGCGCGTTCGCCGTAGCCGTCGGTGTCGGTGTAGGCGACGACGATGTCGGAGCGCAGCACGTCGGGGATGTCCTGGGCGAACGTGACGGCGCCGATCGCGCCGACCGCGGTGGCGACCGCGACGACGCGGCGGGCGTTGGGCGGTTGGACACGGGCCGCCGCCATCCGGGCCACCTCCAGGAACCCGAACGCGCCGGCGGCCGCCAGCAGGATCGTCAGGGTCGGCTGCAGCCGGAACGACAGCAGCGTGGTGCCGACGAGCGTGGTCAGCATCGACAGCAGCGACCATGCGTACACGGCGAGCACCGCGACGGCCAGCGCTGGTGCCCGCGTGGACGAGCGCGCACGCACTACCAGCCACACGGTGCCGAGCATGCACAGCGCGCCGAGCAGGGTGAACTGCAGCATCGGGAAGGACAGCTCGGCGCCGTCCTTGGGCAGGTAGTGCTGGGCGGTGCCGGACTCGGCGGGGGTGCCCCGCAGTGCGGCGAGCAGATACGGGCCCCAGGTGAGCAGCATGATCAGCCCGGAAAGGACCGCGATCACGGCCACCCGCAGCAGCGGGTCCCAGTGCCTGCGGGCAGCGGCCAGCAGCACCGCCATGATCGCGATCGTGAAGGCGGCGTAGGCGAACAGCAGGGTGTAGAACAGGCCGGCGACGCCGAGGAAGATGCCGGTGCCGACGACGGCGGCCCAGCCCCCGGAGCGTTCCCGTCCCGCGAGCCCCGACCAGGCCAGCACGAACACCGGCGGCAGCAGCACCGCGATGATCGCCGCGTACGGCTCGGCGGGGGAGTAGGCCAGCGCGGCGGCGGCGGTCGCGGTCGAGACGACGAGGGCGTATTCGAAGCGGATCATCGCGGCCCACAGCACGAACGCGAGCACGATCGCGATGGTGATCGAGATGATCGACCACGGTTTGAACATCTCCCAGGCCGGTGTCCCGGTCAGCGCGGCGAGCCTGCCGCCGAGCCAGAACCAGCCGGCCGGGTAGAACGGCGGCAGCCCGATGTAGGTCATGTCGCGCAGGCCGGGCTCGTCGGCGAGCCGCGTCAGGTATTCGGTGCGGAACTGCTGGTCGACGGAGATGCCGAACAGGTAGAGCTTGGTCGCGCCGAGCGGCATCGCGAGGGTGACGACGGTGAACGCCGACAGGAACAGCGCGGAGCCGATGCGGGCCACCGTCTGTCGTCCCCGCCGCCACAGGATTCCGGCGGCGAGCAGACCGAGCAGGCACACGACCTGGCCGACCGTGGTCAGCGCGTGCAGCTGGTTCGACGAGTTGTAGGCGGGCCATTCGACGCGCGCGATCGCGATCAGGCTGACGGTCGCGACCACGGCGGCCACCACCGCGCCGACCAGCATCTGGCCGAGGGTGGCCAGCGCACCACGCATCAGATGGGGAGCCTGCGGAAGATGGGCCGCGGGATGTGGCGCAGCACCATCATCACGAACCGGAACGGACCGGGCGCCCAGATCAGGTCCTTGCCCTTGTTGGAGGCCGTGACCGCCAGCTCGGCGACGTCTTCCTTGTCCACGGTGAACGGAGCCTCTTTGGCGCCGGTCGCCTTCCAGTGCTCCACGGTGGTGGTCGTGCGCACCTGGCCGGGGCGGATCACCAGGACGCGAACACCGTAGTCGCGCAATGCTTCTCCGAGACCGAGGTAGAAACCGTCGAGGCCGGCCTTGGTGGATCCGTACACGAAGTTGGAGCGGCGGACCCGCTCTCCGGCCGCGGAGCTCATCGCGATGATGCGTCCCGATCCCTGGGCGCGCATCTTCTCGCCGAGCAGCACGCCGACCGACACCGCTGCGGTGTAGTTGATCCCGGCGATCTGGACGGCCTTGCGCTGGTTCTGCCAGAGCTCTTCGGCGTCTCCGAGGAGTCCGAACGCGACGACGGCCACGTCGACGTCGCCGTCATGCCAGGCCGCGTCGATCACGTTCGGGTGGTTCTCGGTGTCGAGCGCGTCGAAGTCGATCCATTCGACGGATTTGGCGCCGGCAACCTCCATCTGGGCGATGGCGGCGTCCTTGCGGGGGTGTCCGGGCAGGTCGGCCAGGATCACCCGGGCGCGGGCGTTGCGCAGGTAGCGCTCGCCGATCGCGAGGGCGATCTCCGAGGTGCCGCCCAGTAGCAGGATCGCCTGGGGGTTACCGGTGGCGTCGAGAACCATTTACAGAAGCTCCAAGCGTCGGGCCATGTCAGAGGCGAACACCCCGTCGGGATCGACGTTGCGGCGCACGGCGATCCACTCGTCGATGCGGGGATACATGGCGTGGAATGTTTCGGCGGTGGTGCGGGAGTCCTTGGCGGTGTAGAGACGTCCGCCGAATTGGAGCACCCGCTTGTCCAGGACGTTGAGGAACTCGTTGAGTCCCGCAGTGATCGGGAAGTCGACGCAGACGTTCCATCCGGGGATCGGAAAGCTCAGCGGCGCTTGGTTTCCCGGCCCGAACAGTTTGAACACGTTGAGGAACGAGTAGAACCCGGAGCGCTGGATGTCGACGATGATGGCCTTGAATTCGTCGACCGCCGTGGTGGGAACCACGAACTGGTACTGGGTGAACCCGGCGGCGCCGTAGGCACGGTTCCACTCACCGAACATGTCGAGCGGGTGATAGAACTGCGTCAGGTTCTGCACCTTGCCGCGATAGGTGCCCGATTTGCGGTACCAGAGTTCGCCGATGGGGCCGAACGTGTACTTGTTGGCCAGCCCGTTGGGGAAGAGGTCGGGGAACGTCAGCAGTTGCGGGGCATCGAATTTCAGCGGATTCTTCTGCAGCTTCTTGGGCAACTGGTCGACGGTGGCCAGGGATCCGCGGGAGATCGCCGCGCGGCCGAGTTTCGGAGGCGGGCTGATCGCGTCGAACCATGCGCTGGAGTAGGTGTAGTTGTCCTCGGTGCCGTCGCTGTGGAACGCGATGGTCTCGTCGAGGCTCGTGGTGACGTCGCCGTCGGCGATGAAATAGGCGGTCTCGGTGGGCGTCATCTCGATGGTGGCGCGCAGGATGATGCCGGTGAGCCCGTTGCCGCCGACGGTGGCCCAGAACAGGGGGCTCTCGGGGCCGTCGGGGGTGATGGTGCGGACCTGGCCGTCAGCGGTGAGCAGATCGATGGAGCGGACGTGGTTGCCGAAGCTGCCGGCGCTGTGGTGGTTCTTGCCGTGGATGTCGCAGGCGATGGCTCCGCCGATGGTGACCTGACGGGTGCCGGGCAGGACCGGCACCCACAGCCCCAGGGGCAGCGCGGCGCGCATCAGCTGGTCGAGGTTGACTCCGCCGTCGACGTCCACCAGGCGAGAGTCGGCATCCATCGAGTGGATGCGGTCGAGCGAGCTCATGTCGATGACGAGGCCGCCGCCGTTCTGGGCGTTGTCGCCGTAGGAGCGGCCCAGACCGCGGGCGAGCACACCCCGGCCCGGGTTCTCGGCGGCGCGGGTGACGGCCTTGACGATCACCTCGGGATCCGGCGTCGACAGCACCTGCGCGACGGACGGGGCGGTGCGACCCCACCCGGTCAGCCGCTGGGCGGTGGTCGGAAACTCGGTGCTCAACATCGTCACAGAGGGTACCGCTTGCGGCCCGGTGCTCACCGGAGCCGGAAGATCACCGCGCGCTGGACGATGAAGTTGATGACTGTCGCGGTGCCCTGGGCGATCACGAACGCGACCGGTACGCGCCACGGTTTGTCGTCGAACTCCATGTAGAAGACGTAGTTGATCCCGACCTGCACGGCGTAGGTGAGGCCGTAGAGCACGCAGACCGCGATGAAGCGGGCCTTGCTCGGCGGCGCCTGGAACGTCCACCTGCGGTTGATCAGATAGGCGGTGGTGGTGCCGGCGATGAAGCTGATCGTCTTGGCGATGTTGACGTGCAGCCCGGCGGCCAGCAGCGCCACATACAGCCCGAAGTCGACGATCGCGGACAGTCCGCCGGTGATGAGGAAACGCCAGATCTGTGTCGTCAGACTCAGCTGCGGCGACATCGGGGGCTCGGCCACCCGGGCAGCTTACGGGGTCAGAACGGCGGTGGGTCGTTGCCGCGGGGGCTGTCGGTGCGGTGTGCGGCGTTGCGTGTGCGTTCGGCGGTGATGTAGGTGGCGCGGTTCTGTGCGCGGGTGCGTGTGCGGCGGGGCATCATGCTGCCGCGGTTGTTGCGGGTCGAGTTTCGGGGTGGGTCGCCGGTCCAGAGGGTGGCGGTGGGGCGGCAGAGGGTGGGGAAGAGCAGGCGGCTGCCGGGGTGGGTGATGTAGGTGTGGCCGGTCGGGCTGGTCCAGGTGATGGTGCCGTCGGGGTGTTGGCGGTCGTGCCAGCCGCCGGGTCCGGTCCAGAACGTTTTCAGCAAGTGGTGAAAACGGCACAGGCATTTGAGGTTTGACGCGTGGGTGGGTCCGACGGGGTGGGCGACGGTGTGGTCGATGTCGGCCTCGGTGGCCGGTGTGTCGCAGCCGGGGAAGCGGCAGGTCAGATCGCGGCAGCGGATGAAGTCGGCCAGCGCGGTGGAGGGGGTGTAGCGGGGTTCGGGTCCGGCCTGGCCGGGGTGGATGATCTCGCGGATCTTGGCACCGTCGAGCAGGGCGTCGAACAGCGGGGCGGGCATGAACCCGGACCCGAACAGGTAGCCCGAACGGCCGGGCAGGAGTGTGGGCTTGGAGTGGCGCGGCTTCGGCGCCGTCGGCGTCGCGGGCTGCGCGTCACCGGCACTGGCATCGGCGTCGGTCGCGTCGCCTCGCGGTTCTTCACTCGCGGAGTCTGCGGTGGTTTGGTCGGTGAGGGCGTAGACGGTGAGTTCGCGTGGGGGTCGGGGGTTGGTGGCGGCGTCGCAGTCGGTGTGGCCGCAGCGGCAGGCCAGGGTGGTGATGCCGTGGAAGAGGGCGGTGAGGGCGTCGTTGCGGCGTTCGTCGAGGGTGCGGGGGTCGTTGTCGCAGACGCTGTAGGCCATCGCGGTCAGGGTGCGTTGTCCGGCGGCGGCGTCGCCGGCGAACATGCGCGCCCAGACGGTGGTGTATCCGGGCGCATCGCCGGGGTTGCCGATTTCGATGGCCCGGTCGAGGTCGCCTGCCCGGCTTTGGCGCACGGCGTCGGGGTCGTGGCGTTCGACGATGTGGTCGATGGCGGCTTCGGTTTTTTTGGCCGACTGTGGTCCCCAGCGCAGGATGTCGGCGGCCAGGTCGGCGTCGACGGCGGCGATGAGTTCGGGGTAGGTGATCAGGTCGGTGCGGGTGATGATGGCCCGGACCAGCAGTTCACTGAGGAGCCCGGCCAGGAACAAGGCCCCTACTTTGGGGAGGCGGTCGCGCAGCACGACGGCCCGGTAGGTCTGGTGGGTGGCCAGGCCCTGGGTGATGGTGACTGCGGCGGCGATTTCGGCGGCCACGGCGGCGTCGGGGTCGACCCACCAGTTCAGTCGGTCTTCGGGGGCCAGGTCGACGCGGCGGGTGAACAGTTCGGCCATCACGGCCAGCTTGCGGGCACAGACCGCGTTCTCCGCGCGCGCGGCGGCGCCCGCGGCGTCGACGAGTTCGGCATCCGAGAGCCCGGCCAGGGCGGCGGGCTCGGGAACTAAACTATCGAACATGTGTGCGAGTCTACCGGCGGGGTGTGACGGGTCGAGGCGGATCTTGGCCGGCGGTGGATCAATTCGGGTTTGTGGATAACCGACCCCGGATCGGCCGTCCCGCGAAGCTACAGCCCGCTGGCTCGCAGCACCTCGCACAGTGCGGAAACCGCTGCAGGAAAAGCGTGTTCGGGTGCCGCGGCGAACCCGACGATCAGGCCGTCGCGCTCCGCGACACCGGAGCCCGCCCGCGGATGCCGCATCATCGACAACCCGATCAGCGCGATACCGGCCTCGCCCGCGCGGCGGATCAGTTCGGGCTCGGCGCCGTCCGGCAGGGTCACCAGCAGATTGACCCCGGCCGCCAAGCCGCCGATCCCGACGGCGAACGGGGACAGGGCAGACACCAGCATGTCGCGGCGTCGCCGGTAGCGCATGCGCATCCGGCGGATGTGTCGGTCGTAATGGCCGGCGGTGAGGAAATCGGCGAGGGTCAGCTGCGACACGACGTCGACGTGAAACTGTTGCCCACCGGCGGTTTCCACGACCCGGTCGACGAGTTCCGCCGGCAGAGCCATCCAGCCCAGCCGCAGCGCCTGCGACAGACTCTTGCTCGTCGAGCCGAGGTATGCGACCCGATCGGGCCGCAGCGCCTGCAGGGCTCCCACGGGTTGACGGTCGTAGCGGAACTCGCCGTCGTAATCGTCGTCGAGAATGTAACCCCCTGTGCGCGTGGCCCATTCGATGACGGCAGCGCGACGGGACGGGTGCAGGGGCATGCCGAGCGGATTGTGGTGGGCCGGGGTGAGGAGCACGGATCGGGCAGAGGTGTCGTCGAGGTCGGCGATCACCGCGCCGTCGTCGTCCACCCCGATCGGCACCGTCTGCACACCGCACGCGGCGATGGCGTCCCGGAAGACGAACAGTCCGTAGGCCTCGACCGCGACCGGTCCTCCCAGCGTCCTGGCCAGGAGTTCGACGGCGTGCCGGACGCCGGCGCAGATCACGAGGGACTCCGGCGACGTACGCACACCACGCGCCCGCGCGAGGTATTCGGCCAGGGCAGAACGCAATTCGGGGCGGCCGCGGGGGTCTCCCATGCGGAACGCGTCGGTGGGGGCATGCGTGAGCGCCCTGCGCGCCGATGCTGCCCACTGACTGCGGGGGAACTCGGCGACGTCGGGCGACCCCGGCATGAGGTTGTGTACGGGCGCGACCCGGGCGCCGTGTGGTCGGGGTGGTACCGGTGGGGGCTGCGACGACGCACGCGCCGTGTCGACCACCCAGGTGCCTGCGCCCTGGCGCGAGGCCAGCCAGCCCTCGGCGACGAGTTCTGCATACGCGTCGGCGACGGTGTTGCGCGCGAGTCCGAGGTCGGCGGCCAGCGCCCGCGAGGGCGGCAGTGTCGTACCCGCAGACAGTCGTCCTGACCGGACGGCCTCGCGCAACGCGGCGACCAACGCGTTCCTATTGCCGCGCGCTCCCGGTCGGAGCGCCTCGCGAAGATCCAGGTGGAGATCCCGCGAACCGGAATTGGACCACGAACTCACCACCGAATTGAACCATCATCGTGGGTCATTGCGGCCCTACTGTCGACGACATGACACAGATACTCGCCACCCGGTCCCGCCTGAAGATCTACAAGGCGTCCCCCGAGCTCTACGACGCGATGATGGTGCTGTCCACGGCAGCGGCCAAGGATGTCGACCCGGCGCTGGGTGAACTCATCAAGATCCGCGCCTCCCAGATGAACCGGTGCGCGTTCTGCCTGGACATGCACACCCGCGATGCCCGCAAGATCGGCGTCAGCGAGCAGAAGCTCGATCTCCTCTCAGCGTGGGCCGAGGCCGCAGGTGTGTTCGACGACGCCGAGCGCGCCGCGCTGGCATTGACCGAGGCGATCACCGAACTCGGCCACGCCGGCGTCTCCGACGACGTCTACGAGGACGCGGCGGCGGTTTTCTCGGATCGGGAACTCGGTCAGGTCATCGCGATGGCCGTGACCATCAACGCCTGGAACCGCATCAACGCCGCGGTCCGCACGCCCCCGCCGCGCCGCTGAAACGCCGCCGAAATTGCATTCCAGCAGAAGAACTTCGAGTAAGGCCCTGCTGGAATGCAAGTTCGGCGGGCGGGAGCAGGCGCCGGGAGCAGAGAAGTGCCTTTGGACCCTAGTACTACAGCCGTAGATAGCGTTCATTGTTGTTGATGTTGTTTGCGGTAATGGTAGGTGCGGGCTCTCGTTTGATGTCGTCGCCGCCAGGTGGACCAGGCGAGGACGTCGGCAACCGCGTGTAGCGGCTGCAATACCAGGGCGATGAAGAGTCTGCGGAATTCATTGACTGTCAACGTGATCAGTGTCTGGCCGGTCTGGTCGTCGGGTTCGTCGCTGCGCCGTTGAGCGGCGGTCGTGACGACGAGGAAGGCATGGGCAAGCATGGATAGGGTGACCCAGCGGTGCCAAGAGGTCCAGGTCCGTACCTGGTGCTCGTCGAGCCCGGCCAGGCCCTTGCCGGCTTGAAACGATTCCTCGACCTTCCAGCGCCGCCCGGCGACCCGTACGTAGTCGGCCAGGGTGACCGGATTGGGGCTGTAGCAGCGGTAATAGGCCAATTCAGCGGTCTTGTCGTTGCGGCGCACCAGCAGGTGATGGTGGCCGGGCTCGGCGTCGGTGATTTCGACCAACGTCCAGGAGTACCAGCGTTGGCCCTTGGCGCCGGTTCCGGCGCTGACGCGCCGCCAGGCCCGCCGCGGCAGAGACCGGGCAAGCTCGTCTACTCGCTGGCTGCCCGTACTGGTGGTGACGGTGCGATTGGACCCGACGGCCAGCACATAGCCCAGCCCCTGGGCGGCGATCGCGGCGCGCAGGTCGGGGTCGGCGCCGTAGACCTCGTCGCCGGTGGCCCATCGCGCAGGGACTCCGGCGGCCACAGCACGAGTGATCATCCGCTCGGCCAGCGCAGGTTTGGTGGCGAACTCGACATCGGTGGGCACCCCGGCGCACTGACGGCGTTCCGAGTCGTCGATCCACGACTTCGGCAGGTATAGCTCGCGGTCCACCAGTGCGTGACTGTTGGGCCCCGCATAGGCCAAATACACAGCGACTTGGGCGTTTTCGATCCTGCCCGCGGTACCGGTGTACTGGCGCTGAGTCCCGACGGTATGAGTGCCCTTCTTCACGTCTCCAGTCTCATCGACGATCAGGATCGCCTCGTCATCGCCGAGGTGGTCGACCACGTAGGCGCGAAGATCATCACGCACTCCCTCGGCGTCCCACTTCGCCCGCGCCAGCAGATGCTGCATCCGGTCCGGGCTGCTGTGGCCGCAACGCTCGGCCAGCGTCCAACAGTTCTTACGGTCAATGTCACAGACCAACCCGAGCATCAACGCGCCGGCGTTGCGCAGCGGCTCGCACCGAGCGAACCGTGACGCGACCCGATCCAGCACCTCATCAAAGCCACTTCGCCACCGATCAACGTCTACCCTGTAAGCCGCGGCGACCGCGGCATCATCGTTAGTTCTCACAAACTCCGAACGATGCCGCGGTCACCCAATCCAGCAAGGCAAACACGCCGACGAGCAACGATCTACGGCTGTAGTACTAGGGGTGCGACCGGCGTCGGGACGACCATGAACTCATGGACGCAAAGACCTCATCAGACGCACCCGTCACCGAGCTGTCCGAGTCGGAGAGCTGGGACCTGCTGGGCAGTGTGTCGCTCGGCCGGCTGGTCACCACCGTCAACGGCTGGACCGAGATCTTCCCCGTCAACTTCGTCGTGCAGAAGAACACGCTGCTGTTCCGCACCGCGGAAGGCACCAAGCTGCTGACGGCGGCGCTCAACGAGTACGTGGTGTTCGAGGCCGACGACCACAACGTCGCGGAAGGCTGGAGCGTGGTCGTGCGGGGCAAGGCGCGGCTGCTGGCGACCTCCAACGAGATCGCCGAGGCGCGCCGCGGAGGGCTGTACCCGTGGATCGCGACGCAGAAGGAACGCTTCGTGCGCATCACGCCGCAGACGCTGACGGGCCGCCGGTTCGTGTTCGGGCCCGAGCCCGAGGTCACCGGACTGTCGAGCTGAGCGTCAGACCCAGTACGCGACCCGGGCCCGGTACTGGCGCATCGCCAGTGCCGCGAAACCCCACCCGACGACGGTGAGCACCAGCACCACCACCCAGTGCCGCAGCTCCTGCTCGGCGCCCAACAGCGGCGCACGCACGATGTCGAGGTAATGCAGCAGCGGGTTGAGCTCGACGATCTTGGCCCACCCGCCCGCGCCCTGGGCCTGCAGCGTCGACTCGTTCCAGATGATCGGCGTCATGAAGAACAGCAGCTGCACAAGGCTGCCCAGCAGAGGGCTGATGTCGCGGTAGCGGGTCGCCAGAATGCCGAAACACAGTGCCACCCAGACGCAGTTCAGCGCGAGCAACAGCAGCGCCGGAATCACGGACAGGTCGGCCCACGACCACGGCTTCGGATAGATGATCGCGATGATCACGAAAATGATGATGTTGTGGGCGAACAACAGCATCTGCCGCCACACCAGCCGGTAGACGTGCACAGACAGCGGCGTCGGCAGCTGTTTGATCAGGCCCTCGTTGGCGACGAAGACGTCGGCACCTTCGAGGATCGACGCGTTGATCAGATTCCACACGATCAGGCCGAGAGTCACGTACGGAAGATGCTCGGACAGTTCGAGTTTGAACAGCATCGAGTACAGTCCGCCCATCGCGACGGCGGTGGTGCCGGTGGCGATGGTGATCCAGAACGGTCCGAGCACCGAGCGGCGGTAGCGCTGCTTGATGTCCTGCCACCCCAGGTGCAGCCAGAGTTCGCGCTTGCCGAAGCCGGCGACCAGATCGCCCCACGCCCGCCCGAACGTGCGGGACCGGGCGGCCGCATCCATGATCGTCATCGTTGAAGCCTTTCGCCCCGGGAGAATCGTTCACGACGACCCAAGCGGCGCAGGCGGATCCATTCACGCAGGCCCGCGGGGTCGCGCCGGGAGATCAGAAAATACCAGCCGTAGCGCAGCCACTCCTGGAGCAGCAGCTTGCGCATGCCGGGCTGAGCCTGCAGGTAGCCGCGGTTGCGATAGGTGAAGTAGCGCTTGGTGTCGTTGTCCGGGTACTGGGCGTGCATCTTGCCGCCGAGGATCGGCTTGAACTCGTCACCGCCCTGCGGATGCAGATAGACCGCCTGCAGGCAGGTCCCGAACGGCAGGCCGGAGCGCAGCAGTCGGCGGTGCACCTCGGTTTCGTCGCCGCGGAAGAACAGTCGCAGGTCGGGCACGCCGACCGCCTCGAGCGTCTCGGCGCGAAAGAGCGCGCCGTTGAACAGATGTGAGATCCCCGGCATCAGGTCGGGCAGTTCGGACTCGACGCGGAGTTCACTGACGTAGCGCCGCCACGACAGGCCGCGCCGCAGCGGGAACGCGAGCTTGTCGGGATTGTCGAGATCGCAGATCATCGGCGACACCTCGGCGAGACCGTGCCGTTCGGCGCAGTCCAGCAGCGTCGTGAGCACCTCGGAGTTCTGCGGCCGACCGTCGTCGTCGGCGAGCCAGATCCAGTCGGCGCCGAGGCTCAGCGCGTGCAGCATGCCGAGCGCGAATCCTCCCGCACCGCCCAGGTTTCGGCGCGAGCCTAGGTAGGTCGTCGGAACCGGTTGTCCGGCAACGAGATCGCGCACGCGCTCGTCGTGGTCGTTGTCGACGACGATCAGGTGGTCCGGCCGGCGGCTCTGCGCGCAGACCGCGTCCAGAGACTTCGCGAGCTCGTCGGGGCGGCGGTGGGTGACGACGACGGCGACTATGGTCTCCGTCATGCGGACCGGTTTTCCCGCTTGTTCTCCTCGAGTACCTCGCGCACATGCCGCGCGGCGTCCTCGCCCTCGTACGCGCGCACGACGTCCTCGATCTCACCCTGCAGCTTGATGGTGCCGTGGTCGATCCACATCGCGGTGTCGCACAGCCGGGCGAGGAACTCGTTGGAATGGCTGGCGAACACCAGGATCCCCGACCGCGCCACCAGATCTGCCAGCCGCGTCTGCGCCTTCTTCAGGAACTCCGCGTCCACCGCGCCGATACCTTCGTCGAGCAGCAGGATCTCGGGGTCGATGCTGGTGACCACGCCCATCGCCAGGCGCACCCGCATACCCGTCGAATACGTGCGCAGCGGCATGTTCAGATAGTCGCCGAGCTCGGTGAACTCGGCGATCTCGTCGACCTTCGCGAGCATCTGCTTGCGCGTCTGCCCAAGGAACAGCCCGCGGATGAGGATGTTCTCGAAACCGGAGATCTCCGGGTCCATCCCGACTCCGAGGTCGAAGACGGGCGCGACGCGTCCGCGGACCTCGGCGACACCCCTGGTCGGCTCGTAGATGCCCGACAGCAGGCGCAGCAGCGTCGACTTGCCCGCGCCGTTGTGCCCGACCAGGCCGACGCGGTCGCCCATCTTCAGCGACAGCGTGATGTCGCGCAGCGCCTCGATGACGACGACGTTGGAGTCGTTGCGTCCGATCGCCCCGCCGGCCTTGCCGAGGAATGCCTTCTTCAACGAGCGCGTCTTGGCGTCGAAGATCGGGAATTCGACCCACGCGTTGCGGGTCTCGATGAACGGTTCGTCGTCGGGTCTGGTCACGCGGCTCTCACAGGTACTGGCCGGTGCCCGGATGCGACGGGCCACGTTGGCCGGGCACCCCCATGCCGGGCGGCAGCGCACCCTGGCGCATCTGCTCGAGCTGCTGGCGCGCCGCCATCTGCTGGGCGAACAGCGCGGTCTGGATGCCGTGGAACAACCCTTCCAGCCAGCCGACGAGCTGGGCCTGAGCGATGCGCAGCTCGGCGTCCGAGGGCACGCTGTCCTCGGTGAACGGCAGGGTCAGCCGTTCCAGCTCCTCGCGAAGCTCGGGGGCCAGGCCCTCCTCGAGCTCGGAGATGCTGGTGCGGTGGATGTCGCGCAAGCGACCGCGGCTCGCCTCGTCGAGGGGGGCCGCGCGCACCTCCTCCAACAGCTGCTTGATCATCGTGCCGATCCGCATCACCTTGGCCGGCTGCTCGACGAGATCGGTCAGCGACTTGCCGTCGGCGTCGCGCTCGACGTCCATGTCGCCTGCGACGTCGTCACTGCCGATGATCTCGATGTTGTCGTCATCGGAATTTGTAGCCATGTCCCTAAGAGTGCCCCAGCTTTTCTGTCCCGTTGCGTCCGGGCTCCGTGATCCGAACCGTGTCGGGGCCCCGCGAGGGTGAGATGCGCGTCACCGGTGCTCGGGCCCGGTGGGCAGAGCGTTCCGCGGTGACGCAGTTGTGGCAAACGCGAAAATTCGCAGGAAAATTGCCGCGGCCCACGCCAGCAACGGTCGCTCAGCTGACACCCCGCGCTGTCGGGCGGCTCGACTAGTATGGCTGCGCAGGTGACCCGCGCCCCCTCGGTCGCGGGCGGCACTAGAGCGAAGTCGGGCAGGACCGGACCGTCCCGGAAGAGGCGGTGCGGTGGATTCCAAGACGCACGAAGGTGAGTTGGCATGGCATTTGACGTCGCCCGGGTGCGTGGGTTGCATCCGTCGTTGGGCGACGGCTGGGTCCACATGGACGCCCAGAACGGCATGCTTCTTCCCGATTCCGTCGGGCGGGCGGTCTCGACGGCGTTCCGCGGCTCGATGCCGACGACCTCCAGTGCCCATCCCGCCGCCAGGCGCAGCGCCGCGGTGCTGGCTGCCGCCCGGCAGGCCGTGGCCGATCTGGTCAACGCCGATCCGGCGGGTGTGGTGCTCGGCGCCGACCGTGCGGTGCTGTTGACCTCGCTGGCCGACGCGGCCTCGGGTCGGGTGGGGCTCGGCTACGAGGTCGTCGTGACGCGCCTCGACGACGAGGCCAACATCGCGCCGTGGCTGCGCGCGGCCGACCTGTTCGGCGCCCAGGTGAAGTGGGCCGAGGTCGACATCGAGACCGGCGAGCTGCCCACCTGGCAGTGGGAGAGCCTGGTCAGCCGCCCCACCCGCATCGTCGCAATCGCTTCTGCCTCAGCAACTCTGGGCACGGTCACCGAGCTGCGCGAGGTCACCAAGCTGGTGCACGAGGTCAACGGTCTGGTGATCGTCGACCATTCGGCGGCCGCGCCGTACCGCCTCATCGACATCAACGAAATCGACGCCGACGTCGTCGCGGTGAACGCGCTCGCATGGGGCGGGCCCCCGATCGGGGCGCTGGTCTTCCGCGACCCGTCGCTGATCAGCGCGTTCGGTTCGGTCTCGCTGGATCCCACGGCGACGGGTGCGGCCCGTCTCGAGCTCGGTGCGCACCAGTTCGGCATGCTCGCCGGCGTTGTGGCGAGCATCGAATACCTTGCCACGCTCGATGATTCGGCACAGGGGTCGCGGCGCGAGCGGTTGGCGGTGTCGATGCGGTCGGCCTCGGCGTACCTGAGCGCGCTGTTCGACTACCTGCTGACATCGTTGCGCTCGCTTCCGACGCTGACGGTGATCGGCAGCCCCGAGGTCCGCATCCCGGTGCTCACCTTCGCCATCGACAACGTGTCGGCCGAGCGCGTCGTGCAGAGGCTGGCCGACAACGGCATCCTGGCCATCGCCAACGCGAACTCCCGCGTCCTCGACGTGATCGGCGTCAACGACGTCGGCGGAGCGGTCACCATCGGGCTGGCGCACTACAGCACCGCCGCCGAGGTCGATCAGCTGGTGCGCGCACTCGCCTCGCTCGGCTGATCTGCGCTAAACATCAACGCGCAGAATCACTTTCCCTGACACGTCGCCGGACGCCAGGAGCTCGTGGGCGGCCTGCGCCTCCGAGATGGGGAACTCCGCGCCGATCACCGGCCGCACCTGACCGTCGGCTACCAACGGCCACACGTTCTCGATCACCTCGGAGACGATGACGCTCTTGCTGCCGCGTCCGGTGACGGGTCGCGACCGCAGCGCCGTCGCCATCACGCTGCCGCGCTTGGCGAGCAGCTTGCCCAGATTGATCTCCGCCTTCGTACCGCCCTGCATGCCGATGATCACCAGCCGGCCACCGGTGGCAAGCGCATCGATGTTGCGGTCGAGGTAGGACGCGCCCATGATGTCGAGGATCACGTCGGCGCCCGGATGATCGGAGTCCGCGTCGCGCAGCACCTCGACGAAGTCTTCGTGGTGGTAGTCGATGGTGATCTCGGCGCCGAGTTCGGCGCACAGGTCGAGCTTGTTGCGGGACCCGGCGGTGACCGCGACGCGACAGTTCAGCGCCCGCGCCACCTGGATCGCATGGGTGCCGATGCCGCTGGCGCCGCCATGGATGAGCAGCAGTTCCGGCGCTCGCAGCCGGGCGGTCATCACCAGGTTGGACCACACGGTGCACGCGACCTCCGGGAGGCCCGCCGCGTGATCCAACGGAACGCCGTCGGGCACCGGCAGCACCTGGCCGGCCGGAACCGCCACGTACTCGGCGTAACCGCCCCCGGCCAGCAAAGCGCACACCCGCTGGCCCTCGGACCATTCGGTGACGCCGTCGCCGACCGCGGCGATCGTGCCCGACGCTTCCAGGCCGATGATTTCGCTCGCGCCGGGCGGCGGCGGGTACTTTCCGGCGGCCTGGAGGAGGTCCGCGCGGTTCACTCCGGCGGCGTGGACCCTGATCAGGACCTCGCCGGGACCGGGCGTCGGGTCTGGCACAGACTGCCAATTGAGCTGGTCAGGGGTTTCCGCCACGATCGCACGCACCTAGGCAACGCTACTACGCAGGGCAAAGTCCCTGAGAATTTCCCTCCGGCAACACCGTCGCGGCTCTACTATGTGCCCATGGAGGGGATCATCGGGGGGCGCACGGCGAGCGATACGCCGGGGCTTGACATTGCTGAGCAAAGGGCGTGGCAGAACTTTCTGGACGCCGCACTGAGGTTGTACGCGACCATGAACAGGTCGCTTTCGGATGAGCACGGACTGACGTTTGAACGACGTCCGGCTGCTCGATCTGTTGGCGAAGTCGCCGACGGGGTCGGCACGGATGGGAGACGTCGCCGAGGCGCTGATGTCACTGCCCAGCCGCGTCACCCGTCAGATCCACCGGCTGGAGGTGCAGGGCCTCGTCGGCCGCGTCGCCAGTCCGGACGACGGACGCGGCGTGCTGGCCAGCATCACCGCGGAGGGCCGGACGGCGCTGGCGACCGCGATGCAGACCTACGGGTCGGCGGTGCGCACGCACTTCCTCGACCGGCTGAGCCGCCCACAGGTCACGGCGATGGGCGAGAACTGCCGCCGCATCAGCGCGGGCCTGAAGGCCGGCGGACCGCCGGCGAAGATCGGCCGCGTCTAGACTGTCCCGCGGTGGCGTGGCAGAGCGGCCTAATGCACTCGCCTTGAAAGCGAGAGACGGCTAACACCGTCCGGGGGTTCAAATCCCTCCGCCACCGCCACGTCACGACGGGCTTCAGCGCCGGCCGCTCGGGTGGGTTCGGGTGATCTCGATGCGGGCGATACGCCCGTCGGTGACGGTGATGTCGATGACTGCGAGCTCGTGACCGCCCGGGGCGATGACATGGACGGTACGTCCGTCGACGAGCATCGGTGCGCTGACACGGATTCGGTCGATGAACAGCGAGGTCTCGTCGGCGACAGCAGAGTCGCCGATGACGACGGCCGGCGTGTGTGCGGGCAGGAGCGTGGGGTCGGCGACTCGTACGCAGTCGTCCGCCATCAGCGCCACCATGGTGGCCGTGTCGCCACCGGCCGCCGCTGCGAGAAATGCCTCGACGACCGCGCTGTCGATGGTGGCTGCGGCGGGGATCTGCACAGTGCGGTGGATCCGTTCTCGTGCGCGGCTGGCGTGCTTTTTCGCACTGGCCGGACTCGTCCCGAGGGTTTCGGCGATCTCCTGGAACGGCACGGCGAACACGTCGTGCAGAACGTAGGCGACCCGTTGAGAGGGCGTCAGCCGGTCGAGCACCACCATCAGGGCCCGGGAGATGCTCTCGCGCCGTAGGTAGTGCTCGTCTGCCGCGACGGTGTCCGCCGGGATCATGTCTGCCGCCAGCGGTTCTTCCCGACGGCGCTGCCGCATGCGCAGCTGGTCGACACATTCGCGGGTGAGGACGGTGGTCAGGTAGGCGGCGGGGTTTCGCAGATCGTCGGTGGCCGTGATGGAGGCTTTGATCCAGGCGCTCTGCACTGCGTCTTCCGCGTCGTGAATCGAGCCGAGCATTCTGAAGGCCATGGCTGTCAGCTGCGGCCGTGTCGCCTCGAACACCGAGGGTGTTATCACCGGTGTCACCTTTCTCGGCTGGGAAACGTCGGGACGAATGAGACCACCGAATCTCCTACCCGACCACCCAACACACGGAGGCACGCGATGATGACGACACTACCCACGGGCGCATGCGCCATGGCGTCGAGGTGCGAGGCATGACGGTGCTGTTCCTCGTGACGATCGTCTGCGTCGTCGCCAACGCGGCGATCGCGATCGCCGACTATGCGAAAGCCGGATTCGTACTGAGGAATTCGGCGCAGGTGCATGTTCCTGTGAGCGCCCTGCCCTATCTCGCCACCGCGAAGCTGGCCGGAGCGGTGGGGCTCGTGATCGGTCTGGTGGCCGTGCCCTGGGTCGGCGTAGCGGCCGGCATCGGTCTGGTTCTGTTCTTCATCGGTGCTGTCGGCGCCCACGGTCGCGCCCGGGTCTTCCACAACATCGCGTTCCCGGGGTTCTACCTGCTGCTCTCGGCGGCCTCGACGGTGTACATGGCACAGCTGGCGGGCGGTGGGTGACGCGTTGTCCCAGTCGTCAGCCTGGCGTGCGCCGCGGCGTTGCCGAAGACGCTGCCGCGCCCGGCCGCTACTCGCCGGTGAAGTTCGGCGCGCGCTTCTCGAACATCGCCGTGATGCCCTCGGTGAGGTCCTTCGACGGAAGGAACGCCGAGTTCCATGCCGCGACGTAGCGCAGGCTGGCCGCGACCTGGGCGGTGCGCTGCTCGTCGAGGACGTCCTTGATGCCGTGGACGGTGTGCGGCGGGTTGGCGGCGATCTCGGCGGCGGTCGCGCGCGCGGCGGCCAGCGAGGCGTCGGCGTCGGGGTGGACGTCGTTGACCAGGCCGATCTTCTCGGCCCGCGCCGCGTCGATGTCCTTGCCGGTCAGGGCCAGTTCGCGCAGGTGCCCGTCGGACAGGATCAGCGGCAGCCGGGCCAGCGAGCCGACGTCGGCGACGATCGCGAGCTTGACCTCGCGCACCGAGAACTTGGCGTCGCTGCTGGCGTAGCGGATGTCGACCGCCGAGATCAGGTCGACGCCGCCACCGATGCACCATCCGTGCACTGACGCGATGGTCGGGGTGCGGCAGTCGGCGACGGCGGTGATCGCGTCCTGCATGCTCTTCAGGCGCGTGTGGAAGTCGGCGCGCGGCTTCGACGACGACGCGTCGCTCATCATCGAGCCGAGGGTGTCGCCCATCGCGGCCAGGTCGAGGCCGTAGCTGAAGTTGCGTCCGGAGCCGACCAGCACGATCGCGCGGACGTCGGGATCTGCGTCGAGTTCGCGGAACACGACGGGAAGCTCGGACCAGAACGCCGGGCCCATGGCGTTGCCCTTACCGGGGCCGATCAGCGTCACCTGCGCGATGTGATCGGCGATCTCGACCGTGACGGCTTCGTAGTTACCCATAGGTATGCAGGCTAGCCACTTACGGCGGCGTGCCGCCCATCAGGACCTCGCTGACCGTCGCGCTGCGGATGAACTGGCAGGCCGCGTCGGCGAGGATCTGCCCGATGAACTCGCCGTCGGGCCCCAGCGGGTTGCCCTCCTGCGACAGGATCTCGCGCACCACCGCGACCCGGGTCGCCTCGTCGAGCCCGTTGTACTCGTCGCACGTCATGTCCAGCGAGTTCGCCGGTGCGGGCACCTCGGGGACGTCGGTGTTGCGCGTCGGGAGCGGCAGATTCGGGATCTCGATATCGGGCATGCCGGGTAGGCCCGGCAGCCCGGGCAGGCCCGGCTCGCCGGGTTGACCCGGTGCGCCTTGGGACGGAAGCGGCGGACCGGGTTCGGTGGTCTGCGCGACGACACCTTCGGTGGTGCGCGAGCACCCTGTCGTCAGGCCGAGGACGAGGCCGGCGCCGACCAGCGCCGCGGCGGTCACCCGCACGTGGGTCTTCATCCAGGCCACGATAGGCCGCTCATGGCCGGGCGATCCAGTCTCGGGCGAAGTCGAGGAACATGTCGTTCTCGTCGGGGGAGGCGACGGTGACCCGCACGCCGTCCTCGCCGTACGGGCGCACGATGATGCGGGCGTCGGCGGCATCGGCGGCGAACTGCTGCGCGCGGCCCACCAGCGGCAGCCACACGAAGTTGGCCTGCGAGGGCGGCAGGTCGTATCCGGCCTCGCGTAGGGCCGCCGAGACGCGGGTCCGTTCGGCGACAACGGCGTCGGTGCGTTCGAGCAGTTCGTCGGCGGCGTCGAGGCAGGCGATCGCGGCCGCCTGCGACACAGTGGTCGCAGTGAACGGGACATAGACCTTGGACAGCGCGGTCACGATGTCGGGGTCGGCGACGGCGTACCCGATGCGCAGCCCCGCCAGTCCGTAGGCCTTCGAGAAAGTGCGCAGCACAACGACATTCGAATGCGCCCGGACCAGCCCGAAGCTGTCCGGGACGAGGTCCCCGCGAACGTACTCGATGTAGGCCTCGTCGAGCACCACCAGGATGTGCGGCGGCACCGCGGCGACGAACCGGGCCAGCGCATCGGGGTCGACGACGGTGCTGCTCGGGTTGTTCGGGTTGCACACGAAGATCAGCCGGGTGCGGTCGGTGATCGCGGCGAGCATCGCGTCGAGGTCGAAGGTGTGGTCGGTCAGCGGGACCTGCACCGGGGTGGCGCCGGCGGTGCGGACCTGCAGCGGGTAGATCTCGAAGCTGCGCCAGCCGAACAGCACCTCGTCGCCGACGGTGGCGGTGATCTGGATCAGCTGCTGGCACAGGCTGACCGATCCGCACCCGACCGAGATGTTCTCCGGGGCGAAAGCCCCGCTGTCTATGTGCTTCGCCAACTGCTCCCTGAGCTCGACGTAGCCGTTGTCGGGATAACGGTTGATCCCGCCCACCGCGTCGGCGATCGCGGCCCGCACGCTGGGCAGCGGTCCGTGGACGGTTTCGTTGCTTGCGATCTTGATGGCGCCGGGCACCGTTCTGCCGGGGGTGTAGGCGGGGATATCGGCGAGTTCGGGGCGCAGACGGGCGGACACCTGAGACAGTTTATGGCCCGCCCGGAGCTGCTTTGCTTCCCGCGGTGACGCCTGTGTACTCTGTCGCAGCGGCGGTAAACGTCGGGAGGCGTGCCAGAGCGGCCGAATGGGACTCACTGCTAATGAGTTGTCCGCCTTAAAGCGGACCGGAGGTTCAAATCCTCTCGCCTCCGCGTGTAGGACCACCGGCTTGCCGGCACACAACTGAACATGCACGACCCGGGCGCCCGTAGCTCAACGGATAGAGCATCTGACTACGGATCAGAAGGTTAGGGGTTCGAATCCCTTCGGGCGCACTTTTTGGTCGCGGCGTTTTTGCGACTTTCGGCCCTAGCGGGCGGTGTCGTCGTCCGGCTTGACTGCCGAAATGACCACGGAATCGTCCGTTGACAAGATGCCGGCTCTCACGCCCAGACGGCCGTTCCCGGCGCGGGTGGGTCCCAAGGGCAATCTGATCTACAAGCTGATCACCACGACCGATCACAAGCTGATCGGCGTCATGTACGTCGTCGCATGCTTCGTGTTCTTCATGCTCGGCGGACTGATGGCACTGTTCATCCGAACGGAGCTGGCGTTCCCTGGCCTGCAGTTCCTGTCCAACGAGCAGTACAACCAGCTGTTCACCATGCACGGGACCGCGATGCTGCTGTTCTATGCCACCCCGATCGTGTTCGGGTTCGCGAACCTGGTGCTGCCCTTGCAGATCGGCGCACCGGATGTCGCGTTCCCGCGCCTCAACGCGCTGTCGTTCTGGTTGTTCCTCTTCGGTGCGTTGATCGCGCTGGCAGGCTTCATCACCCCGGGTGGTGCCGCCGACTTCGGCTGGACCGCCTACTCGCCGCTGTCCGATGCGATCCACTCGCCGGGGGTCGGCGTGGACCTGTGGATCTTCGGTCTCGGGGTGGGCGGTCTCGGCACGATTCTCGGCGCGGTGAACATGGTCACGACGGTGGTGTGCATGCGCGCACCGGGCATGACGATGTTCCGGATGCCGATCTTCACCTGGAACATCCTGGTGACCTCGATCCTGGTGCTGCTGATCTTTCCGCTGCTGACCGCTGCGTTGTTCGGGCTGGCCGCCGACCGGCATCTCGGTGCGCACGTCTACGACCCAGCCAACGGCGGCGTCATCCTGTGGCAGCACCTGTTCTGGTACTTCGGGCATCCCGAGGTCTACGTGATCGCGCTGCCGTTCTTCGGCATCATCAGCGAGGTCATTCCGGTCTTCTCCCGAAAGCCGATCTTCGGCTACACCACGCTGGTGTATGCCACCTTCAGTATCGCGGCGCTGTCGATGGCGGTGTGGGCGCACCACATGTTCGCCACCGGCGCCGTTCTCCTTCCCTTCTTCAGTTTCATGACGTTCCTGATCGCCGTGCCGACCGGCATCAAGTTCTTCAACTGGATAGGCACGATGTGGAAGGGCCAGTTGACGTTCGAGACGCCGATGCTGTTCTCCGTGGGCTTCATCCTGACCTTCCTGTTGGGTGGCCTGTCCGGCGTGTTGCTGGCCAGCCCGCCGTTGGACTTCCACGTGACCGACAGCTATTTCGTGGTGGCGCACTTTCACTATGTGTTGTTCGGGACCATCGTGTTCGCGACCTACGCCGGGGTCTACTTCTGGTTCCCGAAGATGACCGGACGCCTGCTCGACGAGCGCCTGGGCAAGCTGCACTTCTGGCTGACGTTCATCGGCTTCCATCTCACGTTCCTGGTCCAGCACTGGCTCGGTGACGAGGGCATGCCCCGGCGCTACGCCGACTACCTGCCAACGGACGGATTCACGACGCTCAACGGAATCTCGACGATCGGTGCCTTCATGTTGGGCGCGTCGATGCTTCCGTTCGTGTGGAACGTGTTCAAGAGCTGGCGTTACGGCGAGGTCGTCACGGTCGACGATCCGTGGGGCTACGGCAACTCCCTGGAGTGGGCCACCAGCTGCCCCCCGCCGCGGCACAACTTCACCGAGCTGCCCCGGATCCGTTCGGAGCGTCCGGCGTTCGAGCTGCACTACCCGCACATGCGGGAGCGCATGCGGGCCGAGGCACACGCGGGACGGTCGCACGGACCCGACGACGGCGACGTGACTCGTCTCGATGAGGAGAACGTCCGCACCTAATGGGATCTGATCAGCGAGCCTGCGATCGGTAATGGTCGGTCCGGGTGATGCTGATTGCTGAGCCGCCGGCTCGGTGAGCACTGCTTCGCCTTGGAGAATCGTTCGACTCCTAAGCCTAGATCGTGCCCCGACTGGTTGGTGAGGTCACCTTTAGCGCTGATGGGGTGTCGTGCTCCGAGCACTGATCCA
Source organism: Mycolicibacterium gilvum (assembly GCF_900454025.1). Taxonomy (NCBI): domain Bacteria; kingdom Bacillati; phylum Actinomycetota; class Actinomycetes; order Mycobacteriales; family Mycobacteriaceae; genus Mycobacterium; species Mycolicibacterium gilvum. The sequence continues at coordinate 5,618,218 of NZ_UGQM01000001.1, read as the reverse complement.
TTAGGTTGCCGCCGGGTGTCCTTGGGCTCGTAAAAGGTTCCATGACATCGCGTAGGGAGGCGAGTTGACGCTATTTATTGGAGACGACTGGGCTGAAGACCACCACGACATTCATCTGATGGACGCCGAGGGAACCAGGCTGGCATCGCGTCGCTTACCAGAAGGGCTGGCTGGCATTCGCGGGTTCCACGAACTGGTGGCTGCCCACGCCCAGGATCCCACCGAGGTGGTAATCGGCATCGAAACCGACCGCGGCCTGTGGGTCGAAGCACTCGCCGCGGCCGGCTACGAAGTGTTCGCGGTCAATCCGCTCGCCGTGGCCCGCTACCGCGACCGCCACCAGGTATCGGGTGCGAAGTCTGATGCTGCTGACGCCAAACTCTTGGCTGATCTGGTGCGCACCGACCGGCACAATCACCGCCCGATCGCCGGGGACACCCCGGAGGTGGAGGCGATCAAAGTCCTGGCACGGGCGCATCAAAACCTGATCTGGAGCCGCAACCGCAACACCAACGCGCTGCGCAGCGCGCTGCGCGAGTACTACCCCGCTGCGTTGGAGGCCTTCGCCTCGCTGTCCGACCGCGACGCCCTGGCGATCCTGGGCCGCGCTCCCACCCCGACCGACGCCGCACGGCTGAGTGTCTCAAAGATCCGATCAGCGCTCAAAGCTGCTGGGCGACAACGCAACCTCGACGCCAAGGCACTCGAGATCCAAACCGCATTGCGCAGCGACCAGCTCGCCGCCGCGCCCGCGGTCACCGCCGCGTTCGGGGCCACCACCCGCGCCGCGGTCGCCATCATCACCGAGTTGAACCACCACATCGCCGACCTCGAAGCCGAATTGGCGGCACATTTTGAGACACACCCGGACGCCGACATCTACCTCTCCCTGCCAGGACTCGGTGTCATCCTCGGCGCCCGGGTGCTCGGTGAGTTCGGGGACGACCCCAACCGCTACACCACCGCCAAGTCTCGCAAGAACTACGCCGGAACCTCCCCATTGACCATCGCGTCGGGCAAGAAACGCGCCGTACTGGCCCGCCACGTCCGCAACCGCCGCCTCTACGACGCGATCGACCAATGGGCCTTCTGCGCCCTGACCAACAGTCCCGGCGCACGCACCTTTTACGACCAACACCGCGCCGCCGGCGACCTGCACCACCAAGCACTACGCGCCCTGGGCAACCGCCTCGTCGGCATCCTGCACGGCTGCCTCCGCCACCACACGCCCTACAGCGAACACAAAGCCTGGGCCCACCGCCAAACCGACTCCCGAGCTGCTTGACAACCTACGGTCCTGGGATGTCTAGGCTGGGGTGTGTGCGCCTGCTGCTGATCGCCGACACGCACCTGCCCAAGCGTGCGAAGGACCTCCCCGCCGAGGTGTGGGACGCCGTCGACGACGCCGACCTGGTGATCCACGCCGGGGACTGGGTGGAGCCCGATCTCCTCGACCGGCTCGAGGCGCGCGCGAAACGGCTCGTCGCCTGCTGGGGCAACAACGACGGACCCGAACTGCGCCGCCGCCTGCCCGAGCGGGCCGACGTCGTCCTCGACGGTGTGAGGTTCACCGTCACCCACGAGACGGGCGCGTCCTCCGGTCGTGACGCGCGGATGGCCAAGGCCTACCCCGATACCGACGTGCTGGTGTTCGGCCACAGCCATATCCCGTGGGACACCATCGCCGCATCGGGGCTGCGGCTGCTCAATCCGGGCTCGCCGACCGACCGTCGCCGCCAGCCGCACTGCACCTACATGACGGCCACGGTGCAGGACGGGGAACTGCGCGACGTCGAACTGCACCGGCTGGGGGCTCCGGCTGGAGGCTAGGTCCGGGTGACCTTGTCGTGATGCGCCCCGGTCACGAACAGCGCCAGACGCGCCGGGGTGTCTCCGCCGTTGTGCCACCGATGACGGGTGCCGTTCTGCACGACGGTGTCTCCCGGATGCAGGGTCACCGTCGCGCCGTCGTCGAGTTCGAGCACCACGGTGCCCTCCAGCACGACCTCGAAATCGACGGTGTCGGTGGTGTGCATCCCGGGGTCCTCGGGTTCCATATAGCCGAGCAGCCCGGGGAGTTGGTCCTCGACCTCGGCTGTCGCGTTCTCGTCGAGGTTCTCGAGGTCTGCGGTCGCCGCCGATCCGCGGGGCGGAATGGTGAACATCGAAAACCGGAAACCCCCGATCGGCGGGAAGTACGTGTGCCACTGCGGCATCGACCCGTCGTCGGGGAAGCGGGGCGCTTCGTCGCCGCCCCACAGCATCGTGAACTCGTAGCCGCCCAGCAGAGCGGGTGTGCGGGGTGAGACTCTGTCGTCGGCGGCGAACACGGATTTTCCGGACGCATCGTGTCCGGTGACGACTCGGCGGATGACCATTCCGTCAGTCAAGCACCGGGACGGGATCCGACGTGGCAGTCTTCGCAAGATGGACAGCAAGCCGCCCGCGCCGACCATCGAGGCCGCCCACCGCGAGCATCTGGGGACTCTTCCGTTCGAGGACACGAGGGACTTCGCCGACGCCGACCGCGGTTTCATCGCCGCGCAGCAGCCGTGTGTGATCACCGCGGCCGACGGGCGCGTGGTGTGGGACAACGACGTCTACGCGTTCCTGACGGGGGAGGCTCCGCCGACGGTGCACCCGAGTCTGTGGCGGCAGTCGACGCTGGTGGCCAAACAGGGCCTCTACGAGGTCGTGCCCGGCATCTACCAGGTGCGCGGCTTCGACCTGTCGAACATCACGTTCGTCGAGGGTGACACGGGCATCATCGTGATCGACCCGCTGGTGTCCACCGAGGTCGCCGCCGCCGCGCTGGCGCTGTACCGGCAGCACCGCGGGGACCGCGAAGTCCGCGCGGTGATTTACACCCACAGCCACGTCGACCACTTCGGCGGTGTGCTCGGCGTGACGACGCAGGCCGACGTCGACGCGGGCAGGGTGGCGGTCTTCGCGCCGGAGGGTTTCACCGCACATGCGGTGCAGGAGAACGTCTATGCCGGCACCGCGATGACGCGCCGCGCCGCGTACATGTACGGCACCGTGCTGGAGCGCGGGCCGCAGGGCCAGGTCGGGTGCGGTCTCGGGCAGACCCCGTCGACGGGGGAGGTCGCGATCATCGTGCCGACCGTCGACATCTGTGAGACCGGCGAGGTGCACACGGTCGACGGCGTCGAGATCGAGTTCCAGATGGCGCCCGGCACCGAGGCGCCCGCCGAGATACACTTCTATTTCCCGCGTTTCCGCGCGCTGTGCATGGCCGAGAACGCCACCCACAACCTGCACAACCTGCTGACGCTGCGCGGTGCACTGGTACGCGACCCGCACGGCTGGGCCGGGTATCTGACCGAGGCGATCGATACGTTCGCCGACCGCGCCGACGTGGTGTTCGCGTCGCACCACTGGCCCACGTGGGGCAAAGAGCGCATCGTCGAATTCCTGTCCCTGCAAAGGGATCTGTACGCCTACCTGCACGACCAGACGCTGCGCCAGCTCAATCAGGGCTACACCGGGATCGAGATCGCCGAGACCTTCGTGATGCCGCCTGCGCTGGAGAACGCCTGGCATGCACGCGGTTACTACGGCTCGGTGAGCCACAACGTCAAGGCCGTCTACCAGCGCTACATGGGCTGGTTCGACGGGAACCCGGGCCGGCTGTGGCCGCATCCGCCCGAGGCCATCGGCCCCCGCTACGTCGCGGCAATGGGTGGGATCGACCGGGTGGTGGAGCTGGCTCAGGCCGCCGTCGATGACGGTGACTTTCGTTGGGCGGCAACGTTACTCGACCATGCCATCTTCACCGATGAGAACCACGCCGGCGCCCGCGCGCTGTATGCCGACACTCTCGAGCAGCTCGCCTACGGCGCCGAGACCGCGACGTGGCGGAACTTCTTCCTCGGCGGTGCGACCGAGCTGCGGGAAGGGAACTTCGGCACCCCGGTGCAGGCGGATTCGGCGGCGATGCTAAGTCAACTGTCGCCGGAGCAGATGTTCGACGTGTTGGCGATCAGCGTGAACGGGCCACGCGCATGGGATCTCGACCTGTCCCTCGACGTCACCTTCCTCGACACCGGCACCAACTACCGGCTGACGCTGCGCAACGGGGTGCTGGTCTACCGCAAGGTCGCCGCCGATGACGCCACGGCGCAGGCGACGCTGCGGCTGGCCTCGAAGCTGCGGCTGCTGACGCTGGCGGCGGGGGACAACTCGTCGCCGGGTCTGGAGATCGCCGGGGACGCCGAGGTTCTCACGTCCCTGGTGTCGGTGCTGGACAAGCCCGACCCGAACTTCAACATCGTCACCCCCTGATCCCGGCGAGCAGACGCAAACTCGGGCGTGTCGCCGGCGAGTCATGCGAGTTTGTGTCTGCTCGCGGGAGAACGGCGAGCTAGGTGCTGCCGCCGTCGGCCCGGACGATGGACCCCGTCGTGAAGCTCGACGCATCCGACATCAGAAACAGTGCGGCGCCGACGATCTCGGCCGGCTGCCCAGCCCGCTGCAGCGCGCTTCCGCGGAACGGGTTGTCGGTGCCCTCGAAGTTCCAGGCATTGCTGATGTCGGTCAGGAACGGGCCGGGCATCAGCGTGTTGACCCGTACCGACGGCCCGAACGCGAGCGCCAGGCCTTCGGTCATCGCGTTCAGCCCGGCCTTGGACGCCGCATACGGTATGAACGACGGGTGCGGGCGCAGTGAGCCGTGGGTGCTGACGTTGACGATGGAGCCGCCGCCGTCGGCGACCATCCGCTCGCCGATCAGGGCCGAGAGCCGGAAGGGCCCCTTGAGGTTCAGGTTCACCACCGCGTCGAACAGCTTCTCGGTGACGTCGGACTGCTTGTCGTACACGGGCGACATGCCGGCGTTGTTGACCAGGACGTCGACCTTGCCGAACCGCGCGTAGGCGGCGTCGACGAGTCCGTCGAGTTCGTCCCAGCGCCCGACATGGACCCCGTACGGCAAGGCGGCCCGGCCGGTCTGCGCGGTGATCTCCTCGGCCGTGGCCACGCACGCGTCGTACTTACGGCTGGCGATGATCACGTCGGCTCCGCAGTGCGCCGCCGCGACCGCCATCTCCCGGCCCAGCCCGCGGCTGCCGCCGGTGATCAGCACCACCCGGTCAGTCAGGTCGAACAGCCGATCAGCGAATCCCGTCACGGGCCATATGGTGTCACGGTGCAACTCCTTCTGGTCCGACATGCGTTACCGCTGCGGAGCGAACCCGGTCAGGGTTCGGATCCGAGCCTGTCACCCGAGGGTGTCGAACAGGCCAGACGCCTACCCGACGCGCTCGCCCGCTTCCCGATCACCCGGCTGGTGAGCAGCCCGCAGGTGCGGGCGATCGAGACCGGTCAACCCGTCGCCGACAAGCTCGGCCTGACCATCGAGGTCGACGACCGTCTCGCCGAATACGACCGGGACCTGCCGCACTACATCCCGATCGAGCAGATCGCGAAGGAGAACCCCGAGGAGCTGCAGCGCCTCGTCGACGGCCACCTTCCCAGCAGCGTCGACGAGACGCAGTTCCTGGCGCGCATCAGCGCCGGGATCAACGACCTCGTCGCCTCCGCCGACCGCGACGACACGGTGGCGGTGTTCAGCCACGGCGGCGTGATCAACGTGCTGCTGCACCAGATCCTCGGCACCGAACGGCTGCTGTCGTTCCACGTCGACTACGCGTCGGTGACGCGGCTGCTGTGGTCGGCCAGCCGCGAGCGCCTCGCGGTCGCCGGCGTCAACGGCACCGAACACGTATGGGACCTGCTTCCCAGGAACCACAGGTGGTAGGAAAGTCTGCGTGACTGAGCTCGAAGGCCTCGACCTTGCCGCCCTGGACCGACACCTGCGTGAGGTGGGGGTGCCCCGCAGCGGGGAGCTGCGCGCCGAGCTCATCGCCGGCGGTCGCTCGAACCTGACGTTCCTGGTCGGCGACGACGCGTCGGAGTGGGTGCTGCGCCGGCCGCCTCTGCACGGGCTGACCCCGTCAGCGCACGACATGGCGCGCGAATACAAGGTGGTGGCCGCACTGGCCGGTACCAAGGTGCCGGTGGCGCGGGCGGTCACGATGAGCAATGACGACTCCGTGCTGGGCGCCCCGTTCCAGATGGTGGAGCGCGTCGCCGGGCTGGTGGTGCGCCACACGCCGCAGCTCGCGGCGCTCGGCGACGAGACCGTCATCAGCAACGTCGTCGACTCGTTGATCCAGGTGCTCGCCGATCTGCACGAGGTGGACCCGGAGTCGGTGGGGCTCGGCGACTTCGGCAAGGCCAGCGGCTACCTGGAACGCCAGGTGCGCCGGTGGGGGTCCCAGTGGGACCTGGTCAAGCGCGACGACGATCCGTCGGATGCCGACGTCAGGAAGCTGCATCAGCGGCTCGCGGAGTCGGTCCCCGAGCAGTCCCGCGCGTCGATCGTGCACGGTGACTACCGCATCGACAACACGATCCTCGACGCCGACGATCCCACCAAGGTCGCGGCCGTCCTCGACTGGGAGATGTCGACGCTCGGGGATCCGCTCAGCGATACGGCGCTGATGTGCGTGTACCGGCTTCCGGCGTTCAACGAGGTGCACGACGACGCGGCGTGGGCGTGCGACCTGATGCCGCCGACCGACGACCTCGCGCAGCGGTATGCACTGGCCAGCGGCAAGCCGCTGGATCACTGGGACTTCTACATGGCGCTGGGCTACTTCAAGATCGCGATCATCGCCGCGGGCATCGCCTACCGGGCCCGGATGGGCGGCGGCGTCGCCGAGGGCACCGACGAGGTGGATCGGGCGGTGCGGCCGTTCGTCGCCGCCGGGCTGCACATCCTGTCCTGAGGTTGTAGGTTTCACCGCAGGTCACCGGCGGGTAGAGAGTCGCGTGCCTTCAGTACCCTTGCTCTCCCGATTCGGAAAGAAGCGCCCCGCCGTGGACCTGATGAAACGCGATGTCGGCGCCGAGCTCGACGTCGAGATCACCGACCCGACCACCCTGGAGTTCCAGATCGCGGTCGCACCCCAGCCCGGCGCCGAGGTGACGGAGTCGTTGTCGTTCGTGTTGGGCGGCAAGGAGATTCCGCTCAGCGAGATCACCGAGATCACTGGCGACCACGGCAACCGCATCCACAAGCTCGAGGCCCCGGTCGGCAACCTCAAGGTCAGCTATTCGGCGACCGTCATCGGCCAGGCCGACCCGGCCCCGGTCCGCGACCTCGACCTGTCGACGTATCTGCGGCCCAGCCGCTACGCCGAGGCCGACAAGTTCTTCGGTTTCGCCGGCACCGAGTTCGGCGACATCGCCGACTCGGCGACGATCCTGGAGAAGATCTCGTCCTGGGTGGGCGCGCGACTGAACTACGTTCCCGGCTCCAGCGATCCGATCGACGGCGCCGCCGACACGCTGCTGGCCGGCTCAGGGGTATGCCGCGACTACGCCCACCTGGTGGTCGCGTTGCTGCGCGCGGTGAACGTCCCGGCGCGGCTGGTGTCGGTGTACGCGCCCGGCTGCCAGCCGATGGACTTCCACGCCGTCGCGGAGGCCTTCGTGGACGGGCAGTGGCGGGTGGTCGACGCGACGCTGCTGGCACCGCGGCAGTCGCTGGTCCGGATCGCGACGGGGCGCGACGCCGCGGACACCGCCTGGCTCGACAACCACAAGGGCCAGATCACCGTGAACAACATGGAAGTGTTCGCCACGGTCGACGGCGATCTGCCGAGGGACTCGATCGATCAGCTCGTCTCGATCCGGTGAGCGCTACAGCCCGCCCTTGAGATTCTTCTTCGCCGCGCGCCGCAGTTGGAAGATGCGCACCGCGCCGACCGCGACCGTGAGCAGGCCTCCGGCCACCGCGGCGAAGAGGATCGCCACTCCCAGCGGCAGGCTCCAGTGCCAGCCGAGGAAGGCGAACTGGGCGGACTCGGTGTTCTGCGCGATGAAGATGAGCAGCACGATCAGGATCAGGAAGCCCGTGGCCAGTGACGCCCACATCGCGGCGGCCCTGGTGCGGTGCACCGCCGACTTCGGCGGGTGCGGCGGGTTGCCCGTCGGCGGCGTGCCGAGCGGGGGTGTCCCCATGGTCGGGGTGCCCGGCGCGTCGAACGCCGGCCGGTCGGGCGACGCGGACGGATCAGTGGTCATGGATCCATCTTTGCCCTTTCGTTCTTCGAATGAAACACCTGGCAGGTGTCGTATGGTCGGCCCAACCCTTGCTCGCGGTCCCGGCGAGACGGAAAGGACGTTCGGATGACGGTCACCCGACGAACCGGAGCCGCGTATGTCCCGGTTGTGCTGGCGCTCATCGCCGTTCTGCTGGCGGCGTGCGGAAGCTCCAACCCGCTCGGCGGTGGTGAGATCTCCGGCGACCTCAAGACCATCAAGGTGGGGTCGGCGGACTTCACCGAGTCGAAGATCATCGCCGAGATCTACGCGCAGGCGCTGGAGGCCAACGACTTCACCATCACCCGTCAGTTCGGCATCGGCAGCCGCGAGACCTACATTCCGGCCGTGCAGGATCATTCGATCGATCTGATCCCGGAGTACACCGGAAACCTGCTGCAGTACTTCGACGCCGACAGCACCGCGACGACCCCCGACGAGGTGCTGCTGGCCTTGTTCAAGGCGCTGCCCGGTGACCTGTCGATCCTGTACCCGTCGCCGGCCGAGGACAAGGACACCCTCGCGGTGACCGAGGAGACCGCCCAGCGCTGGAACCTGACGTCGATCGCCGATCTGGCGGCGCGCTCGCCGGAGGTGAAAGTCGGTGCGCCGTCGGAGTTTCAGACCCGTTACACCGGTCTGGTGGGGTTGAAGGAGAAGTACGGTCTGGACATCGCGCCCGCCAACTTCGTCGCGATCAGCGACGGCGGCGGCCCGGCGACCGTGCAGGCGCTGTCGAGCGGAGCGATCACCGCCGCCAACATCTTCAGCACCTCCCCGGCCATCGAGCAGAGCAGGCTCGTGGTGCTCGACGATCCGGAGAGCGTGTTCCTGGCCGCCAACGTCGTTCCGCTGGTGGCGTCGCAGAAGATGTCGGCCGAACTCAAGACGGTGCTCGACGCCGTCAGCGCGAAACTGACCACCGAGGCGCTGATCGAACTGAACACGTCGGTGGAGGGAAACCAGGGCATCGATCCCGATGAGGCGGCCCAGAAGTGGATCGCGGACAACGGCTTCGACCGGCCGATCGGGGGATAGATGATCACCTTCGAGAACGTCACCAAGAGGTATCCGGACGGCACGGTCGCCGTCGACGATCTGACGCTGGAGGTTCCGGAGGGAACCCTGACGGTGTTCGTCGGACCGTCGGGCTGTGGCAAGACCACCTCGATGCGGATGATCAACCGGATGATCGAGCCGACGTCGGGAACGCTGACGGTCGACGGCAAGGACGTCACCAAGGTCGACCCGGTGAAACTGCGCCTCGGCATCGGCTATGTGATCCAGAGCGCGGGCCTGATGCCGCATCTGCGGGTCATCGACAACGTGGCCACCGTGCCGGTGCTGCAGGGCGAATCACGGCGCAGCGCAAGGAAATCCGCGCTGAGGGTGATGGAGCGGGTGGGCTTGGACCCGAAGCTGGCCGACCGTTACCCGGCGCAGCTCTCCGGCGGGCAGCAACAGCGGGTCGGGGTGGCCCGCGCGCTGGCGGCGGACCCTCCGATCCTGCTGATGGACGAGCCTTTCAGCGCGGTCGACCCGGTGGTCCGCGACGATCTGCAGGTCGAGATCGTGCGCCTGCAAAGCGAATTGCGCAAGACGATCGTGTTCGTCACCCATGACATCGACGAGGCGATCAAGCTGGGCGACAGGGTCGCGGTGTTCGGCCGCGGCGGCGTGCTGGAGCAGTACGACGCACCGGCGCGTCTGCTGTCCAACCCGGCCAACGACTCCGTCGCCGGGTTCGTCGGCGCCGACCGCGGATATCGCGGGCTGCAGTTCTTCCATGCAACCGGGCTGCCGCTGCACGACATCCGCCACGTCGGTGAGCCCGAGATCGACGCGCTGACACTGGGTTCCGGCGACTGGGTGCTGGTGACCAGACCCGACGGCACCCCGTACGCGTGGATCGACGCCGAGGGCGTGGACCTGCACCGCAAGGGCGCCTCGCTGTACGACAGCACGATCGCCGGTGGTTCGCTGTTCCGCCCGGACGGAACGCTGCGGCTGGCTCTGGATGCGGCACTGTCCTCGCCGTCCGGTCTCGGGGTCGCGGTCGACGCCGAGGGTCAAGTGGTCGGTGGGGTGAAGGCCGACGATGTGCTCGCCGCGCTCGACACGCAGCGCAGAGCCCGGCACGAGGGGTAGCGGCGATGCGCTATCTGTTCACCCACCTCGACGATCTGTGGGTGCTGACGCTGATCCACCTTCGGCTCTCGCTGATCCCGATCGTGCTGGGTCTGCTGATCGCGGTGCCGCTCGGGGCGCTGGTGCAGCGGACGACCGCGCTGCGCCGGCTCACCACGGTCACCGCGAGCATCATCTTCACGATCCCGTCGCTGGCGCTGTTCGTGGTGCTGCCGCTGATCATCCCGACCCGGATCCTGGACGAGGCCAACGTGATCGTCGCGCTGACCCTGTACACGGTGGCGCTGCTGGTGCGGGCGGTCCCGGAGGCGCTGGACGCGGTGTCGCCGGCGGTACTCGACGCCGCCACCGCGGTCGGATACCGGCCGCTCACCCGGATGCTGAAAGTGGAGCTGCCGCTGGCACTTCCGGTGCTCATCGCCAGTCTGCGGGTGGTCGCCGTGACCAACATCTCGATGGTGGCCGTCGGTTCGGTGATCGGTATCGGCGGTCTGGGGACCTGGTTCACCGAGGGCTATCAGGCCAACAAGAGTGACCAGATCATCGCCGGTATCGTCGCGATCTTCGTGCTGGCCATCGTGATCGACACGCTCATCATGTGGCTGGGCAAACTCCTGACGCCGTGGACCCGAGCCCAGCCGCGGACGACCAGGACGCAGAAGGCGGGGGTGTCGGCATGAACTTCCTGCAGGAGGCGCTGTCGTTCATCTTCACCGCGGCCAACTGGGCCGGGCCGGCCGGTCTGACCGCCCGCATCCTCGAACACCTGCAGTACACCGTCATCGCGGTGTTCTTCTCCGCGCTGATCGCGGTGCCGCTGGGCATGCTGATCGGCCACACGGGGCGGGGCACCTTCGTCGTGGTGACCGGAGTGAACGCGCTGCGCGCACTGCCGACGCTGGGGGTGCTACTGCTCGGGGTGCTGCTGTGGGGGCTCGGTCTCATCCCGCCCACGGTGGCGCTGATGCTGCTCGGCATACCGCCGCTGCTGGCCGGCGCCTACTCGGGCATCGCGAACGTGGACAGGTCAGTGGTCGACGCCGCCCGATCGATGGGCATGACGGAGTCGCGCATCCTGCTGCGGGTCGAGACGCCGAACGCGCTGCCGCTGATCCTCGGCGGGCTGAGGACCGCCACGCTGCAGATCGTCGCGACGGCGACCGTCGCCGCCTACGCGAGTTTGGGCGGGCTGGGCCGCTACCTCATCGACGGCATCAAGGTGCGGGAGTTCTACCTCGCGCTCGTCGGCGCGCTGATGGTCACCGCGCTGGCACTGATACTGGACGCGTTGCTCGCCTTCGCGGTGTGGGCGTCGGTCCCGGGCACCGGCAGGCTGAGCCGTCGGCGCGCGATGCCCCAGCCCTTCCTCGACGACGAGGTGGCGCTGGAGTCGGGTTCACCGGCCGTTCGCAGTCCGGTCACGAACGGCGGGAGCCGTCGCATACGGTAGAGGGCATGAGTGAAGCCGACCGCTCGGGCACGCAGAGCTGGCCCGCAGTCCTGACGTGGCGAGCCCACGACGAACCGCGGATGGAGTCGGTTCGTGTGCAGCTCTCGGGCAAACGCGTCAAGGCCTACGGCCGGGTCGTCGCCGCCGCCACGTCAGCGCATCCCGCGTTCAGTGCGTCCTACGACCTCGTCACCGACGAACTCGGCGCGACGAAACGGCTCTCGCTCACCGTGACGCTCGCCGAACGCGAGCGTCAGCTCTCGATCGCGCGTGACGAAGAGAACATGTGGCTGGTCCAGGAGCATTCCGGACAGACCAGCAGGTCCGCGTTCGACGGCGCACTGGACGTCGACATGGTCTTCAGCCCGTTCTTCAACGCGCTGCCGATCCGCCGCCTCGGCGTGCTGCCGGGCAGCGGCGAGTCGGTGACCGTACCCGTGGTCTACGTCCGAGTGCACGACCTGTCGGTGGTCGTCGAGTCGATCAGCTATGCGGCGACCGACAGCGGGATCAGCCTCACCTCGCCGGTCGCCGACACCTCGATCACCGTCGATGCGGACGGGTTCATCCTCGATTACCCCGGACTGGCAGAGCGGATCTGATCACCCCGCCGGCGCGCCCGGCGGCGGTGAGTTCGTCGCGCCAGCCCTCGGATCCGATCGTCACGGCGACGATCTGCGGTCGGCTGAAACTGTCGTAGCGGATGCGCGCGGCATGCCCCGTCTCGACGAGCTCCGCGACGGGCTGATGCTGTGCCAGCCGGTTGCGGGCGTCGGTGAGCAGGCGCAGCGTCTGGTCGAGAACCGGCACCACCTGCGCGGCGTTCGCCTCACACATCGCGCGCACCAGATCGGGTGCGGTGCCCGCGACGCGGGTGCCGTCGCGGAACGATCCGGCGGCGAGCGCGAACGCGAGCGGAACCTCGCCGGCCGTCGCGGCCAGGGCCTCGGCGAGCAGATGCGGCAGGTGCGAGATCGTCGCGGCGGCGGTGTCGTGCTCGTCGGAGCGGGCGGGGACGACGAACGCGCCGCAGTCCAGCGCGAGGCGCATCACCTGGGCCCAGACGTCGGGGTCGACGTGATCGTCGACGCTGAGCACCCAGGGTGTGTCGACGAAGAGCCGCGCGTCACCGGCGCTCCATCCCGAGTACGCGGTGCCGGTCATCGGGTGTCCGCCGACGAAACGGTCCAGCAGCCCGGCCTCGGCCACCGCGTCGAGGACAGCGCGTTTGACGCTGGTGACGTCGGTCAGCGCGCAGTTCGGCGCGACGGCGCGGACATGACGCAACATCGACGGCAGCGCGGGCATCGGCACGGCCAGCACGATCAGCGCGTCGGACGCGGATGCCCGGGACAGTGCTTCGTCGAGATCGGCGGTGGCGTCGAAGCCGTCGGCACGGGCCGCCTCGACACCGTCGACGGACCGGTTGTAGCCGAAGACCTCGCGGCCGGCGGCTTTCGCCGCGCGCATCAGTGAACCGCCGATCAGGCCGAGGCCGATCACGCACACCGGTGGAGTGGTCACCTGCTCAGGGTACGGACGCGCTGGTCAAGGCCTTGGCAGGGGACTACGGTTGCTGCCATGGGAGCGCAGAGTGCACAGAAGCAGGAGCGGGTGACCGACGTTCCGGACGGCTTCGGCGTGGCGGTCGTCCGGGAGGACGGCAAGTGGCGATGCACCGCGATGCAGAAGGCCGCCCTGACGAGCCTCACTGCAGCCGAGACCGAACTGCGTGAACTACGCAGCGCCGGAGCTGTTTTCGGGATTCTGGACATCGACGACGAGTTCTTCGTGATTCTCCGGCCGGCCCCGTCCGGCACCCGGCTGCTGCTCTCGGACGCGACGGCCGCACTCGACTACGACATCGCGGCCGAGGTGCTCGAGAAGCTCGACTCCGATATCGACGACGACGAGCTCGAGCGGTGCGACCCGTTCGAGGAGGGCGACCTGGCAGTGCTGTCCGACATCGGGCTGCCGGAGGCGGTGCTCGGGGTGATCCTCGACGAGAGTGACGACCTGTACGCCGACGAGCAGGTCGGGCGCATCGCGCGGGAGATGGGCTTCGCCGACGAGCTCTCGGCGTTGCTCGATCGTCTGGGCAGGTGACCGACGAGGACCTCGTTCGGGCCGCGCTGTCCGCCGCCCGTGCGGCCGGGCCCTCTGATGTGCCGATCGGTGCGGTGGTGTTCGACGCGAACGGTACCGAGCTGGCCCGGGCGGCCAATGCCCGCGAGGAACTCGGCGACCCGACCGCACACGCCGAGATCCTGGCGCTGCGGGCGGCGGCGCTGGTTCACGGCGACGGCTGGCGGCTGGAGGGGGCGACGCTCGCGGTGACGGTCGAGCCGTGCACGATGTGCGCCGGTGCGCTGGTGATGGCCCGGGTGGCGCGGGTGGTGTTCGGGGCGTGGGAGCCCAAGACCGGTGCGGTGGGATCGCTGTGGGACGTCGTGCGCGACCGGCGGCTGACGCACCGCCCGCAGGTCCGCGGCGGAGTGCTGGAGGCCGAGTGCGCGGCGCCGCTGGAGGAGTTCTTCGCCCGCCAACGGTGAACGCGCGTCCTTCCCCGCGAGCGTGCGTCCAGGGCGGGCTTTCGGGCTCTCGACCGCCCTCACCGCACTCTCGGCGGCGTTTTGGTGCCAGCCCTGCCCATAGGTAAGCTGCCACACGGTGGCGTGTCCGAGCGGCCTAAGGAGCACGCCTCGAAAGCGTGTGACGGGTAACCCCCGTCCGAGGGTTCAAATCCCTCCGCCACCGCCATAGCCCCGATCCTGTTAACGCAGGTGAGGGGCTGTTTCTTGCGCGCTGCGCGCTGAGGAGGCTATGCCTCGCCACCCAGCTCGCTCTGATCCCGCTCGTTCTCGGCGGTGTCCTGAGCCATGACTGATTCGTCGAGCCATTTCTGGACACCGCCGTCGAGACGGTCGGCCGCCAGTTGGGCGAAGTCGAGGGCTTGCACCGCCATCGCTGCCAATACCGTCATGGCCCGCCCGTTGCGGTGAATTTCCGCCATCAACGCGCTGAGCGATTCGTAGTCCTCGGCGCTCAATCTCGACAGATAACGTCGGGCATCGGCGAATTCGCGGTCGAGGTGGGCCATCTTTCGACGGAACTCGTCGGGCGAGGGAAGGTCGTGTGCTGTGTCGTTCACGGGCCTCTTCTCTGAGAGTCGGCGGTTCGCCCGCCCGCTCGACAAGGGCTTCAGGAGCTCGGCGGGCGCACTCCGTGCGTCGCGTAACCATCAGGGAGGGGCGGGCACTTCGTTTCCAGCCTAGTCCGCGGACTCGTGCCCTTTCGCGCGATTGCCTGGCGCTCTTCGACTCGAGGATCGGCCTCAGCCACTACCGCGATCCGGACTCGGCAGGTACTCCCGGCGCCCCGCACGACGATCCCGCGATGGCGAAGACGCCCGCCGGCGCGCAGCGACGCGAGTCCGAGGCCGAAGCCGAAGCTGCGAACGTCGTGAGGTTGTTCAGCATCAGGACCGCCGCGTAGCCGTCGTGGTCCCCGGTGGTCACTGTGTCGGTGTTGTACGAATTCTCCAGCGAGACAGGCGTTCCCAGTGTGGCCCGACCGCTGGTGACGAGCTTCGCCGCCAGCGCGTCCCTGGCGTCATTCCCCGACACATACGCGTGCCGGGGCAGGCCCTGGTAGAACACGAACTCCTCGGTGCTGAACGCACCGCTCCACACGTAGCCGCTGCTCGTCTCGACAGGGTCGGGCCCGAAGATCCGCCCGTGGTTGTTCGGCAGGAGGAAGAACGCGTCGGAGTAGCCGACCAGGAGTCCCCGCGGCTGCTGACGGTAGAGCTGACTGTCGATGAGCCCGCGGAACCCGGTGCTGTGGATCAGCCGCGGTGGGAAACCGGCCCGCCACATGGCCGCGTTGAGTCGCCAGGTGGCTTCCAGTGTGCTGCGTGAGCGCGAGTCGACGATCACGACGTTGACCGGTTCGAGCACCGTGCGGCCCTCGTACGGCAGTCCGCCGTAGTCGGCGATCTCACCACGGGAATCGAGCATCCACTTGCCGATGTCGCCGTACTCGGTGTCGACCTGATCATCGGGGTCCGGGGCCGCAGCATCGCCCTCCGCAGCGTCGCCGTCCGCAGCATCGTCGTCCGCGTCGGCTTCCACGGCCGCCTTCGCCGCCGCGACGTCTCCGGCGTCAGGGTCGTCGGCGTCCCGGGTGTCCTCGGCGTCGCGTCGTACACCGGCGAGCGCCGTCGTCGGCGCCGAGGCGGGGTCGTCGTCTGCCCGGGAGCCACCGCGCTGTGATGTGTCGGCGGAGTCGTCGGCCGTCCGGTCCGTGCTGGGCTTGGCCGATACCGCCGACGATCGGGCGGAATTGCTGGACTCTGTGTCAGCACCGGCAACCGCGGTGCCGCCCACCGCTGCCGCACCGATTCCCAACGCGACCGCCAGTAGTCCCACCCGGCCGACGTGGCCGGCGGTGGACCGCCGCACCGGTGCGCTGGAACATTCCTGCAGTTCAGTGACGTACGACAGACTGTGCCGACCCACGGCGATGCCCCCATTCCCCTGGTTACCGGGCAGGGACTGTCGGTCGCTGCTCCGGGAGGGAAGAAGCTTAGCGCGGGTCGCCCCGTCCGGGGCTAAGCAGCCTCACGTTGCTGGACGTGGCCGGAGAGCCCGGGAAAGCAGAAAGCCTGCCACCCGCACAGGGTGACAGGCTGACGGCTCGCGTCGTCAGTTCTTGAACGCGTCCTTGATCTTCTCGCCGGCGTCCTTGATGCTCGACTTGGCCTGGTCGAACTTGCCCTCGTTCTCGGTGCCCTTGTCGCCGGTCAGCTTGCCGAGACCCTCTTTGGCCTTGCCTCCGAGGTCGTCGATCTTGTTGCTTGCCTTGTCGTCGGCGCCCATGTGCGTTCCTCCGGTCAGTAGGGATAGCGGCTCGTGGGTCGGAGCCATGGGAGGGGAGTACCTTGACGCCGCAAGATCGAAACCTGACGTCACACTCCGGCGGGTACCTCAGCGGGAGTCGGCTCCACCGTCACCTTGATCGCCTCACCCTTCTTGACGATCTGGAACGCGTCGAGCACGTCGTCGAGCGGGATGTGACGGGTGATGAGGTCCTTCACCGGCACCTGCCCGGTCGAGATGTACTCCAGCGCCCGCTTGTTGTGCTCGGGCGCAGAACCGTTGGCGCCGTGGATGTGTAGTTGGCGGTAGTGCACCACGTTCGAGTCGCACGTGATGGTCGGGTCCGTCTTGGGCAGACCGCCGAAGAACGAGATGCGGCCGTTGCGTGCCGCCATTGAAATAGCTTGCTCCTGAGCAATATTGGCGGCCGTCGCGGTGATGACGATGTCGGCGCCACGACCTCCGGTGAGCTCCATGACCTTCTCGACGACGTCGACCTCGGCGGCGTTGATCACGCCGTCGGGGTTGACCGCGTCCGCCGACATCTTCAGTCGCGCGTCGTTGACGTCGACCAAATAGATGGGTCCACACTTGTGGACTCCGCGGGCGATGCGGATGTGCATGCACCCGATCGGGCCCGCACCGAACACGACGACCGTGTCGCCCTCTTCGATGCCGAGCAGTTCCTGCGCGTTGATCGCACATGCGAACGGTTCGGCCGCCGACGCCTCATCGAATCCGACGTTGTCCGGAATCCGGTTCAGCCCATCGACTTTGAGCACCTGCCGGGGCACGATCATGTACTCGGCGAACCCGCCGTCGTACTGGTAGCCCATGGACGTCTGGTTCTGACACACGGCCATCCAGCCCTTGCGGCACTCATGGCACTCGCCGCACGGGACCGCGGCGATCACCTGCACCCGGTCGCCGACCTCCCACTCGGTGCCGTAGGTCGCATTCACTTCGGCGCCGACCTCGACGATCTCGCCGGCGATCTCGTGCCCGATGGTGCGGGGCGGGGTCAGGTTCTGGTGGCCGTTGTAGAAGATCTTGACGTCCGTGCCGCACGTCGAGCAGTTGCGGACGCGGAGCTTGACCTCGTCGGGCGCGCAGTCGGGCTCCGGCACGTCTTCCAGCCGGACGTCCTCGGGGGCGTAGAAGCGCAGAGCCTTCATGGTGGTCCTCTCGATCGGGTGTGCTCTACCGCACTCTATCGCTCAATCGGGCATAAAACCACCGAAAAATCTGACCGAGTTTGACCGAATGCTTGCATTGATGCCCGTTTGTGCGGTCTACTGAGAGCATTGGATGTGACGGCTGTCACCCCGGCCCCCACGAATCGGAGGACTCAGATGTCGCAATCGACTGTCGACGCGCCGGAACGCACCGGGGTGCGGGTGCGGGTCCAGAAGCTGGGCACCGCGCTGTCCAACATGGTCATGCCCAACATCGCCGCGTTCATCGCCTGGGGCCTCATCACCGCCCTGTTCATCGAGCAGGGCTGGCTGCAGGGGATCTTCGCCGGACTCAAGGATCCCGACGGCTGGGTCGCCAAGATCGGCGGCTGGGGCTCCTACGACGGCGCCGGGATCGTCGGCCCGATGATCACCTTCCTGCTGCCGATCCTGATCGGCTACACCGGCGGCCGGATGATCCACGGCAACCGCGGCGCCGTCGTCGGCGCGATCGCGACGGTCGGCGTCGTCACCGGTGCCGATGTGCCGATGTTCCTCGGCGCGATGATCATGGGCCCGCTCGGCGGTTGGTGCATGAAGAAGATCGACGCGCTCTGGGACGGCAAGATCCGGCCCGGCTTCGAGATGCTCGTCGACAACTTCTCCGCCGGCATCCTGGGCATGATCCTGGCGGTCTTCGGCTTCTTCGGCATCGGGCCCATCGTGTCGGCGTTCACCCGCGGCGCAGGCAACGCGGTGGACTTCCTCGTCGACAACGATCTGCTGCCGCTCACCTCGATCCTGATCGAGCCGGCGAAGGTGTTGTTCCTCAACAATGCGATCAACCACGGTGTGCTGACGCCGCTGGGTACCACACAGGCGCTCGAGACCGGCAAGTCGATCCTGTTCCTGCTGGAGACCAACCCGGGACCGGGACTCGGAATCCTGTTGGCGTTCACGTTCTTCGGCAAGGGCATCGCCCGCGCCTCGGCCCCCGGCGCCGCGATCATCCAGTTCTTCGGCGGCATCCACGAGATCTACTTCCCGTATGTGCTGATGAAGCCGAAGCTGATCATCGCCACGATCCTCGGCGGCATGACCGGCGTGTTCATCAACGTGCTGTTCGGCTCCGGTCTGCGCGCTCCGGCGGCGCCCGGTTCGATCATCGCGATCTACGCGCAGACAGCGAGCGGCAGTTTCCTCGGGGTGACGCTGTCGGTGCTCGGCGCGACCACGGTCTCGTTCGTCGTCGCGGCGTTCCTGCTGAAGACCGACAAGGCCGACGACGAACAGGATCTCGCCGCGGCCACCGCATCGATGGAATCGATGAAGGGCAAGAAGTCCAGCGTCTCATCGGCACTGGTCGGGGCGGGCGGCCCGAGCGGACCCATCAAGAGCATCGTGTTCGCCTGCGACGCCGGTATGGGATCGTCGGCGATGGGAGCGTCGGTGCTGCGCAGGAAGATTCAGCAGGCGGGCTTCGGCGACGTCAAGGTCACGAACTCGGCGATCTCGAATCTGACAGACAGCTACGACCTGGTGGTCTCGCATCGCGATCTGACCGCACGGGCAGGTCAGCGGACCGCGTCGGCCATCCACGTGTCGGTCGACGACTTCATGAGCAGCCCGCGCTACGACGAGATCGTCGAGCAGCTCAAGCAGACCAACGGCGGTGGCGCGGCGGCCGCCGCACCTCTCGACGACGAGCCCGCGCAGTCTTCCGGCGGCGACGTGCTGGCGCTGTCGTCGATCGTGCTGAACGGGTCGGCGTCCTCGGCGGCCGATGCGATCAGTGAAGCCGGTCGGCTGCTGGTGGACGCCGGTGCGGTCGAACCGTCCTACGTCGATGCGATGCACGAACGGGAGAGCTCGGTGTCGACCTACATGGGCAACGGGCTGGCGATCCCGCACGGCACCAATGAGGCCAAGGGTGCGATCCGCCGCACGGGGTTGTCGCTCGTTCGCTACCCCGAACCGATCGACTGGAACGGCAAGCCCGCGGAGTTCGTGGTCGGCATCGCCGGCGCGGGCAAGGACCACATGGCCCTGTTGAGCAAGATCGCGCAGGTGTTCTCCAAACCCGACGAGGTCTCCCGGTTGCGCAGCGCGCAGACCCCGGAGGAGATCAGGTCGATCTTGATGGGGACCGAGAAGTAGCGAAAGTAGCCTGGGCCGGTGGATTCCGACACCCGCCAGAGTCGCATCGTCGAGTTCGCCCGTACCCGCGGGCGGGTCGAGGTCGCCTCACTCGCCGCCGAACTGGAGGTGGCGAGCGAGACGATCCGCCGCGACCTCAAGGTGCTGGCGGGCCGTCGGCTCCTCAAGCGGGTGCACGGTGGCGCGGTACCCCTGGAGACGGCGGCGTTCGAATCCGGCGTCGAGTACCGCAGCCAGGTGGATCTCAGTCAGAAGCACCGAATCGCCGCCGCGGCGGCAGAACTGCTGCACGGTGCCGAAACCGTGTACCTGGACGAGGGATTCACCCCGCGCCTGATCGCCGAGCGACTCGCCGAGCGGGAACTGACGGTCGTCACCTCGTCGCTGTTGGCCGCCGAGGCGCTCGCGCACAGCCGTTCGGTGACGGTGCTGTTGCTCGGCGGCCGCATGCGTGGACGCACGCTGGCCACGGTGGACCACTGGGCGGTGGACATGCTCAGCAGCCTGGTCATCGATGTGGCTTACCTTGGCACGAACGGGATTTCGCTCGAACACGGCCTGACGACACCTGACCCGGCGGTCGCCGCGGTGAAGGGCACCGCGGTTCGTGTCGCGCGCCGACCGGTCCTCGTCGCGGCGCATTCGAAGTTCGGCGAGAGCAGCTTCTGCCGGTTCGCCCAGATCGGTGACTTCGAGGCGATCGTGTCCGGGCACGAACTGAGCGCCGAGGACGCGCGCCGCTACGAGGCGCTCGGCCCCGTCGTCATCCGCGCCTGACCGGACTCAGTCCTCGATGATCGAGTCCGCCTCGTCGTCGCCGGGAACGCGCTGGTTCTCGTCCTCGTCGACGACGGTGAAGAACGAGTCGCCGTCCTCGGGGGTCCCGTCGATCTGGCCGTGATCCTGCCGGGTCGGTCGGTCGTCGGGAAGGTCGATGGCTGCGGTGGTGTCGGGAACCTCGGCGGCGAGTTGCTCGTCGAGGGTCTGGTGCTCCTCGGGTTCGATCCACCGGTCGGGCGGATCGACGACGATGTCCCCGTCGTCGTTGCGGACCTCATCCGAGTCGAGCGATTCGCTCGGGCTCAGCGTGTCGTCGGGTCCGCCTTCGTCGATATCTCCGTCCATGCCCGTGAGTGTGCCCGCTCGGGCGGGGGATCAACCGAGCCGGGCACGTGTGTCGTCGAGCACAGCCTGGATGTCGCACCACGTCTGCCGGACGATGTCGGCGGCGGGGACCAGTCCGGTGATGCGTGAGGACACCTGACCGGTGTTGGCGACACTGGCCTCCAGGTCGCCGCCGAAGTACAGGTCGGTGATGCGGCCGAGGAGTTTCGCGTCCGCGTCCTGCTCGTCGATCCGGGTCGCGAGCCCGGTGCGCAGCACCCGCATCGTCGGGTTCCCCGGGACGTCGAGCAGGATCGTGCCCGAATCGTCGGCCGCGACGATCGCGTCCTTGAAGTTGGTGTGCACCAGGGCTTCGGCGCTGGCCAGCATCCGGGTGCCCATCTGCAGCCCCTCGGCGCCGAGCACCACCGCGGCCGCGGCAGAGCGCGCGTCGCAGATGCCGCCCGCGCAGATCAGCGGCAGGTCCACCCGCTCGGCCACCAGGGGGAGCAGCACCATCGTCGAGGCGCCCAGCGCCGACTTGAAGCCGCCGCCCTCCACGCCTTCGACGACCAGCGCGTCCACGCCGGCATCGGCCGCTTTCATCGCGCCTTTGAGCGAGCCGATCACGTGCACCACGGTCATGCCGGCGTCGTGCAGCCTGTCGGTGAACAGCGCCGGGTCACCGGCCGAGGTGAACACGTGGCGCACCCCGGCGGCGGCGAGCACGTCGACGATCGACGGATCCCGCTTCCAACCCTGGATCATCAGGTTCGCCGCGACAGGCCGGTCGGTGAGATCGCGAACGCGCAGCAGGTCGGCGCGTCCCTCCTCGGTGAGGGTCTCGATCATCCCCAGGCCGCCGCCCTCGGACACCGCCGCGGCGAGCTCGGCGCGGGCGATGTAGGTCATGGGTGCCTGCACCACCGGGAACTCGACGCCGAGGAGGTCCTGAATGCGATTGGTCACGGGCGTAACCGTAATGCTGCTAGCGTCCGCGGCGTGTACCGAGTCATCCAATGGGGCACCGGGGCCGTCGGGGTGGAGATGATGGCCGCGATCCTCGATTCCCGATCAGACCTCGAGCTCGTCGGCGCGCG
Source organism: Mycolicibacterium gilvum (assembly GCF_900454025.1). Lineage (NCBI taxonomy): Bacteria > Bacillati > Actinomycetota > Actinomycetes > Mycobacteriales > Mycobacteriaceae > Mycobacterium > Mycolicibacterium gilvum. The sequence goes on along the minus strand of NZ_UGQM01000001.1, from coordinate 5,596,074 downwards.
CGTGTACTCCGAGGACAAGGACGGAGCCGACATCGGTGAGTTGCTCGGCAGGGCACCGATCGGGGTGCGGGCGACGACCGACGTCGAGGCGATCCTCGCACTGGACGCCGACTGCGTGCTCTACACGCCGCGGACGGCACGCGTCGACGACGTGTGCGCGGTGCTGGCGAGTGGCAAGAACGTGGCCACCACCGCGTTCATGTTCCACCCGCGCCGGATGGATCCGGTCGAGCGTGACCGGGTGCTCGCCGCCTGCCGGACCGGCGCGACCTCGGTGCACGGCAGCGGGCTGAACCCCGGCAACCTGTCCGGTGTGCTGCCGCTGGCACTGGCCGGGATGAGCCGGCGCATCGACCGGATCACGCTGCAGGAGCGGGCGGACTGGTCTGTCTACGAGAGCACCGGAATCACGTTCGACAACATGGCATTCGGGCAACCGGTCGAGTCCATCGGTCCGGCCTCCACCGACTTCCTGGCCTTCAACAGCTCGATCTTCAGTGAGCAGGTGTGGTTCCTCGGCGACGCACTGGGTGCGGACCTCGACGAGGTCACGGCCGAGGTCGAAGCCGTTGCCGCGCAGCGTGATCACGAGATCTTCGGACATCCGCTGCGGGCGGGCACGACGGCCGGTCAGCGCTGGAGCTGGAAGGGGTTGCGGGCCGGTGAAACCCGCGTCGAGATCGAGACGCTGTGGACTGTCGGCAACGAGTACCCCGGCCACTGGCCGACGCCCCGACACGGGTGGACGCTGACGATCGAGGGTGATCCGTCGATGCAGACGCACTTCGTGTCGTTGGCGAGCTTCACCCGCGCCGCGGACATGGCAGAACACGTGCGGTCGGCCAACGTCGCGACCGCGATGCAGGTGCTCAACGCCGTGCCCGCCGTCTGCGAGGCCGAGCCCGGGTTCGCGACGTCGGCGTCGCTGCCGCTGATCTACAACTCGGCGGCGTTCGGGCGGCCGGCTGCGGACCGTCAGCCGTAGAACATCGTCCAGTAGTCGGCGCTCCAGGCGCCGTCCTTGCACACCAGCGGAACACCGTCGGGGCTCTGGGCCACCCCCGAGGTGTCGCACACCGAACGCAGCGTCCGCACCCCGACCAGCGGCGGCGATGAGATCCACATGCTCTTGGAGTTGCACGCCAAGGTGTTGCCGGAGCTGTCGAAGCCGTAGTTGTATCGCGTGGTCTGCAGGCAGTGCCCGCCAGGTTGCACGCCGGCGCGCACATAGGGCACGCAGCCGGAACCGTCACAGGTGCCCGGGAGGGCCGACGCGGTGCCTGCCCCCACCCCGATGAGCGGCGCGGCCAGCAGACCACCGGCGAACGCCGCCGCAACCATCAGCTTCATGGGTGACACCCTAAAACGCAGGGCGGTGTCCGCGGGCGGGCTTGCCCGCATTGCCACCGCGCCGCCGTCCGTGGCGTAAGGTCATCACCCATGAAGCCGCTGGTGAGGGCACTGCTGTTGGCCGCTGTACCGTCGGCGGCGCTGGTCGGCGCACCGGCCGCGAACGCCGACACCGTGGCCTATCTCGTCAACGTCCACGTCCGGCCCGGCTACAACTTCCCCAACGCCGACGCCGCGATCGGCTACGGGAACAGCGTCTGCGCGCGGGTCGCCGGTCAGATGACCTACCGCGAACTCGTCGACCAGGTGAAGGCCGACTTCCGCACCACCGACTACTACCAGGCGGGGTACCTGATCAACCAGGCCGTCAACGAACTGTGCCCCGCCCAGATCTGGCAGCTGCGGCAGTCGGCCGCGGGCTACACCCCGTTCTAGAAGTTACGGGCAGGTCACCTCGATCTCGAACGGCTTGTTCACCGGCTGCATCGGGTTGGCCATGTCGACGCCCGTGGCGGTGCCGGAGATCTTGTAGGTCTTGTCGTCCTTCTCGACCTTGCCGTCATTGGAACCGGTGCCGCTCTGGTAACCGAGCGTGACGCCGTTGACGTTGCCGAGACCGACAGAGACCAGCGTGGGTTCGTCACCGGTGCTGACCACCGCGCCGATGCCCGTGGTGGCGTCACCGATGGCGATGTTGGTGTTGCCGCCCATGTCCGAGCAGACGACGGTGCCCGTCACCTCCTGGTCGGCGCCGTCGATGGTGACGGTGCTCTTGCCTTCGGCCGCGGCGGCCGAGGATGTCTCTCCTGTGGTCTCCGACTTGTCCGAGCCACCACAGCCCGACAGGCCGGCGATGACGAGCGCTGCGCCGCCTACGGCGACGATGACATGACGGTTCATCACGGTGCTCCTTTGAATCGTGTGATCGCCGGATCGGCGGACCATCTCCAGCAGTATTACCGCTGGAGACGTCTCAGCAGGCGATCTTGATCTGAAAGTTGCCTTCTGTTCGAAAGCTCGGATTGGCGGTCTCGAATCCGTCGGCGGTGCCGCTGATGTCGTAGGTGCGGCCCGTCATGGTCACGGTCGCCTCGCCGCCGAGGCCTTCGTTGTAGCTGCCGGTGAAGCCGCCGAGGTCGTTGATGCCGACGCCGCGGACCACCAGTTCGTCCCCGCTGGCGATGATCGCCGACATGCCCGGAGCATCGGGATCGTCCGGGTCGCCGGTCCGCATCATCGTCAGCGTCCCGGCCGGGTCGCACTGCACCGAATCGGTGGTTCCCAGATCGTTGCCGTTGACCGTGATCTGGGCGGTGCCTGCGACCAGCGTGCCGGGCGGGGGGTCGTACGCGGGTGGCGACGACGCACACCCGGCGACGGCCAGGGCGGCGACGGCGGTGGAAGCGGCGAGGGGCCAGCGCGTGCTCACAGTGCAGAATCTACGACGTGCCCGAGCCCAGTAGCGCTGATCCCTTCTTTTCGGTGACCGCCGAACTGCCCGGGCGGCTCGGCCGCACCGGAGTCATCCGGACGCCGCACGGCGACATCCAGACTCCGGCGTTCATCGCGGTCGGCACTCAGGCCACCGTCAAGGCCGTCCTGCCCGAGACGATGAAACAGGTTGGCGCGCAGGCTGTCCTGGCCAACGCCTATCACCTCTACCTGCAGCCGGGACCTGACATCGTCGACGAGGCGGGCGGGCTCGGTGCGTTCATGAACTGGCCTGGCCCGACGTTCACCGACAGCGGTGGCTTCCAGGTGATGTCGCTGGGCGTGGGCTTCAAGAAGGTGCTCGCGATGGACACCGAACGGGTCCGGGCCGACGACATCATCGCCGAGGGCAAGGAGCGCCTCGCCCACGTCGACGACGACGGCGTGACGTTCCGCTCGCATCTGGACGGGTCCTCGCACCGCTTCACCCCGGAGGTGTCGATCGGGATCCAGCATCAGCTGGGCGCCGACATCATCTTCGCGTTCGACGAACTCACCACGCTGGTCAACACCCGCGAGTACCAGGAGCGTTCGGTCCAGCGCACCCACGAGTGGGCGGTGCGATGCCTGGCCGAACACCACCGACTGTCCGAGGTGCGCTCCCACACACCGCCGCAGGCACTGTTCGGGGTGGTGCAGGGCGCCCAGTACGAGGATCTGCGCAGGCAGGCCGCGCGCGGTTTGGCCGAGATCGGGAGAGACAAGGGTCCCGCGGAGGGGTTGAGCTTCGACGGATATGGGATCGGTGGGGCGCTGGAGAAGCAGAACCTCGCCACGATCGTCGGCTGGGTCAGCAGCGAACTGCCCGACGACAAGCCGCGGCATCTCCTCGGGATCAGCGAGCCCGACGACTTGTTCGCCGCGGTCGCCGCGGGCGCCGACACGTTCGACTGCGTCTCGCCGTCGCGGGTGGCGCGCAACGCCGCGGTGTACTCGGCCGACGGCCGCTACAACATCACCGGGGCGAGGTACCGCCGCGACTTCACGCCGATCGACGCCGAGTGCGACTGCTACACGTGCGCCCACTACACCCGCGCCTACCTGCACCACCTGTTCAAGGCCAAGGAGCTGCTGGCCGCCACGCTGTGCACGATCCACAACGAGCGGTTCATCATCCGGCTCGTCGACGACATCCGCGCCGCGATCCCGGCGGGCCGCTTCGACGAGCTGCGCGAGCACGTCCTCGGTCGCTACTACGCGACGCGGCCGTCTGCACAATGAGAGGATGACGACCGCTGCCGAACCGCAGTCGCTGCTCCTGCAGATGCTCAATCCCGCACACCGCGCCGATCCGTACCCGCTCTACGCGCGGATCCGCGCGCAGGGACCGGTGCAGCTGCCCGCCAACAACCTCACGGTGTTCTCCTCCTATGCCGACTGCGACGAGGTGCTGCGACATCCGCACTCCTCCAGCGACCGGCTGAAGTCGACCCTGGCCCAGCGCGCGATCGCCGACGGCGCGCAGCCTCGCCCGTTCGGGCCGCCCGGGTTCCTGTTCCTCGACCCGCCGGACCACACCCGGCTGCGCCGACTGGTGAGCAAGGCGTTCGCCCCGAGGGTCGTCAAGGCGCTCGAGCCGGAGATCGTGGGGCTGGTCGACACGCTGCTCGCCGGCGCGCACGGAACCCTCGACGCGATCGGCGGGCTGGCCTACCCGCTGCCGGTGGCGGTGATCTGCCGGCTGCTCGGGGTGCCGCTGGAGGACGAGCCCGAGTTCAGTGCCGCCTCGGCGCTGCTCGCGCAGTCCCTGGATCCCTTCGCGACGGTGACGGGTTCGGCCGGGGAAGGGTTCGAGGAACGCCTGCAGGCCGCGCGGTGGCTGCGCGGGTACCTGCGGGAGCTTCTCTCGCGGCGTCGCCGCGAGCCTGGCGACGACCTGATGTCCGGGTTGATCCGGGTCGAGGAGTCCGGCGATCAGCTCACCGAGGACGAGATCGTCGCGACGTGCAATCTGCTGCTGGTGGCGGGGCACGAGACGACGGTCAACCTGATCGCGAACGCGATCCTCGCGCTGCTGCGCAACGACGGTCAGTGGGCGGCACTGGCCGCCGAACCGGCCCGCGTGGGAGCTGTGGTCGAGGAGACGCTGCGGTACGACCCGCCGGTGCAGCTGGTCGGCCGGATCGCGGCCGAGGACATCACCTTGGGGGGCGTGACCGTGCCCAAGGGCGACAACATGCTGCTTCTGACCGCAGCCGCGCACCGCGACCCCGACTCGGTGGACCGCCCCGACGAGTTCGATCCGGACCGGGAGACCATCCGCCATCTCGGGTTCGGCAAAGGGCCGCACTTCTGCATCGGTGCACCACTGGCCCGGCTGGAAGCCACCGTCGCGTTGACCGCACTGACGTCGTGGTTCCCCGAGGCGCGGCTCGCCGGTGAGCCCGTCTACAAGCAGAACGTGACGCTGCGTGGAATGTCGGAACTACCGATCGCCTTGTGAGACAAAGGCTCAGCGCCCGTCGAGCCACGGCTCGATGTCGACGGCGAACGGGCTGTCGCCGAGCCTGTCCACATCGGCTTCGAAAGCCTCGGCGATCACCCGCTTGTGTGGGTTCCTGCCCGTGGCGATGAACGCCGCCAGCTCGACATCCAGCGCGGCCGAGAGCTCCCGACGACTGTTGAAATAGACGGCGCGCTTCAGCGCCGAGACGGCATACGGTGAGCGCTGCGCAAGTCTCTCACCGGTTCGGCGGGCGTCGGCGAGCAGTTCGGCGGGGTCGCTCAGGCCGTTCACCAGCCCCGCCGTGTGCGCCTCGCGCGCAGTCAGCGGACGGCCCTCCACCATGTGCTCGAAAGCCTTGGCCTGGCCGACGATCTCGGTGAGCCGCCGCGTACCACCCCCACCGGGAATCAGGCCGGCCAGAATCTCGATGAGTCCGATCCGGACCTGATCGTCGTCTGCGGCGAATCGGAGATCGCAGGCGAGCGCCATCTCGAAACCGCCGCCGATCGCGACACCGTTGATCGCGGCGATGTAGATGACCCGCGAGCGGTTCATCCGGAGGTTGGTCCTCTTGAGTAGCGTGCTGTACACGATCCCCGAGCCCCAGTCCCCGCCTCGCTTCTCGGTGAGCGTGCGGATCGCCGGGATCCGCAACGTCGCGTTGTTGGCCCGAATCGACCAGCGCAGAACGCGTTCGGGTAGCGGGGGAGCGGGCATCTCGAAGAACAGCCGCACCTGATCGGGCTCGCTGTGTGAGATGAATCGGTCGCCGGTCCCGGTGAGAACGACAGCCCCGACGGTGGGATCGCGATCGACCGCCGCGCTCAGCCGGTCCATGTCCTTGACGAGTCGCAGGGACAGGAAGTGGTTCGGCGGATCGGCGAACACCGCGGTGACGACCCGACCGTGCTGGGACAGTGTCAGTGTGTCGAGATCCAGCTCGACGGCGTGTCGCATCACGTCTCCTACCGTCAGACCCGCTGCCGGATCTTCGCCGGTATCGGTCCGTCCGGCACGATCGTCAACGGTGCCGTGACCGGGAAATCCGCTGTCTGCGAGATGATGTCGACGTTCCGCAGTACCGCCGCGAGCTCGAGCGCGGCTGCGGTCAGCGCGAAGTGCTCGCCGATACACGAGCGCGGTCCGCCCCCGAACGGGAGGAACTGCCAGCGGTCGCGGTCCCGGCTGTTCTCCGGGGTGAACCGGTCCGGATCGAATGTGAGCGGGTCCTCCCACAGCTGCGGATCTCGGTGCAACGCATAGACACCCACCACCAGCTGGCTACCCGAGGTCACCTGGTGACCGTCGACCTCCATGTCGGTGCGGGCGACGCGCATGATCGCCGGGGTGGGGCCGCCCAGGCGCAGAGCCTCCTGGAGCACACACATCGTGTACGGAAGGCATCCGCGAGGGTCCGACGTCAGCGCGGCGGCGTCGACGGCGCGCACCTCCGCGGCGACCCGGTCCTGGATGTCCGGCGCGCGCCCCAGGGCCCAGAGCGCGTAGGCCAGCGTCGTCGCGGTGGTCTCCAGCCCGGACGCCAGGAAGATCACGAGTTCGTGGCAGATGTCCTCGTCGCTCAACGGCCGGCCGGTGTCCGGGTCGGTGGCCGCGAGCATCGCCCGCACCAGCGGCGCATCGCGTTCGGGGTCGGTACGGCAGGCGTGCAGGATCTCGGCGGCCAGCTCGTGGGCGAGCTTGTTGAACGCCACCGCATGCCGCCGCGCCGGTGTCGGTACCCAGCGGGGCAGCTTGACCGGTGCCCTGCCTCGTGCCGCGATGTAGGCGCTGATCCGGCGCATGGGTTCCACCAGCGCGTCGGTGTCGTGGTCGGGTTCGAAGGCCATGATCGACCTGCCCAGGACGCGCATCGTGATCCGCCGGCTGTCCCGGTCGAGGTCGACGGCACCGCGGTTGCCCCACCCCTGGACGCACTCCTCGGCGATCGCGAACATCGTCTCGCTGAGCCGGCCGATCTGCGGTCTGGTGAACACGGGCTGCAGGATCCGGCGGCGGCCGACCCAGTCGGCATGGGCGAAGTTCAGCAGTGATCCGCCGTTGAGGTGCTGCTGCTCGGTCATGAACGGGAAGTCGCGGTCGACAGTCGGGAACGTCGCGCTCAGCACGTCCCGTGCGCCCCGCGGCGACGTCACGATCACGAACGGCGGCAGCATCCACGGCGGTGCGATCTGCACCGACGTCACCGGTCCGCCGGCGTCGCGGAAGACCTCGCACCCGGTGTGGATGTCCTGGATGGCCGCGATGCGCTCGCGGTAGCTCAACGGGCTCTGCGGGACGGCCCGTCGGTCAGACGAAACCCGTGGATCAGAGGGCATAGGTGACCCCTGTCTGGTGCTCTGCCGCCGCCCAGGTCCGTCGCAGCAGATCCGGATCGGACGCCGTCGTCGCCGCCGTGTTCTCTCCCGGTAGCCCCCGCATCCCGAAAAGTTGCCGAGGGCCGTAATAACCTCCGGGTTCTGCCTTTTCAGAGGCGACCGCGTAGGCGATGGCGAGCGCACCGACGGTCGGTGACTGGCGGATGAGCCGGCAGGACGCGCGCCAGAACACGTCACCGAGCCAACGTCCCGAGTGCATGCCCGCGTCGGTGTCGGACCAACCCGGTTGGGCGGCAACGGCACTCAACGTCGAACCGGATGCCTCGAAGCGACGTTGCAGCTCATTGACGAACAGCAGATTGGCGAGCTTGGCCTGACAGTATGCATCGAAGGCGGAGTACTTTCGCGTGCGCCATGAAGGGTCCTCGGGCACGTAACTGCCGAAGCCCGGTCGTCCGCAGAACTCGTGGGCACGGCTCGTCACCGCCACCACACGCCCCCGGATTCGGTGCAGCAGTTGCCCGACGAAGGCGAAGTGACCCAGGTGGTTGACGCCGATGTGCTGCTCGAAGCCGTCTGTGGTGAGCGCCCACGGTGCGTAGCAGACGCCGGCGAGGGCCACCACGGCGTCGACGGCGTCACACGCCTCGGCCGATCGGGCAACGGCACTCAGGTCGGCCAGGTCGAGCGGTAGAACCTCAGCGGCGGAACCGATTTGACGGGCGATTCGTTCACCGCTGTCGGGCCGCCTGCAGGCCAGTACCACATGGGCGCCGGCGTAGGCGAGATGCGCGGCGGTCGCAGCTCCGAGTCCGCCGTTGCCGCCGGTGATCAGAATCGTGCGGCCGCTCTGATCGCCGATGTTCTCGTCGATCCATCGCCGAGCGTCGTGCATCGAGGTCGGAGGCACCGCAGTTCCTTGCTCGCTCGTGTCTCGGGAGATAACTGACAGCCGTTTGTATAACAGGTTCTAGTTGACAGATCCAGTGGAGAACGGAAAGGCCGCGGGCAGCGCCTTTTCGAGCTCAGCTAACTAGACGATCGCCACTAGAACGTGTTACAAATCAAAAGCGTTCGCAGTGAGAGTTTTATGACGGAAGCGGCAATTAAAGGCAGTTCGCGGTTCGACGCAGAAACGCTGCGGCGGCGCACCATGCCTGGCCGTGCGTGCCGAAGATGGGAACAGCAATGCCGGTGGAACCGACTCGTTCGATGCCAGACGCAGTCATCGTGGCCTACGCGAGGACCCCGTTCACCCGTTCGCTGGTGGGAGGTCTGGCGAAGGTCTCCGAATTCGACCTTGCCGGAGCGGTCATCCGCGGCGTGATCGACCGCAGTGGTCTCGACCCGGCGTTGATCGACACCATCGTGATGGGTGAGGTGCTGCAAGGCGGCGGATGCATCGCGCGGTACTCGGCGCTGGATCTCGGCCTGCCACTGGACATCCCCGCCTACGACGTGGGGGGTTGGTGCACATCGGGCATGGTCGCGATGCACCAGGCCGTCGCGGGCATCCGGTCGGGAATGGCGCGCTGCGTGATCGCGGGCGGCCTGAACACCCCGTCCCAATCGCCCTTGGCGGGGCCGCATTTCGCGACGACCGGGATCACCGACACCCCGATCGCCCCGATGCATCCCGGCATCGGCGAGATGCCTGCGCTCGATCTGGCGGCGATGCTCGGCGAAGGTACCGCCACGCAGTACGGTCTGACCCGCGCCGAGGTCGACGAATGGGCGGCGCGTGCGCACGCGCTGGCTTGCGATGCGCAGGAGAACGGGGTCCTCGACGCCGAGAAGATCGCGGTCGAGGTCGGTGACGCGTCGGTGTTCGCCGACGAACTTCCGTCGCGGGACCTCACAGTGGAAACCCTGGCCGAGATGACGTCGTTCCTCGGGGAGCAGTGCACGGTCACGCCGGGCAATCAGACGGGTTTGACCGACGGGGCGGCGGCGACACTGATCTGCGAGCGCGAGTTCGCGCGCGAGCACGGGATGACACCGCTGGCCGAGATCACCGGCTGGTCGGTCGTCGGCTCGAAGCCCGACGGCGCCACGGACGCCACCGTCGAAGCCACCCGGCGAGCTCTGGACGTGGCGGGGCTCGATCTCGACGACGTCGACCTCTTCGACGTGCACGACTCGTACGCATCGATCGGCGTCGCGTATTCGCGGTCTCTCGGAATCGACGGGGACCGGCTCAACGTCCACGGTGGAGGACTCGCCCTCGGGCACCCCTACGGTGCGTCGGGAACCCGGGTCGCCGGCACGCTGATCAACGAGCTTCAGCGCCGCGGAGGTGGAGTCGGGGCGGGCGCGATCGTCAGCGCCGGCGGGTTGGGCTCCGCGATCGTGCTCAAGGTCATGCCGCCGGCAGCATAAGGAGCCCCCACCGTGCTGGACTCGATCGCCCGTCTCGCCGTCGCGGCGCCCAAACGGGTGCTGGCCGTGGCGGTCATGCTGATGGCTGTCGCCGGTGTGCTGGCGGCGCCTGTGGGGTCGATGCTGTCGGCCGGCGGCTTCACCGACCCGGACGCCGAATCCAACCAGGCCAACCAGGTTCTCACCGACGAGTTCGGCCGCGGGTTCGTCAACCTCAACCTGCTGGTCACTGCTCCCGAGCCGGTGACCTCGCCGGCGGTTCGGGGTGTCGTGGGTGACCTCGTCGAGGAGATCCGCGCGGCCGATCACGTGGCCAGGGTGCTCTCGCCCCTGGAGAGTGCAGATCCCGTCGCGTCGGGACTGGTGAGCAGGGACGGCGACGCCGCCCTGGTGATCGCCTATCTCGACGGGGACGAGAGTGCCGGTATCGCCTCCTCGACCGAACTCGTGGAGCGCTTCGTCGGTGACCGAGAGCACGGCGTCAGGGTCGAGGCGGGCGGGCCGGGGGCCGTCTACGCCCAGGTCAACGAACAGGCCAGGAAGGACCTGACGATCAGCGAGGCCATCGTGCTCCCGTTGACGTTCCTCGTGCTCATCTGGGTGTTCGGCGGGTTCTACGCGGCGTTGGTTCCGCTGGCCGTCGGCGCGTTCGCGATCTCGGGTTCGGTCGCGATCCTGCGGGTCATCGCCGAGTTCGCGGAGGTCTCGGTCTTCGCGCTGAATCTCGCGGTGGCGCTGGGACTGGCGCTGGCGGTGGACTATTCGCTGCTGCTGGTCAGTCGCTACCGGGAGGAGATCGGCGGCGGTGCCGACGCCGAGGAGGCGTTGCGGCGGACGATGCGTACCGCCGGCCGCACGGTGGCCTTCTCCGCGGCGACCGTGGCGCTCTGTCTGGCGACGATGGCCGTCTTCCCGATGTACTTCCTGCGGTCGTTCGCCTACGGCGCGGTGTCCGTGGTCGCGCTCGCCGCGATGGCCGCGCTCGTGATCACCCCGGCGGCGATCAAGGTGACCGGGCACCGGATCGGCAGGCCCGGCAAGCAGAAGCCACTCACCGAGTCACGTTGGTACAACTGGGCTCTGGCGGTGATGCGCAGGCCGTGGCTCGCCGTCGCCGTCACCCTCGTGCCGCTGATCGTGGTCGGACTGCCCTTCCTCGACGTGAAGTTCGGCTTTCCCGACGACCGCATCCTGCCGACCTCGTCGCCGGCGAGGCAGGTCGGCGACCAGATCCGGGAGGACTTCACCCAGGACGCGGGCCTGCCGGTGCACATCGTGCTGCGCCACGAAGACGGCTTCGGTGGCCCGGGCGAGGTCGACACCTACGCGGCGGCGTTGTCGCAGGTGCCCTCCGTCGTCGTCGCCGTCGGTCCGAACGCCACGTTCGCCGGCGGGCGCGCGGTCGGCCCGTCCGGTGGGGAAGCCGCCGCGAACGCCGACCACAGCTTCCTGACGGTCACCTCCACGACCGAGCCGTTCAGTTCGGAATCGGACGAGCTGCTCGATCGTCTGCACGCGATACCTCCACCGACGGACACGACAGCGCTGTTCACCGGTGCCGCACAGTCCAATCGCGATGGGGTGCAGGCGATCTCCTCCAGGCTTCCGGTCCTGCTCGGGTTGATCGCGATCGTGATGTACATGCTGTTGTTCATGCTGACCGGCAGCGTGGTGATCCCGCTGAAGGCGCTGATCCTCAACGCGCTGTCGCTGACCGCGACATTCGGGACCCTGGTGTGGATCTTCCAGGAGGGGCACCTCGGCGGCCTCGGCACCACGGCCGTCGGCACCCTGGCGTCCACGATCCCGGTGCTGATGTTCTGTGTGGCCTTCGGGCTGTCGATGGACTACGAGGTGTTCATCATCGCCCGTACCCGCGAGTTCTGGCTCGCGTCCGACCGGTCGCACCGGGCCAATCGGGAATCCGTGGCACTCGGTCTGGCCGGGACGGGCCGCATCGTCACCGCTGCGGCACTCGTCATGGCCATCACATTCGCCGGGCTGACGGCGTCAGAGGTGTCCATGTTGCGGATCTTCGGGTTCGGGCTCGCGGTCGCGATCCTGGTCGATGCGATCCTGATCCGTTCGGTGCTGCTGCCCGCGGTCATGGTCCTGCTGGGTCGGTGGAACTGGTGGGCGCCGCACCCGCTGGCACGCCTGCACGCCAGGTTCGGTATGCACGAGCCGCCGGCGCAACGGAATCCGGTGTTGGCGGAGGAGAAGGCATGACGACGAGAAGCCTGCTGCTGACCGGTGCGACGTCCGGCCTCGGTCTCGGAGTGGCACGCCGGATCGTCGGCACCCCGGGCTGGCAGTCGGTGCTGCTCGTCCGGAACGAACAGCGCGCCGACGATCTTCGCGAGCTCCTCGGTGACCGGTTCACCGAGGGATTCGACCGGATCGTCTGCTGTGAACAGTCCAGCCTCGACAGCGTCCGATCGGCGACCGCCCGCGTGGGCGAACTGATCGAGCAGGGTGCACTCGCGCCGCTGAGCTCTGTCGTGATGAATGCGGCGATCCTGCGCAACGACGCCACGGAGATGAGTGTCGACGGGATCGAACTGACGGTGGCCACCAATTTGTTCGGTCCCCACACGCTGCTGGCGGGGCTGAGCCCGTATCTCGCCGACGATGCGCGCATCCTCATCGTCGGGTCACCCACGATCAGGCAGACCTGGTTCCAGAAGCTGGCGGGAGTGAAACCTGCTGCCTGGAAACCTCTTTCGGAGCAGTGCGCACCGGGTGAGGACGGGGTGGGCGCCTACGCGCGTACGAAGCTCGGCCTGTTCTACCTGTCGTGTGCCGCCGCGAGGCTGGTTCCCGACGGCATGGGAGCCGCCTACTTCGATCCGGGGGTGATGCCGGGGACCAACATCCTCAGGGAGCGTCACCGGTTCAGTCAGATCTACTGGCTCAAGGTGCTGCCGTTCGTGGCGTGGACATTCGGGGGCGTCACCGTCGGTCGCGGATCACGGGTGATGGCACCGTACGTGCTGCACCAGAAGTCTCTGGGGTACAACGGCTTTCTATCTGTGAAATGGGGCAAGAAGGCCCCCGCGGTCGACACCTCCCGGGTGTACGAGTACTTCACCGAGGCGAATGACATCTGCGGTGTGACACCATCCGGTACCGCCCCCTGGTGGCATCGGCTCGACGCCCTGACCGGAACGCCGGATGCCGCGACGTAGATCACTGGTCATGGGAGCCAGTGGTTTTCTCGGATCCCACGTCACCCGCCAACTCGTCGCACGCGGCGACGACGTACGCGTGCTGCTGCGCCGCACCAGCTCCACCCGCGGAATCGACGATCTCGACGTCGAACGGCACTACGGCGACATCGTCGATGACGGCGCCGTCCGCTCGGCGATGGCCGACAGGGACGTGGTGTTCTACTGCGTCGTCGACACCCGGGCGATGCTCGCCGACCCGGCGCCGCTGTTCTCCACCAATGTCGACGGTCTGCGCCGGGTTCTCGACCACGCCGTGGACGCGGACCTGGACAGGTTCGTGTTCCTGAGCACGATCTGCACGATCGCGGTCAGCCCGGACGGCACACCCGTGACCGAAGCCGATCCGTTCACCCTGGCCGATCGGTGCGGCGCCTACGTCCGGACCCGCCTGGCCGCCGAGGATCTGGTCCTCGACGCCGTCGAGGGTCGAGGGCTGCCCGGGGTCGTCATGTGCGTGTCCAACACCTACGGCCCGGGTGACTGGCAGCCGACGCCGCACGGCGAGGTCGTCGCCCGTGCCGCCGCGGGGCGCATGCGCTTCTATGCCCGGGGTGCGGCCGCCGAGGTCGTCGGCATCGAGGACGCCGCGGCCGCGCTGCTGCTGGCGGCCGAACACGGCAGGCCGGGGGAGCGCTACATCGTCTCCGAGAGCTACATGAGCCTGCGTGAGATCCTGTGCACCGCTGCGCAGGAGACGGGGGCGCGTCCGCCGTCGGTCGCCGTGCCGATGGCGATGCTCTACGCCGGCGCCTACGCGGGCAGCGCGCTGAAGGCGATGCTGCCGAAGAAGGTCACGCCCTATCTGGACGTGGTGCGCCTACTCGACCTGACCTCGCCGGCCGATCACACGAAGGCAGAACGTGAACTGGGCTGGCATCCGTCTCCGACGTCTGAGGCGATCCGCCGAGCGGCACGGTTCTACGTCAGCGCCGGCGTGCCAGCGACCCGATGACCTCACGGGCTGCACGCTCACCGGCCTCCACCGCGCCCTCCATGTAGGCGCTCCATTCCACGGCCGTGTCGGTGGACGCCCAGTGGATCACGCCGATCGGTTCGGCGAGCGCGGCCCCGTAGGTGGTCCACACCAGCGGCCCGCAGTTGGCGTTGTAGCACCCGCGCGTCCACTGGCGGCTGCCCCACTCGCCGTCGACGTAGTGCGACGGACGGGCCGCGCGGTCGCCGAAATGGCGCACGAGCTCGGCGGTCAACGCCTCGCGACGTTCCTCCTCGGACCAGCGACTGTGCGTGCGGGCCTGCTCGCCTTCGAGGAACAGCAGGATCACTCCGTGATCGTCGCCCTGGATGCAGGTGTCATTGCTCATCCGCGCCGGCCCGATGTCGGAGATGAGTTGGCCGTTGAGTCCGTCGGCGCGCCAGAACGGTTCGTCGTAGACGAAGAACGCCTTCATCGCGGCCGAGTTCGGCATCCGCTGCGTGAGCTGATCGCGGTACCCCGACAGCGGCGGGTCGTACATGATGCGCCCGGCCAGCGTCGGGGACACCGCGACGATGACCCGCCGGCCCCGTGCGATGCGGCCGCCGCGGCAGTGCAGCGTGACGCTGTCGGCGGCGTGCTCGATGAGCTGCACCGGGGAGTCGAGCACGATGTGGTCGGAGATCAACGCCGCAAGCCGCTTCGGGATCTCCGCGGTGCCACCGACGAATCGGGTCGTCTGCGCACCGCCTTCGGACTCGGCGAACAGTTCGGCGGTCACCCCGCAGGTCTGAATGGTGAACAGCAGGTGCAGGAACGACACCTCGACGGTCGGGACAGCGAGGATCCCGACCGTGCAGATCTCCAGCAGCGTGCGCGCGACCGGCGAGAGGCCCTGCTCGTCGTACCACGCTCCGGCGGTGACGGCGTCCCACTCGGCGGCGTGCGGGGCGGTCCACGGCGTCGCCGGGGAGACCTCCGCGGCGAGTTCGTCGAGACGCCGCAGCACCTTCTCCAGTTCGGCCAGCTCGTCGGCGAAGCGTTCGTGGAAGTCGTTGCCGCGCAACACGCCTGTGCCGGCAAGCTCATAGGAGGTCTCGCCGTCGTCGTACTGTGGGTAGGTGTCGACGCCGAGTTCGGCGGCGAGCGCGAACATCCGGTGGTGGGTGTCACCGATCCACTGCGCGCCGAGCTCCATCGGCAATCCGGCGAGTTCCTCGGTCAGCACCCGGCCGCCGACGCGGGTGTCGGCCTCGACGACGAGCGGCGTCAGCCCGGCGGCCAACACCGTGCGGGCGGCGATCAACCCGGAGATCCCGGCGCCGACGATCAGTACGTCCGCTTCATCACTGGCCATGCCGGACAGAATCTCACGGCGAGCACTACAGCGGGTTGAGGATCCGCTGCAGGAACTGCCGCGTCCGCTCCTCCTTCGGATCGCCGATGACCTCGGCGGGGGAGCCCTGTTCGAGGATCACGCCCTGATCGGTGAACAGCACCTGATCGGAAACCCCTCGGGCGAACTGGATCTCATGGGTGACCACCACCAGCGTCCAGCCCTGCACCGCGAGGTCCCTGATCACCCCGAGCACCTCGCCGACGAGTTCGGGATCAAGTGCCGACGTCGGCTCGTCGAACAGCACCACCTTGGGCTTGAGCGCCAACGCGCGGGCGATCCCGACCCGCTGCTGCTGGCCGCCCGACAGCTGGAACGGGTAGCTGTCGCGCTTGTCCTTGAGCCCGACCTGCTCGAGCAGTTCGACCGCCTCCGCCTCGACCTCGTCGCGGGGTCGGCGCTGCCCGACGATCGGCCCCTCGGTGAGGTTCTGCAGCACCGTCTTGTGCGGAAAGAGGTTGTGCGACTGGAAGACGAAGCCGCTCTGCGCCTGGTAGCGGCGCAGCTGGTCCTTCGGCACCGGTCGGGCGAAGTCGATCTCGACGTCACCGACGGTGATCACGCCAGAGTCGGCGACGTCGAGGGCGTTGAGGGTGCGCAACAACGTGGTCTTGCCGGAGCCGGACGGACCGATGATCGCCGTCGCCGACCCGCGCGGCACGGTGAACGACACGCCTTTGAGAACGTCCAGCGGCCCGAACGATTTGTGCACCTCCCGTGCGGCGACGCAGGTCTCGCTCGTCATTTCGCCACATACCTTTCCAGTCGGCGTTCGAATCTCGCCTGCCCGAACGACAGCACCAGGCAGATCACCCAGTAGTACACCGCGGCGGTGCCGTAGAGCGCGAAGAACTCGAACGTCGGGGCCGCGATGATCTGGGCCTGCCGCAGCAGTTCGGTGACCAAAATCGTTGACGCGAGGGAAGTATCTTTGACCAGTGAGATCAACGTGTTCGACAGCGGCGGCACCGCGACCCGGGTGGCCTGCGGCAGGATGATCCGGCGCAGCGCGCCGACGTAGTTCAGCCCGATCGTCTCCGCAGCCTCCCACTGACCCTTCGGGATGCTCTGGATCGCCGACCGGATGATCTCGGCGGCGTAGCCACCGACGTTGAGGCTGAACGCGATCACCGCCGCGGGGAACGGATCGATCCTGACGCCGAACTCGGGCAGCGCGAAGAACACGATGAACAACTGCACCAGCAGCGGGGTGCCGCGAATGACCGAGATGTAGAACCGCGCCAGATTGGTCAGGACCACATTCGACGACAGGCGTGCCAACGCCACCCCGAGCGCGATCACCAGCCCGATAACGAAGCTGATGACCGTCAGCGGGATCGTCATCGTCAGCGCGGCCTTCGCCAGCGGCCACAGGTTGTCGAGCACGAGCTGCAGCGCCGAGCGCGGCTGGACCTGCGGTGCGTCCTGCCCGCCGGAGGCGTTGGTCTTGAGGTACTTCTGCGAGATCTCGGCCAGCGTGCCGTCGGACCGCAGCTCCTCGACGGCCGCGTCGAGGTCGGGCAGCAGCCCGGAGTTCTTCCGCGCCGCGAATCCCTGTTCGCTCTTCTCCCCAGTGGTGCCGGCGATCGTGACACCGGCGTCGCCGGTTTCGGCGAGGTAGGCGTAGATCGACAGGCTGTCGTTGACCACGACATCGACGCGGCCCTGGCTGAGCAGGGCCATCGCCTGGGTGAGCCCCTCCACCGATTCGATGCGTGCGCCGGCGTCGCGGGCGACGGTCGCCCAGTTGCTGGTGGTGTTCTGGGCGGCGAGCTTGCCTTCGAGGTCGTCCAGCGACGTGATCGAGGAGTCGCCGGCCCGGGTCACGATCACGCCCTCGCCGATCGAATACGGCTCCGACAGGTCGTACTTCTGCTGCCGCTCACCGGTGATGGTCACCTGGTTCGCGACGACGTCGAAGCGGTTGGCCTCCAACGCGGCGAACATCGAGTCCCACGGCGTCTCGACGAATTCGACCTGCACACCGAGCTTCTCGCCGACAGCGCGCGCCACGTCGACGTCGTATCCGGTGAGCTGACCGGTCGCGGGGTCGTGAAAGCTGAACGGCGCGTAGACGCCCTCGGTTCCGACGCGCAGCACGCCCGAGGACTCCACCGCGTTACCGGGTCCCGACGAGCCGCACGCCGTCAGCAGGACTGCGAGCGCGGCGAGCACCGCGAGCAGAACTCTGCGTGAGTAGCCCATCGGCGGACGGTAGCAATCTCGGCGTCTCCGACCAAGGGTTCTGCTCACCCCGGCTGGTATACCCACGGCTCGCGCGGTAACCGTCGGGGATCGAACTCGTCGAGCATGTCCCCGACCGACCGCGCGGTGTATCCGAGAGAGTCGGCGATCTGGGCGAGCGCCTTCGACAGTCCGATCTCCGCGAGCGTGACGGCGCCGTCGCGTTTGGCCAGTCGGGCGCCGTCGGCGTTGAGGACCAGCGGTACGTGCGCGTACACCGGCTCGGGGTGGCCCAGGAGTCGCGCGAGATAGGCCTGCCTCGGCGACGACGAGAGCAGATCGTCACCACGCACCACCTGGTCGACACCGGATGCCGCGTCGTCGACGACGACGGCGAGGTTGTAGGCGGGGACGCCGTCGCCGCGGCGCACGACGAAGTCGTCGACCAGCCCGGTGTAGTCGCCGTGCAGAACGTCGTGCACGGTGTGCGACGTCGTGTCGGAACGCAGCCGCAGGGCGGGTGGGCGCCCGGTCTCGTGACGCCGCCGTTCCCGGTCGGCGTCGCTCAGGTCCCGGCAGGTGCCGGGGTAGGCGCCCTCGGGGGCATGGGGGGCACGCGGTGCCTGGGCGATATCTCTTCTCGTGCAGAAACATTCGAACAGGAGTCCGCGGCCGGCGAGGGTGTCCACGACCGCGTCGTAGCGTTCGGGATGTTCGGTCTGGCGGGTCGCGTCGCCGTCCCAGGTGACGCCCAGTGCCGCCAGATCGGCGAGCTGGTGGTCGGCGATGTCGGTGTGGGTGCGGTCGTCGAGGTCCTCGACGCGCATCAGGAACCGCCTGCCGGTGGACCGGGCGAACAACCACGCCAGCACGGCGGTGCGCAGGTTGCCGATATGCAGATCCGCCGACGGGCTCGGCGCGAACCTGCCGGCGCCGGGGGAGCGGGTCATGGGCCCCACTCTGCCTCGCGAGACCGCCACCACGGTAGTCGGCGCGCGCGACCCGCTACGCTGACGGCGCTTTCGCGAGCGGGCCGTGCAGTGCGACCGACGCCGCGGCCACCGATGGGGAGACGCCGACGCCACGGCCCTGCGCGGTCACCGCCAGGCGGGTCCGGTCACCGCGGAACAGGTCGCGGGAGAACTCGCACGGGTTGTCGTGCTGGTCGTAGGCGATCCGAGTGATGAGCAGCAGCGCCGAGCGGGACTTGATGCCGAGCAGGTTGGCCTCCTCGGGCGTCGCGTTGACCGCCTCGATCCGTTCGTCGGCGCGCGCGGTGACCAGTCCGTACTCGCTCTCCAGAATTTCGTAGAGCGATCCGCCGAGCTGCTGTTCGAGCAGCCCCGGGAAGACCTCGGCCGGAAACTGGGCCAGCTCCAACGAGATCGGCGAACCGTCGGCCAGGCGCAACCGCTGGATCTCGATGACGAAGTCGTCGGCCGAGATCCCGAGGGCCTGTTGTGTGGTGGCGTCGGGTGCGGTCATCTTGGTCGACAGCACCCGGGTCCCCGCGACGTAGCCCTGGCTGGCGAGGAAGGCCGGAACCCCGACGACGTCGGTCAGGCTGCGCTGAACCTGTGCGTGGCTGATGAAGATGCCGCCGGCGCGGCCGATGACCCGGTCGACGAGCCCCGCCTCCTCGAGGGCGGCCAGTACCTGCCGCAGGCTCGACCGGCTGGTGCGGTAACGCTCGGCGAGCTCGCGTTCGCTGCCCAGTTTGGTCCCGGGCTTGCCCGCGTTGATGTCGGCCACGATGCGCCGCCGCAGATCTTCGGTCTGAGTGGGCACCGGGCCTCCTCGCCTACGCCAATTGGTTCGACCAAATCTAGGGTACGTCCCTACAGGTCGGCGAGCGCCTCCGGCGATTCGGGCAGGATCTGGCCTCCGTCGACCACCAGGGACTGCCCGGTGATGTAGGACGCCTCGTCGGTGGCGAAGAACAGTGCGGCGTTGCCGATGTCGGCGACCTCCCCGAGCTTGCCCGCGGGCACCGCGGCGGCCATCTGGTCGATGTATGTCTGGCCCATCTCGATCAGGCCCTCGGTGAGGATGTTGCCCGGCAGCACGGCATTCACGGTGATCTTCTTCGGCGCCAACTCGATCGCGGCGGTGCGCAGGAAGCCGAGCTGGGCGGCCTTGCTCGCGCCGTAGTGCGACCAGCCGGGGAAACCGGTGACGGGTCCGGTGATGGACGAGGTGATGATCACGCGGCCGTGACCACTGGCGGTCAGCGCGTCCAGCGCGGCCTGCACGATGTAGACGGTGCCCTTGAAGTTCACGCCGAGGACCGCCTCGATGTCCTCGGGGGTCAGGTCGGCCAGCCGCCCGGACGGGAAGATCCCGGCGTTGGGGCACACGATGTCCAGTCCGCCGTTGCGCTCCACCGCCGTCTCGACGACGCGGCGGCAGTCCTCGGGGCTCGTCACATCGGCGGTGACACCGGTGACGGAGCCGGCAAGCCCTGACAGGTCGGCGACCGTGCGGTCGATGTCGGCCTGCGTGCGCGCGGTGATGACCACGTTGATGCCGGCGCGCGCGAACGTCTCGGCGATTCCCCGCCCGATGCCCTTGCTGCCTCCGGTGACGACGGCCGACCGGCCCTGCAACGAACTGAACATAGCGACAAATCCTTTCGAACGAGGATCAGAAAATTCGGTGTCCGTCGGAGCTCAGGTAGTGCTCGGCGAGTGTGCAGCTGCCTGCCGCGTAGGTCACCGAGATCGCCTGGGACTCCTTGGAATGACTGTGGGTGCCCATCCACGCCAGCAGCAACAGTCGGCGCAGCAGGATGAACGAGGCCAGCATGTCCTCGTCGGCAGCGCTGATCGGGCGACGGCTGCGGTACCCGCTCACCCAGGCGTCCTGCCATTCGGGGACCGACGGATGATCCTCGAAGAATGACACCGCGGTGCCGAAATCGTAGAAGTACCAGCCCATTCCGCAGTCGTCGAAGTCGATCACGGTGATCGTGTCGTCGTCGACGAGCAGGTTGGCCAGCCGCAGATCGGCGTGGACCAGTCCGAAGGTGTCGGGGCCGGTGCCGTAGTCGGTGAGGCGCCGGTGCAGCAGTGCCTCGGCCCGGGTGAGGACGTCGGCCTCGTGTTCGCCCACGCCGACGGCGTCACGCCACCGGCCCCACCGCGGGGTTCCGCCGAGGCTGTGCTCCCAGTCCCACGCGAAGCGGCTGAACCCGGACGGTCGCTGCCAGCTGCGGGCGTGGTCGTGCAGCGCGGCGGTGATGCAGCCCAGCGTGTGGAAGGCGGTGGAGGTCACCGTGTCCTCATCCGGTTCGGCGCCGGGCACCATCTCGAAGTGGACCACGTGCCGTTCGTCTCCGTCGTGTTGCACCGTGACCACGCGGCGCCCGTCGTGGGCGGGGATCACGGTCGGCACCGTCACGTCGCTGTCCCGGCGCAGCGCGTCGAGCCACATCAGCTCGGATTCGATCTGGTCGACACGGTGATAGTCCTTGCGGTGCACCCGCAGGATGGACCGGTGCCCGCAGCCGGGCTCCTCGACCGCGTAGGTCGCGTTCTCCGACAGGTTGAGCAGCCGCAGAGCCGATCCCTGGGGCAGGTCGAACGCCGCCAGCGCCTTCTCGGCGACGGCCTGGTCGTCGGTGAAGTCTGCCGTCAATGCTCCCGCCCTTCGATCGCTGCGAGGACCTCGGTGATGCGGTCTCGCGCCACCACCACGTCTTCGGTGCTGCCACTGATGTAGAGCCTGCCCGCCGCGCCGATCATCTGCACGTCGACCAGGGTGAGGCCGGGTGCGGCGCGTTCGGCCTCGTTGGCCGCGACGGCGGCGAACAGTGCGGGGGTCATCTCGTAGACCAGCAGCGACTGCCCGGGCAGCACCATCGAGGCCTGCCGGTTGCGGTTCAGGATGACCGCGTGCTGATCGGTGATGTCCTCGATCACGTCGTGGTAGAGGACCCTGGGCCGCAGCTGGTCGCTCGCCGAGCTCCGCGTGCCCGTCAGGATCGCCTCGCCGGCGCGGCGCACATCGGCCAGGTCGCCCGAATGGATCTCCAGTACGCCGAACTGCCGCTCCACGTACAGGATTCCCGGCTGAATGCCCGGCACCTCGCGCAGTGCGAGGTCGATGACCCGTTCGATGGCCAGCGCCGGTGACACCTCGACGATCAGCGCGTGCTCACCGGCGTACGGCGGGTAGCCGCGGGCCCGGGTCGGGGTGCCCAGGTAGGCGGCGAACTGCTGCTGCAGATCCTCGACCAACAGGTAGACCCGGATGTCGGTCCGTGTCGGGGCAGAGGACGGCGCCTCGGAAAGAGCCACTGGCCGAGACTACTGTGCGGCGACGGAGAAGTGTGCGCCGAGCTCGTTGTGCGGCCGCGGGATCACGTGCACGCTGACGAGTTCGCCTACCTGCGAAGCGGTTTCGGCACCCGCCTCGGTGGCGGCCTTGACGGCGCCGACCTCGCCGGTGACGATGACGGCCACCAGACCGTCACCCACCTCTTTGCGGTCGGTGATGGTCACGTTCGCGGCCTTGACCATTGCGTCGGCTGCTGCGAGCGCGGCGACGTAACCCTTGGTCTCGATCATTCCGATCGCGTTGCTGGCCATGGTGTTTCTCCTTTGTGTCGGATTATTGGAACGGACGGGGCCGGTAGCCGGGACGGTCAACCGGTGGGATCGATGGAGCCGATGATCAGTGCGTCGACCGGCGGCGGGGTGCCGGTGAACCAACTCGCCGCCACCGAGCCCTGGGTGACGAGCACGTGTTCGCCGACGCCGCTGCCGAGGACGTCTAAGGCGATCAGCCGGGAGCCGGAGCCGTCCACCTCGACTTCGAGGAAGGCGCCGGCCGGGATGCCGTCGATGCGTCGGGTCGACCAGACCTGACCGATGACCGTGCCACGGATCATGTTCGCTCCTTGTGGATCGTGACGCCCAGCGCACGGGCGCGTTCGCGGGCCAGCGGGGTCATCACGGCGCGGGGGCCGAGGACCAGGGATGCGCCGGTGGCGGCGATGTCGGTGATCTGCCGTTCGGTGACCGCGCCGCGTTCGACGCGGGTGCTGCTGCCGGGTCCGCCGCGGTCGGTTCCGGCCAGCCGGAAGCGCAGCCGGCCGTGCCGCAGGTCGGCGCGGGTCTTCGGATTCTCGAACAGGTGCAGCAGGTTCCGGACGAACACATCCAGATCGCGGTCGTTGGTGAGGCGTACGGTGTCGGTGCGGGAGCGTTCGTCGGCGGCCAGCGGTCCGGTCGCGACGGGGCCGTTGGTCCTCGTGGGGGCCGGGGTCGGCAGATCAGCAACGGCTTCGCGCACCACGTCGCGCACGAGTTGTCGGAGCACCTCCCGGTCGACGCTCACCGCACGCTCCGGGCGAGGGCCTCTTCGGCCGCCGCGGCGGCTTGGCGGATGTCGGATTCGCTGCCGGACAGGTACACCCGGCCCGTCGCGCCGATCATCCGGAAGTCGACGACCTTCACGTCGGCGGCCTTCTCGGCCTCGTTGGTGGCCAGGATCGCGTAGGAGGCAGGGGACACCTCGAGCACGTACAGCGACTCGCCGGCCAGCACCATCGACCCGATCTTGTTGCGGTTGATCAGGAATGCGTGCTGCTGATCGATGCTGGAGATGATGCGGGAGGCCAGGATCTGCGGCGCAGTGGCCGATCCGGCGTCGCGGCCCAGTTCGGCGAGGGCGGCGTCGGCGGCGGCTTCGACGTTGGCGGTGTCGCCGTGGAACTCCAGATATCCGAACTGACGCTCGACGACCAGCACGCCGGCCTGCACCTCGGCGTGCTTGAGTGCGACGTCGGTGACGCCCTCGATGTCGAGGCCGGGAGCCACTTCGATGATCTGCGCGGCGACGCCGGCGCGGGGCAGGGCGCCCTTGATCCAGGTGCCCAGGTACGACATCGTCTGCGGCTGAAGCCGATCGATGAAGATGAACGAACGCAGTTCAGCCACGGGTCACCTCTTGATCAGTTGGGCGAGTTCTTCGGCCACCAGCGCACGCAACTCGGCGCGCAGCGCCTCGATGCCGGGGTCGGCGGACCGCGGGGCGGTCGGCCTGCTGACGGAGGCCGCGGGTGCGGGGGCGGGGGTGGCCGATTGGTCGTTGGACGCGCGCGGATAGGCAGGCACCGGGCCGGTGGGCGCGTGCCAGGGGGACAGCCCGGCGAAGTTCGGCATCGTGACCGCGGTATCGGCGTTGTAGGCGATCCGTGCCCAGTTCAGCAGATTCTCCGGCTGCAGGTTCTCACCGATCGAGCTGCGCCCGACGAAGCCGGTGCCGATCGTCATCGACGGTGCCAGGTTGGTATCGAGCCCCGAGCTGCCGGTGCTGTTGCCGACGTTGACCGACACCCGCAGCACCGGCACCTTGGCCGCGAATTCGGTGATGACAGAGGCGTCTTCGCTGTGGATCGCGGCGGAGTATCCGGCGCCGGCGATCCGCACCACGGCGCGGGCGGCACGGATACCGCGGGGTGCGTCGGCGACGGTGGTCATGCCGAGGACCGGGCAGAGCTTCTCGTGGGTCAGCACCTCCTCGCCGATGACATCGGTGAACGGGGCGATCAGGACCCTGGTCTTCGGCGTGACGCGCAGCCCGATGCGTTCGGCGATCCAGGCCGCGTCGCGGCCCACCACCTCGGTGTTGAGGGCGCCGTCGGGGAACATGTACTCGCGCAACCGGTCTGCGGCGTCGGCATCGAGGATGTGGGCGCCGTGGCGGGTCAGCGAGGTCCGCAGCTTCGCCGCGATGGACTCCTCGGCGATCAGCACCGACTCGTTGGTGCACAGCACCGAGTTGTCGAAGGCCTTGCTGTCGACGATCCGCCGAGCGGCGGTGTCGATGTCGGCAGTGGCGTCGACGAAGACCGGCACGTTGCCGGGCCCGACGCCCAGCGCCGGGTTTCCCGACGAGTACGCGGCGCGCACCACGCCGGTACCACCGGTCGCGACGATGACGTCGGTGCGCTCGTCGGACATCAGCGCTTCGACCAGCGGCAGGGACGGCTCGTCGATGACCTGCACGATCCCGTCGGGAGCACCTGCGGCCTCGGCGGCCTCGGCCAGCACCCGGGCGGCGTCCGCCGAGCACTGTCTGGCCCGCGGATGGGGGGCGACGACCACCGCGTTGCGCGTCATCAACGCCAGGATGACCTTGAAGTACACCGTGGCAACGGGATTGGTGGTCGGCGTCAGGGCCAGCACCACACCGGCGGGGCGCGGGATCTCGACGATCTTGCGCGCGGTGTCGATGCGCGGGGTCACGTAGTCCTGGTCGCGGTAGAACTCGACGATGCCGCGCGAGCAGGCGCGGTTCTTCGTCACCTTGTGCTCGACGACACCCATCTGTGTCTCGGCGACCGCCGCCGCGGCGAAGCGTTCGGCGTTGCGGTGGCCGGCCTCGGCGACGGCGTCGACGATCCTGGCGACCGAGGCCTGGTCGTAGTCGGCGTAGGCCGAGGCGGCGAAGTGCGCGCGCTCGAGCAGTTGACCTGCGTGGGGTACCGCAATCACGGCTTCCTCCGTCCGGTCGCGGCCAGCTTCGCCCGTCCGACGGCGACCTCGACACGGTCGAGGACGTCCTCGCAGAGGTCACGGTTGAGCAGCAGGCCCGGTTTGAATTGCAGCACACGGGGATCCAGCGTCGAGAAGATCGCCCACACCCCGTTCTGGTAGAGCTCGCGCATCACGAACTTCGCGCCCTCGGGGTGGTCGAACTCCAGCCCGATCACCACGCCGTTCTGCCGGATGCCGACGAACCAGCCCGGGTGGTCGGCCTGGATGGCGGCCAGACCCTTGGCGAAGATGTCGGCGATGTAGTGCACCGACGAGCGCACCTCGGGACGGCTGGTGATCTCCAGGGTTTTCAGGGCAGCCACGCAGCCCAGCTCGGCGCCGCCGAACGTGGAGATGTGGCCGAACCCGTCCTGGTGGAGCCACTGGGCGGCGCGGTCGCTGAGCAGCGCCGCGGTGATCGGGTACATGCCGCCCGAGAGCCCCTTGCCGGTGACCATGATGTCGGGTTCGATGCCGTGTTTGGTGATGCCCCACATCTCCCCGGTGCGCATCAGCCCGGTCTGCACCTCGTCGGCGATGTAGAGGGCGTCGTAGCGCACGCACAGGTCCTTGACCGCTTCCAGATATCCGATGGGCGGCAACGGAAATCCGTACGTGGCCGGGATGGTCTCCATGATCACCGCGGCGACGTCGCGACCGCGCAGCGCCTGCTCCATCGCATCGGTGTCGCCGAAGGGCACCTGGACGAACTCGTCGGGCCGGTCGGCGAGGAACAGTTTCGCGAAGCGGTCGTCACCCGTCGCGACCGCCAGGCCCGTGTGCCCGTGGTAGGCCTTGACGATCGAGACGATCTTGCGGCGCTGGGTGGCGTGCCGGGCGCTCTTGAGCGCGATGTCGATGGCCTCACCGCCGCCGGAACCGAACGCGACCTTGCTCAACGATTGCGGTGCGGACTCGATCAGCTTCTGGGCCAACGCGGTTCGTGCCACCGACGGGAAGTGGTGGTTGCCGACGTCGAAGTGCGCCATCCCGTCGGTGATCGCCTGCATCACCTCGGGATTGCGGTGGCCGAGGTTGTAGGTGCCGCCGTTGAGGTGCATGTCGATCAGGCGGCGGCCGGTCATGTCCCACAGGAAGTAGTCCTGCCGGCGGTCGATCACCAGGTCGACGCCGGTGTCGGTCCAGAACTGGGTCTTGTCGGGGTTCCAGAACTCTTTGGCACGTTCCAGCACCTGGGCTTTGGAATCGAACGAGAACGTGCCGTAGTCGTACACGGGACTCCCTGTCGTGCGGTCGGCCGGGTGTGAACCAAAAACTAAACGGTATGACCATTTATGTCAATCGGACGTTCACAGGGGTTGCACAGCTCATTTGGTAGTGCCAATATGTTCGAGGTTCGCCACTGTGGTCTAGACCACAGTGTGAGTTCAGGACGAGCTGAACCGGGTTTCCCTCCTTCGCCATGGAAGGCCTCTCCAGATGACTGAATCCGCCGAAAGAACGGCCCCAGGTCAGACAACACCCACCGATTCCGTACAACGGCTCAAGCGCAACGCCGTCGGCACCTTCGGCGTGATCTTCATGGCGGTCGCGACCGCCGCGCCGATCACCGCGATGGTCGGCAACGTCCCGATCGCCGTCGGCTTCGGAAATGGTTCGCACGCACCCGCCGGCTATCTCGTCGCCACCATCGTGCTGGGCCTGTTCGCGATCGGTTACGCGACGATGGCCAAGCACATCACCGCCACCGGCGCGTTCTACGGCTACATCTCACACGGTCTGGGCCGCGTGATGGGCATGGCCAGCGGCCTGATCATCACGCTGGCCTACATCGTGTTCGAGGCGTCGCTGATCGGCATCTTCGCGTTCTTCTTCCAGAACTTCCTGTCCTCGCAGCTCGGCATCACCATCCACTGGCTGGTGCCGGCGCTGCTGATGCTGGTCCTGAACTCCATCCTGACCTACTTCGACGTGAACCTGACGGCGAAGGTCCTCGGAGTCTTCCTGATCACCGAGATCTTCATGCTGGCCCTCGGTGCCGTCGCGGTGGCCGTCAAGGGCGGCGGGCCCGACGGCTTCGCGATCGCCGAGACGCTGAATCCGGTCGGTGCGTTCCAGCCCGCGGCGATCGCCGGCGCCAGCGCCGGCCTCGGCCTGTTCTTCGCGTTCTGGTCCTGGGTCGGTTTCGAGTCCACCGCGATGTACGGCGAGGAGTCCAAGGACCCCAAGCGAATCATCCCGCGCGCCACCATGATCGCCGTTCTCGGTGTCGGAATCTTCTACGTCTTCGTGTCCTGGATGGCCATCGCGGGCACCGGGCCGCAGCAGGCGGTCGAGCTGGCGCAGAGCGCGGACACCTCCTCGGAGATCTTCTTCGCGCCGGTCCGTGACACCTACGGCGAATGGGCCATCACCCTGTTCAACATCCTGCTGGTGACGGGATCGTTCGCGTGCGGCATGGCGTTCCACAACTGCGCGTCGCGCTACCTCTACGCGCTCGGCCGCGAAGGTCTGTCCACCGGTCTGCAGAAGACCCTGGGCGCCACCCACAAGACGCACGGCTCGCCCTACATCGCGTCGTTCGTGCAGAGCGGGATCGCGCTGGTCCTGGTGCTGGCGTTCTTCTTCGCGGGGATGGATCCGTACATCCACATGTACACCCTGCTGGCGATCCTCGGGACGATGGCGATCCTGATCGTGCAGTCACTGTGTGCGTTCTCGGTGGTGGCCTACTTCCACTTCCACAAGAACCACCCGTCGAGCGCGCACTGGTTCAAGACGTTCCTGGCGCCGCTCACCGGCGGCATCGGCATGCTCTACGTCGTCTACCTGCTGTGGGAACACAAGGAATCCGCCGCGGGCGCGGCATCGGGCACCTTGCTGTTCAAGCTGACACCATGGATCGTGATCGGAGTCTTCGCGTTCGGCGCGGCGATGGCGCTGTACTTCAAGTTCAAGGACAAGCGCCGCTACGAGCTGATCGGCCGGATCGTGTACGACGACAGCGAAGTTCGCGATTAGGAAGGGTTCTCCAGTGGCTGACGAGTTGGGCAGGTTCCGGGTCCTGAACTCGAAACCTGTCAACCTCGACGGGTTCAGCGTCCCCGACGCCGCACTCGGGCTCGTCGCGATGAGCAGCCCGCATGACCCTGCCCCGTCTCTGGTCATCAGGGACGGCGCAGTAGTCGAACTCGACGCCAAAGACGTCGCCGAGTTCGACGTCATCGACGAGTTCATCGCCCGCTACGGCATCGACCTCGCGGTCGCCGACGAGGCCATGGCTCTCGACGACGAGACGCTGGCACGCATGGTGGTCGACATCAACGTGCCGCGGGCGGAGGTGGTGCGGCTGATCGGCGGCACCACCCCCGCCAAACTCGCCCGCGTCGTCGCCCTGCTCTCGCCGGTGGAGATGCAGATGGCCATGGTCAAGATGCGGGCCCGCCGCACGCCCAGCAACCAGGCCCACGTCACCAACCAGCTCGACGATCCGCTGCTGATCGCGGCCGACGCCGCCAGCGCGGTCGCCTACGGATTCCGTGAGGTGGAGACGACGGTCCCGGTGCTCGGCGACGCGCCGTCGAACGCGGTGGCGCTGCTGATCGGTTCGCAGGTCGGGACGCCGGGCGCGATGGCGCAGTGCTCGATCGAGGAGGCCCTGGAGCTGCGGCTCGGGTTGCGCGGACTGACCAGCTACGCCGAGACGATTTCGATCTACGGCACCGAGCAGGTGTTCATCGACGGCGACGACACCCCGTTCAGCAAGGCGATCCTGACGTCGGCGTACGCGTCGCGGGGGCTGAAGATGCGGGTGACCAGCGGCGGGGGCGCCGAGGTGCTGATGGGCGCGGCGCAGAAGTGCTCGATCCTGTACCTGGAGTCGCGGTGCGTGTCGCTGGCGCGGGCGCTGGGATCCCAGGGTGTGCAGAACGGCGGCATCGACGGCGTCGGTGTGGTGGCCTCGGTGCCCGAGGGCATGAAGGAGCTGCTCGCCGAGAACCTGATGGTGATGATGCGCGACCTCGAGTCGTGTGCGGGAAACGACAACCTGATCTCCGAGTCCGACATCCGCCGCAGCGCTCATACGCTACCGGTGCTGCTCGCCGGAGCGGACTTCATCTTCTCGGGTTTCGGCTCGATCCCTCGCTACGACAACGCCTTCGCGCTGTCGAACTTCAACTCCGACGACATGGACGATTTCCTGGTGCTGCAGCGGGACTGGGGTGCCGACGGAGGGCTGCGCACGGTGTCGCCGGAACACCTCGAGGCGGTGCGCCGACGCGCCGCTCAGGCGGTGCAGGCCGTGTACCGCGACCTCGGGCTGGCCGACTACGACGACGCCCGCGTCGAGGACGTGGTGGCCGCCAACGGTTCCCGCGATCTGCCGGCCGGGCATCCGAAAATGGTGGCCGAGTCCGCCGCCTCCATCGAGGCCCGGCAGCTGACGGTGTTCGACGTGATCGCCTCGCTGCACCGGACAGGGTTCACCGAGGAGGCTGAGGCGATCACGACGCTGACGCGCGAACGACTGCGCGGGGACCAGCTGCAGACCTCGGCGATCTTCGACGAGCAGTTCCGCGTGCTCTCCAAGCTGACCGACCCGAACGATTACCGCGGCCCGGCAACGGGTTACGCGCTCACCGAGCAGCGACGCGCCGAGATCGACGCGATCCGGCAGGCCCGCAGCGGTGCGGAGTTGACCGTCGACCAGGAGCAGCACCGCGGGCACGTCGTCGTCACCGACGTCGAACCCGCACATCAGGGCAGCGACCCCCGCGAGGTCTGCATCGGACTGTCGCCGGCGTGGGGCCGCAGCGTGTGGCTGACCCTGTGCGGACTGACGGTCGGGGAAGTGTTGCGCCAGATCGCCGCCGGGCTGGAGGAGGAAGGTTGCATCGCCCGCACGGTGCGGGTCTGCTCGACCATCGACACCGGCCTGATCGGGTTGACCGCGGCCCGGCTGTCGGGATCCGGTATCGGGATCGGGTTGCAGGGCAAGGGCACCGCGTTGATCCATCGCCGTGACCTGGCGCCGCTGGCCAACCTGGAGCTGTTCAGCGTCGCGCCGCTGCTGACCGCGAAGATGTACCGCGAGCTGGGCAAGAACGCGGCCCGCCATGCCAAGGGGATGGCGCCGGTGCCGATCTTCACCGGTGGCACCGACGAGTCCATCTCGGCGCGCTATCACGCCCGCGCCGTCGCCCTCGTCGCGCTGGAGCGTGGCGCGTGCGAACCCGGCCGGGCGCCGGTCACCGTGAAGGTCGAGGCGCGATGAGTGAGATCACCACGCAGAACGCGGTCGACGGGAAGCTCGGTCTGGGCGACCTGCGGATGGACCCCGCGGTACTGGAGCACCAGGCGGCCGTCGCCGAGGAAGGCGGCAACCCTCAGCTGGCCGAGAACTTCCGGCGCGCAGCCGAACTGGCGACCATCGACGACGACACGGTCATGGCGCTGTACGAGGCGCTGCGGCCGCACCGCTCCACCGCCGCCGAACTCGATGAACTGCACTCCTCGCTGATCGCGCGGGGCGCCCCACGCTGTGCGGCGCTCGTCGAGCAGGCTGCCGCCGTCTACGCCCGTCGCGGCCTACTGCGTTGACTCCCACCGTGGTCGCCGGTGTGGACATCGGCAATCACACCACCGAGATCCTGCTCGCGCAGGTACACGGCGGCACCGTCACCACCGTCGCGCACGGCCAGGCGCCCACCCGGGGTCGCAAAGGCAGCCGTGAGTCGGTCGAGGGCGCCGCGGCGTTGCTGCACCGGGTCGAGGTCGGCGCGGGCCGGCGGGCGGACGAACTTCTGCTGGCGGCGCTTCGGCCGGTGGACACCGCCACCGCGCCGATACCGCCGGCGTACTCACCGTCGGCGCCGGTGCGCAGTCTCCGGCGGCCGGACGCGTCCACTCCGGCCGGCGCCGGACATGCTGTCGGACTGCATGTTCCGCTCACAGCACTGCAGCACGGCGTGAGCGGAGGTCCGGTCGTGGTCTCCGTCGACGAGACGACCGACTTCGAGGTGGCCGCGCAGCAGATCGGCGCGGCGGTCGACCGCGGCTGGCAGGTGGTCGGTGTGATCGCGGCCCAGGATGACGCCGTGCTGATCCGCAACCGGATACCGGTGGACGTCCCGGTGGTCGACGAGGTGGACCTGACAGGCCTGGCACCGGGGGCGCGCGTCGCGCTGGAGGTGGTCGAGCAGGGCCGCTCCTACCGGGCGATGGCCGACCCGATCGCGCTGTCCGCGGCCCTCGAACTACCGGCGGGCAGCCTCGTCGACGTCGCCGAGTTCTGCCGGGAACTGGCTGACACCGCGGCCATCGCCGTGACGCCGCGTACCGACACGCACCGTTCACCGCCCCCCGACGACGACTACGTCGACCTCCGCGACGGCGGATCGGTCGTGAGGTACTCACCGGCCGAAGCGAATCCGGTGATGCGACGGGTCATTCCGGGCAGCGTCCGCGAGGTCCGGCTGAAGGCGGTGCCCTCGGCTGCGGGTGGGCTGGCCGTGCACGACGCGTTCTTCACCGACCTGTCCGGGATCGACAACGGCGCCTGGCTGCGCCGGGGCGTCGCCGACACACAGGGCACCGTCGTGGCGTTGCTGGCCGCCGAGGAGGCGGCCGACGCGGCGGACACCCTGGGGACGCTGACGGGTCGTCGCGCACGCACGCTGTGTTCGGAACCGGAGGCGGCCGCCTGGGGTGCCCGCACGACACCGGGCATCCCGGCCGATACCGTCATCTGCGATATCGGCGGCGGCACAGTCGATCTCATCGGAAGTGACCGCGCGGTCATCGCGGCAGGCGCGGGGGAGTCGATCACCGTCGCCGTCGCGCGAGTACTGGGTATCCCGCGGGCACTGGCGGAGAAGGTCAAGCGCACGCCGGCCGTCCGGGTCGAGGGTCCGCACATCGCCCACGAGGAGGACGGTCGCCGGGTGTTCCTGGACTCACCGGCGTCCGCCGATGCCATCGGCCGGTTGTGTACGCGGGGCGCCGCTGGACTGGTGCCGTTCTCGGACCGCCTCGCGGCCGAGGAGTGGCGAAGCCTGCGCCTGGCCGTCAAACAGGAGACGGTAGCGGCCAACATCGTTCGCTGTCTGCGGGCTTTCGAACAGTCGCCCGCAGCGCTGGTGCTGGCCGGCGGCGGCGCGCTGGACGACGAGTTGATGCGCACGGTGGGCGAGGCGCTGCGCAGCGTGCCCGTCGTGGTGGGACGGGCCGACGTCGACGGTGTGCACGGACCGCGGTTCGCCGTCGCGCGAGGCCTGGTCGCTATGTACGCGCAGAGTTAGGAAGCCCCGCGATCGCGTGCGCGATGTGTCCACGCCAGGCGTCGGCGTCGATGCGGTGCACCGCGGACTCCCCCTGGAAGGCGCTGGAGATCACGAAGTCCGGGGTGAGGTCGGCGAGGGTGCGCAGACTTGCCGCGATCATGTCGGCGTCGTCGAGGTGGTGGAAACCCTCGATGTATCCGGCATACCAGTGGCCTTCGGCGCTGCGGAAGAGGGTGTCGCCGGTGAACAGGTAGCGCCCGGCGGCCCCGGTCACCAGGTAGCAGACGGCGCCCGGGGAGTGGCCCGGTGTCGGGATCACCTCGACGCCGTTGTAGTCGACGTAGTGGCCCGAGAGCGGGACGTCTACGTGGGCGTGCTTCTCGATGTCGGCCCGGTCGCCCAGTGGTGCATGCAGTGTCGTGCCGAAGCGTTCGGCGATCTGTCGGAGCATCGGACCGGCCTCGTCCCGATGGGACAGGTACTGGTCGTTCACACCGCCGAGAGCGGCGAGGTCGTCGAAGTCGGCATCGGTGGCCGGCGAGTAGAACAGGATGTTCGCGGGCGTCCACAGGTAGGCGTGGGTGGTCAGGCCCGGAAACGGTGAGTCGGTGCGGGTTTCGGCGAGGTCGGGCAGTACGTGTCTCATGCCCCTCAGCCTGCAACCTCAACCAACCTTCAGGTCAAGAGGGTCACCTTCTCCCGCGAGCAGACGCATACTCGGGCGTGTCACGGCCGACACGCCGGATTATGCGTCTGCTCGCGAGGGATGGTGACGTGTCTCAGAGCAGGTAGACGACGAACACCGCGCCGAACAGCACCGCGATCCACGCGTCGGTGGCGTGGCGCAGCCAGCGCGGCGCCGTGTGGACCTCCATGAAGTAGCGGAAGATCAGGCGTACCTTCACGATTGCGAGCACCAGGACCAGCGCGGTGATCGGCGTGCTGGCCGCCACGGTGGTGGTGAAGTGGGCCGGCGCGAGCCACCACGAGCCCAGGGTGATCGCGGTGAGCGCGATCCACCCCCACGTCATCGAGCGGGCGGTGGCGGCGGGCTGTGCAGTCGCGGCTCTGTCGGACACGGTCACCTCATCACATACAGCAGGGCGAAGATGACGACCCAGAGCAGGTCGACCATGTGCCAGTAGACGGCCCCGGATTCGACGAGCGACGTACGACGACGGCCGGGGTTGCGCAACTCGCGGACCAACACCCCGAGCACGATGAGCCCGAGGAGCACATGCACCAGGTGGACGCCGGTGAGCACGTAGTAGAACGAGTAGAACATCTCCGAGTTGGTGTGTCCCGCAGCGATCTTCTGGGCCCACTCGTAGCTCTTGAACGCGATGAACAGCACCCCGCACAGCCCGCCCGCCCAGATGAGCCGCACCGCCTGGTCGTGCCGTCCGGCGCGGGTGGCCAGCACGCTGCGTGCGACGAACCACGAACTGGTCAGCAGGATCACGGTGTTGAGCACACCGATGTTGATGTCCAGATGCTGCTGCGCGCGAAGGAACTCGTCGGGGTTCATGCTCCGGTAGATCATGAAGATGACGAAGTAGCCGCCGAAGACGACGAGGTCACCCAGCACCATCACCCACATGTGGATGTCGCCGGGCAGATGCCCCGTGGGGGGTTGTGGCGGCGGCGAGTCGGCGTGTGATCGTGATCGGGTCATGTCTGCGGGCTCCTTGATCGCTCAGCCCACCGCGGGCGCGTCGGCGGGTTCACGGACGCACGCGTGTCGCAGCAGCACGATCAACGCGCCCAGCCAGATCGAGAACACCACCACCGCCAGCCAGAAGGACACGGATCCGTTCCAGGCGAACGGTCCCGAGTAGAAGACGAACATCTGGGTCGCGATCACCTCGGTGATGATCTGCCAGATGCTGACGTAGGCAAACCATTTCGGGAAGACCTCGTTCTTGTCATACAAGATCGCCACGGCGAGCACCAGGTAGGCGGCGGTGAAGCAACCCAGCGATCCGTTGTAGGACAGCATGCCGAGGTCATAGAGCATGCTGACCATCTCGGGGTCGCGGTCGGCGCGGAAGGTGGCGGTCAGGAAGCACACGCCGACGAGCAGAAAACCGGGCAGCGCGCCGACACTCATCCCGCCGAGATATCCGTATGCGAACACCGAGCCGACCGACATCCGCATGATCTGGTAGGCGACAAGGCCATTGGTGACCGCCGCGCCGCCGAGCAGGATCAGCAGAACCGCAAATCCGATCTGGATGGTCAGGCCGTTGGACGCGAAGAACGCGACCTTGTCGGCCGCGGTCACGTCGGGGCGGGGAGGCGGCGTCACCCGCGCCAGGATGCAGATGATGACGCCGAACACCGCATACCAGGCCGGGAAGAACCAGGTGACCAGCCGCACATCGCGTTTGCCGCCTGGGGCCAGCGAGGTGGCGTCCCGAAGGCGGGCGGGCGACAGCAGGCTCACTGCACGACACCCTCGTCGAGCGCCTGGCGCAGGACCGCGCGCCGCACCACGAAGAACATCACCACGACGAACAGCGCGTACGCACCGTTTCGCACCCAGAACGACAGCAGCCCGTCCCAGGCCAGCGGCCCGGTCTGGAAGACCGCCGCGCCGGCCGCGGGAATCATTGCGGCAGCGGTGGCCAGCGAGTAGTGCCCCACCCAACGCGGGAAGACCGGTTCGGGTCCGTCGTCGAAGTAGACGGCGAGTGCCAGCAGGACGAACTGGGCGACGACCATGCCCACGGGTGCGATGAAGACGATCCATGCGAGGTCGTTGAGAACCATGATCAGTTCGGGATTGCGGTCGGGGCGGAACGCGGCGACGAGGAAGAAGATGTTGGACAGCGCGAAAATCGTTGCGCCGCTGACCACTGCGGTGAGGTAGCAGTACGCGAAAACGTGACTCTGATTGCGCATGCGCTTCATCTGCACGACGATCACCATGAAGAACGGCAGGATCAGGATTCCGCACAGGTTGAAGGTGACCTGGCTGAACCGGATCCACGACGTGTGCTCTGAGTAGAAGGCGGCCACCTCGTCGGCCGAGAGGGTCGGGGACATCGGCGGCCAGAATGCCGGGAACGCGAGCATCGCGACGAGCAGGACGGCGCCGACGACGGGACCGGTCCACAGACTCACCCACTGAGCCTTGATGTTGCCGGCCCGGGGCGTGTCCTGCACCTGCTCGAGGATCTGCACACGTGCCTCCTATATGACTTGAGTCAGGTCTGTCGACGTAGGTCCGCAGTGGTGCTGCGCCACACGGATTCGCATTTATGCAGTGCAGCACTTCAACTCCCGCGCCTCGAACGGTAGCGGCTCACACCTCGGAACGGAAGACCAATGCTGATTCAAGTCAGTTTTAGCGGTTCGCGGGGTAGGGTGGGCGCGACCGGGACGAGCAGATCGGATCGCAGGTGCTGAAGTCGAGGACACCCGAGCGCGGACGTAAAGGGGAGCAGACGCGCGAGCGCCTCCTGGGCGCGGCGATCGCGGAGTTCAAGCGCGACGGTATGGCCGCGGCCGACATCGGTGCGATCGTGTCGGCAGCCGGAGTCGCGCACGGCACCTTCTTCTTCCACTTTCCGACCAAAGAGCACGTGCTGGTCGAGTTGGAGAACCGCGAGCAGGAGCGGATGGCCGCCGAATTGACGCGGTTCTACCGGCGTCCCCACGATGTCCGGGCGACGCTGACCAAAGCGGTCACGGTTCTCGAGGCCCTCGAACGGCGGCTGGGCAGCCGGTTGTTCAAAGACTTCCTCGCGCTGCACTTCTCGACCAGGCGGCCACCCTCCGAAGAGTGGTCGGCGCATCCGGTGATCGTCGCCGTCGTCGAGGACCTGGAGCGGGCACGCGACCGGGGGGAGATCCCCGCCGACGTCGACGTGATGCTGCGCGGGGTGTCGTTCCTGGTGGGGCTGTACGCGCTGCTGATCACGATGCCGGAGTCCCGAGAAATTCGCGCACCGGTCATCGACGAATACGTCACGACCTATATGGACGCCCTGCACGCGGCGTGAGGCCCGGCACGATGTCGTCGAGGCTGAAACTCACCGGCTGCTCGAGCTGATCGAAGGTGCACGAGCGCGGCGTGCGGTCCGGTCTCCACCGGTTGAATTGCGCCATATGGCGGAACCGCCTGCCCTCCATGTGGTCGTAGCGCACTTCGACAACCCGTTCGGGGCGCAGCGGCACGAAGGACAGGTCCTTGCCGGCGTTCCACCGTGAGCCACCGCCGTGCCGGCGGACGACGTCCGGGTCGGCGTGCGCAGCCCAGTTCCAGGGATGCTCGTCGAAGGTCGTCACCAGCGGCTGCAATTCGGCGAGAAGCGCACGTCGCCGCGCCATCGGGAACGCACCGATCACGCCGACCGACGCAAGCGCGCCGTCGGTGTCGTAGAGCCCGAGCAGCAGCGAGCCGACGGCGTCGTCACCGGATTTGTGCAATCGGTACCCCGCGACCACACAGTCGGCGGTGCGCCGGTGCTTGATCTTGAACATCGTCCGCTTGTCCGGCAGGTAGACGCCGTCGACAGGTTTGGCGATCACCCCGTCCAGGCCCGCGCCCTCGAACTCCTCGAACCATCGGGTGGCCAGCGCGATGTCCCGGGTGGCCGGGGTGACGTGGAACGTCGGCCCGGCATCGGCGAGCGCGTCGACCAGTGCCGCGCGCCGTTCGGTGAACGGGCGGCCGGTCAGGTCGGTGTCGCCGAGAGCCAGCAGGTCGAACGCGATGAAGGACGCCGGGGTCTTCTCCGCCAGCATGGTGACCCGCGATGCGGCCGGGTGCAGACGCAACTGCAGCGCCTCGAAGTCGAGTCTGCCGGCGGTCGCGATCACGATCTCGCCGTCGACGACGCAGCGCGGGGGAAGCTCGGAGCGGGCCGCCGCGACAAGCTCCGGGAAGTAACGGGTCATCGGGCGTTCGTTGCGGCTGCCGAACTCGATCTCGTCGCCGTCACGGAACACGATCGACCGGAAGCCGTCCCACTTCGGTTCATACGAGGCGCCGTCCGGGATCTGCTGCACCGACTTCGAGAGCATCGGTGAGAGCGGGGGCATCACGGGAAGGCGCATCCCCGCCATTGTCGCCGAAGGCCGGGTGGGACGGATCGCCGGCTTGTACTATACGTTCGTACAGCAGCGGGGCGACGAGGAGCAGAGTTGGCAGTGACGGGTTACGACTACATCGTCGTCGGGGCCGGGTCGGCCGGGTGCGTGCTGGCCAACCGGCTCTCGGCCGATCCCGCGATCCGGGTGCTGTTACTCGAGGCCGGGCGCGGTGACCGCAACCCGTGGCTGCACATCCCGAAGGGAGCGGGCAAGCTTTTCGACAGCGAGCGGTACATGTGGCATTACGAGACCACGCCGTTCGGTCCGGACGCCCACGTCGAGCAGTGGATGCGTGGGAAGGTCATCGGTGGATCGAGTGCGGTGAACGGCATGATCTACAACCGCGGCCACCGGGCGGACTACGACGCGCTCGTGCAGATGGGCAACACGGGCTGGGGCTGGGACGAGATCCTGCCGATCTTCAAGGGATTCGAGAACCACGAGTTCGGCCCGTCGCACACCCGCGGCGCCGGCGGCCCGCTGCACATCTCCGTACCGCGTGACCCGGATCCGCTGTGCGAGGACATGATCGAGGCGGCAACCGGCGCGGGTATGTGGCGCGTCCGCGACATCAACGAATCCGACGGTGAGCGTATCGGATACGCGACGTCGACGATCCGTGGCGGGCGTCGTGTCAGTGCCGCGACGGCGTTCCTCAAGCCGGTGTTGCACCGCCCGAATCTGACGGTGCGCACCGGAGCCACCGTGCGCCGCGTGCTGTTCGACGGTGAACGCGCCGACGGCGTGGAGATCGCGACGGGCGCCGGCACCGAACAGGTCCGGGCGGCGCGCGAGGTGGTGCTCTCGCTGGGCAGCCTGAACTCCCCGAAGCTGTTGCAGCTCTCCGGAATCGGGCCGAGTGATGTGCTGAGCGCCGCCGGGGTGCCGGTGTTCGTCGAGCGGGACAACGTGGGCCGCCGGATGCGTGAACACCGTTGCGCCACGTTGCGATACCGGCTCAAAGAGGACCTCGGATACAACAAGCTGCTCGCGACGAATGCCGGTCAGGCGCTGACCGGGATGAAATACCTGGCGACCAGGAAGGGGCCGCTGGCGGCACCGTCGTTCGACGTCGTTGGCTTCGTCAAGGGCCAGCCGGACTCCGAGCGCCCGTTCGGGCAGGTGATGATGGGGCCGTGGACCCTGCCGCCCTACAACACCGGTGAGCCGGTCGTCATCGAACGTGAACCCGGCATCTCGTGTCTGGGGATGGTGTTGCGGCCGACGTCGCAGGGCTACGTCGAGATCACGTCGGCCGATCCGGGTGCGGCGCTGCGGATCACCCCGAACTATCTGACGACCGAGCAC
The DNA here is from genome assembly GCF_900454025.1 of Mycolicibacterium gilvum. Classification (NCBI taxonomy): domain Bacteria; kingdom Bacillati; phylum Actinomycetota; class Actinomycetes; order Mycobacteriales; family Mycobacteriaceae; genus Mycobacterium; species Mycolicibacterium gilvum. Next base: position 5,557,132 of record NZ_UGQM01000001.1, on the reverse strand, counting down.
GACCGGACGGCGACCGCCGCCCTGGTGCGCCGGATGCGCTCGATCTTCGAACAGTCACCGATCGCCGAGCGCATCAGCCACGAGACCTACCCCGGTCCGCGGGTCGACAGCGACGCGGAACTCGTCGACGCCGCGCTGGAAGGCGGTTACTGCGGATACCACGCCGTGGGCACCTGCGCGATGGGGCCGGACGACGACGATGTCGTCGACAGCCACCTGCGTGTCCGCGGGGTGGACGGCCTACGGGTGGTGGACTGCTCGGTGATGCCCACGATAGTGGCCGGAAACCTGAACGGACCGATCATGGCGATGGCTTGGCGCGCAGCGGATTTCATTCTGCACGCCAGCTGATCTCACATCACCGCGAATCCGGCGTCCACGGGCAGCGCAGTGCCTGTGATGTAGCGGGCGCCGTCGCTGACCAGGTACATCACGGCCGCAGTCACATCGACCGGCTCCACGAACGGCACCGGCAGCAGGTTCCCCGACATCGCACTGCCCTCCGGGTTGGCCTCGAAGACCCGCGCCATGTGCTCGTTGATGATCATCGGCGTCGCGACGCCGGTCGGACGGATCGAGTTCACCCGGATGTTGTGCGGGGCATACGCGTTGGCAGCGGAGCGCATCAGGCCGACGACGCCGTGTTTGGACGCCGCGTAGGCGAAGGTCGCCGCGCTGCCGTCGCCGCCGCGCCCGACCAGACCCTGCATCGAGCTGATCAGAACCATCGATCCACCGGTCCCGCGGCGGATCATCGACGGTGCCGTCGCGGCGATGGTGTGCCAGACGCCGATCAGATTGACGTCGACGATGTCGCGGTACAGCTGATCGTCGTCGGGGTCGGGACAGCCGATCGCGACGACTCCGGCGTTGGCCACCACGATGTCGACGTCGCCGAAGCGTTCGATGCCCGAGTCGATTCCGGCGCGGAGTTCGGCGAGATCGCGGACATCGGCCACCGTGGTATGGATCCGTCCGCCCGCCGCGCGCACCTGCTCGGCGGTCTCCTCGAGGTCGGCCGCGGTTGCCAGCGGATAGGGAATGGAGTCGATGTCGGCGCAGCGGTCGACGGCGATGATGTCGATGCCCTGTCCGGCCAGTGCCACGGCATGGCTTCGACCCTGTCCACGCGCGGCGCCGGTGATCACCGCGACGCGGGATGTACTGCCTGTCATCGGATGACCGCGGGCATCGAGTCCCAACCGCGCACGGTCGAGGTCCGCGATCGTCGGGCTCCGCTCATGTCGATGTCCCACTCCGGCCAGCGTTTGAGCACCTCTTCGAGGGCCACGCGGCCCTCGAGCCGGGCCAGCGGAGCGCCGACGCAGAAGTGGGCCCCGCGACCGAAGGTGAGGTGACCGCCCTGCTTGCGGTGGATGTCGAAGCGGTCGGGATCGTCGAACTGCCGCTCGTCGCGGTTGGCGGAGGCAAGCATCAACAGCAGCGGACTTCCCGCCGGTATGACGACCCCATGGAACGTGACGTCGTCGGTGGCGACGTAGCGTGCGACGTGGGGACCCGGTGGTTCGAAGCGCAGTAGTTCCTCGATCGCGGACGGGATCAATGCAGGGGTGCTGGTCAGCTCCTTGCGCTGATCCGGGTGCTCTGCCAACACCTTGCCCATCCAGCCGAACAGGCGGCCGGTGGTCTCGACGCCGGCGCCGGCGACGACCGCGAGGAACACGGTGAGCTCCTGCTTCGTCAGCTTGCGGACCGTGCCGGTCTCGTCTTCGAACTCGACGTTCAGCAGCTCGGTGATCAGGTCGTCGGACGGGTTGTTCTCCCGCCATTCGATGTACTCGCCGAACATCTCGCCGGTGAAGTAGCGGTCCTTGTCGATCGCCATTGGCTTGCCGGCCTCATTGCGGAGCACTTCGTTGGCATGTTCGCGCACCGCCGGCTGTTCGGAGTTGGGGATGCCGGCGAGCATGCCGATCGTACGCATGGGAAGTTCGGCGCCCAGGTCCTCGACGAAGTCGAACCGGTCGCCACCGACGAGCGGATCGAGACACGCGACGCAGAACGCGCGGATCTTGTCCTCGATCGCCCGCATCTTCTTCGGTGTGAACGCTCTGGCCACGATCGCGCGGTGGATGGTGTGCAGTGGCGGGTCCTCGTTGATGAAGATGCCGGGGGGCATCACCGGATCCGCCATGACGACCTCGAGGATGTCCCCCTTGGCGGAACTGAGCCGCGTCGTATCCTTCAGCGCCACATCCACATCGGCGTACCGGCTCAAGCCCCAGAAGCCGTGCTCGTCGTTGCGGTACACGGGCGCCTCGTCGCGCAACCTGCGGTAGGTCGGGTAGGGGTCGATGTCGATGTCGACGTGCCACGGGTCGTAGTACAGATCGCTCAACGTGCTCTCCTTGCCGGCTGGTTCGTGCGAGCATATAGCCTGTGCTATACATTCGTACAGCGTGTGAGGAGATGTGGTGAGCCGTGTAGCGGTGGTGACCGGCGGGGCGTCGGGGCTGGGCGAGGCGATCTGTGCGGGCCTGGCCGCCGACGGGCACCGGGTGGCCGTGCTCGACCTCGACGCGGACGCGGCGAACAGGGTCGCGGCAAGCCTGCGCGGTAACGGAGCGAGCGCGGTCGGTGTCGCGGTCGACGTGTCCGACGAGGACGCCGTCGTGCGCGCCTTCGACGCCGTACGAACCGAATTCGGCCCCGTCGAGATCCTGGTCACCAGCGCGGCGATCGGCGGTTTCACCCGCTTCGACAAGATCACCCTCGACGAGTGGAACCGCTACCTCGCGGTGAATCTGACGGGGACGTTCCTGAGCATTCGTGCCGCGCTGTCGGACATGGTCGCCGCGCAATGGGGGCGCGTCGTGACGATCTCGTCCGCAGCGGGCCAGCAGGGCGCACCACGCCAGGGCCACTACTCGGCGACCAAGGGCGGCGTGATCGCGATGACCAAGACCGTGGCGCGTGACTATGCACGCCACGGCATCACCGCGAACTCCTTGCCGCCCTTCGCGATCGAGACCCCGATGCTGCGCAGACAGCAGTCAGAGGGGAAACTGCCGCCGGACGAGTTTCTGACCCAGGCCATACCGGCGGGCCGCGTGGGCGCCCCGTCCGATGTCGCCGCAGTGTGCTCGTTCCTGTGCTCGGACGCCGCCGGATACGTGACGGGTCAGGTCATCGGTGTGAACGGCGGTGCGGTGCTGTGAACCCCGAGACGCTGCGCTACGACTTCGACCGGCACCGCCCCGACTACCGGGACAGGTTCCTCGACATCACCCACGAGATGCACCAGCAGTGCCCGCTGGCGTGGACCGACACCTACGACGGACACTGGGTGGCGGCGAGCAGCGACGCGGTGTTCGAACTGGCGCGCTGTCCGTTCGTGTCCAACGATCACGACGTCAACAACGAACGGCGCGGATACAAGGGCATCTCGATCCCGCGGATGTTGGAGGCCGAGGGCTTCCGTGGCGGCATGCTCGAGATGGACGACCCGGAGCACCGCCATTACCGCACCGCACTCAACCCGTACCTGTCACCGGCGGCGGTGAAACGCTGGGAGCCGTTCGTCGACGAGATCGTCTGCGCCTGCCTCGACGACCGGATCGAGTCCGGCCGCATCGATTTCGTCGACGACCTGGCCAACGTGGTGCCCGCGGTGCTCACCCTGGCGATGCTCGGTGTGCCCCTGCAGAAGTGGGAGATGTACAACGAACCGGCGCACGCGTCGGTCTACACACCGCCGGACTCGCCGGATGCCGAGCGTGTCCGCGAGCTGTACATGGCCATGGGCATCGACCTGTTCACCAATCTGATGGAGATCCGCGACAATCCCCGGCCCGGCATCATCAACGCGCTGGCGACGTTGCGCATCGACGGTGAGGCACCGCCGGACATCGAGCTGATCGGCATGCTGAACCTGCTGATCGGCGGCGGCTTCGACACCACCACCGCTCTGACTGCCCACGCGCTGGAATGGCTGTCCGAGCATCCCGACGAACGCGCCCGGCTCAGCGCCGACCGTGACACGCTGCTCAATCCGGCGACGGAGGAATTCCTGAGGTACTTCACGCCGGCACCGGGAGATGCCCGCACGATCGCCGAAGACGTCGCCGTGAACGGTGTGGAGCTGCGGGAAGGGCAGCGGCTGTGGCTGTCCTGGGCGATGGCCAACCGCGATCCCGCGGTGTTCACCGACCCGGATCAGATCGTGCTGGACCGAAAGGGCAACCGGCACTTCAGCTTCGGCCTCGGCGTCCACCGCTGTATCGGATCCAACGTGGCGCGTACGGTGTTCAAATCGATGCTCACCGCGGTGCTCGACCGGATGCCCGACTACCGCTGCCTGCCGAAGGAGACCGTGCACTACGACAGCATCGGGGTCATCCAGGGCATGCGTCACCTGCCCGCCGAGTTCACCCCCGGCCCGCGACGGGGCGCCGGGGTGGCCGAAACCGTCGCCAGACTCCAGAAGATCTGCGATGAGCAGGGATTGGCGCGACCGATCACCGAGCTCAAGGACGCCGCGCGCATCGAGGAGGCGGTATGACCGCCGACCGCCCGGTCGCGGTGGTGACCGGAGCCAGCCGTGGCGCCGGGGCCGGGATCGCACACGCGCTGGGAATGCACGGCTGCACCGTCTACGTGACCGGCCGCACCGTCGACCCCGACGGTCCCGCCGCGGGCACCATCGGTGAGACAGCCGACGAGGTCACCGCCGCCGGTGGGCAGGGCATCGCGGTCCGCGTCGATCACAGTGACGACCAGCAGGTCGCGGCGTTCTTCGATCAGATCGCCCGCGAGCACGGACGCATCGACATCCTGGTCAACAACGCGGCCATCATCCGTGACGAGATGATGGGACGTACCAAGTTCTGGGAAGAACCGATCAATGTCATCGACACCCTCGACGTCGGGGTGCGCAGCAGCTACGTCGCGACCGTCTACGCCGCGCCGCTGATGGTGCCCAACGGCAGGGGCCTGGTGGTGTTCACGTCCTCCTCCGGTGCCGTGCACTACGCGTTCGGACCCGCCTACGGTGTCCCGAAAGCCGCCACCGACAAGATGGCCGCCGACATGGCCTACGACTTCCGCGATGTCGGCATCGCCGCGGTGTCGATCTGGATGGGATCGCTGCTGACCGACCGGGTGCGCGGCATCATCGCGAGCAATCCGGAGAAGTTCGGACGTATCCTCGACACCGCCGAGACGCCGGAGTTGACCGGGCACGTGATCTGGGCGTTGCACCAGGATCCCGAGGTGATGGCGCTGAGCGGCCAGACTCTGATCGGTGCCGAACTCGCGGTCAAGTACGGGATCAGGGACGAAGGGGATCGGCAACCACCCTCGTACCGCGAGATGTTCGACGTGCACCCACCCGCCCAGTGCGCCCATGTGATGCGATGAGACCATGCGGATCGGACTGACCGGCGGCGGGTCGAGCGTCGACAAGATCGTCGCGCAGGCGCAGCAGGCGGAGGCCGACGGCTTCGCCGCGCTGTGGTACGCCAGTGCCGTGGCGGGTGATCCACTGGTCGCGATGGCCTTTGCCGGTAGGGCCACCTCGACGATCGAGTTGGGCACCGCAGTGCTGCAGACCTATCCGTGCCACCCGCTGCTGCAGGCCAACCGCGTCGCGGCGGCGGCGAACGCGATGGGGCGGCCCGGCCTGACGCTGGGGCTCGGGCCGTCGCACGAGCCGATCGTCCGGAATGTGCTGGGGCTGAACTACGACCATCCGGTCCGTAACACCCGCGAGTACGTGCAGATCGTCACCGGCCTGCTGGCCGGTGCCGACATCGACCTCGACGGCACCGACTGGACCGCGCACAGCGCCGGTCGGATGACCGCACTCGACCACCCGGTCCCGGTACTGCTGTCGGCGCTCTCACCCCGAATGCTGCGTGTGGCAGCCGAATTCACCGACGGCGTGGTGCTGTGGCTGGCGACCGCGACCGCGATCGCCGAGCGGATCGCACCGGCCGTCGCCGGCGGCCGAATCGTCGCAGGCCTGCCGGTCGCCGTGCACGACGACATCCGGGAGGCGCGGGAAGCGATCGCCGCGACAGCGGGCGGATACGAGCGAATGAGCAACTACCAGAACATCATCCGTGCCGGGGGAGGAGCATCCGCCGCAGACGTCGGGATCGTCGGCGACGAAGCGGCGGTGACCCGGCAGCTCGTGGAGTTGATCGAGGCCGGCGCGACGGACGTGTGGGCTCAACCCGTCGCGGTGGGCGCGGATCGAGCGCAGAGGTCGGCCTCGGTGAAACGCACCCGCGCGCTTCTCGCGGCACTCGCACGCGAAGGTTAGGTCACTTGCCGCGAGGTCTGGCGCCGCGCCCGTAGGTGATGTCCGCGCGTTCGGGATCCCAATGGTTGCGGAACACCACGTCCGACAGCGGGCGGCGCCGCACCGGACCATGCTTACCCCGCGGCCAGCCCACCACGACATGCCCGGCGAGAAACCATTCGTCGGGGATACCGACGGCCTCGCGCAGGGCCTGTTCGCCGCCGTAGGAGGCCCAGCTGGTGATACACGCGCCGAGGCCTTGCGCTCGGGCCGCCAGGTAGAAGTTCTGCAGCGCAGGGTAGATGGAGCCGCCCTGCAGGAACTCCGACGAGAATTCGTTCTTGTAGGCGACGAACAGCACCGAGGTGAATTCGCCTGCCCGGTCGTGCAGTTCGTAGGTGGCGCGATTGTTGCGGGCGGATCGGCTGTCGTCCTCGGGAGCGGGCCGGGTCATGCCGTAGATGGATTCTATTGACTGCAGCGCGATCTGAGCGGCCTGGGCTACGGCGGCGCGCTGCTCGGGACCGTCCAGCACGATGAACCGCCAGAGCTGTGCGTTGGCGCCGTTGGGCGCCCAGGTGGCTGCCTGCAGGCAGCGGTCCAGGGTCGCGGAGTCGACGGGTTCGTCGGTGAAGCGCCGGATCGAACGGGCGGTGGACAGCACTTCCCAGACGTTGTCGGTCGGATGCGGCATGTCCACTGGTGTACTCGACTCAAGCCGGGGTGTCCAGCACCACAGATGCTGTACAGTCGTACTGCACGATGGCCGATCGATGGGAGTGATGCTGTGAGCGACAGGTTTTCGATGGAAGGCAGGGTCGCGGTCATCACCGGCGGCGGCACCGGCATCGGCCGCGCGTCGGCACTGGTGCTGGCAGAGCACGGCGCCGACGTGGTGCTGGCCGGACGGCGCGCGGAGCCGTTGAAGGAGACCGCCGCAGAGGTGGAGGCGCTGGGACGGCGCGCCCTCGCGGTCCCGACCGACGTCACCGATGCGGACGCCTGCCAGGCGCTGGTCGACACCACACTCGCCGAGTTCGGCCGCCTCGACGTACTGCTCAACAACGCCGGCGGCGGTGAGACGAAGTCGCTGATGAAGTGGACCGACGACGAGTGGCATCATGTGCTCGACCTGAACCTGTCCAGTGCGTGGTACCTGTCCCGGGCCGCGGCCAAGCCGATGATCGCCCAGGGCAGCGGCGCGATCGTCAACATTTCCTCCGGCGCCGGCCTGCTGGCCATGCCGCAGGCACCGATCTACGGGGCCGCCAAGGCCGGTCTGCAGAACCTCACCGGATCGATGGCCGCGGCATGGACGCGCAAAGGCGTGCGCGTCAACTGCATCGCCTGCGGGGCGGTCCGTACCCCGGGACTGGAGGCCGATGCGAAACGTCAGGGCTTCGACATCGACATGATCGGGCAGACCAATGGGTCGGGCCGCATCGCCGAGCCCGACGAGATCGGTTACGGCGTGCTGTTCTTCGCCTCCGACGCGTCGAGCTACTGCTCCGGGCAGACGCTCTACATGCACGGCGGCCCCGGCCCGGCAGGGGTGTGAGCATGGACGTCAGTCACGTCGGGCTCCGGGTGCGCGATCTGGAGGCGTCTCTGAAGTTCTACACCGCGCTCGGCTTCACCGAGGTGAAGCGTCTGACGGTGCCGGATCAGATGGCTCAGGGCCTGCTGGGGTTGGCGCCACCGATCGGATTCGAGGCGGTGTACCTGCGCAACGGCGGTGTAGTGCTACAACTGTTGACGTTCGCCGGATACCCGGCGCGCGACGAGCCCGAGCGCGGCATGGTCGGTGCGGGACTGACCCATCTGTCTCTCGCCGTCGCTGATCTCGTCACCGCCCGGGACGCGGTGACGGCCGCCGGGGGAGCCGTCGTCGCCGACCCCGGTGGCGGATTCGCCTGCATGGTCCGCGATCCCGACGGCCAGCTGATCGAGTTGGTCGCCGAGCGGTTCCGCCCGGTTACTTGAGTTCGGTGACCATCGCGGCGTAACGATCGAGGAATGGCACCGTGGTCGAAGGGTCGCCGTCGCGCCGGCCCCCGCCGATCACGACGCGAGTGAAACCGAGGTCCCGGTATCGGGCGAGGCGCTTCTCCGACGGGTCTCCCCACGCCATGACCGTCAGGTCGAGCGTGGCCGGGTCCCGGCCGGCATCCTCGGCTCGCCGCCTGAAATCCGCCACCGCCGCAGGGAGGTCACGGTACGCGGCATCGCCGGGAAGCCACCCGTCGGCCCACGGTAGGCAGTCTCCGATCGCCCTGGGTCCGGTGGCCGCGGCGAGCAGCGGAGGGCCCGCCTGCTGTTGCGGCTTGGGGTGGCACCACACCGGCTCGAAATCGTAAAACTCGCCGTGATGCTCGGCCTCGTCGTCGGTCCACAACACCCGTAGCGCGGCGACCATGTCCGACAGCGCCCGGTAGCGGTCGGCCCACGCGATCGAGCTCGATACCGCGAGTTCGGCCCGCACCCCGACCCCGACTCCCAACAGAAGCCGGCCGGCGCTGAACCGGTCCAGCGTCGCCACTTGCTTTGCGAACGTGAACAACTCGTGCTCCAGCGGGAGCGCAACCGCGGTGCCGAGCCGGAGCGTCGAAGTGGCCTGCGCGGCGGCGAGCAGGGACAGCAGCGGGTCCCAGATTCGCTGCTGGGCGTGCAACAGCGCCGGCGGCATCGAGCCCGCGGCGGACACCGGGATCTGCGGATGCTCACCGACCCACAGCGACTCGAACCCGCGCTGTTCCAATTCACGGGCCAGAACGTCGGGGGCGATGTCGTCCGGGGTGTTCATGCTGACGAATCCGATGTGCATCGACTCTCCCTCGGGCATGGTGCTGTGCTGTACGATCGTACAGGTGAGCGGCCTGTATTACGACCCCTACAACGTCGAGATCGATGTCGACCCGTACCCGGTGTACAAGCGGCTACGTGACGAAGCGCCGTTGTACTACAACGAGAAGCTCGACTTCTGGGCTCTGAGCCGGTTCGCCGACGTCGATTCCGCGCTCAAGGACGTCGATAACCTCAGCAATGCCAAAGGCGACATCCTCGAGGTGGTCAAAGCCGAACCTGTGATGCCGGACGGGGTGTTCATCAACGAGGACCCGCCGGTGCACACCGTGCATCGACCGCTGGTGTCGCGGGCGTTCACCCCGCGCAAGATGAAGGCGATCGAGGAGCAGGTCAGGGCATTCTGTACGGCCTGCCTGGATCCGCTGCAGGGTGGGGACCGCTTCGACTTCACCCTCGATCTGGGCGCGGAGATGCCGATGCGGGTGATCGGCATGCTGGTCGGGATGCCAGACTCGCTGCAGCGCAGTGTCCGTAAGGCCGCCGGTGCGCGCCTACGTAACAAGCCGGGTGAGCCGCTGCCGGTGAAGAAGGACAACTACTTCAACGGCAACATGTTTCGTGACTACGTGGCGTGGCGCAAGGATAACCCATCCGACGATCTCGTCACCGAGTTGCTCAATGTCGAGTTCGAGGATGTCGACGGAAGCAGGCGGAAGCTCCGGGAGGAGGAACTGCTGGTTTTTCTCGGTGTCATCGCCAACGCGGGAACCGAGACCGTGGGCCGGTTGTTCGGCTGGCTCGGCAAGGTACTCGCCGACCATCCGGATGCACGCCGGGAACTCGCGGCCGACCCGTCCCTGATTCCCGGGGCCATCGAGGAGATCCTGCGCGTGGAGCCCCCGGTGCACAACATCGCCCGGTACGTGGCCAAAGACGTGACGTACCACGGCCAGACGGTGCCGGCCGGCAGTGCGCTGTTGCTGATGGCAGGTGCGGCGAACCGGGACGAGCGCCGGTTCGACGACCCTGACGTGTTCGACATCCGGCGCAACCCCAACCACCTCACCTTCGGGCGTGGGGCGCACTTCTGCCTCGGGACATCCCTGGCCCGTATCGAGGGGCGTATCGCTCTGGAGGAGATCCTGAAGCGCTGGCCCGACTGGACGATCGACGAGGACAACGCGCACCGTGCCCCCACGGCCACGGTGCGGGGCTGGGATTCGATGCCCGCGATCGTCGGTTAACGCAGACGGACCGGCACGTTCAGTCGGCTGTCAGGGCTCTCCACCGGCGCGAATGCCATGGGCCAGGCTGGTTTTCCGTATTGCGCCACCCAACACGTCCCGGTGGCGTCCGCGGGCGCATCCAACGCAACCATGACCGCATCGGCGATCGCGTCGGGCTCCATCACGGGGACACCGATGCGTTCGACGAGGGAGCGCCGGTCGCCCAGCACACCTGTCTCGGTAATCCCTGGGCAGATGGTATGTACCGCAATACCTTCGGCGGCCAGGTTCGGGGCGATCGAACGCATGAACCCGACGACGCCGTGCTTACCCAGCGAGTAGACCGGGTCGGCATGCCAGGGCATCAGGCCGGCCAGGGACGCGGTCGCCAGGATCGCCCGATCGGTGTTGGCCCCCAACGATTGCATGGTCCGCACCGCCGCTCGGGCGCCGAACACCACACCGTCGACGTTCACCCCGACCGAGCGCCGGTACTGGGCCACGTCGAGGGAACCGATGTCCCCCGACCACTCGATGGTGACGCCGGCGTTCAGAAACGCGAGGTCCAGCCTGCCCAAACCGGCGACGCAGGCGGCAAATGTTGCGTCGACCTGGTCGGGATCGGTGACGTCGCAGCGCAATCCGATCCCTCCGAAAGATTCGGCGACCTCCTCGGCCGCCGAACCGTCGATGTCGACCACGCACACCTGCATGCCCTCGGCGGCCAACCGCACGGCGGTCGCGCGCCCGATGCCGGACGCACCTCCGGTCACCAGCGCGACACGTCCGGCGAGGTTCACGCCGTCACCACCGGTCGACGGGATCGTCCAGCTTCAGTGGGCGGAGGTAGGAGGCGTCGGTCTTGTCCCACTGGCCCTTGATGAAGCCCTTGACCGCGCTCTTGCTCAGGATCGAGGAATCGCCGCTGATCATCCACTCGATGGTGCAGCGGCGCAGGGCGATCTTCCAGACACCGTCGCGGCGTTCCAGCCGGTCGATGTAGCGTCCGCCCATCAGCGACACGATCTTGCCGCCCTTGACCCGCATCGCGCCCATCACGTAGCTCTCGGCGTGCGCGACGTCGCCGTCGATCTCGCAGGTGTGGGTAGTGATGTTGTGCAGATGGTCCTCGAACACCGCGGTGTGTGCCTCATTGGCCCAATCGCCATACTCAGGACCGGTTTTGACGGTCGGTCCGTGTTCGTCGATGCCGTCCTCAAAGTACACGCTGCCCATCAGCTCGGCATCGTGACGATCGTGTCCGCGGGCCTGCTTCATCACGCAGTCGAGGACCGCGGTGCGGTCCTCGAGGTACTGCACGCGCTTGCGGAGGTCCTCGAGCTCTGTGGAATCGGTCAACGTCGTCCTCCGGTGCGATGATGTGTTTGTACACTTGTATAGCACACCAGGGCGCGACGACGCATCGGAGTCGGGCCGGACTTCAGTGATTACCGGGACCGCTTGCGCGGGGCTGGTTTCCGCTTCACGGCTGGCTCGATTGAATCGAGATATCCCTCGAACGCCTCGATCAGCTCGGCGTGCGCAGTCTCCACACCGACACCCTTCTCCAGGTTCAGGAACTTCGGCAGGCTGGAGATGAGCAACTGCAGCGCCGGCAGCGACAGGTCGCCCCATGGGCGGGCGTCGGCGCCGAACTTCGCGGTGAGCGCGTCCAGTTGCAGTGTCCGCACGCTCTCGGTCACCGCCGCGATCTCCGTGCGGATCGACTTGCGGTGGTTGCCCAGCGCCATGAACTCCGTCATCAGCGTCCCGGTGGCCTCGTCCCAGCTGTACTCCCACAGTGCCCGTAGCGGATCCTCGGCTCGCTTCTCCATCACTTTGTTCAGGTGGGCGAGGTTGCGTTCGGAGTAGCGCCGGATTGCGGCGATGAACACGTCGTCGAGCGTGGGGAAGTAGTACTGCACCAGACTCGGCGTGACACCGGCCTTGGCGGCCAGCGCCCGGTAGGTGACACTCGCGTAGCCCTCTTCGAGCATCATCGTCTCGACGCAGTCGAGCAGGGTGTCGCGAGTCTTGGAGGTTTCGGCGCCCACGCGCCGCGACGAGGTCGCCATCCTCGTATCTTGTCACCACCGCGTCATGGTGGTGTGACCACTCGGAGAACCGGGTGCTGTCTATCGCCGAGATTGCTTCTATGGCGGCATTTTTGGCCGTTCGACGGCCGTGGATGCAATCTCGACGAGGGGGTGGGGATTGAGGGCGGTTTTGTCGCCGGCGATCGGTAGTATCGCAAGCATGTTCGATTCGGGGTTGGCGGGGCTGGACAAGCCGGCGTTGATCTCGGCGATCGGACAGGCCGCCTGTGAGGAGGTCCGGGCCGGGGCACGCAAGACGGCGGCGATCGCGGCGCTGGTCCATGACCACGTGACCTATGACGATGTGCGCGACGAGTGGGTGTGGGACTCCTGGATCGAGACGGCCTGCGAACTCGGTGCGGTATTGAACACCAGCCACCGCCGCGCCTCGGCCCAGATGCGCATCGCCGTCGCGCTGCGCGATCGGCTGCCCGGGGTTGCCGCCCTTCATGCGCAGGGCCGGCTCAGCGCCCGGCTGATCGGGCAGATCACCTGGCGCACCCGACTGGTGCAGGACCCGCAGGCGCTGGCACTGATCGATGCTGCGATCGCGGAGAAGGCGACGCGGTGGGAACCACTGTCGGAGGACAACCTGACCGCCGCCCTCGACGCGGTGATCGAGCGCTTCGACCCGGACGCCGTGATCAGGACCCGTGAGCAGCTCAAGGGGGTGGATTTCCGGATCGGGGCCAGTGACGACCCTGACGCGCTGGTCACGATCTGGGGCAGAATCCTGGGCTGCGACGCTGCGGTGTTGGCGGCCCGGGTCGCCGAACTGCTCAAAGGGCTCTGCGATGACGACCCCCGCGGTATCGGTGAGCGGCGCTCGTGCGCGGTCGGGGCCATCGTCCGCGGCCAGGATTATCTTCCGTGCCGGTGCGGATCCCCGGACTGCACCGCCGCCCCGGTGGTGCCGGGGTCGTCGAATGTGGTGATCTCGGTGCTGGCCGATCCCGCTGCGCTCGAAGCCGTCCGCCACCTGATCGCCGACGAAGACCGCCACCAACAAGACGCATTCGCCGAGAAGCAGCCGCACGCCAAGGCGAAGGAGCAGGGCGAGCCTGCCGCACCGGCGCCGTCGAATCGTGGCCGGTGTGTGCGGGATTCGGGGACCGCGCTGCTGCCCGGGGTGAAGATCTTGCCGATTGTGGCGCTCGCCGAGGCGATCCGGGCCGGGGCGGCGATCAAGCAACTGTGGCTGCCCGGCCCTGACCCCGAACCGCACTACCGCCCCTCGGCCAAGCTGGCGGCGTTCGTACGAGCCCGAGATCTGTTCTGCCGCTACCCCGGCTGCAACGTGCCCGCCGAACAGTGCGATCTCGACCACGTCGTGCCGTGGCCCTACGGGCCCACCCACCCGTCGAACCTCAACTGCAAGTGCCGAACCCATCACGTGGGCAAGACATTTGCCGAAGGCTGGCACGAGGAACAGTTGCCCGATGGGACGGTGATCTGGACGACCCCGGCCGGGCAGCGCTACACCACGGTGCCGGGCAGTCGGTTGTTCTTCCCCGGCTGGGACACCACCACCGCCGAACTTCCGCCGATGGCCCAACCGCCACCGGACCCCGACCGCCTGGCGAAGATGCCGAAACGACGACGCACCCGCGCCGCCGACCACGCCGCCCGCATCAAAGCCGAACGCGAGGACAACGCCCACCAACGCGCCCTCGAAACCGAACGCGCGGCAGCCAGACGATCCGGCCTACCGCCCCCGGCGCCACCGGACTACGGCGACGACCCGCCACCCTTCTGAAAGAAACTCGAACTCCGATGACATTGTCGGGGTACCCGGGTCTACGTGAGTATGGAAGCCGTGGACCTACCCGTTCGACCGCCACTGGAGCCGATGCTGGCCAAGGCGCAGACAATGGTGCCCGACGATCCTGGCGTGTGGTCCTACGAACCGAAGTGGGACGGCTTCCGCGCGCTGGTGTTCCGCGACGGGGATGACGTCGTCCTGCTGTCGCGCAGCGGCAAGGACCTCGGACGGTACTTCCCCGAGGTGCTCGACTCGGTCCGCGACGAACTCGCGCCGCGCTGCGTCCTCGACGGCGAGATCGTCGTCCCCCGCGAGATAGGGGGACGGATGCGACTGGACTGGGAGTCGCTGAGCCAGCGGATCCATCCCGCCGAGTCCCGCATCACGCTGCTGTCGGAGCAGACACCCGCACACTTCATCGGCTTCGATGCCCTGGCGCTCGGAGACACCCCGCTGATGAAAGAGCCGTTCCGGACCCGCCGCGAAGCGCTCATCGACGCCGTGACGCCCAAACAGTGGTGCCATGTGACCCGCACGACCGAGGATCCCCAGCTGGGCACACAGTGGCTCGACGAGTTCGAGGGCGCCGGCCTCGACGGGGTGATCGCCAAGCGTCTCGACGGGCCCTACCTGCCCGGGAAACGGGAGATGGTGAAGGTCAAGCACCACCGTGACGCCGACTGCGTGGCGATGGGCTACCGGATCCACAAGAGCGGCGAGGGCATCGGCTCGATTCTGCTCGGCCTGTACCGCGACGACGGGGAGCTGCAGATGGTCGGCGGCGCGGCCTCGTTCACCGCCAAGGCGCGGCTGAAGCTGCTCGACGACCTGGAACCGCTGCGCATCGGTGGCGATCTACGCGACGGTGAACCCAGCCGGTGGAACTCCGCGGCCGACAAGCGTTGGATCCCGGTGCGCCCCGAGCGGGTGTGCGAGGTGGCCTACGACCAGATGGAAGGCAACACCGAGCACGGACGACGGTTCCGCCACGCCGTGAAGTTCCTGCGCTGGCGCCCCGACCGGGACCCGCAGAGCTGCACGTTCGACCAGCTCGACGTCCCCCTGCACTTCGACCTCTACGACGTGCTGGAAAGGTCCTGACATGCCAAGCCCGGCAACAGAACTCGACGTCGACGGCGTCAAGGTCCGGTTCACCAACCCGGACAAGCCCTACTTCCCGAAGCTCGGCAAGAACGGCACGAAGGGCAAGCTCGTCGAGTACTACCTGGCGGTCGCCCATCCGATGGTCACGCTGCTGCGCGACAGGCCCGTGCACCTGCAGCGTTTCCCCGACGGCATCGACGGCGAGGAGATCTACCAGAAGCGGGTGCCGCAGAAGCACCCCGACTATCTCGAAACCTGCACCGTCACTTTCCCGTCCGGTCGCACCGCCGACGCGCTGAAGATCACCCACCCGTCGGCGATCGCGTGGGCCGCGCAGATGGGCACCGTCACCCTGCACCCCTGGCAGGTGCGCTGTCCGGACACCGAACATCCCGACGAACTCCGTATCGACCTCGATCCGCAACCGGGAACCGGATTCAAAGAGGCCGCGGACGTTGCTGTGGGCGTACTGAAGCCACTCCTCGACGAACTCGGCCTGGTCGGCTACCCGAAGACCTCCGGCGGCCGCGGCGTACACGTCTTCCTGCGCATCAAGACCGACTGGGACTTCATCGCGGTGCGCCGCGCCGGTATCGCACTGGCCCGCGAAGTCGAGCGGCGGGCACCCGATGCGGTGACGACATCGTGGTGGAAGGAAGAGCGGGGCAAACGGCTCTTCATCGACTACAACCAGAACGCGCGTGATCGCACGTTTGCCTCGCCCTACTCGGCGCGCAAGACCCCGATCGCGACGGTGTCGACGCCGCTGACGTGGGAGGAAATGCGCGACGCCGAACCCGACGACTACACGATCCAGACCGTGCCGGACTTCATCGCCGGCCGCCCCGATCCGTGGGCCGGGATCGACGACAACGCCCAGTCGATCGACACGCTGCTGGAGATGGTCCACGCCGACGAGGAGCGCGGTGAAGGGGACCTGCCGTACCCGCCGAGTTACCCGAAGATGCCGGGCGAACCTCCGCGCGTGCAACCGAGCAAGAAGGTCGCCGCGCACTGGGATGAACACGGCAATCGCATCGCCGACTAGGGGTGCCGGTTACCCTGCTGTGCATGCCGATCAACCTGCTGCGGAAGCTTCTCGCTGCCGTGGCCATCGTGGGAATGCTCGCCAGTGGTATCGGCATCGCGTCGTTCATGATCTTCGGCGGCAGGGGAGCGCAGGACGCCGTCACCGCGCCGGTCCGCACGCCACCCAAGCCACCGCCGCCGTCGGTACCGACGGTCGAGGAGTTCCGGATCGGCGTCGTGGTCACCGCGCAGAACTGCGATCCGGCCGGCGCCTGCGTGTACACCTACACCATCGACCCCAAATACATTGGCCTGCACCCATTTCCGGAGGCGCCGTTCACCGTCGAGTACGAGGTGCTCGGCGGTCACGCCCCGCAGCCCGGTAAGTTCACCGTCACCGGGGATCAGGCCCAGATCTTCAAGGACGTACAGATCGAGGGGCCGCCGGGCGCCGCGCTGACGGCCAATGTGGTGCGCGTCTTCGAGGAACCGCCCGCCCCCGCGCCGCCGCCCCCGCCGGCACCCCCGGCAGAGCAGGTCCCGGCGCCGTGACACAGCCGCCGCGCAGTCGCTGGCTCCGCAACTTCCATCCGGCCCCGAGCGCCCGCATCCGGCTCGTGTGCCTGCCGCATGCCGGAGGGTCGGCCAGCTACTACTTCCCGATGTCGGCGGCGCTGTCGCCCGAGTTCAACGTCTACGGCGTGCAGTACCCGGGCCGGCAGGACCGGCACAGCGAACCGTTCGTCGAGTCCGTCGACGACCTCGCCGACCAGATCTACGCCGAGGTCGCGGCACTGCCCGAGGCGCCGACCGCCTTCTTCGGACACAGCATGGGCGCGGTGCTGGCGTTCGAGGTGGCCAGGCGGTTCGAGTCCCTGGCGGGTCGGCGGCCGGTGGTCGTGTTCGCGTCCGGGTCCCGCGCCCCGAGCCACTACGGCGACGAGCGCGAGTACAAGAGCGACAACGATCTGATCGGCGTGATGCGGGATCTCGGCGGCACCGATCCGCGCATCTTCAACGACCCCGACCTGCTGTCGACGTTCCTGCCGGCGTTCCGCAACGATTACCGGGCGCTGCAGGCCTACCATCGCGGCACCGAGGTCGTGATCAGCGCGCCCATCGTGGTGATGACCGCGACCGACGATCCGAAGACCAGTGAGGACGGCGCGCGCGCCTGGCTCGCGCACACCACCGGCGGCGGCGAGGTGCGCACGTTCACCGGCGGCCACTTCTACCTGGAGAAGCAGCCGCAGAAGGTCATCGACGTGGTGACCCAGACGCTGCGCGACGTCGGCTAACGCGTCGGGACGACACCCCGCGGCAGCGGCAGCGGCAGATCGTTGTAGGTCGCGATGCCCGGAGCCGCCGCGACGACGGCCGGAATCGCGTGGATCGGCGGCAACGCGGTCATGATGTGCCCGAGCACGAAGAAGTCCTCGAGCGTCTTCGCGTTCTCGATCATGTCCTGCGGAGGAAGGAATCCCACGGACATGTTGACGGTGGGCCGCCCCTCGATCGTGATCTTCCAGCCGTCGCCGTCGAGCTGCCAGTCCGGCTCCAGGGTCTGGCCCTTCTTCCACCGGACGTTGATGTCGATGACGGTCCGGCCCTGGTAGATCCCCTGCCAGCTGGCGAAGACGCCGGCGACGTGGCCGGCTTTGATCGTCCAGGACGCCATCGGGAGGTCCTCGGTGGTCTGGGCGTACTCGGACACGCACGTGATCTCGTCGAGCTCGATGCCGAGCGCGTCGGCGACCAGCTGCACGGCCTCGGCGAACACCGCGGTGCCCTGCGCCGCCATCGGCTGCAGTGCCGGATCGTCGATGGCCATGTCGAACCCGACCGGACGCTCGGTGTCAGGGGAGTCGTACAACGTGGTGTCGGCCGACTCGGAGATGACGACCTTGTCGATGCGGTCGCACGCCGTGCCCGCGACGATCGCGAGCAGTTCGGCGAACCCGGGACTGACACCGGATCCGAACAGTGTCGAACCGCCCCGCTCGCAGGCATCGGCGAGCTTGGCGCGGCCGTCGCCCAGATTGTGTCCGGTGATGAAGGACGCCGACGCCACCACGTTGACGCCGGCCTCCAGGATGCGCACCAGCTCGTCGACGTCGATCCACATCGGGTTGTACACCACGGCGTCGGGCTTGAGTGCCAGCAGCGCGTCCACATCGTTGGTGGCGGCCACCCCGAGCGGCTCGATGCCGACGAGCTCGCCGACGTCACGGCCGACCTTGTCGTCTGACCAGGCGTAACAGCCGACCAGCTCGAGGGTCGGGTTCGCGGTTATCGCGGCGACCGAGGACTTTCCGACGTTTCCCGTCGTCCACTGGACGACACGGTGAGGCGCATTGTTGGGCACTCGCTCAGCATAGGGTTCGGGCGTCCGGTGTCCGGCGCGTTTGCGTCAAATCAGACGACGGGCGTCAGCACAGCCTTGCCCGTGCGGGTCTGCCCCAGGGTGTCGATCCACGTCAGGTCCAGCACGTCACCGGGGTAGTGCCGGTCCAGGACCGACGTCAGCGTGTTGGTCGAATCGAGCGGGGTGCCGTCGAGCATCACGATGATGTCGCCGGCGAGCAATCCGGCCCGGTCGGCGGGACCGCCGACCATGACCTCCTGGATCAGCACGCCGGGCGCATCGCGCGGCGCGGCACGCACGCCGACACCGAGCAGCGTGGGCGGTCCGATGTGGACGGTGTCGGACGGGACGCCGGCGCGGATCTGGCCGACCACCCCCATCGCGTCGTTGATCGGGATCGCGAAGCCCTTGCCGCCGGGGCCCATCCGGAAGTTGACCGACGCCGCCGTCGTGACACCGACGACCTGACCGGTCGAGCTGACCACCGGGCCGCCCGAGTCCCCGGCGCGGACCGGAGCGGCGAACTCGAACAGGCCGGTGAGTTCGTCGGTCGAACCGGTCAGAGTGTCCTCGGCTTCGACGGTGCGCCCGAACGCGGTGAGCGTCCCGACCTCGCGGGTGAGCGGCGCGTCGGATCCCATCGCGTTCCCGAGGGCGACGACCGGCTCGCCGGGCGCCAGGATGTTCGCGTCCCCGATCGGCGCCGCCGGCAGACCCGCGGCACCCAGCAGCTGGATCACCGCGACATCGCGGCCACGGTCATACCCGACAAGCTGTGCGGGGTAGGGCCGGCCGCCGACCGTCGCGGTGATGCGGTCGGCGCCCTGGACGACGTGGAAGTTGGTCAGCACCAGCCCGCCCGGATCGATCACCATGCCGGTGCCCAGGCCGATGACCCCCTGATAGTCGACAGCGGTGTCGATGCGCACCACGGCAGGTTCCACCTGGGCTGCCGCGGCCAGGGGATCCCCCGGGGCGGCTGCTGCAGGCGCCACGGGGACGACCAGAGCGAGGATCGCGCCCAGCGCGATCAGCAGTGTTCGGAGTCGGGGAATCGGGCCCATACCCATCAATAGTGGCCGTGAGGAGGGAAACTGTCGACGTGACGTCGGCAGGTCAGTCCTCCACGGCGACGCCGCCGCGGGTCCTCTTACGCCGGCCGAGGCCGGTTCCCTTGCCGGTCGGACGGCGATTTCGCAGTTTTCCGTCCGCGTCATCGGCGTCATCGGCGTCGGATACCGCAGCGGGTGCATCCTCGGCTTTTACCCCGTTCTCGCCGGTATCCACGTCGGCGTCGGTCCCACCGTCGGTCGGCTCGTCGGTAGCGGCGTCGGTCGGCTCGGCCTCGAGAACCTCGCCCTCTGAGCCCTCTGAGTCCGCAACGTCCGCTGAGTCCTCCGACCCGTCGCCTTTTCGCCCGCGGCCGGTGCGCTTCGTGGCCTTCAGCGGCTTCGGGGGCGGCGGGGGAAGCTCGGCGACGAACGCCAGATAGAACGCGAAGACGCCCAGCAGCCCGATCGCAGCAGCAGCCCCGTAGATCCCGAACAGCCACTGACCTGCGGAATCCACGGACAGCCAGATCTCGCTGATCGCGGTGCCGAGGATGAGCACGCCGGCGAGCACATGCAGCGCGATCGACGCGGTGCGCAGGTTCAGGGCCAGCTTGGGGGTGCCGAATTCGGGCCTGCGCGTGCGCAGCAGGGTGAAGACGACGGGCAGCGCGGCGAGCCCGATCAGGGCCCCGGTGACGACGCGAAGCACCGTCCCGAGTGTGTGGGAGGTGTCGCCGAGCAGTTCGGGCGTCCGGGGGAGGACGAAGAAGAAATACAGCACCCCGGCGGCGATCGAGAACGATGCGTGCCAGATCACCGCGGCGGTGCGGCCCATACTCCTCCTCGATCGTGTTGCCCGCTCGATCGTGATGTCCGGGGTGCGGCCGGTCTTTGACCGGCCGCACCTCAGACGAGCGCGGAGGATAGGGGATTTGAACCCCTGAGGGCTATTAACCCAACCCGCGTTCCAGGCGAGCGCCATAGGCCACTAGGCGAATCCTCCGTCGGTCATGGTAGCCGACGGCCGTGGTGGTCCCCCAAATCCGCGGCTCGGCTCCTCGCTGGTGGTGTGACGGCCGCGGGGTATTACACTCGCCGTGGACCCCGCGCGGCGTCCATCCTGTGAACTCCCCCAGGGCCGGAAGGCAGCAAGGGTCAACGGGCTCTGGCGGGTGCGCGGGGTCCCCTTTCTTGTTTTCCGGATCGCACACGACGGTGAAAGGCGAGCGGTGTCGTTTCATTCGCTGGGCCGCGACGAACTGCGCGCACAGCACGAACTGCAGCAGCGCAACTATGCCGAGCTGCAGGCCAAGAGCCTCCGCCTCGACCTGACCCGCGGCAAGCCCTGCTCCGAACAGCTCGACCTGTCCAACGGCCTGCTCGCGCTCCCCGGCACCGGCCCCAGTGCCTACCTCGACCGGGAGGGCACCGACACCCGCAACTACGGGGGACTGCACGGGCTGCCCGAACTGCGGGCGATCTTCGGCGAGCTGCTCGGCATCCCGGTGCCGAACCTCATCGCGGGCAACAACGCCAGCCTGGAGTTCATGCACGACGTCATCGTGTATTCACTGCTGCACGGCGGCGTCGACTCACCCCGCCCGTGGGGTCAGGAACCCGTCGTCAAGTTCCTGTGTCCGTCCCCCGGCTACGACCGGCACTTCGCGATCACCGAGAGCCTCGGCATCGAGATGATCGCGGTGCCGCTGCGCGAGGACGGACCGGACATGGACCTCATCGAGGAACTCGTCGCCGCCGACCCCGCGATCAAGGGCATCTGGTGCATCCCGGTGTACTCGAACCCCACCGGCTCCACCTATTCGTGGGAGACGGTCCGGCGTCTCGTCCAGATGGACACGGCGACAAGCGATTTCCGGATCATGTGGGACAACGCCTACGCCGTGCACACGCTGACCCACGACTTCGCCCAGCAGGTCGACATCCTCGGGCTGGCCGCGGCCGCCAACCACGCCAACCGTCCCCTGGTGTTCGCGTCCACGTCGAAGATCACCTTCGCCGGGGGCGGCGTGAGCTTCCTCGGCGGTTCGCTGGGCAACATCGCGTGGTATCTGCAGCACGCGGGCAAGCGTTCGATCGGCCCGGACAAGATCAACCAGCTGCGGCACGCCAGGTTCTTCCGCGACGCGGACGGGGTGCGACTGCACATGCAGCGCCACCAGGAGATCCTCGCGCCGAAGTTCGCGCTGGCGCTGGAGATCCTCGACGACCGCCTCGGCGCGTCGAAGATCGCGTCCTGGACCGAACCCAAGGGCGGGTACTTCATCAGCCTCGACGTGCTGCCCGGCACCGCGAAACGCACCGTGTCGCTGGCCAAGGATGCCGGCATCGCGGTGACCGAGGCCGGGGCGTCGTTCCCGTACCGAAAAGACCCGGAGGACAAGAACATCCGCATCGCGCCGACGTTCCCGGCCACCTCCGACCTGCGTGCCGCGATCGACGGGCTCGCGACGTGTGCCCTGCTGGCCGGCGCCGAGCAGCTGCTCGCCTCCGAGTAGTCGGACCGACTGGTTAGCCTGCTTCCGTGGCTCTCTACCGCAAGTACCGACCGGCGTCCTTTGCAGAAGTCGTCGGCCAGGAACACGTCACCGAGCCGCTGTCGACGGCGCTGAACTCGGGACGAATCAACCACGCGTATCTGTTCTCCGGTCCGCGCGGCTGCGGCAAGACGTCCTCGGCGCGGATCCTGGCCCGCTCCCTGAACTGCGAGCAGGGACCCACCGCGACCCCGTGCGGGGTGTGTGACTCGTGTGTGGCGCTCGCTCCCAACGGGCCCGGCAACATGGACGTCACCGAGCTCGACGCCGCCAGCCACGGCGGCGTCGACGACACCAGAGAGCTGCGGGACCGCGCGTTCTACGCACCTGCCCAGTCGCGCTACCGCATCTTCATCGTCGACGAGGCGCACATGGTCACGACGGCCGGCTTCAACGCGCTGCTCAAGATCGTCGAGGAACCACCGGAGCACCTGATCTTCGTGTTCGCCACGACGGAGCCGGAGAAGGTGCTGCCGACCATCCGGTCGCGGACCCATCACTACCCGTTCCGGCTGCTGGCGCCCAAGACCATGCGCACGCTGATCGAGAAGATCGTCGCCTCCGAGCACGTCGCCGTCGATGACGCGGTGTACCCGTTGGTGATCCGTGCCGGCGGAGGTTCGCCGCGTGACACCCTCAGCGTCCTCGACCAGCTGCTCGCCGGTGCGCATGCCGATGAGTCCGGCACCAGCCACGTCGCCTACCAGCGGGCGCTGTCCCTGCTGGGCGCCACCGACGTCGCGCTGATCGACGAGGCCATCGACGCGTTGGCCGCCAACGACTCCGCGGCCCTGTTCGGGGCCGTCGAGGGTGTGATCGACGCCGGGCACGACCCGCGCCGCTTCGCCACCGATCTGCTCGAACGCTTCCGCGACCTGATCGTCCTGCAGGCGGTTCCCGACGCCGTCGCCCGTGGTGTGGTCGACGGGCCCGAGGATGTGCTGGAACGGATGCGCGAGCAGGCGTCGCAGCTGGGCACCGCGACGCTGACCCGCTATGCGGAGGTGGTGCACGCCGGGCTCGGGGAGATGCGCGGGGCGACGGCACCGCGGCTGCTGCTCGAGGTCGTGTGCGCGAGGCTGCTGCTGCCCTCGGCCAGCGACACCGAGGCCGCACTGCTGCAGCGGGTGGAGCGCATCGAGACCCGGCTCGACCTGTCCATCCCCGCCAGCGACGAGATCGTCGCCGCGGCGCCCGCCGTGCCGCGCAAGCAGTTCGTGCGCAGGAGCGAAGCCGCACCCGTTGCATCGCCGCCTGCCGAGGCTGCGCCACCGCCGCCACCTGCCACGCCGCCGCCGGCCCCCGCACCGCCGCCGGCACCTCCCCGTCAGTCCGAACCGCGTCCGGTACCTGTGCCCGCGCCCGCGCCCGAAGCTAAACCTGTTACCCCCGAACCCGACCCGGAACCGCCGCCTCCGATGCGTGCCCCCGCGGCGCCCGCAGTCGAGGCACCGCCGGCGACACCGGCTGCGGCGGTGGCCGCCGGTGAACCCAACGCCGCCGCGGTGCGCAGCATGTGGACCACGGTGCGGGAGAAGGTCCGCGAGCGCAGCAGGACCACCGAGGTGATGCTCGCCGGCGCGATCGTGCGGGCCGTCGAAGGTGACACCCTGCTGCTCACCCACGAGTCGGCTCCGCTGGCGAGGCGCTTGTGCGAGCAGCGCAACGCCGATGTGATCCGCGAGGCGCTCAAGGATGCGCTCGGCGTGAACTGGAAGATCGTCTGCGAGCCCGGGGTTGCCGCCGCTCCCGTGCCGTCGACTCCCGAACCAGTCCGCGGCGGGCCGGCCGAACCGCCGCCGCAACCCGACGGCGACGACGAGGAGAGCATGCTGGCCGAGGCCGGCAAGGTCGATCCTGCTGCGCCGCGCCGAGATCCGGAAGAGGCCGCACTGGAGCTGCTGCAGAGCGAGTTGGGCGCCCGTCGCATCGACGGGTAGCGGGTCAGGCCGTCAGACGCGCGACGCGGTCTTCTTCTCGCGCAGCACCAACATCGGCAGCACCAGCGTCGCCAGGGCGGTCACCAGCCAGACCACCACGGTTGCTGCGATCCAAGATCCGATGCCGCGGATGCTCAGACCGTTGGACAGCAGCGAGGCGAGTAGCAGCGCGGCAAACGTCGACACCAGACCGATGCCGCCGAGGAACGCCGAGGCGTAGCGGCTGGCCATCTTGAGGAAGAACGGGGAAAGGATCGCCTGCGCCACGGTGAAGATCACCACTGCCGCGACAAAGCCCCACACCGAAAGCGACACCCCGGGCACCAGCCATCCGGCGACGAGGAGCCCGATCGCTGATGAGCCCAGAAAGACCGCGATGCGCAGCAGGAACCGGATCATGGGCAGAGCATAGTGGCTAGGCGTTCCACCAGGGGCGTAACGGCAGTCCGCCGTCCGAGCCACGCTCGTCGAGCTTGACCGACAGCACCTGGTGCAGCTGAATGGCGTTCTGCTCGAAGCCGACTCGCGACGCGGCGATGTAGAGGCCCCACACCTTGGCGGTCGGCAGACCGACTTCATCCACGGCGTCGTCCCAGTGCGCGACCAGGTTGCGGCTCCAGTCGCGCAGCGTCATCGCGTAGTGGTGACGCAGGTTCTCCTCGTGCACGACCTCGAGGCCGACATCCTGCATATCGGTGATGATCCGGCCCGACCCCGTCAGCTCCCCGTCGGGAAAGACATAGCGGTCGATGAATCCGCCTGCGGTGGCGTGACTGCGGTTGTTGTTGCGGGTGATGCAATGATTGAGCAGCAGGCCACCCGGCCGTAGTTTCGACTGCAGGAATCGGAAGTACGACGGGTAATTCGCGACGCCGATGTGCTCGGTGAGCCCGATCGAGGACACTGCGTCGAAGCGGGACTCACGGACGTC
Source organism: Mycolicibacterium gilvum (assembly GCF_900454025.1). NCBI lineage: Bacteria > Bacillati > Actinomycetota > Actinomycetes > Mycobacteriales > Mycobacteriaceae > Mycobacterium > Mycolicibacterium gilvum. The sequence continues at coordinate 5,532,002 of NZ_UGQM01000001.1, read as the reverse complement.
GCGGTAGTCGCCGTGCCGGACCTCGGCCAGCTCACCCAGGCCGTCCCGTTCGACCGCGTCGGCCGCCCACTGCGCCTGCTCCTTCGACAGCGTCACCCCCAGGACCTTGACCCCGTGCCGGGCGGCGTAGCGGACCATTCCGCCCCAGCCGCAACCGACGTCGAGCAGTCGGTCGCCCGGCTTGAGCCGGAGTTTCTCGAACACCAGCCGGTACTTGTTCTCCTGCGCCTCCTCCAGAGTGGCGTCCGGGTGTGGATAGCAGGCACAGGTGTAGGTCATCGAGGGACCGAGGACCCATGAGTAGAACTTGTTGGAGACGTCGTAATGGTGCTGGATGGCCTCGGCGTCACGGGTCTTGCTGTGCCGCAACCCCTCTGCGATTCGCCGCCACCGCGGCAGGTGCTCCTGCGGCGGCGGCGCAATCGGTTTGAGGTGCTCTATCCCGATGGAGCGCAGGACGTTGGCCAGCACCCGTGCCGGCGGGCGCTTGTACTCGAGCCGTTCCGTCAACGCGGTGAGAAGGTCGTAGGGATCGCCCGGATGCACCCCGCTGAGGCGCAGATCACCGGCGATGTAGGCCCGCGCCAAGCCGAGGTCGCCCGGAGCCGTGGCCAAATAGGTCGTGCCCCGCGGGGTCAGCAGATCGAGGCCCAGTGTCGCATCCTCAGGCCCGCAACTACTTCCGTCATAGGCGGTGAACTTCAGCGGGCGTCGACCCGCGGCGAAGATCTCCAACACCTCTGCCAGCGTGAGCTTACGGTCAGGGTTGGACGCCGAGTTGTCGGTATGTTCCCGGAAAGTCGTCATTGCCGTCGCACCGCCTTCGCATAGAGGTCGAGGAAACGAGAGTCTGGGTCGTAGGTCTTCTTCACGGTCCGGTAGGCCTCCCCGCCGTAGAGCGCATCGAACTCGTCGGCCGAATAGAAGGCGTCGGAGTACAGCGACTTGTGCCCCTCCAGCTCGCTGATCCGGCGTTCGATCAGCTTGTTGGTGTGACCCTCCTCCGGCCCGACGGGCACCGACGACCAGAATCCCACGTTCACATACGTGCGATGGGGCCGGAGCGGGTACAGCGACCAGCTGTTGTCATCGCGAAGTCGCAACGGGCACAACCAGATCGGCTCGATCGGGATGGTGTCCAGGAACCACTGCAGGAACTCGACGGTGCGTTCGATCGGCACCTCGACGTCCTGGACGACCCGTTCACGCAGAGGTCTGCCGGCGCGCTTCTCGATGCGGTCGGCGATGCCGAATCGCTGGTCGTAACCGATGAGCTTCCAGTAGAAGCTGCTCCGCCGGTAGCGCCGCGGCCACCACCGCCGGATCTTCGGGTTCTGGGCGCCGAATGCCCTTGAGCACCAGAACCAGTCGGTGTCCCAGCGCCAGAAGTAGTCGTGCACGGTCAGCCGGTCGTGCTTTTCGCCGCCGTCGGTCGGGGAGTCGTGCTGGATGGACCGGTAGAAGATGTCGTCACCGGTGTAGTCGCTGACGGGTCCCGGTGTCGCGGACTGGATTCCGATACTCAGGTAGCTCTCGTCGGCGCTGAACACCACGCCGTCGAGGTAGTCGACGTGATCGCCGTTCCACCCGCCGGTCTCGACGATGCGGTCCATCGCCGCGATCAGGTTCGGCAGCGAGTGGAACCGCAGGTGACGCAACGTCACGAACGGCTTCACCGGTTCCAGTTCGATCTTCAGTCGAACCGAGTAGCCGAGGGTGCCATAGGAATTGGGAAAAGCGCGGAAGAGGTCGGGGTTCTCGTCGGCGGAGGCGCGCACGATATCGCCGGTACCGGTGAGGATGTCCATCTCCAGAACCGACTCGTGCGGCAGGCCGTTGCGGAACGACGCGGACTCGATGCCGAGCCCGGTGACGGCGCCGCCGAGGGTGATGGTCTTGAGCTGGGGGACCACCAGCGGGGAAAGTCCGTAGGGCAACGTCGCTGCGACGAGGTCTTCGTAGGTGCACATTCCGGCGACGTCGGCGGTCCGGGCATCTGGGTCAACTTCGATCACGTGGGTCAGGCCTGAGGTGTCCAGACCTTTGATGGTGTTCTTGGCCCTGGCGCGGAACAGGTTGGAGGTGGGCTTGGCGAGCCGAACGGTGGCATCGGTGGGAATGGCACGATAACTCGCCACCAACCGCTGCACGCCGTTGGCGTAGGCGGATCGTGCGTCGGCTACGGCAACAGACACACATATACGCTAGTCCTCAGGGACATCGGATGCGAACGCAGTTCTGTGGGCGCACCGGCACATAGAAGTTCTCTTACCCGCTCGTGACAAGGAGTTAGTACTGATGGGACAGGTCAGCGCGTCCAGCACGGTTCTGATCGACTCGGATCCGGCCACGGTTCTCGACGCCGTCGCGGACTACGAGGCCATGCGCCCGAAGATTCTCTCCGAGCACTACAGCGGCTACCGGGTGCTCGAAGGCGGCCAGGGTGCGGGCACCGTCGCCGAATGGAAGCTGCAGGCGACGAAGTCGCGGTCGCGTGAGGTCAAGGCGAACGTCGACATCGCCGGCCGCACCGTCATCGAGAAGGACGCCAACTCGTCGATGGTGACGAACTGGACCGTCGCCCCGGCCGGTCCGGGATCGTCGGTGACGGTCAAGACGTCGTGGCAGGGCGCGGGCGGTATCGGCGGCTTTTTCGAGAAGACCTTCGCCCCGCTGGGTCTGCGCAAAATTCAGGCGCAGGTGCTGGAGAACCTCAAGCGTGAGGTCGAGGGCGGCAAGCCCTGACACTTCGCGAGACGGCTAGGCCTGGCTCAGGAACGCCACGATCCCGCGTACGACCGCGTCGGCGTATTTCTGGCGTCCCTCCGGGGACTTCATCAGCGCCGAGTCGACGGGGCTCTTCATGTTCCCGAGTTCGACGAGGATCGACGGGTACTGCGCCAGGTTGAGACCGGCGATGTCCGAACGCGGGTTGAGGCCCTGCTGTCCGATGTAGGTCGCCGGCGGGATGCCCGACCCGGCGAGCTGATCCCGCATCACCTTCGCGAACTGCACCGACGGACCCGCCTGCGCCGCGTTGAGCGGCGGCGACGAGTACAGCACGTGGAATCCGCGGCCGGTGGCCGGTCCGCCGTCGCCGTGGATCGACACCACCGCGTTCGGGCGGATCGAATTCGCCATCGCGGCGCGTTCGTCGACGCAGGGTCCCGGGCCTGTGTCGTCGCCGCGCGACATCGCGGTGCGGACGCCCAGTGCGGTGAGGGCCTGGCGGACCCGCAGCGTGGTGTCCCACGCGAAGGTGTGCTCGGCGAGACCGTCCTCGGTGGAGGTGCCACCGGCCTGGCAGTCCTTGGTGCCGCCGCGCCCGGTCGGGACCTGACGGCTCGATCCCTCCATCGAGCCCTGATGGCCGGGGTCGAGGAACACGATCTTCCCGGCGAGGTTGGTGGGCGCCGCCTGGGCGGGGGCGGCGAGACCCGACGACGCGGCGAGCATCCCGGCGGCCAGTGCGGCCCCGACACGCAGTCTGGCTGGCATGGGCACGGCGCCACCGTAGCCTCCGTGCCGACTAGGCTGAAACCCCAAAGTGTCGCTTCCCCGTGAGCGCAACCAAGTCGAGACCGTGACGCAACCAAACCCGTACAGAGGATCAGCCATGCAGCCCGGTGGACAACCCGATATGTCAGCCCTCCTCGCCCAGGCGCAGCAGGTGCAGCAGCAGCTGATGGAGGCGCAGGAGGCGCTGGCCAACGCCGAAGTGCACGGTCAGGCCGGTGGTGGGCTCGTCCAGGTGACGATGAAGGGCAGCGGCGAGGTCGTCGGCGTCTCCATCGACCCCAAGGTGATCGATCCCGCGGACCCGGAGACGCTGCAGGACCTCATCGTCGGCGCGATCGCCGACGCCGCCAAGCAGGTCACCATCCTGGCCCACGACAAGCTGGGGCCGCTGGCCGGAGGGCTCGGCGGCCAGGGACTGCCGGGACTGCCGGGGATGTGACCGGTTTGTACCTAAATGTTTGAGGGACCTGTCCAGGATCTGATCGACGAGCTCGGCAAGCTGCCGGGCATCGGGCCCAAGAGTGCCCAGCGCATCGCGTTCCATCTGCTGTCGGTCGAACCTCCCGACATCGACCGGCTCACCGCGGTGCTCAACCGCGTCCGCGACGGTGTCACGTTCTGCTCGGTGTGCGGCAACGTCAGCGACGAGGAGCGGTGCCGAATCTGCGGGGATGCGCGCCGGGACGCGTCGTTGATCTGTGTGGTCGAAGAACCCAAGGACGTCCAGGCCGTCGAGCGCACGCGTGAGTTCCGTGGGCGCTACCACGTCCTCGGCGGCGCTCTCGACCCGTTGTCCGGGATCGGGCCCGACCAGCTGCGCATCCGCGAACTGCTGAACCGGATCGGTGAGCGCGTCGACGGCGTCGACGTGGCCGAGGTCATCATCGCCACCGACCCCAACACCGAGGGCGAGGCCACGGCGACGTACCTGGTGCGGATGCTGCGAGACATCCCGGGGCTTTCCGTGACGCGGATCGCGTCGGGCCTGCCGATGGGCGGAGACCTGGAGTTCGCCGACGAGCTCACGCTGGGCCGTGCGCTGGCGGGCCGCCGCGCGATGGCGTAGCGGGTTGGGCCGCTTGGGATTCTCGCGAAATCCACCTTTTGCAGGGGTTTACTCGCACTTCTGCTGCAAAACGTGGATTTCGAGAGTTGTCGGTGACAGTCGGCACCATGACTGCCATGGACCGAGTGATTCTGGGTGGGGAGGCTGTCAGAGCCGGCGTCGCGACGCGTCATGAACTCGCTCGCGATTACACGCGGCTCTACCGCGGGGTGTTCGTTCGCAACGGGATCGAGGTCACCTTGCGTGACCGAGCCATCGGCGCGTGGTTGGCGACGGGGCGCAAGGGGGTGATCTCGGGCCGTACCGCGGCGGCGTTGCACGGTGCGCCTTGGGTGGACCTGACGATCCCGATCGAGCTGACCGGAGCGAAGGGGAGATCGCAGGAAGGCCTGATTCTGCGTACCGAGTCTCTCGCTCCGGACGAGGTCACACGCCGGTCGGGCCTTCCCGTCACCACACGCGTCAGAACCGCCTTCGACCTGGGCCGGCATCTCGAGCGCCCCGAGGCCCTGGCCCGGCTCGACGCCTTGATGTGGAATCAGCGCTACGCGATCGACGACGTGCTTGCGCTCGCCGAGCGACACCCGCGCGCCCGAGGCGTGACCCAGCTGCGCGAGCTCCTGCCCTTTGTCGACGGCGGGGCCGCGTCGCCGCGCGAAAGCGCGTTACGGCTGGCGCTCATCGACAGCGGATTCCCGAAACCCGAGACACAGATCCCCGTGTTCGCAGGCACGAGACCGATCGCATTCCTCGACATGGGGTGGGAAGAGTATGGCGTGGCGGTGGAGTACGACGGGGATCACCACCGCAAGGACCGCCGTCAGTACGTCAAGGACATCAAGCGCCTGCGGATGCTCGAAGAACGGGGATGGAGTGTCGTCCGGGTCATTGCCGAGGACATGCCGGCAGCGTGGATCCGGCGGGTTGCAGATGCGCTGCGCCGCAAGGGTTGTCCGCTAGCATGGGTGGCGGGTAAGACGCTCGCCGCGTAGCTCAGACCCGGCGCGGCGCGGCCAACCGTTCCTTGCGGAGCCGGTCGACCTCGGGAAGGTCCAGCGGCGCAAGCGGTCCCACCACCCGCGTCAACAGATGGTCGGCGAGTTGCGGGTTGCGGGCCAGGCAGCACCCGTGCAGATAGGTGGCGACGACGCTGCCCTGCACCGCACCGTCGACACCACCGCCGGCCAGGTTGCCGTCGCCCTTGGTGACCCTGCCCAACGGCCGCGCGTCGGACCCCAGAACCGTTCCGCCGCGGTGGTTCTCGAAACCGGTGAGCGGCTCGGTGAGCCCGTCGACCAACGGTGTCGCCGACACTTCGCCGATGGATCGCTGCGGCTGCGGTGACGTCGTCACGTCCAGCACGCCGACACCGTCGACCCGCTCGCCTGCCGAGGTCTCGTACCAGTGGCCCAGCACCTGGATGGCAGCGCAGATCGCCAGCACGGGTGCCCCACGCGAAATCGCCTGCTGCAGGCCGGGATAACGGATCAGGTGCTTGGTCGCCAACCGCTGCGCGTAGTCCTCGGCACCGCCGAGCGCGTAGACGTCCAACTCCGCGGGCACCGGATCGTCCAACGTGATCTCGACGATCTCGGCGTCGATGCCGCGCAGGCGCAACCGCTGCCGAAGCACCAGCGAGTTACCGCCGTCTCCGTAGGTACCCATCACGTCGGGCAGGACGAGCCCGATCCGCACCGTCGACTCGCTCATGGGATACGCCTGTTCAGCTGCAGGAACGCGGTGTAGTTGGCCAGCACCTCGACGTGTCCCGGTGGGCACGACGCGATCGCCGCGACGGTGTCGTGCACCAGCGTGTGCTCGACGCCGGCATAGCCCAGGCGCACCGCCAGGTCGGTGCCCCGCTCACCGGCAGCGACCACCTGCGCCTTCTCGAAGTGTTCGAAGCGCACGTCCCACAGCCACGACAGGTCCTCGCCGTCGGGCACCTGCCCGTTGACCGCGATCACCACACCGGCGGCGTCACGATCGACCATCGACAGCGCCTCCTGCCAGCCCGCCGGGTTCTTCGCCAGGAGCAGACGCGCGGTGTGCGACCCGATCCGCACGGTGCGGTACCGCCCCGCGACCTCGTCCACCGCCGACACCGCCGTCACCGCGGCGGCCGGATCGGCGCCCAGCGTCACGGCCGCGGCCACCGCCTGTGTCGCGTTGCCGCGGTTCACGGTGCCCGGAAGGTTCAGCGTCATCGGCAACGTCAGGCCGTCGGGGCCGTGGAGGTGAGTGTCGTCGAACCACCAGGCGGGCGTCGGGCGCTTGAACTCGCAGCCCGTCGAGTACCAGTGAGTCCCGTCGCGCACGATCGTCTCCCCGGAGCGCGGGCAGCTGACCGAGTCGCTGGCCCAGCCGCCGCCCGCCGCGACCCACACCACGTTCGGGTGGTCGTAGGCCGCCGACGTCATCAGCACGTCGTCACAGTTGGCGACGACCACCGCCGACGGATGCCGCGCCAGCCCGGCCCGCAGGGTGCGCTCGATGTGGTTGATCTCGCCGACACGGTCGAGCTGGTCGCGGGACAGGTTCAGCAGGACCACCACCGACGGGTCGACGGCATCGCTGACATGCGGGACGTGCATCTCGTCGACCTCGAGCGCGGCGAGCGTGGCCCCGGGGGCGGCGGCCAGCGCGGCGACCAACCCGGCGTCCATGTTGGCGCCCTCGGAGTTCGTGGCCACCGGTCCCAGTGTCGCCAGCGCGGCAGCGGTCATCCGCGTCGTCGTCGACTTGCCGTTCGTGCCGGTGATCACGACGCTTCGGCGTCCGTGACCGAGCTGGCCGAGGATCGACTTGTCCAGCGTCATCGCGACCAGGCCGCCGATCATGGCGCCGGCGCCTCTGCCGGTGACGCGCGACGCCCAGCGTGCGCCGGCTCCTGCGGCGAGTGCGAGCCGTCCACGTCCAGTGACCATTCCCGGCAGTTTAGAAGAGCGGCCGACACGCGGGGTGATGGAGTGAGGCATGTCAGGGCCCCGTGCCATCCTCGGATCATGAGCTCAACCGCCGGACGTCGCTGGGGCAGGCCCGCCCACGAGGACGGCGCGGGTTGGGCGGTGGTCGATGTCGAGACCTCGGGTTTCCGGCCCGGCCAGGCGCGCATCGTCAGCGTCGCTGCGCTGGCGCTGTCCGACGACGGCAACGTCGAGAAGAGCCTGTACAGCCTGCTCGATCCCGGCGTGGATCCCGGCCCCACCCACGTGCACGGTCTGACCGCCGAGATGCTGGAGGGCCAGCCGACGTTCGGTGACGTCGTCGGCGACCTGTGCGAGGTCCTGCGCGGCCGCACTCTGGTGGCACACAACGTCGGCTTCGACTACTCGTTCCTGTCCGCCGAAGCCGAACTGGTCGGCGCCGAGCTGCCGATCGATACGGTCATGTGCACGGTCGAGCTGGCGCGCCGCCTCGACCTGGGGCTGGAGAACCTGCGTCTGGAGTCCCTGGCCGCGCACTGGGGCGTCACGCAGATGAAGCCGCACGACGCGCTCGACGACGCGATGGTGCTGGCTCAGATCCTCAAACCCGTGCTGGTACGCGCTCAGGAACGCCGTAAGTGGCTGCCCGTGCATCCGGTGGGACGACGCACCTGGCCGAACGGCCGGGTGACCCACGACGAGTTCCGGCCGCTGAAGGCTCTGGCCGCCAGGATGGCGTGCCCTTACGCCAACCCCGGCCGGTTCGTGTCCGGCAGGCCGCTGGTCCAGGGCATGCGGGTCGCGCTGGCCGCCGAGGTCGGCCACACCTACGACGAGCTCATCGAACGCATCGTGCATGCCGGCCTCGCCTACACCGAGTCGGTCGACGCGTTCACCTCGCTCGTGGTGTGCGACGCAGCCGCACCCGAACAGGGCAAGGGCTATCAGGCCGGCGAGTTCGGCGTACCGATGCTGCCGAGCGACGAGTTCCTGCAGCGCCTGGACGCGGTGATCGGCGGCTCGGCCGTCGAGGAGTTCGCCGAACCGTCCCCGGCCGGGGATCAGTTCGCGCTCTTTTAGGCGGCGGTCAGCCGTGCCGCCCGGTTCACCGCGGAGACCACCGCACGCAATGACGCCGTGGTGATCGACGTCGCGATGCCGACACCCCACACGGTCCGGCCGTCGATCTCCGCCTCGACGTACGCCGCCGCCTGGGCTTCCTCGCCCGCGGACATCGCGTGCTCGGAGTAGTCCAGCACGTTGACGTTGAATCCGACCGCGCCGACCGCGTCGACGAATGCCGCGAGCGGGCCGTTGCCGGCGCCGACGATCTCTCGCTCTTCGCCGTCGATCTTCACGACGGCGGTGATGGTGTCGGTGCCGCCGTCGACCTCGGCGGCGTCGACCTTCTGGCGGATCCGCTCCAGCGGGGTGACCGGAGCCAGGTACTCCTCGTAGAACGCGTCCCACATCTCCTTCGGCGACACCTCGCCGCCCTCGCCGTCGGTGATCTGCTGGATCACCTGCGAGAACTCGATCTGCAGCCGGCGCGGCAGGGCCAAACCGTGGTCGGCCTTCATGATGTAGGCGACGCCGCCCTTGCCGGACTGTGAGTTGACCCGGATCACGGCCTCGTAGGTGCGGCCCACGTCCTTCGGGTCGATGGGCAGATAGGGGACCTGCCACAACAGATCGTCGACATCCTTGTCCGCCGCGTCGGCGTCGAACTTCATCGCGTCCAGGCCCTTGTTGATCGCATCCTGGTGGCTGCCCGAGAACGCGGTGTAGACCAGATCGCCGCCGTACGGGTGCCGCTCGGGTACCGCCAGCTGGTTGCAGTACTCGACGGTGCGCCGGATCTCGTCGATGTTGGAGAAGTCGATCTGCGGATCGACCCCGCGGGAGAACAGGTTCAGACCCAACGTCACCAGGCACACGTTGCCGGTGCGCTCACCATTGCCGAACAGGCAGCCCTCGATGCGGTCCGCACCGGCCGCATATCCCAATTCGGCTGCGGCGACGGCGGTTCCGCGGTCGTTGTGCGGGTGCAGGCTCAAGATGATGGAGTCGCGCGGCGTCAAATGCCGGTGCATCCACTCGATCGAGTCGGCGTAGACGTTCGGCGTGGCCATCTCGACGGTGGCCGGCAGGTTCACGATCAGCGGCCACTCGGGCGTGGGCTGCACGACCTCGGCGACGGCGTTGCACACCTCGACCGCGTACTCCAGCTCGGTGCCGGTGTAGGACTCGGGGGAGTACTCGTAGCGCCACTGCGTTCCGGGGTACTTCTTCGCCTCCTCGACGCACATCCGCGCACCGTCGGTGGCGATCTGCTTGACGGCGTCGCGGTCGGCGCGGAACACCACCCGGCGCTGCAGGATCGACGTCGAGTTGTAGAAGTGGACTATGGCGCGAGGTGCTCCTTGGCAGGCCAGGAAGGTGCGCTCGATCAACTCGGGACGGCACTGGGTCAGCACCTGGATCGTCACGTCGTCGGGGATGGCGCCCTGCTCGATGATCTCGCGGACGAAGTCGAAGTCGGTCTGGCTCGCCGACGGGAACCCGACCTCGATCTCCTTGTAGCCCATCCGGACCAGCAGGTCGAACATGCGGCGCTTGCGCTGCGGGCTCATCGGGTCGATCAGCGCCTGGTTGCCGTCGCGCAGGTCCACCGCGGCCCACATCGGCGCGGTGGTGATGGCCTTCTCGGGCCAGGTGCGGTCCGGCAGCCGGATGGGCTCCACCTCGTCGTCGAATGATCGGTAGCGGTTGACCGGCATCGAGGACGCACGCTGGGTGTTCCAGGACGGCTGGCCGGGATTCGGCTTGCCGGCCGGGGTGACGATCGTGCGTACCGAGCTGAAGGCATCGGCCGAGGGATTGTAGTTCTCAGTCATGGGGTGCTCCGGAAAGGTCTTGGGGGAAGTCAGACCGGCGCATCGCGAACACCCGCGACGGGAAGCCGGTCTGGATCAGACCCCGTCGCGGCGTCCGAGAAGGAGCACACGCTGCACGCGAGTCACTGTACTCCGCGAGGGCTCGATGCCAAAACGGCTACCGGCTCAGACCGACTCGGCGAGGAACTCGCGCAGCCGCCGGAAGCAGCTCAGCGCGTCGATGTAGTGGTCGACGTGGTGCTCGGGCACCGGCTCGGGTTCGCACCGGGCGCCGGCGGACTTCTGCGTGAGCAGTTCGACACTCGTTGTGCCGCAAGGTGATCGGCGCGCCTCGAAATGGTGGAAGCGGTACATCAGATGGGGGTCGCTGATGACGCGCACGATCGTCAGCCGTGCGGGGGTCTCGCCGGTCGCCCTGCGCACGCTGTACCTGCGGTCCTCGTCGATCAGATCGTGGTCGTAGGTCTCGCAGCGGCCCATCACCAGCGGGTGCGCCATCACCGCGACCACCGACTCGGCTGACACCTCGGCGCTGAACCTGTCGCGCAATTCGGCCTCCGAGCAGCCGAACAGATCGGGCTCGGGGACGAACAGGTCTTCGGTCGGATCGCAGATCGGTTCGGCGAACGGGTCCTGCCCGCCGGTCACCGCGTCGAGGACGTCGAAAGGCTCCACCCAGTCCACGACGCCGTTCGGGGTCTGCTCGTCGTCGAAGGAGTCGTCGTCGCAGACGTACTTGTCGGCGATCACACAGCAGGCGTGGGCCCGGGGCAGGTAATCGGTGCCGTCGCGGAACAGGAACGCGGTGTTGGTGACGCCGTGCCGGGCCCTGATGCGTTCGTCGTCGACGCGATAGCCGTCGGCGATCAGCGCGGGCGCCGAGATGGGGCCGCGCACCATCAGGTTCCCGGCCTCGCCGATACCCCACCAGGCGCGGCGCAGCCGCAGCGCACCGCCGACGAAGGTCTCCTGGTCGAACGTGATCAGGTAGTCGGCGTCCAGATCACCGAGGACGACGAGATGGGTGCCGCCGTCGAAGTCACTGTTGACGACGGCCCGGGCCCGCACCGATCCGCGGACCAGGAGCAGGAACGGCAACGGGTGCTGGTGGTCGCGCGGGTACAGGTTGTCGAGGTTGAGATCGAGATCGCCGGCGTCGAGGTCGCCGTCGAGGACGACGGCACTGGCGGCCGCGAAAGCCGGGTCGCCGACGGCCAGGTCGCTGAGCTCGGATTCCCACGGCAGCCACGACGTGATGGCGCCGAGCGTGGTCTCCTGCAGAAGGAAGCGGGACAGGTCGACGCTCGACACAACCTTATTATTACCTGCGTCAAACCTGTGAGTCGGGGAAAGCGATAACCGACAGAAACCGGATCGGGACCTCCACCAGATCGACGGGTCCGTGCGCGCCCTCGCCGTCGATCTGCAGCGAATCTCCGGGCTGCAGGCGATAGACCGAGCGGCTGTGGCTGTAATCCATCACGCCCTCGAGCATGTAGATGAACTCGGTACCCGGATGCTGGAACAGCGGGTAGGTCTGGCTCTTCTCCGACAGCGTGACCTCGAGGCACTCCAGCCGCTTGTGCTCGCCGCGCAGCGAACCCAGCAACTGGTACTCGTGGCCCTCCCTGGTGCCCTCGCGCACGATCCGGGCCCCGGTGCCCGCTTTGACGAACGCCGCGGGGCGTTCCACGTCGGCGCCGCGGAACAGGCTCGTGACCGGTACGTCGAAGCCCTTGGCGAGCAGTGCCAGCGTCGACAGGCTGCAGGAGGTCTGGGCGTTCTCGATCTTGCTCATCATCGCCTTGGAGATGCCGACGCGGGCGGCCGTCTCGGCGACGGTGAGGCCCTGATGCTGGCGCAGGAGCCGCACGTTGCGCCCGATCGCCGACTCGATCTCGAGTTCTTCGACCGGCGCGCCCGGATCGCGGTCCCGCGCGGTGCCCGAGGTGTTGCGCAGCAGCGGGGTGTGATCGTCACGGTCGTTCTGGTTGGCCACAGGTCCTTGTCTAGCGCATCTGTCCTGCCCCGACGTACGGGTAGGGAGTCTTGAGCGGGTCGTTCTCCGCGAAGCGGGAGAACCGGAAGTCCGACGCCGGGATGCGCGGGTCGCTGCCGTGTCCGTCGACGACGAGATCGGCGACGAGCTGGCCGACCGCGGGCGCGATCTTGAACCCGTGGCCGCTGAACCCCGCGGCGATCACCAGACCGTCGAGTGGCCCGCGGGAGATCACCGGGTTCCAGTCCGGGGTCACGTCGTAACAGCCCGCGTAGCTGCCGGTGATCGACGCGCCGTCGAAGCCGGGGAAGCGGGTGCCGACCTTGTCGACGGTGAGGTCGACGAAGTCGTCGGTGGCGCGGTTGAGGTAGGCGTCCGGGTCGGCAGGGGCAATTGCGTCGTAGCCGGGCAGGTCGCTGTTGCCGAACAGGATCTCCCCGCCCAGCTCGGGCCGCACGTACTGCAGCGACACCAGGTCGGAGAACACGGGCAGTCGGCCCACGGCCGCTTCGTCGATGCCCGGGTCGATCATCACGATCTGCTCGCGGATCACCCGGATCGGCATGTCGATCCCGTGGGCCGAAAGTAACGGGCGCGTCCACACACCGGTGGCGACGACGGTCGTGCCCGCCGAGATCTCGGTACCGTCGGCGAGGCGGACCCCGGTGACACGGTCTGCGTCGACCAGCAGCCCGGCGACGGCGGTGCCCTGCCGGACCCGCACGCCCGCAGCACGCGCCGACGTCGAGAACGCCTGCGCGGTCTGGTACGCGTCGCCGTACCCGCCGCGCGCCTCCCAGCCGAAGGCGGCGAACGGTGTCAGATCGGCAAACGGCCACAGCCGCGCGACCTCGGACTCGTCGATCTCCTCGGTCTCCACGCCGACAGAGCGTTGCGCGGCAAGGCTTTTACGCAGTGCGTCGACATTCTGCTCGCCGACACCGACGACGTAGCCGGTCTGCCGGAAGCCGATGTCCGTGCCGAAGATGTCCTGTGCTTGTTCGAAGACTTCGAGGCCGTCGGCGGCCATCGCGGCCAGCGAGCTGACACCGTAGTGGCAGCGGACGATCCCGCTGGACTTACCGGTCATCCCCGATCCGACGGTACTGCGTTCGCACACCACGACATCGGTGACACCGCGTCGGCTCAATGCCCACGCTGCCGCCGCGCCTTCGAGGCCGCCGCCGACGATGACGACGTCCGCGGTCTCGGTCATGTCCGCTGTCCCGGGATCCAGTCCGTGCCGGCCAGCGGGACACGCGCCATCGCGGCCGCCTCGATGCTGACCGCGACCAAATCGTCGGGCTCGAGGTGGCAGACGTGGGACTTGCCACAGGCGCGGGCGATGGTCTGGGCTTCCATCGTCAGCACCCGCAGGTAATTGGCCAACCGGTGCCCGCCGGCGATCGGGTCGAACCGGGCGGCGAGTTCGGGATCCTGGGTGCTGATCCCGGCGGGGTCCCGCCCGTCCTGGTAGTCGTCGTAGAAACCCGCTGCGCTGCCGAGCTTCTCGTACTCGGAGGCATAGCGCGGGTGGTTGTCGCCGAGCGCGATCAGCGCGGCGGTGCCGATCGCGACAGCGTCGGCGCCCAGCGCCAGTGCCTTCGCGACGTCCGCGCCGTTGCGGATGCCGCCCGACACGATCAATTGAACCTGTCTGTGAACCCCCAGTTCCTGCAAGGCCTGCACAGCCTGCGGGATTGCCGCGAGCGTCGGGATCCCGACGTGTTCGATGAACACCTCCTGGGTGGCGGCGGTGCCGCCCTGCATACCGTCGACCACCACGACGTCGGCGCCGGCGTGCACGGCGAGCTTCACGTCGTAGTAGGTGCGGGTGGCGCCGACCTTGACGTAGATCGGCTTCTCCCAGTCGGTGATCTCTCTGAGTTCGTTGATCTTGATGGTCAGGTCGTCGGGTCCGGTCCAGTCCGGGTGACGGCAGGCCGAACGCTGGTCGATGCCCTCGGGCAGGGTGCGCATCCCGGCCACCCGCTCGGAGATCTTCTGGCCCAACAGCATTCCGCCGCCGCCGGGCTTGGCGCCCTGGCCGAGGACGACCTCGATCGCATCGGCTTTGCGCAGATCGTCGGGGTTCATGCCGTACCGCGACGGCAGATACTGGTAGACCAGGTACTTGCTCTGCCCGCGCTCCTCCGGGGTCATGCCACCGTCGCCGGTGGTGGTCGACGTGCCGACTTCGCTGGCGCCGCGGCCGAGCGCCTCCTTCGCCGGCCCGGACAGCGCGCCGAAGCTCATCCCGGCGATGGTGACCGGGATCTCCAGGTGCAGAGGATGTTTGGCGTGCCGGTCACCCAGGACGACGTCGGTGGCGCACCGTTCGCGGTAGCCCTCCAGTGGGTACCGCGACATCGAGGCTCCCAGGAACAGCAGATCGTCGAAATGGGGCAGCGGACGCTTGGCGCCCCAGCCGCGGATGTCGTAGATGCCGGTGTCGGCGGCGCGTTGGATGGCCGCGATGGTGGTCCGGTCGAAGGTCGCCGACTCACGCAGGCCCAGGCGCGCGCGGTCGTCGTCGGTGTAGGTCATCTCAGGTCCTAGTACGAAGAGGCATTGTCGACGTGGAAGTGGTACAACGAACGCGCAGATCCGTACCGGGTGTAGGACTTCGTGTCGTCGTCATCGAATCCCGCTGTCTTGAGCAGATATTCGAGTTCCTGGTGGTGCTCGTCGCGCATCGGCTTGGCGATGCAGTCGGCGCCGAGTGACGCGACTTCGCCCCGCACGTACAGCCGGGCCTCGTAGATCGAGTCGCCCAGCGCCTCGCCGGCGTCCCCGCGGATCACCAGCCGTCCGGCCTGGGCCATGAACGCGCTCATGTGGCCGACGTTGCCGCCGACGACGATGTCGACCCCTTTCATCGAGATACCGCAGCGCGCCGCGGCATCGCCCTCGACGACCAGCAGTCCGCCGTGTGCGGTGGCGCCCGCCGACTGCGAGGCATTGCCCTTGACCCACACCGACCCGCTCATCATGTTCTCGGCGACGCCGGTTCCGGCGTTGCCGTCGATGACGACCTCGGCCTGCTGGTTCATGCCGGCGGCGTAGTACCCGACGTGGCCGGCGATCGTCACGGTGACCGGCGCGTTCAGTCCGACGGCGACATTGTGTGCACCCGCGGGGTTCTCGATGACGAACTCGCCGTCGAGATCCGGTGCGTGCAGTGCGGAGTTGACCTCGCGCAGGGGGATTTCGCGCAGGTTGTACCTCAACGCTGCCATGCGTACACCACCTCGGGTTCCGGTTCCCAGATACGGGCCTGATCGACGCCGGGAAGTGCTGCCAGAGCGCGGTATTCACTCGCCATTGCGACCCAGTCGCCGGTCTCGGCGATCACCGCAGGCTTGCAGGCGATCGCGTCGCGCACCACGGCGAAGGAGTCGCGGTTGGACACCAGCAGCGTGTAGAAGCCATCGAACACGGCACACAGTTCCTTGAGTGCACTCTCCACATCGCGGCCCTCGGCGAGCAGTTTCGCGATGAACCGCGCGCCGACCTCGGTGTCGTTCTCGCTGTCGAAGAGCACGCCGTCGGCGCGCAGGGTGCGGCGGATCGTCGCGTGGTTGGCGAACGACCCGTTGTGCACCATGCACTGCTCCGGACCGACCGCATACGGGTGGCAGCCCGCGGGTGTCACGGCGGACTCGGTGGCCATGCGGGTGTGCCCGACACCCTGCCAGCCCCGGGCCCCGGCCAGACCCCATCCGTCGGTGAGCGCGCGGGGATGGCCGACGCCCTTGAGAACCGCGATGTCGGAACCGAACCCGGCGATGATCGCCTGCGGATAGGCAGCGCGCACGGCCGACAGCAGTGCTTCGGAGTCCACCTCGGCCGACAGGACGTAGCTGGCGCCGACGGCGACGCCGTCGACGTCGCCCCCGAGTTCGGTGCCGACCGCGGCGGCCACCTGTGTGGCGTCCTCGGCCACGCCGGTGCCCAGATCGGCGACGGAGACGCAGCCGCGCCCCGGCGGCGACCAGTCCGGGTCACCGTAGACCGCGACGCCCGCCGAATCGCTGCCGCGGTCCCCCATCTCGCAGAGCATCCCTGTCAGCAGCTCACCGAGCCGGGGGTACAGATCGGGTGTCCGCAGATGCAGCCCGACGATCCCGCACATGGCTGATTCCCTTCGTGTAGAACGTGGTTCGGCTCAGAAGGCCGTGAGGTAGTAGTCGATCTCCCACGGGCTCACCGAGCTGTGGTAGGCGAAGAACTCGTCGCGTTTGATGGCGGCGAAGTAGGACGCGACGCCCTCACCGGCGGCGTCGAGGACACCGGTGACCACGGGGTTGGTCTCGAACGCCTCGACCGCGTGCAGAAGCGTGGCCGGGAGCGGTTGCGTGCTGACGCCCTGCCCGACGGCACCGGGATCGGTGCTGCGCTTGATGCCGTCGAGACCCGCACCCAGCGCGGCGGCGATCGCCAGGTACGGATTGGCCGACCCGTCACCGCCGCGCATCTCGATGCGGTCGCCGTCGGGAACCCGGATGTAGTGGGTGCGGTCGTTGCCGCCGTAGGTGGGCAGCCGCGGAGCCCAGGACGCACCCGACGAGGTCGCCACCGCGCCGGTTCGCTTGTAGGAGTTGACCGTCGGACCGACCACCGCCTGCAGCGCGCACGCGTGCTCGAGGATGCCGCCGATGAATCCGTAGGCGGTGTCGGACAACCCGAGCCCGCGGTTGTCGTCCTCGGCGGGGAAGACGGGCGTTCCGGCGCTGGTCAGTGACAGATGGAAGTGCAATCCGTTACCGGTCTTGTCGCCGAAGGGCTTCGGCATGAACGTGGCGATCATCCCGCGCTCGTCGGCGATCATCGACAACAGGTAGCGCAGCGTGATGACCCGGTCGGCGGTGGTCAGCGCTTCGGCGAATTTGAAATTCTGTTCGAACTGGCCGTTGCCGTCCTCGTGGTCGTTGGCGTAGTTCGACCACCCGAGTTGGTTCATCGCCGCGGACACGGACGTGAGGTGGTCGTACATCCGGGTGACGCCGCGCGCGTCGTAACACGGCTGGGACGCGGTGTCCGCGGCGTCGGCCACCGACACCGAGCCGTCGTCGTTGCGGCGCAACAGGAAATACTCGACCTCGGCGCCGACCCACGGTTCGAATCCGGCGTCGGCGCACCGCTGGATCAGAGACTTCAGGATGACCCGCGGGGCGTACGGCCAGGGCTTCCCGTTGACGTGCGGGTCGCAGTGCACGATCGCGAGTCCCTCTTTGATGAACGGGATCGGGGTGAACGACTCCGGATCCGGGATCGCCATCAGGTCGGGGTCCTTGGGTTCCTGGCCCATCGCGCCGACCGCGTAGCCGGCGAAGCCGACGCCCTCGGTCGCGAGCTGATCGACCGCCTCGACGGGAACCAGTTTGGCGCAGGGCTTCCCGCGGAGGTCGACGAACAGCGCGAGGATGAACCGGGTCCCGGATTGTTCCGCCAGTGCGGCGAGATCGTGCGGCATGTGGGTCACCTTTGTCTCTTGTTATGAACCAAAGTATCACTGAAGGAAACGCTTCGCACGGCGAGCGACCGGCACGGTCCCGCAGGCCCGTACCGGTCGCCGGGGTGGTGCTAGGCCGTCTGCATGTCGTAGGCCGAGTCCCGGTGGAACTTGGCGTCGATGCCCATCTCCTCGTCCTCCGGGGAGATGCGGATGCCCATCGTCTTCTTGAGCGCGAACGCGATGACGAAGGCGACGGCGAACGAGTACGCCATCACCGCGAACGCCGCGACCGCCTGCTTCCACAACTGTTCGATCCCGCCGCCGTAGAGCAGGCCGTTGGTGGCGTTGGGCATGCTCTCGCTGGCGAAGAAGCCGATCAACAGCGTGCCGACGAGACCGCCGACGAGGTGCACGCCGACGACGTCGAGCGAATCGTCGTACCCGAACTTCGATTTCAGCCCGACGGCATACACGCAGACCGCGCCCGCGATGGCGCCGACGAAGATCGCACCGACCGGGGTGACCGCACCGCAGGCCGGGGTGATGGCGACCAACCCGGTGATCGCGCCGGACGCCGCGCCGACACCGGTGACATGGCCGTCCTTGATCTTCTCGACGGTCAGCCAGGCCAGCGTCGCCGCGCAGGTGGCCACGAACGTCGTCACCATGACGATCGCGGCGGAATTGCCTGCCGCGAGCGCAGATCCGCCGTTGAACGCATACCAGCCGGCCCACAGCATGCCCGCGCCGAGCAGCGTGAGCGGCACATTGTGCGGCTTGCGCAGCTGACCGAACATGGCCGACTTGCCCAGCACGATCGCCACGGCGAGTGCCGCCGCACCGGCGTTGATGTGCACCGCGGTACCACCGGCGAAGTCGATGGCCGCGAGCTGGTTGGCGATCCAGCCGCCGACCGAGTTCTCGGTGACGACACCGTCGAACGCGAACACCCAGTGCGCGACCGGGAAGTAGACCAGGACAGCCCACAGACCTGCGAACAGCATCCACGCCCCGAACTTCATCCGGTCGGCGACCGCACCCGAGATCAGCGCGACGGTGATGCCCGCGAACAATGCCTGGAAGAGCGCGAACAGACTCACCGGAAGCCCGGCAATGGTCGTCTGCGACTCCAATAGGTCTGTCATTCCGGCGAATTCGGTGAAGCTGCCGACGAACCCGCCGTAGGACGTGCCGAACACCATCGAGAAGCCGAACAGCACCCACAGCACGCCCACGATGGCGACCGCCCCGAACGTCATCATCATCATGTTGGTCGAGCTCTTGACCGACACCATGCCGCCGTAGAACAGCGCCAGGCCGGGGATCATCAGGGTGAGTCCGATGATGCAACACAGTATGAATGCGGTGGTACCTGTATCCATGGATCGTTCTCCTGCATGTGCGGCTCCGATGCGGAGCCGTTCACCGGACAGTTAGTGCCGCATCTGTTACGTCGGCGGTCACGCGACGTTGCCGGTGGGTAACGAGCTTCTGTAAGGACGCTGTGAACTCGGGCGCTACGGTGATCGCCATGTGCACACGCGTGGTTTACCTGGGCGACGAGGACCGGGTCGTCACCGGCCGATCCATGGATTGGAAGGTCGAGATCGGCACCAACCTGTGGGCGTTGCCCCGAGGGGTGGCGCGCACCGGGCAGGCCGGCCCCGACTCGGTGGAATGGACGGCCAAGTACGGCAGCGTCGTCGCCACCGGCTACGACATCTCGACCACCGACGGCCTCAACGAGGCCGGGCTGGCGGCCAACCTGCTGTGGCTCGCCGAATCCCAGTACCCCGCCAACACCGGGGACCGGCCGGCCCTGGCGATCTCGCTGTGGGCGCAGTACATGCTCGACAACTTCGCGACCGTCGCCGAGGCCGTCGCCGCGCTGACGGCGACCCCGCTGCGCGTCGTCACCGCCGAGGTTCCGGGCCAGGAGCGGATGGCGACGGTGCACCTCGCCCTGTCGGACGCGACGGGTGACAGCGCCATCGTGGAGTACATCGACGGCGAGCAGGTGATCCACCACGGCCGTCAGTACCAGGTGATGACGAACTCGCCGACCTTCGACAAGCAGCTCGCGATCACCGAGTACTGGAAGGAGATCGGCGGCACGGTGATGCTGCCCGGCACCAACCGGGCGGCTGACCGGTTCGTGCGCGCGTCGTTCTACATCGACGCCGTGCCCAAGACCGACGATCCGCTGCTCGCGGCCGCGACGGTGTTCAGCGTCGTGCGCAACGCGTCGGTCCCGTACGGAATCGCCACCGCCGACGAGCCGAACATCTCCTCGACCCGCTGGCGCACGGTCATCGACCACAAATCGCTGCGGTACTTCTTCGAGTCGGCGCTCTCGCCCAACACGTTCTGGGTCGAGCTGAAGAACCTCGACCTCAGCGCGGGTGCGTCGGCCCGGCGTCTGCAGCTCGGCGAGGGAGAGAAGACGGTCTACGCCGGCGACGCGAGCGGACACTTCGAACCCGCCGAACCGTTCGCGTTCCTGGGCCTCGCCTAGACCTCGTTGAGGACCACGTCAGTCAGCGGCACACGCTCCCGCGGACGGCTGTCGCGCTCGGCGATCTCGGGGGTGACCTGCGAGTAGTCGCCGAGGCGGCCGACCGCGACCACCACCAGCGGGTGTAGGCCGGCGGGCAGGGCGAACGCCTCGGCGGCGCCGGCCACGTCGAATCCGGCCATCGGGTGGGCGATCAGGTCGCGCGCCACCGCCTCGATGAGAAGGTTGGTCATCGCCGCGCCGGTGTCGACCACCGAGTACAGCCTGGTCCGGTCGTCTTCACCTTCGTCGGCGCACAGCAGGATCAGCGCGTTGGCCGCCGTGGCGTACCTGTTGCCGCGGCGCAGCAGCCCGGCGATCGCGGCGAAGGTGTCGTCGCCGCGCACGCCGACGACGAAGCGCACCGGCTGACGGCCACCCCACGTCGGCGCCCACCGCGCGGCCTCCAGGACGGCGATCAGGTCGTCGCGGGGCAGCTCGGCGGCCGGATCGAAGGCCCGCGGACTCCACCGCCGGGCGATCGGGGGATGGAGCGGGACCAGGGTCGCCGCCAGGCGATCGTTCGGGGCAGTGCCGGAGCTTGCGGAGGCGCCATCAGACACGGTCGGCATGTGATGCAGGTTACCGACGCGACGGCGGGGAAAATCAGATGCGCGCAGCCCTTATCCTTTATGGGATCTCCCCCCGAATCGCGAAAGGTTCTCCAGTGGCGCTCGTCGTACAGAAGTACGGCGGATCCTCGGTGTCGGACGCCGAGCGGATTCGCCGGGTGGCCGAGCGGATCGTCGAGACCAAGAAGGCGGGAAACGACGTCGTCGTGGTCGTCTCGGCGATGGGTGACACCACCGACGAGCTGCTCGACCTGGCCAAACAGGTCTCCCCGGCGCCGCCGGTGCGCGAGCTCGACATGCTGCTGACCGCCGGTGAGCGGATCTCGAACGCACTGGTCGCGATGGCCATCGAGTCCCTCGGCGCGCAGGCGCGCTCGTTCACCGGGTCGCAAGCCGGCGTCGTCACCACCGGCACGCACGGCAACGCGAAGATCATCGACGTCACGCCGACGCGGCTGCGCTCGGCACTCGACGAAGGCCAGATCGTGCTGGTCGCCGGCTTCCAGGGCGTCAGCCAGGACACCAAGGACGTCACGACGCTGGGCCGCGGCGGTTCCGACACCACCGCCGTCGCGGTGGCCGCCGCGCTGAACGCCGACGTCTGCGAGATCTACACCGACGTCGACGGCGTCTTCACCGCGGACCCCCGCATCGTCCCCAACGCCCGCAAACTCGACACCGTCTCCTTCGAGGAGATGCTGGAGATGGCGGCGGCCGGCGCGAAGGTGCTGATGCTGCGCTGCGTCGAGTACGCCCGCCGCTACAACCTGCCCATCCATGTCCGGTCGTCGTACACCGACAGGCCGGGCACGCTCGTCACAGGATCGATGGAGGACATCCCGATGGAAGACGCCATTCTGACCGGAGTCGCGCACGACCGCGGCGAGGCCAAGGTGACCGTCGTCGGGCTCCCCGACGTTCCGGGCTATGCCGCCCAGGTGTTCCGTGCGTGCGCCGACGTCGACGTGAACATCGACATGGTGTTGCAGAACATCTCGAAGGTCGAGGACGGCAAGACCGACATCACGTTCACCTGCTCACGCGAGAGCGGTCCCGGCGCGGTCGAGAAGCTGACCTCGCTGCAGAACGAGATCGGTTTCACCCGAGTGCTTTACGACGATCACATCGGCAAGGTGTCGTTGATCGGCGCCGGGATGCGCTCGCACCCCGGTGTGACGGCGACGTTCTGCGAGGCGCTGGCCAACGCGGGGATCAACATCGATCTGATCTCCACCTCGGAGATCCGGATCTCGGTGCTCATCAAGGACACCGAGCTCGATCGCGCCGTCGCCGCGCTGCACGAGGCCTTCGGGCTCGGCGGCGACGAGGAAGCGGTCGTGTACGCGGGGACCGGACGATGACCCGTATCGGAGTGGTCGGAGCCACCGGCCAGGTCGGCCAGGTGATGCGGAACCTGTTGGCCGAACGCGACTTTCCCGCCACCGAGGTCCGCTTCTTCGCCTCCGCGCGCTCGGCGGGTAAGAAGCTGGAGTTCCGCGGCGAGGAGATCGAGGTCGAAGACGCCGAGACCGCCGATCCGTCCGGGCTCGACATCGCCCTGTTCTCCGCCGGTGCGACGATGTCGCGGGTGCAGGCGCCGCGGTTCGCCGCCGCGGGCGCCGTCGTCGTCGACAACTCGTCGGCTTGGCGCAAGGACCCCGACGTCCCGCTGATCGTCTCGGAGGTGAACTTCGAGCGCGACGCTGGCAATAGACCCAAGGGCATCATCGCCAACCCGAACTGCACCACCATGGCCGCGATGCCGGTGCTCAAGCCGCTGCACGACGAAGCCGGACTGACCAGGCTGATCGTCTCGAGCTACCAGGCGGTGTCGGGCAGCGGGCTGGCCGGCGTGGAAGAGCTTGCGTCGCAGGCGCGTGCGGTGATCGACGGCGCCGAGAAGCTCGTGCACGACGGGTCGGCGCTCGACTTTCCGGCACCGAACAAGTACGTCGCGCCGATCGCGTTCAACGTCGTACCGCTGGCCGGTTCGCTCGTCGACGACGGCTCCGGGGAGACCGACGAGGATCAGAAGCTGCGCAACGAGAGCCGCAAGATCCTGGGCATCCCTGACCTGCTGGTGTCGGGCACCTGTGTGCGCGTCCCGGTGTTCACCGGGCACTCGCTGTCGATCAACGCCGAGTTCTCCGAGCCGATCTCGGTGGCGCGGGCCGCCGAGATCCTGGGTGGCGCACCCGGTGTGACGCTGGTCGACGTGCCGACGCCGCTGGCGGCCGCGGGCGCCGACGACTCGCTGGTCGGCCGGATCCGTCAGGACCCCGGCGTGCCCGACGGCCGCGGACTCGCGCTGTTCGTCTCGGGGGACAACCTGCGAAAGGGCGCGGCGCTCAACACGATTCAGATCGCCGAACTACTCGCCGCTCAGGTCTGATTTGCGCCGAACTTGCATTCCAGCAGGCCTTCTCTCGGCCTTTCTCTGCTGGAATGCAATTTCGGCGGGGGTGGCGCAGGGGACACCCGTGGCGCCGCAGCCGCTGCTGCCCGGGCAGGTGCTGAGGCTCGGCGTGGCGGCCGGAACCGGAACCGCGACGGCCGACTACGGCATCGGCGCGACCGACCTGTGTGAGTTCATGGAGTTCCCGAGCGGCATCCTGCAGGTCTGCGGGGACAGCTTCGCCGGTCAGGCCGTCGGCTTCGGCGGCTGGTACTCGCCGATAGCGCTGCACGTCGTCGGGGACACGCTCGAAGACCCCGGTGGTGTCCGCTACAACGGGGTGACCGGTGTGGACACCCCGCTGCTGGCCGAGTCGACGCTGCCGGGCGAGTCGCAACTGCCGGCCGGGATCATCGAGATCAACCGTGAGAACTGGATGTTGGTGACGACGACCAGGGATCTCGTCCCGCAGCGGTCGCGACTCGTCAAAGCCGAAGCGGGACAGGGGAACTGGAAGACGGTACCCGGATCCGAGCGCGAGGCGGGGTTTGCCGGCGGGCGACAGACGCAGATCAGCGGGTACTACGACCCGATCCCGACCGCCGAGTCGGAGCGCGGCTGGGTCTACATCGTGGCCAACAACTTCGACCGCAGCGGCCCGGCGGTGCTCTACCGGGCGACACCGCAGACGTTCACCGACCGGTCCGCATGGCAGGGGTGGACCGGAGCGGGGTGGGGTGAAGAACCGGCACCGCTGTGGTCGGACCGGGTCGGTGAGATGAGCGTGCGCCAGATCGACGGGCTGACGATGTTGTCCTACTTCAACGCGACGACCGGCAACATGGAGATCCGCGTCGCGAGCGACCCGACACAGCTGGGGACGGCGCCGATGACGACGGTCGTGGTGGCCGCGCCGTGGCCGGATCCGGTCGATGCGCTCCCACCGCCGCAGGACAACAGGCTCGCCCAGCCCTACGGCGGCTACATCTCACCCGGCTCGACGCCGGACGCCGTGCGCGTCTTCGTCAGCCAGTGGAACACCATGGCACGCGGTGGCACGCCGTACCGGGTGATCCAGTACGCGGTGAACCCGATAAAGCCCTGGTAACGCTGACTCGGCGGGCCTCATAGCTGATTCACAGCCGACACCTAACGCACGCTGGAGATCGCGGCGCACCATCAGACCATGAGTGATGTGACACCCCAACAGTCAGAGCCCGCAACCACACCGGTGCCGACCGCACCTGCGGCCACGGCCCCGCCGGTCGTTGTCCCGCAGGAGTCGAATCGGCTGAACAAGGCCGCCGCGTGGGTCGGCATCGCGGCCGGCGCCGTCTTCATCGTCGCCGTCGTGTTCTTCGCCGGCTTCTTGCTCGGTAAGAACGTCGACGGTGGAGGGCGCGTGCACCACGGCGGACCCGGCATGATGCAACCCGGTCCCGCCGGCTTCCCGATGGGACCGCCCGGCGGTATGCACCACGGCCCCGGGGGCCCCGGGTTCGCCGGCCCGTTCGGTGGCGGTCCCAGAATGGACATCCCGCAGTCGCCGAGCCCGACCACCGGGAACGCACCGACACCGTCGCCGCGTCCCTGACCACGGCCGCCGCACCGAATCGTTCGTAAAAGGGATGTTTGGGGACGAATTCGGGTAGACCGGACCTCGAGGACGGCAGCCTCAGCCCACGACACGCTGCCCTTCCCGAGGAGGGATATGCCCGAGAAGTACACGACGACGGATTCCGGTGCGCCGGCCCCCAGCGTCGAACATTCACTGACCGTCGGTTCGGACGGACCCATCCTGCTGCAGGACCACTACCTGATCGAGCAGATGGCCAACTTCAACCGCGAGCGGATCCCCGAGCGTCAACCGCACGCCAAAGGCGGCGGTGCGTTCGGTCAGTTCGAGGTGACCCACGACGTGAGCCGCTACACCAAGGCGGCGTTTCTGCAGCCCGGCGCGAAAACCGAGATGGTGGCCCGCTTCTCGACGGTCGCCGGTGAGCGGGGCAGCCCGGACACGTGGCGCGACCCGCGCGGGTTCGCGCTGAAGTTCTACACGTCCGAGGGCAACTTCGACATGGTCGGCAACAACACGCCGGTCTTCTTCATCCGGGACCCGATGAAGTTCCAGAACTTCATCCGCAGCCAGAAGCGGATGGCGGCCAGCAATCTGCGCGATCACCACATGCAGTGGGATTTCTGGACGCTGTCACCGGAATCGGCTCATCAGGTCACCTGGTTGATGGGCGATCGGGGCATCCCGAAGACGTGGCGGCACATGAACGGATATTCCAGCCACACCTACAGCTGGATGAACGCCGACGGCGAGATGTTCTGGGTGAAGTACCACTTCAAGACCGACCAGGGCATCGACTTCCTCACGCAGGAGGACGCCGACCGGCTGGCCGGTGAGGACGCCGATTACCACCAGCGCGATCTGTTCACCGCGATCGAGGACGGCAATTTCCCGAGCTGGACGCTGCACGTGCAGATCATGCCGTTCGAGGATGCCAAGACCTACCGGTACAACCCGTTCGACCTGACCAAGGTGTGGCCGCACGGCGACTACCCGCTGCACGAGGTGGGCAGGATGACGTTGAACCGCAACGTCGTCGACTACCACGCCCAGATGGAGCAGGCGGCGTTCGAGCCGAATAACGTGGTCCCCGGCACCGGCCTGAGCCCGGACAAGATGCTGTTGGCGCGCGGGTTCTCCTACTCCGACGCACATCGCGCTCGGCTCGGGGTCAACTACAAGCAGATACCGGTCAACGAGCCCCACGTCGAGGTGAACGCGTACTCCAAGGACGGGGCGATGCGGATCCGCAACGCCACCGACCCCGTGTACACGCCGAACTCGATGGGCGGTCCGGAAGTCGACCCACGGCGTGCCTCCGAGGTGCGCTGGGCGTCCGACGGCGACATGGTGCGCCAGGCGTATGCGTTGCGTGCCGACGACGACGACTTCGGTCAGGCGGGCGCCCTGTTCCGGGACGTGCTCTCCGACGAGGAGCGGGATCGGCTGGCACACAACATCATCGGTCATGTGTCCGATGGCGTGAAGGAACCGGTGCTGTCCCGGGTGTTCGAGTACTGGCGAAACGTCGACCCCGACCTCGGCAAGATGGTGGAGGAGGGCGTGCGCGGCAGCTGACCGGCTATCCCTGACCGGGGTAGGGCAGCAGCGCCATCTCGCGGGCGTTCTTGACGGCGGTGGTGACGTGGCGCTGCTGCTGCACGGTCAGTCCGGTGACCGCACGCGACCGGATCTTTCCGCGCTCGGAGAGGAACTGGCGCAAGGTGGACGTGTCCTTGTAGTCGACGTGCTCGATGCCGAGCTGGGCGAACATGTTTCGGCGCTTCTTCGGCGGGGGTGCCGCCCGTCTGGCGCGCTTCACCAGCTCGACTTCCGGACGCCGGGCAGCTGACCCCGGTGGGCGAGTTCGCGAACCCGCACCCGCGAGAGGCCGAACTTGCGCAGATGCCCGCGGGGGCGGCCGTCGACCGCATCGCGGTTGCGTACGCGCACCGGGCTCGCGTCCCGCGGCTGACGATTGAGTTCTGACTGCGCAGCCGCCCGGGCTTCGTCGGAGGTATCGGGTGACCTGATGATCGCCTTCAGTTCGGACCTGCGCTCGGCGTGGCGGGACACGACCCGGCGGCGGTGTTCATTGCGGACGATCTTGGACTTCTTGGCCATCAGCGCTCCTCGCGGAAGTCGACGTGCCGGCGCGCGACCGGATCGTACTTGCGCAGCACGATCCGGTCCGGATCGTTGCGGCGATTCTTGCGTGTGACGTAGGTGTAGCCGGTGCCGGCGGTCGAACGCAGCTTCACCAGCGGTCGAATCTCGTTGCGTGCCATCAGAGTTGTCCATTCCTGCGGAGGCGGGCGACCACCACGTCGATACCGTCGCGGTCGATGACCTTGATGCCCTTCGCGCTGACCCGCAGCGTGATCCTGCGTCCTTCGGACGGCAGGTAGTAGGTCTTGCGCTGGATGTTGGGGTCCCAGCGGCGGCGGGTGCGGCGGTGCGAGTGCGACACCGTGTTGCCGAAGCCGGGCTTACGACCGGTCACCTGACAGTGGGCGGACACGAGGGCTCCTCTCGACGTCTTATTGAAAATGATTTTCGACAACTGCGTGCACGAACTGTAGCGTGAACCCGCAGTTATTGAAAATCATTCCCATTAGAGGAGGGTTGATGCGCACTCCGGTGGTCGTCGTGACCGGTCAGAGCGACACGGGCGACATCGTCGAGGAGCTACTCGGCGACGCGGGAACCGCAGTGGTGGAACATCATTTCGACGGCCACGTCGTGCACCGCACCACGACGCTGGTGCAGCGCGGGGTCGTCGTCAAGGCCGTCTCGGTGCTGGAGCTGACCAACTGCTGCCTGTCGTGCACGGTGCGCGAGGACCTGCTGAGCCACCTTCGGGCGCTGCACCGCAGACCGGACGTCAATCGTGTTGCGGTGCGGCTGAACCCGTGGACGGAGCCGGAGCCGGTGTGCTTCGCGATCGCCCACTCGCCGGCAGCCCGTGACGTGGTGGTGTCGGCAGTGGTCGCCACCGTCGACACCTCCGTCTGGCTGCATCAGGCGACCGGCGACGACGAGCTCGCCGACGGTCGTACGGTGGCGCAGGTCGTCGTCGCGCAGGTCGAGTTCGCCGACGTGGTCGTGCTCGCCGAACCGGACCGGGACACGCTCGCGGTCGTGCGCAGGCTGACACCCCGGGCACGGATCACCGTCGGCACCGGGCGTTTCGCTCTCGCGCTGGCCAACCTCGACGACGACGCCCGCCGAGGCCGTGGCCAGGATCCCCACGGGTCGCTGCTGGCGGGTCAGCCACCGCTCGAGCCTGCCGGCCGGGTGCGTCTGATCGAGTTCCACGCCCGCCGGCCCTTCCACCCCACCCGCCTGCATGCCGCCGTCGACCATCTTCTCGACGGTGTGGTCCGTAGCCGCGGACGGCTGTGGCTGGCCCACCGGCCCGAGACGGCGATGCTGCTGGAGTCCGCCGGTGGCGGCCTGCGCGTCACACCGGCGGGAAAGTGGTTGGCGGCGATGACGTCCCGCGAAGTCGCCTATGTCGGCGCGGAACGACGTGCGATGGCCGACATGATCTGGGACGACAGACATGGTGACCGGCATTCGTCGATGACCGTGCTGCTGTGCGGTGCGGACCCCGACACAATCTGTACGGCGCTCGACGGCGCCCTGCTCACCGACGACGAGATGGCCCGCCCGCAGGACTGGTGCCGCTATGACGATCCTTTCGGCGACTGGCATCCACCGGAGGCGCGGCTGGCATGATCGGGTGAATGAGCATCGGAGGAGATCTGCGGCTGCGTCGTCGTCGAATGTTTCTCGGCACGCTGGGCGCCGCTCTCGCCGCAACGGCTCTCGCCGCACCGGCGGCCGCCCGGCCGTCGGACCCCGGCGTCGTCAACTACGCGGTGATGAACAAGGGTTCGGTCGGCAACATCGTCGGTGCCCGGATGGGCTTCGAGTCGACCTTCGCGGCGCCGTTCCAGGCGTTCTACGTCGACAATCCGATGTGCAACAACTGGGCTGACATCGGTCTGCCCGAGGTGTACAACGATCCGGACCTCGCGGCGTTCAGCGGTGCGACGACGCAGGAATCACCGGCCGACGCCACGCATCTGGTCAAGCAGTCCGTTGGCGTGTTCGCGACCACCGAGGCGGCCAACCGGGCCATGCACCGCGTGGTGGACCGGACCGTCGGCTGCGCCGGCCAGACCACGGCGATGCACCTGAACAACTTCACCACCCAGGTGTGGACGTTCTCCGCCGGGCCGACCACGGCCACCGAGGCCAACTGGGTCAAACAGGAGGCCGGCACCGACCGGCGTTGTTTCGTGACCACCCGTCTGCGCGAGAACGTGCTGCTCCAGGCGAAGGTGTGCCAGTCCGGAAACGGGGGCCCCGCGGTCAACGTGCTGGCGGGAGCGATGCAGAACACCCTCGGCCAATAGGGCGTCACCGACAGGTCACTGAATAAAACCCGTGTACTTGTCTGGAAGATGGGTAAAGACGCAGCGACCGTTCCACACCCGGAGGGGGTGGCTGATGGCACACACCATGGCATCCGACGGGGTGCTCGAGCACGGCGTAGACCCGTTGACCAGCGCGGAAGACGCCGCGCAGCACATCGTCGACACCTGCCTGAAAGACGTACCGGTCGGACCGGTCGGACTGGAGATCGAGGCCCACTGTTATGACCTGTCCGATCCGGTGCGCCGACCGGGTTGGGACGAGCTGACCGCCACGATCGCGAACCTGCCGCAGCTGCCCGGCGGCAGCCTGGTGACCGTGGAACCCGGCGGTGCCGTCGAACTCTCCGGACCGCCGGCGGCCGGCACCGCGGAGGCCGTGACGGGCATGTCCGCGGACCGGTCGGTGCTGCGGGAGGCGTTCGAGCGGGTCGGGCTGGGCCTGGTGCTCGTGGGCGCCGACCCGGTGCGGCCCGCGGGACGGGTCAACCCCGGTTCCCGGTATGCGGCCATGGAACGCTTCTTCGCGGAGAGCGGTACGCCGGAGGCCGGGGCGGCGATGATGACGTCGACGGCCTCGGTTCAGGTCAATCTCGAGGCCGGGCCGCGGACGGGCTGGGCCGAGCGCGTCCGGCTCGCGCACGCGCTGGGACCGACGATGATCGCGATCGCCGCGAACTCTCCCGTCCTCGCCGGAAAGTTCACCGGCTGGCGCTCCACCCGTCAGCTGGTCTGGAGCCAGCTCGACTCGGCGCGCTGCGGGCCGATCCTGGGCGCCGACGGCGACGACCCGGCCAGCGACTGGGCCCGCTATGCGCTGCGGGCGCCGGTCATGCTCGTCCACACCCCCGATGCGGTGCCGGTGACACAGTGGGTGCCGTTCGCGGACTGGGCCGACGGGCGGGTGCTGCTCGACGATCGCCGGCCGACCCTGGCCGATCTCGACTACCACCTGACCACGCTGTTCCCACCCGTGCGGCCGCGCGGCTTCCTGGAGGTGCGCTACCTCGACAGCGTGCCCGACGCCGTGTGGCCCGCGGTCGTGTTCACCCTGGCGACCCTGCTCGACGACCCGGTGGCCGCCGACGTCGCCGCCGAGGCCACCGAACCGGTGGCCACCTCCTGGGATCGGGCCGCCCAGCTGGGGTTGGACGACCGGCGGCTGCACACCGCCGCGGTGCGGTGTGTGTACGCCGCTGCCGAACGCGCGCCGGCCGCACTCGTGGAATCGATGGACGTGCTGACGCGTTCGGTCGAGCAGGGACGCAGCCCGGGCGACGACTTCGCCGACCGGGCCGTGAGAGACGGGATCGCGGCCGCGGTCACGCGACTGGCACGAGGAGAGATGTGACGACCCGCGAGACGCTCGCCGGCGAACTGATCAGGGCCAGGGACCGCACCCTGCGACTCGTCGACTTCGACGACGCCGAACTCCGTCGCCAATACGACCCGTTGATGAGCCCGCTGGTCTGGGATCTCGCCCACATCGGGCAGCAGGAGGAGCTGTGGCTGCTGCGCGGCGGCGATCCGCGCCGGCCCGGCCTGCTCAGCCCCGAGGTCGACCAGCTCTATGACGCGTTCGTGCACTCCCGCGCCGCGCGGGTCGATCTGCCCCTGCTGCCGCCCACCGATGCCCGCAACTACTGCGCCACGGTCCGGGGCAGAGCGCTCGACACCCTGGAGGCACTGCCCGACGGACATCCCGACGAGTTCGCCTACGCACTGGTGATCAGCCACGAGAACCAGCACGACGAGACGATGCTGCAGGCGCTGAGCCTGCGCTCGGGCGCCCCGCTGCTGGACCGCGGAGATCCGTTGCCGCCCGGCCGTTCCGGTGTCGCGGGCACGTCGGTCCTGGTCCCCGGCGGCGAGTTCGTCCTCGGTGTGGACGCGGTGACCGAGCCGTTCTCACTGGACAACGAGCGCCCCGCCCACATCGTCGACGTGCCGGCCTTCCGCATCGGGCGGGTCCCGGTGACCAACGCCGAGTGGCGGGGGTTCATCGACGACGGCGGGTACACCGAGCGCCGTTGGTGGTCGGACGCGGGCTGGGCGCACCGGCAGCAGGCCGATCTGACCCGGCCGCTGTTCTGGAACGCCGACGGGACCCGCACCCGGTTCGGTCACGTCGAGGACATCCCCGGCGACGAGCCCGTCCAGCACGTCACGTTCTACGAAGCGCAGGCGTACGCGGCCTGGGCCGGTGCGCGCCTACCCACCGAGGTCGAATGGGAGAAGGCATGCGCCTGGGATCCCGCCGCCGGCGTCCGGCGTCGATTCCCCTGGGGCACAGCTGAACCCGGTGCCGATGTCGCCAATCTCGGCGGTGGCGCGCTGCGGCCCGCCCCGGTCGGCGCCTTTCCCGCGTCGGCCTCGGCCTACGGCGTGGAGCAGATGCTGGGCGACGTCTGGGAGTGGACGAGCTCACCGCTTCGGCCGTGGCCCGGCTTCACCCCGATGATCTACCGGCAGTATTCGGAGCCGTTCTTCGAGGGCACCGCCTCCGGTGAGTACCGCGTGCTGAGGGGCGGGTCGTGGGCCGTGGCGGCCGGGATCCTGCGACCGAGCTTCCGGAACTGGGATCACCCGATCCGCCGGCAGATCTTCTCCGGCGTCCGGTTGGCGTGGGATGTGTAGGCATCTGGCGTGGCTGGGGGAGCCGGTGTCGCCGGCTGCTCTGATGCTCGATCCGCCGTCCGGGCTGCTGGTCCAGTCGTATGCGCCGCGCCGGCAGAAGCACGGGCTGATGAACGCCGACGGCTGGGGCGTCGGTTTCTTCGACGACGACGGTGTGCCGAGGCGCTGGCGCAGTGCGGCACCGCTGTGGGGCGATGCGTCCTTCGCGTCGGTGGCCCCGGCGCTGTTCTCCCGATGCGTGGTCGCCGCGGTGCGGTCGGCGAGCGTCGGGATGCCCATCGAGGCGTCCGCGTCGGCCCCGTTCAGCGACGGCACCTGGCTGCTGTCGCACAACGGGCTCGTCGACCGCGCGGTACTGCCCGCCGCCCGTCACGCCGAATCCACCAACGACTCCGCGCTGCTCGCCGCGCTGATCTTCGAGCGCGGCCTCGATACGCTCGGGCAGACGGTCGCCGCCGTCGCCGCAGACGATCCGAACGCCCGGCTGAACATCCTGGCCGCCAACGGTTCCCGTGTCCTCGCCACCACCTGGGGTGACACCCTGGCGGTGCTGCGCCGCGACGACGGCGTCGTGCTGGCCAGCGAACCGTACGACGACGATCCGGCGTGGGAGGAGATCCCCGACCGGCACCTGGTCGAGGTCTCGGACGCGCACGTGCACATGACACCGCTGAAAGGATCGTGATGGTGTTTTCACTGGAGAACCACCTCGCCGCCGACGCCGCCGAGGAGGCGTTACGCCGTGACGTCGCGCACGGGCTGGCGCAGCAGCCGAAATCGCTTCCGCCCAAATGGTTCTACGACGCCGCGGGCAGCGATCTGTTCGATCAGATCACCCGGCTGCCCGAGTACTACCCGACCCGCGCGGAAGCGCAGATCCTGAGGGCGAGGGCGGCCGAGATCGCCGCCGCGTCCGGAGCCGACACGCTGGTCGAGCTCGGCAGCGGCACGTCGGAGAAGACACGGATGCTGCTCGACGCGCTGCGCGAGGGTGGCTCGCTGCGCCGGTTCATCCCGTTCGACGTCGATTCCAGTGTGCTCGAAGCGGCCGGCGCCGCGATCGAGACCGAGTACCCGGGAATCGAGATCACCGCCGTGTGCGGCGATTTCGAGGAGCATCTGGGTAAGATCCCCGGCGGTGGCCGGCGTCTGGTGGCGTTCCTGGGCTCGACGATCGGCAACCTCACCCCGGGACCGCGGGCGGAGTTCCTGGCGTCGGTCGCGCAGATGATGCAGCCCGGCGACACGCTGCTGCTGGGCACCGATCTGGTCAAGGACACCGACCGGCTCGTGCGCGCCTACGACGACAGTGCCGGGGTGACGGCGCGGTTCAACCGCAACGTGCTGACCGTGGTGAACCGTGAACTCGGCGCGGACTTCGACACCGACGCGTTCGAGCACGTCGCCGTCTGGAACGCCGACGAGGAGCGCATCGAGATGTGGCTGCGGTCCACCCGGGACCAGCGGGTGCGTATCGCGGCCCTGGACCTTGAGGTCGACTTCACCGACGGTGAGCAGATGCTGACCGAGGTGTCGTGCAAGTTCCGTCCCTCCGGTGTCGAGGAGGAACTGGCCGCCGCCGGCTTGCGTCGAACCCATTGGTGGACAGACGAAGCCGGCGACTTCGGGCTCTCGCTCGCGGAGCTGTGATGACGAGCGACGACGGTGCACTCGCCGACACCCCGCTCGCGCAGGGCTGGAGGGAGGCGCGCCCACCGGCCGCCGGAATCCACGTCGACAGTGCGGCCTGCTCACGCCAGAGCTTCGCGGTGATCGAGGCCACCGCTCAGCATGCACGCCACGAAGCCGAGGTCGGCGGCTATGTCGCCGCCGAGGCCGCCGCCCCCGCGCTGGACGCGGGCCGTGCCGCTGTCCGGGTGCTGGCCGGAATGCCCGACGCCGAGGTCCTTTTCACCACCGGATCCAACGATGCGCTCGACATCCTGCTCGCCGACTGGCCGGGTGCGCGGACCGTGGCGTGTCTGCAGGGTGAGTTCGGACCCAACCTCGCGATCATGGCGCGGCACGGATTCGAGATCCGGACGCTGCCGATCGAGGAGTCGGGACGGCTCGACGTCAACGCGATCGGCGCGGCGCTGGCTCATGACCCCCCTGCGCTCGTGCACTTCACCGTGCTGGGGAGTCACAGCGGCACCGTACAGCCGGCACGGGCGATGGCATCGGCCTGCCACGGTCACGGCATTCCGCTGATCGTCGATGCCGCACAGGGATTCGCGCACATCGACGTCTCCGGAATCGGCGCCGACGCGCTGTACTCGTCGTCGCGCAAATGGACGGCGGGTCCGCGCGGGGTCGGGGTGCTCGCCGCCAAGCCCGGCTTCCTGTCCGAGGCCACGCGGCTGCGGGTCAGCCACACCGAAGCCAATGTGGGCATGCACGTGGGCTTTTCGGTTGCCCTGGGTGAGCACGTCGCGGCGGGTGCCGGCGCGATCCAGGCCCGGCTCCGCGAGGTCGGTGCGGCCACCCGGACGGCCCTGGCCGGCGTGGGAGGATGGAGGGTGCTCGAGCCTGTCGACGAGCCGAGCGCGATCACCACGCTGCGACCGCCCGACGGGGTCGACGCTCAGGACGTGAGGGCGCGGCTGATCGCCGAACACTCGATCGTGACGACCTACCTCGGGACGGAACGTGCTCCCCGCGAGATGCACCATCCGGCGCTGCGGATCTCGCCCCACGTCGACGTCACCGCCGCTGACCTCGCCGCGGTCGCCGAAGCTCTCGAGGCGGTCACACCCGGCTGAGCAGGCAGCGTCCTGCCTGGGCGACGCGGGAGCGGTCGAAGGTGATGACCGCTTCGAAGCGTCGGTCGTTCTCCGGTCCGGAGCCGGCAGGTTCGAGTTCGCGGGCCACCAGCGCCGCGGCGGTGTCGGGGCCCAGAACCACGATCGTCCACTCCAGCGCCATCCGGTCGTGGATGTCGACGTCGACCCAGCGGAACGTGCGCTCGGGTTCCCGGGGCGCATCGACGGCGAAGGCGACGACGAGCGGCGACGTCTCGGCGAGCTCGAGGATGTGCTCCCGGGTCGTCCCCTGGAAGTTGTCCATGCTCTGCAGGGTGAACAACACGATCGGCGGACTCTCCGACGCCGCGGCGAGACGTTCGATGTGGCGCGACATCTCGATCAGCGTCCGCTTGCGCAACGTGCGCGCGGAGTGCCCCGTCGTGGCCAGTTCGAACGGCGTCTTATCCGCCGGCTCGTGCAGGAACGGGGCGGCCAGGCCGGGGACGCGGTCACCGCGCGGCACCGTGCGCAGCGCGCCCGGACGGCCGAAACGGTAGCCCTGGCCGAGCGTGGCCCCGTACCCCAGCGCCTGCTCCAGGTGCTCGTCGGTCTCGATCCCCTCGGCGAGGATGACTGCTCCGGTGCGTTCGTGGTGGGCGATGACGGCTGCGATGGTGCGGGTCTGCCACTGATCGGGTTGGCGCTGAACGAGTCCGAGGTCGATCTTCATGATGTCCGGCGCGATGATGTCCAGCAGCGCAAGGGAATCCGGGTGCGCTCCGATGTCGTCGAGCGCTATCCGGACGCCACGGGCGCGCAGCGCCGACACCTTTCGCAACAGAGCCGGCGGGTCGAGGAGCAGCCCGCGTTCGGTCAGCTCGAAGGTCGTGGTGAATCTGCGTGTCGCTTCGGCCAGCTCGGTGCCCGGCGAGATGTCGATGTCGCGGGCCGTCGGCTCGCAGTTGAGGAGCAACAACATGCCGGAATTCGAGGTGGCGGCCAGCGCGGCGTGCGCGGACGACCTGATGCACGCGTGGTCGAGGGTGTCGAGGTGCCCGGTGGCGGCAGCGTGGGCGAACACATCCAGCGGGGACAGATCACCGTGAGCCGGCCAACGTGCGAGTGCCTCGTATCCGACGAGAGTTTCGTCCGGCAGGGAGACGACGGGTTGGAACGCCGGTACCAGACCTTCGCCCGTGACCGCGGCGTCGAGCCGGGTGGCCGAGGCGGCGGTCGGTCCTGCGGAGTGGATGGTCGTCTCATCTCGTCGCGGGCTGAGGTGGTCACGCCATTGTCCACCTTCGTGCGCGACGTCGGGGAGGTACCGAGGCAGGGTGCGTTTTCCGGCCTACGCCGTCGCGTGGCGGCGCTCGGCGGCTGCCAGGCGCACCGGCATCGCACGCACCCCGGGCACCATGGTGGCCTGCATTCGCAGGACCTCGCCGTCGAGCTCGATGTGCTCGAAGCGCTCGAGGAGTTCCTCGAACAGCACCCGGGCTTCCAGACGCGCCAGCTGCGCGCCCAGACACGAGTGCTGTCCGCATCCGAAAGCCAGGTGCGGATTGGGGTTTCGGGTGATGTCGAGCTGCTCTGAGGTCGGTCCGAAGATGTCCTCGTCGCGATTGGCCGACCCGTACAGCATGGTGACGTACTGGCCCTGCTTGATCAACCGCCCGCGGATCTCGACGTCGCGGGTCGCGCACCGCGTCATGTTCGCGACCGGCGAGGTGTAGCGCAGGAACTCCTCGACCGCGGTGGGGATCAGCTCGGGGTGCTCGCGCAGCATCCGGAACTGCTGCGGGTGCTCGATCAACGCGAGCGTGCCGAGCGCGATCAGGTTGCGCGTCGTCTCGTTGCCGGCGACCAGCAGCAGAAGGCAGAACTGCAGCAGGTCCTGATCGCTGAGCCGGACCCCGTCCACCTCGGCGGCGACCAGCACCGACAGCAGGTCGTCGGAGTCGCGGAGCGCGCCGCTGCGGCGCAGCGCGATCAGATTCTCGAAGTACTGGTAGAGCTCACCCATCGCGGTGAACGTGTCGAGTTCGACGTCGGGATCGTCCATCCCGACCGCCGCATCCGACCATCGGCGGAACTGCTCCCAGTCCTCGTCGGGGGCGCCGAGCAGTTCGGCGATCATGCGGGTCGGGAGTGGGGCCGCGATCTGCTCGGCGAACTCGGTGTCCGCCGCGGGGTCGATCGCGTCGAGTGCGGTCCGGGCGAACGCGCGCAGCTTCGGTTCCAGGATCGCGACCTGGCGGCGGGTGAACCCGGAGTTGATCAGTTTGCGCAGCTGCCGGTGTCGCGGCGGGTCGGTGAAGATCAGACTGCCCTCCATCACCGGGTTCTCGATCGCGGGGTCGGGGACCGTGATCCCGTGCGCCGACGAGAACAGCGCGGGATTGGTGGAGACGTACCGGATGTCCTCGTATTTGAGCAGCGCCCAGAATCCGTGCTCGTCGTTCCAGCTGACCGGGTCGGTGGCCCGCAGTTCCCGGTAGGCCGGGAACGGGTCACCGGCGTAGAACGCCGGCGAGTGCAGGGGATGGGACAAGGCGATCTCCTCCTGGGCGAGCGAGCGACGGGGAATTGCACGCTGGGCGAGCGAAGTGACGGGGGGTCGGATCACGGCGAGGATGACGTGTGCTGCAGACCGGTGAGGATGACGCGCAACCCGTGCTGGAACACCGCATAGCCGCCGTCCTCGGAGCCGCCGCTGATGCCGGCGTCGCGCAGGTGGTGCTCCAGCTGGATCGAGCCGAGCAGGTGGATGTAGAGCACGGCGTGCGCTCGGGCGATCTGTTCGGCCGGCCACCCGGACTCGGCCATGATGGCCTTCGCGGTGCGGTCCATGGCGTGGGCCGCACCTGTGAGCGGACGCTGCTGCAGCATCGCCGCGACACCGGGGATGTCGTACATCGCCGTCCAGGCGTTGGTGTAGAGCGCGCCGATGCGCTGCTTCCAGTCGCCGTCGGCGGGGACCTCGATGCTCTCGATGACGGACTCGGCGAGCAGATCCATCAGGGCCGCTTTGTCTTTGACGTGGTAGTACAGCGACGACGCCGACGTGCCGGCCTCGGCGGCGAGGCCGCGCATCGTGACGTTGTCGACCCCGACCCGGCGCGCGAGCTCGAGGAGGTGCTTGACCACGTGCTCGCGGTCGAGTGCGCCGTAGGGCAGCACGGAGGAGGAGCGACGGGTTCTGGTTGCCACGGCGGCCTCGTCTCCGGACATTGGTTTCGAACAGCGTTCGGTTTCGAACTGCGTTCAAATTAAACGGCGTGCTCCCGCCGGGTCAAGAGGGGGTTGATCCCGGGCGCTTTCGGTTACCCCTGCACCACCACAGCGGAGGGGGATCGATGACTGCCACCGACGACGCGGGCCGGCCCGCCCCACGCGCGGCCACGGACGAGAAGAAACCGGGCAAGCGCGACCGCACCCATTGGCTCTACATCCTGGTGATCATCGCCGTCGTCGCCGGCATCGTCGTCGGGCTCGTCGCGCCGGACACCGCCGCCTCGCTCGGCGTGCTCGGGGAGCTGTTCGTCAAGCTGATCAAGATGATGATCGTGCCGGTCATCTTCTGCACCGTCGTGCTCGGCATCGGCAAGGTCCGCGCGGCGGCGTCGGTCGGCAAGGTCGGCGGCCTGGCGATCGGCTACTTCCTGGTCATGTCGACCGTCGCGCTGGCCATCGGCCTGGTGGTCGGCAATCTCATCAGCCCCGGCACCGGACTCAACGTCCCGCACGATCCCGGCAAGGGTGCCGAACTGGCCGGCGAGGCCGAATCAGCCGGCGGCACAATGGCGTTCATCTCCGACATCATCCCGTCGACGCTGTTCTCGGCGGTCACGGAGGGCAACGTGCTGCAGGCGTTGTTCGTCGCGCTGCTCGTCGGGTTCGGAATTCAGGGCATCGGCGCGCACGGTGAATGGTTGCTGCGCGGCATCGAGGCGCTGCAGAAGCTCGTGTTCCGCATCCTCATCGGCGTGCTGTGGCTCGCTCCGATCGGTGCGTTCGGCGCGATCGCAGAAGTGGTGGGCGACACCGGCTTCGACGCGGTGATCCAACTCGGCGTGCTGATGGCCGCGTTCTACATCACCTGCGTGATCTTCATCTTCGGGGTGCTCGGCGCGCTGCTGTGGGCGGTGGCGCGGGTGTCGATCTTCAAGCTGGCCCGCTACCTCGCCCGCGAATACCTGTTGATCGTCGCGACGTCATCCTCGGAATCGGCGCTGCCCAGGCTGATCGCGAAGATGGAACACGCCGGGGTGAAGCCGGCGACCGCCGGGATCGTGGTGCCCACCGGGTATTCGTTCAACCTGGACGGCACCGCGATCTACCTGACGATGGCGTCGCTGTTCATCGCCGATGCCCTCGGTGATCCACTGTCGATCCCCGAGCAGCTCGGGCTGCTCGCGTTCATGATCATCGCGTCCAAGGGCGCCGCCGGGGTCAGCGGCGCCGGGCTGGCCACCCTGGCGGCCGGGCTGCAGAGCCATCGTCCCGAGCTGCTCGACGGCGTCGGGATCATCGTCGGCATCGACCGCTTCATGTCCGAAGCCCGTGCGCTGACCAACTTCTCGGGCAACGCGGTGGCCACGGTGCTGGTCGGGTCGTGGACCGATTCGGTGGACAAGCAGCGCCTCAACGAGGTGCTCGACGGGGACCGCCCGTTCGACGAGGCGACGATGCTCGATGACGACGACGAGGCCGCCCCGCGGGACAGGGACGCCGCCCGCTCGGGAACCGCCACCACGGGGTAGGTCAGGACTCCTTGTGCGCCGACAGCAGGAACGCCTGCATACGCAGATGACCGCGCTCGTCGAGCAGGTCCAGCGGCGGTGGCGGCATGCCGGGGATTTTCGGAATGTTGGTGTGGATGAGCGCGGGCCGGATGTCGTCGATGGTCCAGTACGGGGACACCGCGTCGCGCAGCTCGATCTCGCTGACTTCGTTGGGGCCCTGCTCCATCTCGGCGGGGAACGCGCCCTTCGCGAACACCAGCACGAAGAACCCGGCGCCGGGCTGTGCCGCCCGATGCACCGACTCCAGGTAGGCCGCACGGGATTCGACGGGCAGCGAGTGGAACAGCGTGCTGTCGACGACGGTGGCGAACCGTCCGTCGAAACCGGACAGCGCGGTGATGTCGGCGGCGACGAAGTTCGCCCGCTCCGACAGGCCCCGCTCGGCGGCGGCGGCGGACGCCGCGGCCACCGCCGTCGGACTGATGTCGACGCCCGTCACCGTGTAACCGTCCGCGGCGAGCGCCAGCGACAACTCGGCGTGGCCGCAGCCGGCGTCGAGAACCTCGCTGCGGAACCGGCCGTCGCGCCACAACGCCGCCAGCTCCGGTTGGGGTTCCCCGATGTTCCACGGCGGTTCGCCCTCGAACTCGCCCTCACCGCGATACGCGCTGTCCCAGTCCATCACCTCGGCCATGGCTGCCAAGGTACGCCTCAGACCGGCAGATCCCAGGTGTGCACCGGCTCGTTGGCGTGCATGCGCTCGCAGTACAGCTTGAGCATCTCCGCCAGCGCCTCCGGACGACTCAGGCCGCGGTCCTGCAGGGCCGTCACCGCCTCGGACTGCCAGACCGCGCCGTTGCGGCCCGTCTTGGCCCGGCCCTCGATCACCCCGAGGTAGCGGTCACGCACCTCGGCGGCGACCTCCCACCGGCGCAGGCCCTCCTCGGCCATCGGCAGGAGCCGGCGCAGGATCAACTCGTCGGGAGTCACCTCACCCTCGCCGGGCCAGTACAGCCGCGCATCCATGCCGTGCTGCGCGGCGGCCATGAAGTTCGATTCCGCCGCAGCGAAACTCATCTTCGTCCACAACGGACGGTCCTCCTCCGAGAGCGTCCGCAGCACCCCGTAATAGAAGGCCGCGTTGGCCATCATGTCGACCACCGTCGGACCCGCGGGCAGCACCCGATTCTCCACCCGCAGGTGCGGACGGTCGTTGACGATGTCGTACACCGGCCGGTTCCAGCGGTAGATGGTGCCGTTGTGTAGCCGCAGTTCCGACAGCTTCGGGGTGCGTCCGGCCGCCAGTTCGGCCGCCGGGTCCTCGTCGGAGAGCTCGGGTAGCAGCGACGGGAAGTAGCGCACGTTCTCCTCGAACAGGTCGAAGATCGAGGTGATCCATCGCTCGCCGAACCAGACCCGGGGACGGACCCCCTGCGTCTTGAGCTCGTCGGGCCGGGTGTCGGTGGCCTGCGCGAACAGCTCGATGCGCGTCTCGGCCCACAGGTGGTGGCCGAAGAAGTAGGGCGAGTTCGCGCCGAGCGCCAGCTGTGGGCCCGCCACCACCTGGGCGGCGTTCCAGTTGTTGGCGAAATCGGCGGGGGACACCTGCAGATGCAATTGCATACTGGTGCAGGCGGATTCGGGTGCGATGGACGCCGTCTGCAGGCTGAGGCGCTCGGGCCCGGAGATGTCGATCATGATGTCCTCACCGCGGGCGGTGAAGATCGAGTCGTTGAGCGCCTGATAGCGGGTGGACTCGCTCATCCAGTGGCCGGTGAGATGTTCGGGCATCAGCGTGGGCAGGATCCCGATCATCACGATGTGGGAGCCGTCGGTGCCCGCCTTGGACTCCGCGGCGTTCAGGCTGGCGCGCACCTCGGCTTCCAGATCGAGCGCCGCCCGGCCCGGCAGTCGCCGCGGCGGTACGTTGAATTCGATGTTGTAGGCGCCGAGTTCGGTCTGATATGCCGGATCGGCGATCGCGTCGAGGACCTCGGAGTTGTTCATCGCGGGCTGGTAGGCGGAATCGACCAGGTTGCACTCGATCTCCATGCCCGTCAAGGGCTTTTCGAAGTCGAAGCTGGCCTGGGCGAGCATCGTCTCGAACACGTCGAGGCACAGCTGCACCTTGCGGCGGTACTCGCGCCGGTGCGCGCGGCTGAACTCGGTCTGCTTCAGTGTCGCGCTGATCTCCTGGCCCACGGGCCGAGCCTATCGGCGCGTGGCGACCGCGACCTGCGGACTGAACATTCCGCCGCGCAGGTCGATGTCGATGTCGGGGCCGGCGGCCGCGGCCAGCGCGCGCAGCGCCGACGGGCTGTAGGCGCGCAGCGAGCTGATCACCCCGTCGTGCACGAACGGCACCAGCGGCGCCCACGGCAGCATGGTCGCCAGACGCAGCAGGTGCAGCGGGGCCGGGGGACGGGGCAGGTCGATGATGAGCAGCTTGTCGGCGGCGCGGGTGCCCTCGGCGATCACCCGGGCCGCGGCCGCGGGAGGCAGGTGGTGCAGCGAGAGCACGAACACGGCGAGGTCGAATTCGCCGTCGGCGGCGTCCAGCGCGGTGGCGTCCATCTGCCGCACCGTCGCCCGGGGGTGCGTTCCGAGATCCGTGGCGGCGATCGCCGCGACGGAGGCCGACGCGATGTCGGTGATCGTCAGCTGCGCCGTCGGGTGCCAGTCCAGCAGCGTGCGCGACAGCCCGCCGTGGCCGGCGCCCAGCTCGAGGATGGTGGGATCGGCGACATCTGCTATTTCAGCGAGGGCGATCTCGGCGAACCGGTTCTGATGGCCGAACGTCTCGCCGGACCACTGGAGCGCGCGGATCACGCTGCGCTTCACCCGCTCGTCGGCATCCTCGCGATCCAGATACTCCTGACGGTCGGTCTCCAGGAGTCGGTCCAGGCAGGACGCCCGCGGTCCGCCGCGCGGCATCGACGTGATGTCGGGTGCCGATTGCACGGCGGGTGTGTTCACGTAGTCCATCATGGACGAATGGCCGACTTCGTCGCTGCAATCGACCAGGGCACCACCAGCACCCGGTGCATGATCTTCGATCACGACGGCGCCGAAGTGGGCCGTCACCAGCTCGAACACGAACAGCTGCTGCCGAAGGCGGGATGGGTCGAGCACAATCCCGTGGAGATCTGGGAGCGCACCGGCTCGGTGCTGGCCTCCGCGCTGAACGCGACCAAGCTCGCGACGACGGATCTGGCGGCGCTCGGTATCACCAACCAGCGCGAGACCTCGCTGGTGTGGAACCGCCACACCGGCCGGCCCTACTACAACGCGATCGTCTGGCAGGACACCCGCACCGACCGGATCGCCTCCGCTCTGGACCGCGACGGCCGCGGCGACGTGATCCGGCGCAAGGCAGGGTTGCCGCCGGCGACCTATTTCTCCGGCGGCAAGCTGCAGTGGCTGCTGGAGAACGTCGACGGGCTGCGGGCCGACGCCGAGAAGGGTGACGCGCTGTTCGGCACGACCGACACCTGGGTGCTGTGGAATCTGACCGGCGGGCACCGCGGCGGCGTGCACGTCACCGATGTCACCAACGCCAGCCGCACCATGCTGATGAATCTGGAGACCCTCGACTGGGACGACGAGCTGCTGGGGTTTTTCGACATCCCGCGCCAGATGCTGCCCGAGATCCGGCCCTCCTCGTCGCCGCAACCGTACGGGGTGACCGTCGAGACGGGTCCCGCCGACGGCGAGATTCCCATCACCGGCATCCTCGGCGATCAGCAAGCGGCGATGGTGGGTCAGGTCTGCCTCCAGGTCGGCGAGGCGAAAAACACCTACGGCACAGGCAATTTCCTGTTGTTGAACACCGGCGAGAAGATCGTCCGGTCCGACAACGGGCTGTTGACGACCGTCTGCTACCAGTTCGGGGACGCCAAACCTGTGTACGCCCTTGAGGGTTCGATCGCGGTCACCGGTTCGGCGGTGCAGTGGTTGCGCGACCAGCTCGGAATCATCAGCGGCGCCTCGCAGAGCGAGTCGCTGGCGCGTCAGGTCGACGACAACGGCGGCGTGTACTTCGTGCCCGCGTTCTCCGGTCTGTTCGCGCCGTACTGGCGCTCCGATGCGCGCGGCGCGATCGTCGGGCTGTCCCGGTTCAACACCAACGCCCACGTCGCGCGCGCCACCCTGGAGGCGATCTGCTACCAGAGCCGCGACGTCGTCGACGCGATGGCCGCCGATTCCGGTGTGCCCCTTGAGGTTCTGAAGGTCGACGGCGGGATCACGGCCAACGACCTGTGCATGCAGATCCAGGCCGACGTGCTCGACGTCGACGTCGTCAAGCCCGTCGTCGCCGAGACGACGGCGCTGGGCGCGGCGTACGCGGCGGGGCTGGCGGTCGGGTTCTGGGACGGCGAGGACGACCTGCGGGCGAACTGGCAGGAGGGCAAGCGGTGGTCACCGGAGTGGTCCGACGAGCAGCGCGCCGACGGCTACGCCGGTTGGCAGAAGGCGGTGCACCGCACGCTGGACTGGGTCGACGTCGAGTGAGCCGGCGCTACTCTTGGCCCGCCGCGACCAGTTCGCGCAGCACGATGTCCGGATTGTCGCGCTGCACCGTCTCCAGACGCCACTTCGTCGAGAACACCGCGAGCAGCACACCG
Source organism: Mycolicibacterium gilvum (assembly GCF_900454025.1). NCBI lineage: Bacteria > Bacillati > Actinomycetota > Actinomycetes > Mycobacteriales > Mycobacteriaceae > Mycobacterium > Mycolicibacterium gilvum. Next base: position 5,487,846 of record NZ_UGQM01000001.1, on the reverse strand, counting down.
TCGGTGCGGGTGAACACCTCCACAGCGGCCATCTTCTGCAGCGCCTCGGCGTCGGCCGGGTCGCAGATCCGTGCGACCTGATACGGCAGCGACTCCAGCTCGATCGGGGCGCTGAACTCGGCCGCCATCCGGTGGCTGGCCACCTCGAACTGCATCGGTCCCACGGCCGCGAGCACCGGCGCCTGATCGCCGCGACGGTCCGATCGCAGCACCTGCACGACGCCTTCCTGGTCGAGCTGCTCGATGCCCTTGCGGAACTGCTTGTGCTTGCTCGGATCGGTGCCGCGCGCGACTGAGAAGTGCTCCGGGGAGAAGCTCGGGATCGGCGGGAACTGCACGGCGACATCCTGATACAGGGTGTCGCCGGGCCGCAGCGCGTTGGCGTTGGCCAACCCGATCACGTCGCCGGGCCACGCGGTGTCCAGCGTCGAACGCTCCCGTCCGAAGACCGACTGGGCGTACTTCGTCACGAAGGGTTTGCCGGTGGTCGCGTGGGTGAGCACATCGCCGCGCTCGAAGGTGCCCGAACACACTCTCGCGTAGGCGATCCGGTCGCGGTGGGCGGAGTCCATGCCCGCCTGCACCTTGAAGACGAACGCGGAGAACGGCGCCGCCGCCTCGCGGCGGTTGCCGTCGACGTCGAGCTGGCCGCTCGGGGACGGTGCCAGCGCGGCGAGAACATCGAGCAGCTGGTTGACCCCGAAGTTCAGCGCCGCCGAGGTGAACAGCACCGGCGTCGAGGTGCAGTCGAGGAACGAGTCGGGATCGAAGTCGGCGCCGTCGGCCTCAAGAAGCTCGGACTCCTCGACCGCGTTGTCCCAGTCGACTCCGGCCGCGTCGTGGGCCTTGTCGGCGTCGATGTGCTCCTCGGGCGCGGCGGTCGCACCGCCCGCGGTGCGGGTGAAACGGATGAACTTTCCGGTGCGGCGGTCCAGCACGCCCTTGAAGTCTCCGGCGATGCCGACCGGCCAGGTCAACGGCGTCGGCCGCAATCCGATGCGCTCGTTGATCTCGTCCATCAGCTCGAGGGCGTGCCGGCCCGGCCGGTCCCATTTGTTGATCACCGTGATGATCGGGATTCGCCGGTGCGCGCAGACCTGGAACAGCTTGAGCGTCTGCGGCTCCAGGCCCTTGGCCGCGTCGATCAGCATCACCGCGGAGTCGACGGCCGTCAGCACCCGGTAGGTGTCCTCGGAGAAGTCGGCGTGGCCCGGGGTGTCCAGCAGATTGATCACGCAGGTGTCGCCGGACTGCGTGGTGTACGGGAACTGCAGCGCGGTCGAGGTGATGGAGATGCCACGGGCCTTCTCCATCTCCATCCAGTCCGACACGGTGGCGCGGCGGCCCTGCTTGCCGTGGATGGCGCCCGCCTCGGTGATCGCCTTGGCGTGCAGGACCAGCGCTTCGGTCAGAGTGGACTTGCCTGCGTCGGGGTGGCTGATGACGGCGAACGTTCTGCGGCGCTGCGCTTCGGTCGAGACGCGATCGGATCGTTTGGCCGCCGTCGTCGACGCATCGGCGGTGGAGTTGGTCATGATGGCGTCGATCTTATTGGCCGAGGTCACCAAACCGATAATCGCTCACGCCGCGGCGTCCAGCTCCCGCTTGGTTTCGTCGTCGAGAACGATGTCGCGCACGGCCGTGTTCTCCTCCAGGTGCGCCACCGAGGACGTGCCCGGGATCAGTAGCACGTTCGACGCCACCGACAGCGTCCACGCCAGCACGATCTGCGCCGGCGTGCGTCCGAGCCTGCGCGCTTCGCGCACCACGGCCGGGTGGTTGAGCACCGGGTTGTCGGGCAGGAAGCCCGAGCCGAGCGGGAAGAACGGCACGAACGCGATGCCGTGCTCCCGGCTGAGGTCCAGTACCGGCTGCGACGTGCGGTCGAGCAGGTTGTAGGCGTTCTGAACGCACACGATCTCGGTGCGCTCCAGCGCGGCGCGCAGGTGCTCGGCGCTGACATTGCTCAACCCGATACCCGCGATCAGGCCCTCGTCGCGCGCGGCGATCATCGCGGTGAGCTGCCGGTCGAACAGGTCCCGGTCCAGCTCGGCGGGTACCGACGGGTCGTCGTGGTTGAACGCGCGCAGGTTCACCGCCGCGAGCCGGTCGGTGTCGAGCGTGCGCAGGTTCTCCTCGAGCTGCCTGCGCAGGTCGTCGGGCTCCTGTGCGGGCAGCCAGTTGCCCTGCTCGTCGCGCTTGCCGCCGACCTTGCTGACCAGCGCGAGGCCGTCGGCATAGGGGTGCAGCGCCTCCCTGATCAGTTCGTTGGCGACGTTCGGTCCGTAGATCTGCGCGGTGTCGATGTGGTCGATGCCGAGCTCCACGACGCGCCGGAGCACCGCGAGGGCCTGAGCGTGATCGCGGGGCGGGCCGAAGACGCCGGGGCCGGGAAGCTGCATCGCGCCGAAACCGACGCGACCGACCGTGTACGAGCCGAGGGGGAACGTGTCCATACCTAGTCCATACACGGATTCGGCGCGCCGAATTCCTCAGTCTTCTCCGAGGACGGTGTAGATCTCGCGGCGGGCGTTGTTCACGATGTCGAGGATGCGCTGCTGCTGCTCGGCCGTCGCGGCGTGCGCCGATTGCGCGACAGCGCCCATCAGCTGACCGGCGGCGTTGCGCAGGGAGAGCGCGGCGGGATCGGCCTGATCGGCCATCGCGTCCCACGGGGCGGTATCGATCTTCTCGACGGCTGCACGCCCCTCGTCGGTCAGCTCGAACAGCTTCTTGCTGCCCTCGGCCTCGGTCGAGACGATCAGCCCTTCGTCGACGAGAAGCTGCAGGGTCGGGTACACCGAGCCCGGGCTGGGCTTCCACATGTGGCGGCTGCGCTCGTTGATCTCCTGGATCATCTCGTAGCCGTGCATCGGTCGATCGGTGAGCAGCTTGAGGATGGCGGCACGGACGTCGCCGCGCCGGCTGCGTCCGCGGGGGCCACCGCGGCGCCCGCCGGGGCCGAACCCGAAGCCGGGTCCGAAATCGGCGCCTCCGCCGAACGCGCCGAAGCCGGCCCCAAAGCCGGCGTCGCCGCGGTGTTCGCGGACGTGGTCACGGAACTCGCGGCGGGCCTGTCGGCGCCGTTCGTGCAGGACGCGCCGGTCGGCGGGCCCGAAGCCGAAGCCGAAACCGCGGCGCTCGAACGGATTGTCAGGGGGTGAGAACGGGGAGCTCATGGGTGTCGATCTTTCGTCGGGGAAGCCTAAACCAGCTTCCGATATGGTGACGATATATCGGAAGCTATCGCGATGCAACGATCACCGGTGCCGGTCGTGGATCCCGTCGGCCACCCAGCGCGCCCAGTCGGCCGTCATCGCCGCCTGGCGCAGCCCGAACTCGAGCGCCGCCCGCCCGTAGAAGTCGTCGTCATCGGACGGGTTCCACGGCACGGCGTCGCGCAGCGCCTCGTAGCGCGCGAGATCGCGTTCGGCGTGGTCGGCGACCGCGCGCATGTACTTGCCCGCCTCCTCCGGCGGGACCGCGGACAGCAGGAAAACCCGCAGCAGGGCGCTGCTGCGCTGCGGCGGATCGTCGTGGAAATCCATCACCCAGCGGCGCAATTCGTCGCGCCCCGGCGAGGTGATGCCGTACTCCTTGCGACCCCGCGCACCGATCGCGGTGACCTCGATCAATCCGTCGTCGGCCAGCTTGTTGAGCTCGGAGTAGAGCTGGCTCTGCGTCGCCGGCCACACGTTGGCCATCGATGCCTCGAACTTCTTCAGCAGGTCATAGCCGCTAGCGGGGTGTTGGGCCAGCAGGCCCAGCGCCGCCATCCGAAGGCTCATGGGCGAATAGTACGGCCCCGATATTCCACTAGTGGACTATCGGGGCCGTACTGATCAGCCCTCGACGAGTTCGGCGCCCTGCGGCAGCCGCAGCGCCGTCATCCGCCACGGCCCACGCGTGGCGAACAGGTAGTAGAGACCGAACGCCACGCCGCACCCGATGAACCAGCTGTACTGCGCCGCAGTGGACATGCCGGCGACGTAACCGCCCAGCAGGACCGGGATCACGGCCAGAAGCGCACCGACGATCGTCGCCGCCACCGCGGCCGGGTTGTAGCCCTTCGTGTACCAGTAGTTGCCCGTGCCGGTCATCCGGAACAGGTCGTCGACGACGATCTTCTGCTTGCGGACCAGGTAGAAATCACAGATCAGCACGCCGAACAGCGGACCGATGAACGCGCCGAGGGTCTCCAGCGTGTAGTGGATGACCTCGGGGTTGGAGTACAGGTTCCACGGTGTCAGCAGCACCGATCCGACCGCGGCGATCATGCCGCCCATGCGCCAGCTGATCTTCTGCGGGCTGACGTTGGAGAAGTCGAACGCCGGGCTGATGAAGTTCGCGACGATGTTGATGCCGATCGTCGCGATGGAGAACGTCAGCGCACCGAGCACGATCGCGGTGGTGCTGTCGATGCGCGCGACGGTCTCGACCGGGTCGGTCAGCAGCTCGCCGAACACCGGTACGGTCGCGGACGCGGTCAGCACCACCAACAGCGAGAACACCAGGAAGTTGATCGGGAGGCCCAGGAAGTTGCCCTTCTTGACCGCCTCGAAGCTGCGGCCGTAGCGGGCGAAGTCGCCGAAGTTGAGCATCGGGCCGGAGAAGTACGAGACGACCAGCGCGATCGCCCCGAGCATGACCACGAGGGTGTTGCCCTGCTTCTCCCCGCCGAGGCTCAACCCGATGTGCCAGTCCGACTTCCACAGCAGGTAGCCGCACAGGATGAACATCACCACGTAGACGGCCGGGCCGCAGAAATCGATGAACTTGCGGATCGACTCCATGCCGCGCCAGAAGACGCATGCCTGCAGCACCCACAGCAGCATGAAGCTGCACCAGCCCAGCAGCGACAGACCGGTGAACCCGTACTGGTCGACGTCGGCGTAGGGGGCCAGACCGGGAAACAGCTTGAGCAGCACGACATCCAGGGCCGCCGAGGCGAGATAGGTCTGGATGCCGTACCACGCCACCGCGATCAGGCCGCGGATGATGGCGGGGATGTTGGCGCCGAGCACCCCGAAGGAGCTGCGGCACACCACCGGGTACGGGACGCCGGCCTGCTGGCTGGGCTTGGCCACCAGGTTGCAGAAGATGTTCACGATGACGATGCCGACCAGCAGCGCGATCAGCACCTGCCAGCTGGCCAGGCCGAGGGCGAACAGGCTGCCCGCGGTGACGTAGCCGCCGACGCTGTGCACGTCGGACATCCAGAACGCGAAGATGTTGTACGAGCTCCACGTCTGCTTTCCCAGCGGTGCGAGGTCCTCGTTGGTCAGTCGCGGGTCGTAGTCGTCCTTGATGACGCCCGAGCCGACCGGATGGCCTGCGGCTTCGACGATGTCGTGGGCGCCGACGACGGCGCTGGGAGGGAGATCCCGGGTCTCTGACATTGCAGCGCTTCCTGCCTGTGGAACGGAGAGTTTCGTTGCAGGGAAGCTAATTTCGGTGTGTTTCCGGACCGTTGCGTCAAGAATATATTTCTGGCCGAGTCACCGATCGCCGAGCACCAGCCCGGTATCGGTAGGCAGGGATTCGACGGCGGCGTCGAGGCGTGTGTTGTGGACGGCGGCGGCCGACAGCAGGGATTCGGCGTCACCGGCGAGGAACGCGTCGAGCATCACCCGGTGGTCGTCATGGAGCAGCATCCGTTGGCTCGGCTCCACGTGCACCATCAACTGCACGGGTTCGGTGATGTTCCAGGCGGATTCGAGCATGTGCACCAGGCGCAGCATGCGGGAGGGCCGGCTCAGCGCCATGTGGAACTCCCGGCTGTGCCGGTGGTAGGCCTGTGCGTCGTCGAATTTCAGTGCCTGCTGCAGGGTTTCGTGGACCTCGGCGAGGTGGGCCCGGTCGGTGTCCGTCGCGCGCAGCACAGCAGCCGACATCGCCGTGGATTCCAGCGTCGCGCGGACCAGGTACATCTCTGCCAGTTCGCTCGCGGTCAACTGCGCGACGGCGTACCCGGAGTTCGGTCGGTGTTGCACAAGGCCCTCCGCGGTCAGGGTCTTCAGACACTCGCGCACGGGGATGTGACTGACCCCGAACATCTCGGCAACGTCGGCGACCGGTATCTGGGTGCCCGGCGGCGCGGCGCCGTCGAGAATGACCCGGCGTAACTCGTCGACGATGCTGGCCGCGTCCCGGCCGACGACCGACCTGAACAGCGCGGCGGAGTGTCGGCGGTCCGGCATTCCGTGATCTTCCTCCATCGGTGTCCGCCGCACGACTCGTAAACGTTCCACTATTGACATGTCAGAGGTGGGGTGTGAGGGTGGGTTATCGCGACAGGAGGTTCAGCCCATGACCGAGACCGCGCCGGATCAGACCGAAGCCGACCGAAGCATCTTCCAGGTCGGCAACTACGCGCCCGTGCCCGACGAACTCACCGCGTTCGACCTGCCCGTCGAGGGTGCGATTCCCGCCGAACTCGACGGCTGGTACCTGCGCAACGGTCCCAACCCCCGCGACGCCACCGGGCACTGGTTCACCGGCGACGGGATGATCCACGGCGTGCGGATCGAGAACGGCCGAGCCGCCTGGTACCGCAACCGCTGGGTGCGCACCGACAGCTTCATCGAGCCGTTCCCGCTCTACCGCGAGGACGGCACCCGCGACCTGCGTGCCAGCGTCGCCAACACCCACGTCGTCAACCACGCCGGCAAGACGCTGGCGCTGGTGGAATCGTCACTGCCCTACGAGATCACCAACGATCTGGAAACCCTCGGGGCGTACGACTTCGACGGCAAGCTCACCGACGCGATGACCGCGCACCCCAAGATCTGTCCGACCACCGGGGAACTGCACTTCTTCGGCTACGGCAACATCTTCACCCCCCACGTCACCTACCACCGCGCAGATGCCAACGGGGAGTTGGTGATCAACCGTCCGCTCGACGTTCCGGCGCTGACGATGATGCACGACTTCGCGCTGACGCAGAACCACGTGGTGTTCATGGACCTGCCGATCGTGTTCAACCTCGACATCGCCCTGAGCGGCGCGGGGGACATGCCCTACCGCTGGGACGACGGTTACGGCGCGAGGTTCGGACTGCTGCGCCGCGACGACCCGTTCGGGCAGGTGCGCTGGTTCGACATCGACCCGTGCTACATCTTCCACGTCGCCAACGCCTACGAGACGGCGTCGGCCGACGGGGACAAACTGGTGCTGCAGGCGGTCCGATACCCCGAATTATGGCGTGAGAACGGTGGATTCGACGCCGAGGGCGTGATGTGGACGTGGACCATCGACCTGCGGACCGGCACCGTGAGCGAGAGTCAACTCGACGACCGCAGCGTCGAGTTCCCGCGCATCGACGACCGTCTGGCGACGCTGCCCGCCCGTTACGCGGTGTCCGTCGGTGACAAGAACCTGATCCGTCACGACCTCACCACCGGTGCGGCCGAGGAACACCGGTTCGGTTCCGGCGGGCCCGGTGAGGCCGTGTTCGTCCCGTCGACGTCCGGGCCCGCCGACGAGAGCAGCGGCTGGTACCTCGGCTACGTCTACGACCCCGAGCGCAACGGCAGCGACCTCGTCATCATCGACGCGTCCGACTTCAGCGGCCCGCCCATGGCGAGAATCGCTCTCCCGCAACGAGTTCCATACGGATTCCACGGAAACTGGATCTCCGCCTAGTCAGGACGGCGGCGTGAACCCTCCGCCGGTTCCCGGGGGCGGGGGAGGTGGGGCCGTGGGCGGCGTTGTGTACCACCCGGGTCCCGGGACCGGCTGCTGCAACCGCGCCAGCTCGCGGCGGTGCCGTTCGGCCAGCACAGCCGCGAGAACCAGCGCCGGCGGTGCCCCCGGCGGCGGAGGCGGCGAGATCTGCGCCACCACGTCCGAGGTGACGCGGTAGGCCATCTGATCGCGGATCTGCGGATCCAACTGCCCTGCGCGCGCGAGGAATTGACGGGCCATCTCGGCCTGCGACGGAGCCAGCCCGGACAACTGCAGACTCGAGGCCCACCACGCCAGCTGCGGTGGCATCGCCGGCGGCGGCGCCTGTCGCGGCGCGCGCTCACTGATGACGACGGTGCCGGCGAAGATGTCCCCGATGCGTTTGCCCTTGCTGGACAACAGGCTGCACAGCACGGCCGGACCACCGGTGAGCATCCAGATCTCGATCACGCCCGCCAACGCACGGAAGAGCGCCTGCCGGAAGCGTTCAGGGCTGCCGTCGTCGGACACCACCCGCAGACCGAGCACCATCTTCCCCAGCGTCTTGCCGCGGGTGGCCGTCTCGAAGATCGTCGGATACCCGACCAGTGCCAGCACCGTGAAGATGATCAGCACCGCCGCCGAGAACGCCGGATCGAACTGCGACAGCGTCATCGCCCACAGGATCACCCCGATGACGTAGACCAGCGCCACGACGGAGACGTCGATCAACGCCGACAGCGCCCGCACCGGTAGCTGGGCGATCTGGATGTCGAGGACGACCGCGTCGCCGGTTACCACGGGTTGTTGCTGGCCGACCATAATCAGCAACGCTACTAAAATCCCGGGGGTGGATGTCGATGCGTTTGTCCTCGCGAACCGCCCGACGTGGGACCGCCTCGACCACCTGGTCAAACGCAAGCGGCACCTGACCGGCGCCGAGGTCGACGAGCTGGTCGATCTGTACCAGCGGGTGTCGACCCACCTGTCGATCGTGCGGTCGTCGTCCTCGGACGCGGTGCTGGTCGGCAAGCTCTCGGGGCTCGTCGCGCGGGCCCGGGCGGTCGTCACCGGTGCGCACGCCCCGCTGTGGCGCGAGTTCCTCCGCTTCTGGACGGTGTCGTTCCCCGTGGTGGTGTACCGGTCCCGGCGCTGGTCGGTGGCGTCGGGGGCGGCGTTCTATCTGGTGGCCGCGGTGATCGCGGTGTGGATCGCCCGCTCGCCCGAGGTGCAGGCCTCCGTCGGCACGCCGTCTGAGATCGCCCAGCTGGTCAACCACGAATTCGCGAACTACTACAGCGAACACCCCGCCTCGTCGTTCGCGCTGCAGGTGTGGGTGAACAACGCGTGGGTGACCGCTCAGTGCATCGCGATGTCGATCCTGCTCGGAATCCCGATCCCGTACATCCTGTTTCAGAACGCGGCCAACCTCGGGCTGAACGCCGGGCTGATGTTCGAGGCCGGCCGCGGCGACGTCTTCCTCGGCCTGATCACCCCGCACGGGCTCATCGAGTTGACGGCGGTGTTCGTCGCGGCCGGCGTCGGGATGCGGCTGGGCTGGTCGGTGATCGCACCGGGGGACCGTCCGCGCGGGCAGGTCCTCGCCGAGCAGGGCCGTGCGGTGATCGCGGTCGCGATCGGACTCGTCGCCGTGCTGTTGGTCGCGGGCGTGATCGAGGGCTTCGTCACGCCGTCGTCGCTGCCGACGATCGTCCGGGTCGCGATCGGTGTCGCCGCATTCGGCGCATTCGTCGGCTACGTCGTGTACTTCGGCCGCCGCGCGGTGGCGGCAGGGGAGACCGGCGACATCGAGGACGCCCCCGACGTCGTGCCGACGGGCTGAGTTTCCCCGCGAGCAGACGCACACTCGGGCGTGTCGCCGGCGCGCCGTGCGACTCTGCGTCTGTTCGCGGCGTCACGAGGCGGCCCGCAGCAGGTGGTCGGCAATACGTGCCGCCAGTCGGGCCGGGTGAACGCGGACATCGGTGACGACGATCGGGATCACCGTCCAGCGGGCGTGCTGGATACCGGCGTACCGCGCTCTGTCCCTGAGCATCGCGACGCGACCCGAATGCCAGTCCATGCTGTCGTACTCGGCGGCGACATGGTGCTCGGGCCACGCGAAGTCCACCCGCCACATGTCGTCGTGGGTCCCGTCGATGACGTACTGGAGCTCGGGACGCGGCAGGTCGTGGTCGTGCATCACCAGTCGCGCCTCGCTTTCCATCGGCGACTCGGCGCGGCCGTCCGCGATCGCGAGCAATTCGCGCACCTTGACGATGCCGCGGCGACCGCGCTGCTCGTGTGCCGCGGCCCCGAGCTCGACCGCGGTGCACAGTCCCGAATGCAGGGCCGCGTCGAGGGTGGCGAGCGCTCGGGGCCGCGGGAGCACGCGCGCGACCTCGACGGCCGTCCACGCCGGCGCCGTCGCCAACCGCCCGTCGACGCGCCGAAGCGGTGCGCCGACGCGTTGGTGCACCATCAACCCGTCGACCGGTCGCACCCTGGCGCCGGGGTCGAGGATGTGGACCGTCTCGGTGGCTTCGGTGTCGAATCCGTAGAGGCTCGCCGCTGTCCCGAGGCATGCCACCGCGTGCTGCCCGAGGAACGCGTCGAGAGAGTTCAGACGGCCGCGGGAGTCGGGTTGCGCGACGGCGTAGACACCGTGCCAGACGCGCACCAGTTCTCGTCTGCGGACCAGGCCGTCGAGCTGCTGGCGGCTCATCACGTCGAGTAGCGCCGCCGTCGTCGCGTAGCCGTTACAGCGTCGCAGGACCTCGTCGAGGACTTTCCGCATGCCCGAATCGTCGGGCTGACGCGGGGGTGCGGTGGCGCACCAGTTGCTTGTGCTGGGGATGAAGTCGGATGTGGGGATGGTTTTTCGGCGGCGAGCAGACGCAAACTCGCACGACGCGCCGGCGACACGCCCGAGTATGTGTCTGCTCGCGGGGAAAGGTGACCACCCACCCCCTAGAGGCGGCCGGTGGCTTTCATCGCGAGGTAGTGGTCGGCCAGGTCGGGGGCGAGCTCCTCGGGTGGGGAGTCGACGACGTCGACGCCCAGGGACCGCAGCCGCGACGCGACCGCGCTCCTGTCGTTGCGGGCGCGTTCGGCGGCCGCCGCGTCGTACACCTCCACGGCGTCGGCGCGCCCGGCCGCGAGCTTCTCGACGCGCGGATCGGCGACCGCGGCGACGATCACCCGGTGCTTGGCCGTCAACTGCGGCAGCACGCTGAGCAGACCCTCGTCGAGGGCCGACGCGTTGAGGTCGGTCAGCAGTACCACCAGCGCGGCACGCCGGACCCGCCGCTGCACCGCCGCGACCATCCCCCGGGCGTCGGACTCCACGAGTGCGGGCTCCAGCGGTGCCATCGCCGAGACCAGTTGTGCCAGAAGCTCGGTGCGGGAGGCGTTGACGACGGCCGCGCGTGTCTCCCGGTCGTGTGCCAGCAGGTCGACGTGATCGCCGGCGCGGGCGGCCAGTGCGGCCAGCAGCAGCGCGGCGTCCATCGACCAGTCGAGGCGGGGCCACCCTCCGGGATCGAGAAGCGTGGGGTCGACGCCGACCCGGCCGGCCGACGTGCGCCCGGTGTCGAGCACGATGAGCACGCGCCGGTCGCGTTCGGGCCGCCACGTCCGCACCACGACATCGGCGCGCCGGGCGGTCGCGCGCCAGTCGATCGAGCGGACGTCGTCGCCGACGACATACTCACGCAGCGAGTCGAATTCGGTGCCCTGCCCGCGGATCAACACCGGGGTCATGCCTTCGAGTTCCCGCAGCCGGGCCAGCCGCGACGGCAGATGCTTACGGGACAGGAACGGCGGCAGGATGCGCACCTGCCACGGCACCCGATGCGAACCCTGGCGTCCGGCCAGCCCGAGCGGGCCGACGGACCGGGCGGTCACCAGCGCGGACACCTGATCTCCGCGCCGCGCCGGTGTCAGCTCGGTCGATATCCGAACCCGTTGTCCGACAGGAAGGTCGACCGCATGCGTCCGCGGGTGCGCCCGAGCGCTCGGTGCCCACGCGTCGCGCACCACGCCGCGGAACCGGGCCCGGCCACCGTTCTCGACAGTCAGATCGACCGTCACCGGCTGGCCCAGCCGCGCCGACGTCGGGCCGCCGCGGGTCAACCGCAACGCGCGCGGGCTGCCCGCGAGCGCGACATCGCAGACGATCGCGATCGTCAGCAGTCCCGCGAGGGTCCAGAAAACCACTGCGGGAGAGGGAGAGGACAGCACCGGCACCGCGCACAGCAGTGCGAGGAGTCCGGCGCGACCAGTCAGGATCACTGCCGGCGGCTATCTCGGCACGGGCACCGCGGACAGGATGCCCTCGATCACTCCGTCGGCGCTGGCCCCTTCCAGCTCGGCCTCGGGCCGCAGCGCCACCCGGTGCCGCAGTGTGGGCCGGGCCATCGCCTTCACATCGTCGGGGGTGACGTAGCCGCGGCCCGACAGCCACGCCCACGCGCGCGCCGTCGCCAGCAGGGCCGTCGCCCCACGTGGTGACACCCCGAGCTGCAGCGACGGGGAATTCCTTGTGGCGCCGACGATGTCGACGATGTAGCCGAGCACCTCGTCGGCCACGAGCACCTGCCGCACGGCGTCGCGGCCGGCGGCCAGCTCGGCGGGCCCGGCCACCGGCTGCACGAACGACAGGTCACGCGGGTCGAACCCGCGGGCATGCCGGCTCAGGATCGCGATCTCCTGATCCCGGGGCGGCAGGGGGACAGTGAGTTTCAGCAGGAACCTGTCGAGCTGCGCCTCCGGCAGCTGGTAGGTGCCCTCGTACTCGATCGGGTTCTGCGTGGCCGCGACGATGAACGGGTCGGGCAGCGGACGGGGGTGCCCGTCGACGCTGACCTGACGCTCCTCCATCGCCTCCAACAGCGCCGCCTGGGTCTTGGGCGGGGTGCGGTTGATCTCGTCGGCCAGAAGCAGATTGGTGAACACCGGGCCGGAACGGAACTCGAATTCGGCGGTCCGGGCGTCGTAGACCAGGGATCCGGTGACGTCGCCGGGCATCAGATCGGGAGTGAACTGCACCCGTGTGAAGTCCAGCCGCAGCGCCGCGGCCAGGGTCCTGACGAGGAGGGTCTTCGCAACGCCGGGGACGCCTTCGAGTAGCACGTGGCCGCGGCACAACAGCGCGACCACCAGGCCGCTGACGACGGCGTCCTGGCCGACGACCACCTTGCCGATCTCGGCGCGAAGGGCCATCAGCGCGTTGCGGGCGCCCTCGTGCTGGGCGGACTGAGTCACGACTGTGCGACCTGCCTTTCGATGTCGTCGAGTTCGCGTGCCAGGTTCACCAGATCGGCGTCGGTGGCCGGGGGTGGTCCGTACAGAGTATGGGCGAGGGCTGCCGTGTCCAGGCCGCACCGATCCGCGACGGCCTGGATCACGGCCGGCGGCGGCGCCGCGTGGTTGAGGCCCAGACGCGGCAGCATGCGGTGGCGGGCCGCGGTCCTCAGGGACTCGGCCGCGACGTCGCGGGCGCGCCGGGACCGGTAGAGCCGGCCGCGGCCTTCGACCGTCTCCGACGCGCGCACCACCACAGGCAGCTGCTCGGCGACCAGCGGGCCCACGCGCCGGCCGCGCCACCAGGCCAGCAGTCCGACGCCGAGCGCCAGCTGCAGAACCATCCAATACACCTGCGGGGGAATGAGATCGGTGAACGGGGCGTCACCGGCCGATCCGTCGCCCTCGTTGAACTGCGGCGCGTACCAGATCATCCGGGGTTGGCTGCCCGCGAGGTTCATCGCCAGCGCCGCGTTGCCCTCGTGCAACAGACCGGAGTTCAGCACGAACTCGTCGCTGCCCACCACCGTCACGGTGCGGCCGTCCTCGGTGTAGCGAACGAGCGCCCCGTCGTAACAGCTGGTGACGTCCGCAGATCCGTCGGCCTCGAACGTGTCGGCGGCTCCGAGCTGCACGGTGCCCGACCGGGTCGCCTCGCGCAGGTC